>MIBJ01000055.1:0-3349 GCA_001829495.1 Spirochaetes bacterium RBG_16_49_21 | reverse complement strand
CAGAGAGAAGGCAGCTCCCGGCGACTTTTTACACAGCGTTGGTAACATGAATTTAATCAGAGGAGCATTATGGATTCAAAAAGACTCAAAGGGAAAGCGGCAATAATCACCGGAGCGGGAAGCGGCATAGGAAGGGCAACGGCTTTTCTGTTCGCCCGGGAAGGCGCGCGGCTGGTACTGGCTGATCTGAATGAAGGCCAACTGGATGAGGTGATCACCGCGATAAAGCATGAAAAGGCCGAGGTCTTCGGGAAAAAGACCGATGTCTCCAGAGAGGAGCAGGTACAAGAGCTCGTCCGGGCGGCAACGGCTGAATACGGCGGAATCGATACTGTCGTGAATAACGCGGGAACCGCGGGAGACATCTCGGACCCGGGCAATCAGCGCAAAGATGTGTGGGAGAAGGTCTTCGGCGTGAACGTGATGGGGGCCGTTTATACGACAAAGCATATCGCCGCCCATATGAAGGAAAAGAAAAAAGGAACTATCGTCAATGTCGCATCAGTAGCCGGCATGCGCTCGGGTGCGGGAGGCAATGCGTACAGCGCGAGCAAGGCGGCGCTGATCAATTTTACCATGACCTCGGCCTGCGACCTCGGGGGATACAACATACGCGTCAACGCGGTGTGCCCCGGCCTGATCAAGACCGGAATGACGAAACCGGTGTTTGACTATGCGCAGGCAAAGGGGAAAGAGGATAAATTGGGAAGCCGCTGCGAGCTGCTGAGATACGGCCTCCCCGAAGAGGTCGCGTATGCGATACTTTTTCTTGCCGGCGATGAATCGAGCTACATCACCGGACAGGCTCTTCCCGTGGACGGGGGCAACACTGCGTCGCTTAATCTTCCGGGAATGAAGGTATGACCCCGCCCGCCGGTCACCAGGATCTCTTCCTGCCTCTATGCCAGAAATACCCGGAATCCACTTTCTTTTCTATGCTCCGTGAATCCAGCAGATTCAAAGCGTAAATCTTAAACGCCGGGTGATGTATGGATGCCGTTCCGGATCTGGAGGTCCCGATCACGGACCAGCCCTCCCCGAGGAACTTCTGCGCCGTCGCCTTCCCGATTCCCCGGCTCGCGCCGGTAATCAATATCTTTTTCATGTCACACCCAAACGACTGCGCAATGTTTTTCCTTTGCGTCTTAGCGGCTTTGCGAGAGATTTTCCCTCACCGGTCAGAGACGCGCCTTCTTGAGCCTGAGCGAATTGCTGATCACGGACACGGAGCTGAAGCTCATGGCTGCCGCGGCGATGATCGGGGAGAGGAGCAGTCCGAAAACGGGATACAGCACGCCGGCCGCCACCGGCACGCCGATCGAGTTATACACGAACGCGAAGAAGAGATTCTGCCGGATATTGCGCATGGTTGTGCGGCTGAGGCGCCGGGCGCGCACTATGCCGACGAGGTCTCCCTTGACCAGGGTGACGCCGGCGCTTTCCATTGCGACATCCGTGCCGGTGCCCATGGCGATACCCACATGCGCCTGGGCGAGCGCGGGCGCGTCGTTGATGCCGTCGCCGGCCATGGCGACCGTGCGGCCTTCAGCCTGGAGCTGTTTGACGGCCGCGGCTTTCTGGTCCGGCAATACCTCAGCCTGGACCCGGTCGATGCCGAGCCTGCTTGCAACCGCCTCCGCCGTGGTACGGCTGTCGCCCGTGAGCATGACGATCTCGATCCCTTCGGCGTGCAGGTTCCGGATCGCCTCGGGCGTGGATTCCTTGATCGGGTCTGCCACGCCTAAAAGGCCGGCCGCCCTGCCGTCAATTCCCACGAACATGACTGTTTGCCCCTGGTTGCGCAGGTTGTCTGCCTGTTTGGGCAGGTCCCCAGCATCAATACCCAGGCTCTCCAGAAGCTTGACGGTGCCGAGAGCCACATCCCGTCCCTCGACCGTGCCGATGACTCCCTTGCCGGTCAACGACTTGAAGCCGGTGACCGGCGCCAATTCTATTTTCCTCTCCTTCGCGCCGGCCACGACCGCCTCTGCCAGGGGATGCTCGCTTGCCCGCTCAAGGCTTGCGGCCAGGCGGAGGAGGCTCTCTTCATCAATCCCGCCGACTGCTTTGATCGTAACGAGCTTCGGCCTTCCCACGGTCAGAGTGCCGGTCTTATCAATAACGAGCGTGTCCACCTTTTCCATAATCTCCAGCGCTTCAGCGTTCTTGATGAGCACCCCGGCAACGGCGCCCCTTCCGGTTCCGACCATGATGGAGATCGGGGTTGCAAGGCCCAGGGCGCAGGGGCAGGCGATTATCAGAACCGCCACCGCGTTTACTATGGCGTGAGCCAGGCGCGGCTCTGTGCCCCACAGGAGCCAGACCGCGAAGGTGACGACCGCGATGATCCAGACCGCGGGGACAAAATAGCCTGATACCAGGTCCGCGAGCTTCTGAATAGGGGCGCGCGTGCGCTGCGCCTCGGCGACCATGTTGACGATATGGGAAAGCAAGGTGTCCGCTCCAACCTTCTCGGCCCGCATCACCAGGGTGCCGGTGCCGTTGACCGTGGCGCCGATCAGAACGTCGCCCGCGGCTTTTTCTACCGGCATCGGCTCTCCCGTGACCATGGATTCGTCCACGCTGCTCTGACCCTCGACCACCGTGCCGTCAACCGGAATCTTCTCACCCGGACGAACGCGCAGCTTGTCGCCCGGTCGGACATGCTCCAGGGGGATGTCTTCCTCTATGCCGCTGTCGCGGACGATGCGCGCGCTCTTCGGTGCCAGGCCCAGAAGCAGCTTGATGGCCGCGTTGGTGCGCGAGCGGGCTCGCAGCTCCAACACCTGGCCCAGGAGCACCAGAGCGGTGATCACGGCAGCGGCCTCGAAATAGACGTGCACCGTGCCGTCTTTCATCTGCATGACGGGTGGAAAAATCTGCGGGAAAAGCAACCCGATGACGCTGTAGACCCAGGCGACCGCAACGCCGAGGCCGATCAGGGTGAACATGTTCAGGTTCCACGTGATCACCGATTTCCATCCGCGCACGAGGAGCGGCCATCCGCACCAGAGCACTACCGGCGTGGCAAGAGCGAACTGTACCCATTGAACGGCGGCCATGCTTAAGCCTTGCGGTAGAAGCACCGGCAGCAGATCCGCGATCATGGCGAGCAGGAATACGGGTGCCGAAAGCAGCGTGCCGATCCAGAAGCGCCGGGACATGTCAGCAAGCTCCGGGTTTTCTTCTTCAACCGGGATGCTGCGGGGCTCCAACGCCATACCGCACTTGGGGCAGTTTCCCGGATGGTCTTGGGACACTTCCGGATGCATGGGACAGGTATAATCGGTTTTAGCTGCAAAAAAGGGAACGCCGGACGGCTCCAACGCCATGCCACACTTCGGGCAAT
>MIBJ01000054.1 GCA_001829495.1 Spirochaetes bacterium RBG_16_49_21 | reverse complement strand
TATCACTGATATACTGCACGTACCGGGTAACTGCATTGCTGTAATTCTCGACGGTCTTCCGGGATAGTTGCCGTTCTGAATGAAACTGGAAGATGTTATCTTTACTTTGACTGATAATAGCTTTCATGGTATCCCCCTTAATTTATTGCTTCTTCGTTAAAAATAGATTCTTGTATCCGCCGGACATCTGCCATGTCGTCAAGGTGGTAATAATGCTGCGTCATTTCAGCGGTCAGATGCCCGGTCAGGCTTTGAATCTTTTGGAGCGGCACCTTTGCGTTGATAAGCAGTGAATTAAACCAATGCCGCCAGCTATGAAAGGTTATATTGCGTGCCCGGCGCTCCTGTTCGGATATTCCAATTGATTTTAAGGCCCTGTACAGTGAACGAATAAGAACCTTTGACTCAACTGGTTTTCCGGGTTTTTTTTCAGCAAAAAACAGAAAACTTTCCGGGTTCGGGTTTAGCTTAACGAGCTGTGATAAAACGTCTTTTACCATACCGGGAATAAAGATATTACGCGCCCGGCCTGTTTTGGTGGTCTGATTCAAACCGAACAGCTTATCCCACGACCGCCATACGTAAATATAACCCTCATCAAGATGAATGTCGGAGAGGGTGAGGGCCTGTAGTTCACCCATCCGTAAGCCGGTAGAGCAGGCTAAAAGGTTTCCTGCGTATCCCATGAATTGATCTTTAGACGGGTGGCAATGCGCGGGCTCCGACATCCATTGAATTGAGAAAAGCCTTTTGACCTCTTCAATGGTCAAAATTCCTTTCTGTTTGGGGTTATCCGCCGCACGGTCGATCTTCGGCACGTATTGAATAAGGGATTGTTCCTCGGCGGATTCCAGAATGGCCCGGAGCGCGCTGAGGCACTTGTTTATGGTGTTTCCTGAATAACCGCTGTTAAAAAGGTTGTTGCGTAATTCTTTAATAGCTGCCCGGTCGATCTGTGTGAGTTTTTTGTTCCCCTGGTGCGGGAGAAGATGGGTTTTTAATAAATATGCTAAATTGTAACACTGCCGGCGGCTGATGCGTAAACCTCGGACGCGCTTATCCGTGGCCCATGCGCCTGACCATGAAAAGAAGTCCTTTGAAAATTCAGTAAACGAAACATTTTCGCGGCGTATGATCCGGCCTGTTGAAAGATAATCAACGGCCCATCGTTCGGCTCGACCCTTTGCTCGTTCACCGGTGCTTTTTGCCGTTGACCATGTACCTGATGAGAGTTTGAAGCGGACGTAATAGACGTTGTTGCGCTTGAAGATTGAATAAGGCTTTCCGTTCGACGACATCTTAAACCTCCGAATATCGCGCGGCATAAGTGCAAAATTCCATGTCACACTTATGTCACACTTTTGAGTTTTAAGAGACGCCGGTTGTCCGGTAGCCTCATTTTCGGCCTGTTTGCTTTACACAATTTGTGAGTGTGTAAACAAAATAGACCCTTTTCTGTGGGCGCTACTGGACTTGAACCAGTGACCCTCTGCTTGTAAGGCAGATGCTCTTCCAGCTGAGCTAAGCGCCCCGGATATGTTTTTTGTCTGCGACCTTGCTTGCGCGAAACGACAGGGTGACTTTCTGCGGAACATCGATGCTTTTGCCGGCTATCGGCGAAAAGACCTTTCTTGCTTTTTTTTCTGCCTGATAAAAGGTCCCGAACCCGCGGATTTCGACATTGTTCCCATCCCGGACGCTCTCTTTTATCTTATCGATAAAGCCGTCCACGATGCAGAGCACCTCTTTTTTTTTCAACCCGCTCTGCCGGGTGAGGCGCTCCACTATGTCCGATTTAGTCATGGATGGCGGTCTCCTATGACCGGCTCTGCAGTGCGGCGTTAACTCGTTTCGCTAATCTTGATTTTTTTCTGGCGGCCGTTTTTTTATGGATTACCCTGCCTGCCGCCGCCTTGTCGACGGTCTTGATTAATCTGACGAGCAGATCCTTCAGTTGGTCGGGATTTTCCTTTGACTCGGCCGCTTGTATCACTTTTTTTGAAGCAGTGCGTATCGAGGATTTTATCTGGGAGTTTTTTTCCCTTCGTTTTTCGTTCTGCCTGTTTCTTTTAATTTGGGATTTGATGTTTGCCAATTGTTTGCCCTTAACATAAGATTTTGGATGGCAAATATGCAGTCGGTATCAGAAACTGTCAAGATTTATTCAGGCCGTCGATTTGAAATTTTATTCTGACATAAGCATCCTGAAAAGCTGCCGGGGGTAGTAATAAATCATACAGTCGGATGTGCTGTTCGGGAGCTTCATGAGATACCAGAACACCTTGGTTTTGTCGGTGTTGAAGGAATAGATATAAAAATTTTTATCCTGCTGCACGGAGGGGATTCCGAACTGTCGTGTAAGCCTCGAGCGTATTGCATTTTCGGCTTTCCGGTCGATTGGTTCCCAGTTTTCTATCATGGAATAGAGCTTATTGTTGACGAACAGATAATCAATCCGGGGCGATGATTCTATTCTTAGAATTTTTATTTTATTGAGCAGATTACTATCTATCGCGGTGATATAGTTCATTATCCTGTTTTTGTATTTCGGCTTTTCAGCCGGCGTAAACTGTATGTATTTTTCATCTGTTGGAAGCGTCTGCCGTACCTTCGCGAGCAGCGTGCCCCATTCATATGACGGGATAGTGCCGACCTTTGCGGGGCTTGCGGCAATGCCTAAAGCTGCGATTATGGAAAGCGTTAAGTAGAATAACGAATGATTGTTCATTTCATTGAGTTCCGCAACAAGGCCCTTATGCCGGGCGATAGCATTTAATATAATGATTAAAATATCTTTTGTCAATTAATATAATTTGAAAAATTTGCGCGGGTATAGTACTATTGTATCTGCAAGGATGAAAACAATTGCAAGGGGTAATGGCTATGAAAAAGATCGCGTGCTGTTCTCTGATTCTTTTATTGGGAATAACCTCGGTTTATTCATCCCCAACCGTTCAATTTAAGGGAACGATTATTAATCTTGGTGATGATTCCATTGAAATGAAAAAACGTAATAAGGAAATCACCGTATATTTGACCCCGAGTACCAAGATCCTTTTTCAGGGTAAAGAGGTCGGGCTCCAATCGGTGGAGGTATGCCAGAAGGCCAAAGCAGTGTATGTGATCAAGGGCGATCGGAAGGAGCTCCTCACTCTCGATATACTCCGGCAGAGTTACTGTACCCGGTAAATGGCTGAGCAGAAGATTTATATGATCGGTATATGCGGCGTTGCAATGGGTACCCTTGCAGCCATGCTCGGCGAAAAGGGATTCGCTGTGTCGGGATCCGATCAGAATATCTACCCGCCCATGAGTGATATGCTGAGCCGGAGGGGCATTCTTCTTAACAATGGATTCAGTGCCGATAACGTCGGGAAACCAGACCTTGTTGTCATCGGCAACGCGGTGAGCAGGGGCAATATGGAAGCGGAATATGTGTTGAACAGCGGAATCCCCTACCTCTCCATGGCCCAGGCGCTCCAAAGATTCTTTTTACATGACAAGGAGGTCATTGCGGTGTGCGGCACCCATGGCAAAACCACCACGGCCGCTCTGCTCGCCCATATTCTGGAAAAGGCCGGGCTTTCCCCCTCCTTTTTCGTCGGCGGAATTGTCAGAAATTACGATTCCGGCCACAAGATCGGCACGGGAAGGCTCTTCGTTATAGAGGGCGACGAGTACGATTCCGCTTTTTTTGAAAAGATCCCGAAATTCATCGTGTACCGTCCCCGCCACCTGGTGCTGACCTCCCTTGAATTTGATCATGCCGATATATACCGCGATCTTGCAGAGATAGAGCTCTGGTTCAGGAGGCTGCTCAATATCATTCCATCAAACGGACATATCGTTTATTCCTCCGATTACGCCAATCTGATCGACATCGTATCCGCCGCCTATTCAAAATGTTATTCGTTCGGCGCCGGCGATTCGGACTTCCGCTGTATTCCTCGCGGATATGCAGGCGATTCTTCAGAACTGGATGTTGAGCATCCCCGGGGGTCTTTTAGGGTGAGAACCGGGCTGCTGGGCGGCTTCAATTACACCAATTTGCTCGCCGCCGCTGCCATGGCGAAGCTTGTCGGCGCTGACGACGGTCGCATACAGGAGGGGATTGAGTCGTTTGAAGGCGTGCGCAGGCGTCAGGAGCTCATATACCAGAAGGGGAACGTGAGCATATATGAAGATTTTGCCCACCATCCGACAGCCGTAAAGAATATGCTTGAGGCGATAAAGACGCGCCACGCCGGCGCGCGCCTGTGGGCCGTGTACGAGCCGCGTTCAGCCACGTCCCGGCGGAACGTGTTCCAGGAGATACTCCCCGCGTCGTTTTCCAGCGCGGATGAAATCATCATCAAGACCCCCTATCAGGGCTCGTTCATCAAGGATGGGCTGAAGCTTGACATCAACAGACTCGTGGATGATATTCGATCGTTCAATCAGAATGTTCATGCCTTCCAACTGGCGGATGATATTATTAGACAGGTAACACGGTCAATTGATTTGAAGAGAAAAAATGTGATCGTGCTCATGTCCAACGGCGGCTTTGACGGGATTTACGCCAAGATAGGGGAAGCGATGAACCAATTAATAGCATGAATATTAAATAAAGTCTTGATTATTTCTCCGTGGCCCTGCATCAATGAGTTTTACGTTACTTTCTGGTTATGGTATGCAAAAAATTTGATCAGGCAGGTGATATGAGACAGTTATTTTTTTCCACGCTTGTTATCGTCCTTTCGGCCCTTCCCCTCGCGGCCAAGGACCGGTATGCGGTAATCAAGTTCGACGGAACTGTTAATCCCATCATGGCGGAGTATGTAAACGAGTCCATCATAAGCGCCCAAAAACAGGGGATGAAATTCATCGTGGTTCAGCTCAATACCCCCGGAGGGCTGGTCTCCTCAATGCAGGAAATCATACAGACGATCATGACCTCCTCGATCCCGGTTGTCGTGTATACCTATCCCCGGGGAGCCCATGCCGCCTCCGCCGGCGGCTACATCATGCTTGCGGCCCACGTCGCAGTCATGGCGCCGGCGACGAATATCGGCGCCATGCATCCGGTAAGCCTGTTTGATTTTTCCGGTAGTGAGGATAAGGGCGATCAGGGCGGAATTATGAAGCTCAAAGCCCTGAACGACCTGCTTGCATACGCGCGGAGCCTGGCGCAGAAGAGAAACCGGAACGTCGAATGGACGGAGCGCGCGGTGAGGTATGCGGTGTCCAGCACGTATCTGGAGGCGCTGCGCCAGGGGGTGATCGATTTCGTCGCCGAGGACATGGATGACCTGCTCCATAAGCTGAACCGCCGCACCGTGAACATGAATGGGAAGGAGTTCGTATTCAACACGCGAAACAGCGAAGCCGCGTATTTTTTCATGGACTGGAAGCAGAAATTCCTGAATTTTTTTGCCGACCCCCAGATGGTGCTCCTTCTTCTGGTCGTCGCGGTCATAGGTATAGGATTGGAGATCAAGAGCCCCGGGCTGATCGCACCCGGCGTGATCGGCGGCGTGTCTCTTTTCCTGTTTCTCATGGCGGTACGGATTCTTCCGGTGAATATCGCCGGCCTGCTCCTCATCATTCTGGCTATTGTTCTGTTCGTCCTCGAATTGAAATTTACCAGCTACGGGCTCCTCACCATAGGAGGAATAGCTTCTTTCGTATTCGGATCCATGATCATGTTCGAATCTCCGCTTCCGGGCGGCGCCATCCCCCTGACAACGATAATCGCCATGGTGTTATTGATGATGGGGTTCATCTTGATCGTCGTGCGCGCCGTGATCCGCGTTCATAAGGGGAGCGTAACCACCGGCAGGGAAGGCCTTATCGGCGAAGAGGGCGCGGTACTGGTTGATTTTAATGAACAAAAGACGGGAAAAATAATGGTTCACGGGGAGATATGGGATGCCCAGGGCGATGCGTCCCTTCGCAAGGGTGACGAGATCGTGGTCGCTGAAGTGCGGGGTATGACGCTCGTGGTGAATAAGAAATAAATTACAAGGAGGATCCATATGCTGATTGGTTTAAATTTTTTCTTGGTATTGATCATCGCCGGCGTGTTTATTTTGGTCTCGGCGATAAAGATCGTAAAGGAATACGAGCGGGCGGTTGTGTTCAGGCTCGGCAGGCTTCTTAAGGCGCCTAAGGGCCCGGGTATTATCGTTATAATTCCCATGATCGACCGTTGGGTGCGGGTAAACCTGCGTCTCATTGCCATGGACGTGCCGCCACAGGATATCATCACTAAAGACAACGTGTCCGTGAAGGTAAACGCGGTAATATATTTCAGGGTTGTGGAACCGAACAGGGCCATCACTGATGTGGACGATTACCTGTACGCAACATCGCAGATGTCACAGACCACGCTGCGGAGCATCCTGGGCATGGTGGAGCTGGACGATCTTCTATCCGACCGGGAGCGGATCAACATGGAACTCCAGAAGGTGCTCGATAAGCACACCGAGCCGTGGGGCATCAAGGTTTCGGCAGTGGACGTCAAGAATGTCGACCTTCCTCAAGAAATGCAGCGGGCCATAGCGAAGCAGGCTGAGGCTGAGCGGGAGCGCAGGGCCAAGATCATCGGCGCAGAGGGCGAGTTCCAGGCTGCGCAGAAGATGGTTGACGCAGCCGCCCTCATGGAGCAGCACCCCATGTCGTTGCAGCTGCGCTATCTCCAGACCCTGCGCGAAATATCGGCTGAGAAAAATTCCACGACGCTGTTCCCGATCCCGATTGATTTAATTGATATGTTCTTAAAGAAGAAGTAAGGAGAAGCGGTTGATGGACACGATACGCGAATTCATTAAAATATGGGGCGCGCAGATCAGGAGTAATTTTCTGATACTCTCGATTCTTCTCGCGGCTATAGGGTTGTCGCTCGCGGCCCTGCACATGAAGAAAACAGGGATTGGCTCTTTCAGCCTGCTTGATGCCCTCCTTCTGGTTCTCGGGGTTGTCCTCGCGCACACCTCGGTGAATCTCTTTAATGAGTATTCGGATCATGTGACCGGAATCGATTTCAACACGCAGCGTACTCCATTCAGCGGCGGAACCGGCCTTTTGCAGTCCGGGAAGACCACTCCGCTGGCGGTCAGCACCGCTGCGTGGGAGACCCTGTTTTTCGCCTTCATCATCGGCCTCTATTTTTCGATCATGTCGCATTGGCTCCTGCTCGTGATTATGATCATCGGCGCACTTTCTATCGTCCTCTACACCCAATATCTTGCCAAATGGCTTTTGGGCGAATTTTTCGCCGGTTTAAGCCTCGGCTCGCTCGTGGTTGTCGGCACGTTCATCGCGATGGCCGGGGGCAATGCCGCAACCATCCGCGATCTATTCCCGCCCGAAGTCATCCTGGTGTCCGTACCGCCGGGTATATTGACGGCTCTCCTCCTTTTTTTGAACGAGTTCCCGGACGCAGAGGTTGACCAAAAGGGAGGCCGGTTCCATCTGGTAATATGGCTCGGGAAAAAGAGGGCCGCGGCCGTATATGTCTTCGGGCTCGCGCTCACCTATGCTTTTATCATAGCCGCGCCTCTGGCGAAGGTTACCTCATGGTGGCTTCTTCTTGGATGCGGAACGATCCCCCTGGCGGTGAAGGCGGGAGCGACCGCGCTCCGGCATTATGACGATACGCCGAAGCTGGTTCCCGCCCTGGGTCAAAACGTCGTCGTGGTGCTTGCCACTGACGCGCTTTTGGCCGTCGCGCTCCTCATCGAGATGGTCGCCGTCGTATGACGAGAGCCGTTTTTCACAGCATAGCGTGCGTGCTGTTTTTGTTTTCCTGCTCTTCGCCGAAGATTAAAATCATAAATACGGACCTGTCCCGATGGTACTCGGATCCCCTGCCGTACTTCCATACCGCCGCCCGAAACGGCGATATCATCGCGGTGATGCGCTGCAGTGAAGAAAATCTCGTTGACGTCAACGCCAGGGATAACTACGGGTGGACGGCCTGCATGTATGCGGCCCAGAACGGCCACGCCGAGCTTATTGAATACCTGATCTCGAAAAAGGCGGATATCAATCTTCTTGATGACAACGGCGAGTCGGCGTTTATGATAGCGCTTGGCTACGGATATCTCGGCGCTGCCCGGTACCTCTTGGAGTCCGGCGCGCATATCCACGATAGGGATAATGAGGGGAATACCCTCTTAATGAAAGCGGCCTCCCGGGGGTGCACCGAAATCGCGTCCGAGCTTATACGCCGGGGAGTCCCGGTCAATGCCCGGAACAAAAAGGGTGAAACGGCACTCGTGCAGGCTATTGAGAGCAGGTATGCCGCCATGGTTGATCTTCTGCTCGCCCGGGGAGCATCTCCTGACGCAAAGGACAGGGAAGGCAGGCCCGCCGTCATTATGGCAATATATTACCGGCTGGATGAGTCCGTGAATTCGCTCGTAAAATACAAAGCGGACCTTAATATGCAGGATCGCGACGGCAAAACCCCTCTTATCTATGCGCTTTATAACCGCTTTTTTAATTACGTTTCCCTTCTGGTGGGGCATGGCGCTGATCCGGACAGGCAGGATAATAAGGGTATGACGGCGCTCATGGTAGCCGCTTATGCCGGGTATTCGGATATCGTCATCCAACTCCTCGATCATGGTGCGCACGCGGCCATACGAAACAGGGAGGGAAAGACCGCAGCCATGCTCGCCCGGGAGAGCAGATACGCTTCAACGGCCGAGGTGATTGAAAATAGGGGTGCGGTGCGGAAGTGAGATGAGCTGCGGCAGATTATTATTCTTTATGCTTGTCATCCTCGTCAATTCGTGCGGGTATTTTTCCATTACCAAGCGGGATGACATGAGTGAATCAGGCTCCGGCGATGCCGCGCGATCCGGTGTCTACAACTCGTCGGTCATCATGGGGGATATTTCAGACGGCTCGGGGATAGAGCGGGCGACTTCGGTCATTGCATATCCCCTGTCGTATGCGGGCGGATCATTGACTGATTACGTTATCTTGGATAGACCGGGTCCTTTCATGCTCTATGTCCCGGCCGGAAGATATCATATATTTTCGGTATCGGATTTTAACGATAACGGGATTTTCGAGCAGGATGAGGTATCCGGGGTGTACGGCAGGCCGGATGCTGTTTCGGTCGAAGAGGGGGATGTGAAGCAGATCATAGTTACGGCCGACCCCTCTGCGCGGGAGAGGATTAAATTCCCCGTGAGGATACGCATCAAGGATGACGCCCGGGAGTCGCCCCACCAGACCGCCAACGGCGGGATTATAAAGATTTATGATGAGCGATTTTCGCTGGAGAACGCGACAGCCGGATGGTGGTCGCCGACCCTCTTCATGAAGGCGTTCGGCGCGCATATCTATCTCACCCGGCAGTTTGACCGCCGGAAGATCCCCGTCCTTTTTGTCCATGGCGCCCAGGGAAGCCCTCATAACTGGGCTTATTTCTATTTCAGGCTCGACAGGGAAAAATATCAGCCTTGGTTCTATTACTATCCGTCGGGGATAAGGCTCCCGCTCGCCTCGCGTCTCTTGTATGAGTCTCTGCTCGAGCTTAAGAAGAAATATGATTTTAAAGCAATCTGCATCACCGCCCACAGCATGGGCGGATTGATAGTCCGGCATTTGCTCACCAGATATGATTTGCGCGGCCACGGCATAGAGACTGTGCTGTTCGTGTCCCTTGCGTCGCCGTGGACAGGGTTCGAGTCGGCGGACCCGAAATCAATTTTTCCGATCAAAAAACTCCCCAGCTGGATAGACGTGGCGTCAACCAGCACGTTTATCAAGAGAACCATGCAGGCCCGGCTTCCTTCATCGGTGAGCTATTATCTTTTTTACGGAAGAGACGATTCCCTTGCCCGCGGCGCCGCCCTGGACGAGCGGGCCTATTCCGGCGCAAAGGGGAAATACGGATTTGATGTGGATCATGATACGATCCTGAAAGACCGAACGGTATTTCGTCAGTTTAAGGTATTGTTATCCAAAGACATGTAGCGAAAAGCGTCGCAGAAAAATTCCCTGCACGCCTGAGGCCGTTTTTCATATATCTCGCACCGGCCCGGGGAACTCAGGTGCGGGCACGCGGCAAGGGCCGTGCCGTCCGCTGCCACGATTATCTGCTGCCCTCCGGTCATTGGATATCTGCCGCAGCATTGCAGCAGCTTATCCTCGAGAGCGCACTTTTCACATACTGACATACGGTACTACCGGATCATGCAGTGCAGAATGCCTCATATCTGACCATCGCCATGTCGTATATCTTCTTCACCAGCTCGCCGGGATTATTTTTATACATCCTCATTCTGTCGGTAACCATCTTTTTGACCTGATTGATGTTGATTGAGGAGCCGGCGAACACAACCTCGATCTCTCTCTCCACCGACTTGTAGCTGACGCCGGAGTGCTCAACGCGCTGTCCGATGATATTGCCCTGCATGTTCCGGTAGTGTTTCTCAAGGTCGACGAGTTCTTCGGATTTTTCCCTTACATCTGAATAGACCACGAGTGAAGGTATAAACTCATCGAAAGACGCGGACTGGACCAGAAAATCCAGCTTTCCATTGAAATTGAAGAGGGCGAGCAGGGAGATAAGCGACGAGCCGTACAGGGTTATCCTCGACTCGGGAATTATGTTGTCAAACGGGTTGAAGGCGATCGAGTTCACGGTTGAAAATGTTTTGATCCCGGCTTCGCCTCTTCCGATGTAGACCACGTCGCCATTTTTCAGATTTTTTTCATGCATGTACTTTTCAATCTCAAGGCTTTTCCGGTCTCCGGATATGAACCTGATGATGTCGCCGGCGTAGATTTCGTTTTTGAGCGGATCCTTTTTCTTCCGGTACTCGGTCGATATAAGGTTCTTTTCGCTTAGTCCCATCCTCTTTACGAATTCTATGGCTATTTCGAAGGGCATCGCCGTGAGCACGAGAGGATCATATTCCTCGATGAATCTGATGAAAATCTCGGCGCCCGGAAATATCCTTGATTTTTCGCCGATCACCGATACGCAGGAGGTGGGGACTTCTTTTAATAAAAAGTCGGGGAAATAGACCGCAAGCTTGAAAAAAGAATAGGGGATATTTCCGGCAAGTGAAACCCTTCGGTTGTTGATATCCAGGATGTTTTCCAGTTTTATCCCTTCGGTATCAAAAAAGATATTGTCCATCAGGGTGCTGTAATCGCCGATCTCGAGAAAATCGCCCAGACCGAGAAATATCTTTTGAGGCTCCTTCCAGAACGCAGGCAGCTTCTGCAGAAATTCCTTTTTTCCCAGGCTCATGCTTTCAAAGGGCGTGTCTTTGCCGTGATTTATGATCAGAAGGTAGTTATCTTCCATTTTCTATCTATTTGGCAAAACGGACCTGCTTTTCTGTAACAACCACATATGAATTCAGCAAACGATCCGAATAAAACTGTAAAAGTTTCGATAATACATATATTTTTGAAGATGCCCTCTCATCCTCAAGGCGAAGAAGGATAACCCCACGATGAAGTCTGCTTTCACGAAATACCTTCTCGCCGAAGTCTTTGTCATTTGTAACTAATATCCAGCGTTCATCAAAAGTTTTTTTGATAATTTCATCATCAGTCATTCCCCTTGACGCATCAAATACGGAAAAGACTTCATGTCCCTGTGATTTAAGCCATTCCGCAACAGCGGGGCCGGCGCATTCATCCACAAGGAAGCGCACTAAAAGGACTCCGAGACCAGCGGCATGAATTCAGTATTTTCCAATGATTTCACCGCGAACAGGATGCACGCTTTTATATCGTCATTGGTCAGACCTTTATATTCATTAAGAATTTCATCTTCAGTTGAACCATGTGCCAATAGATTAAGAATATAATCAACCGTTAATCGGGTACCCTGAATAATCGGCTTTCCAGCCATTATTTTGGGATTTAGGATTATTCTCTCAAGTAATATATCATCTTTCTTCATCATCTTTTGCCCTCATTGAAATTTTTGTTGGGAATCTTCGATTACCGGATGCCTATAATTTAATTCTGACTTCGAAAAATCCGCTTAATCTCAATTTCAGATAATATTAGCGCTCATTTAAGATTACTATCCAACTTCATTGCAGTCAAGTTCTATTTGAATTAATGAGAAATGTTACTCTTTCCAGTTGAATCGGACCGCCAAACCGGCCTCAGGGTTGTTTAATTCATCCGGGGCGGGGGACGCATTTTTACTCAACTCGTATACCATGTCCACCTTCCCGGGAATAAACGGTTGAACGACCCGGATTTTCAGGCTGTCCCTCGAGAGCACCGCTGTGGAGTTCTTGCCCCGGTCCAGTATCCGGTAGATGTTGTATTTGAATTGATACTCCCTCAAGGTCTTATAATTCTTGATATAATCGAATTTATTCATTAATTCCCGCGCTATTTTTTGCGCGAATTCCCTTCGTAATGTCGTGATGGGCCTGCAGCAGATCATTTTTTTTTCATGAATATCAGCGCCGAAATAATCATGCGACAATAGTTGATACCAGAATGCGATATGCCCCAGGAGGTCGTCATAGGTATAACAATTCGCGCATTTGATGGCTGCCGTATATTTTTTAAAAAATCCGTTCAGAATATCATCCTCGAATATTTTCCTGATTTTTCCGGGGCTGAGCGGTTTTTCTTTTAATAATTCGTTAATCGCGTCAATATGAGCGTTCAAATCCTTATCCCGGTATTCACGCAGCACCGCGGATAACGATGTGAAAAGCGAGGCAAAAGAATCGCGATTAACGTTTGGATTGATTCCGCTATCGATGAAATCGAGGGTCAGGAGGCAGTCGGCGATCATCGTCGCGGCCCGCTCCATGGGCAACTGGAGAAGTTTGGCTTCACGCAG
This sequence comes from Spirochaetes bacterium RBG_16_49_21, assembly GCA_001829495.1. Classification (GTDB taxonomy): domain Bacteria; phylum Spirochaetota; class UBA4802; order UBA4802; family UBA5550; genus RBG-16-49-21. The sequence goes on along the minus strand of MIBJ01000054.1, from coordinate 13,434 downwards.
GAACACGTTTCCGGAATCGTTTTTATCCGCACTATCAATCGAAATATCCGTCCATGGATTCGGAGAATAAGAATTCATCATAAGGGACGTATCTCTCTGTTTTTCGGTTTTACAGGCGAACAGGGAGATAATGACGAGGAAAATAAAAAGGAGACGATTTTTTTTCATGGAATTTCTTCTATTGAATAAACGCCGACTATGCGGCGCAAACTCTCGATAAAATTATCACGGCTGAACGTTTCGCCATATAGATTATTTTCAATGCTCTTGATTTCAGCGAACATATCCGGATCGGTTATGTAAAATTGCGATTCAAAAACGCCGAGCAGCCTTCTATATGATTCGGGCTTAAGCCCGATCTGGACCTGGAATCCCAGCTTGCTGACAAAATCCCCCCACAGGAACTGGAAGAGCTGTTCATCCGGAACGGTCGAAAAAATTACGTCTCTTTTCAGTTTTATCAACTCGAATAATTTCTCCGATGAACCGGTATCGGCCGCGGACGCTACCTCCCGTAATTGGGAAACCAATCGGTCGTTCGACGTTAATCGGGCAAGAACGATGAGATTGCCGCTGATCATTTTTACCTCTTTTGCGTCATTACAGAAATTTAACATTTCCGAGAGACAAAATCCAGTATTGAAATATATTTTTTGTTCCTGGTTCGGGAGGGCATACGCTGAAATCGCATTAATCCAGAGCAGGGCAAAAGTTATAATAGTCGATTTTTTCATGATTTTCCTCAATTCTTTCAAATTTTTCTATGACTCTGCGGAAGTTTCTTGATGGGACATTACCGAGAGTATTTGCGCTGTTCTGAGACTGTCTAAAAAGATGCTCTCGCAAAGACGCAGAGACACAAAGATCGCAAAGGTAAATTATTATAAGATTTGATAACCCATAATCATTAAAATATAAAATGAATAATTCTTCGCGCCTTTGCGAGAATATAACACGACTTTTTAGACAACCCTTAATTAAGCAATCATTTTTTTTTCATAACAACGCCATACAATAGATATAACAAGAAGGATTAAGCGAACATATATCCTATTTGATCTCATCCAATATCGATACGACGATCTTATCTACCTCATCGGCAATAGTTTTTATATCAGCTTCAGGAAAGAAATCGGGAATGGCCGCAGGCCGCATAGCGCTGATGAACGTTTTATTATCCTCAACGTACACGCAAATGGGACACGGAAGCATAAGAGCTAATTTAATATCTTTTGCCAGGACCTCGCTGGCGTACTTTGCGTTGCATATTTCAATAATTGTCAAGGGATCACGATTGAATCCTTTACTTTCAAGTGTCGCTTTTACGTCATGAACTGCTAATACCCTGAACCCCTTTTCCTGCGCCTTTGCCTCTATTGATATTACGGTATCCTCAAAATTATTTTTTGTTTCAACGGTATAATCCAGTTGTTGCATAGATACCTCCTTAAAGATTATCATGTAATTGTTGTATAACTAACTTTATTTTTGAAGTTCCTTGAGAGTAAATGGCAGTTCTGCGATAGAATGCATGTCAACTGATCCTGTTATGACAGCCGCTTTTGCATAATGATCTTCTATAAACGCGGTTATTTTCACGGTTCCCGTTTTCATCTTTTGATACCGACGGGTAAATCCTGGCATTGCTTTCATAACAATTTACTCCTGATTATTATCAAAAAAGCTCTCTGTAATTGTCTATTGTAAACTCACGTTTTTCTTTAACTGATATCTTTTTAAGTATTGATTTTAATAAATCTTTATTATAATTATTGCAGATCATTATAAACTTACGATCATCCGGATTGAACGTTATGCTTATCACATCTTGCAGCCCGGCAAGATAGCCGACGATGGCATCCGGTCAGCCCATTCACAGGATGTTATTCTTTATCCCCATCCCGTTTACGGTGAATTCGATTTTCATAATAACTCCTCGATGAAAATTACAGATGGCTTTCGACACAATGACGCCGGGAAAACGCCAGCCGAGAAGAATCCGGTGCGGTGTCGTTCGACGTTAATCGGGCAAGAACAATGAGATTGCCGCTGATCATTTTTACCTCTTTTGCGTCATAATAGAAATTTAACATTTCCGAAAGACAAAATCCAGCATTGAAAAAAATTTTTTGTTCCCGGTTCGGGGCCGCATACGCCGAAAGCGTAGTAAGCCAGAACAAGGTAACAGTTGGGGTTGCGGGCGAAGCCCCTATCATAATAATTGTTGACAATCGGGTGACAGTTCAGTACATTTCTCACACGGAGAAAAACAATGAAATTCATAAGCGTCCGAGACATTCGCACCAAACCGGCATCAATCTGGAGCGATCTCAAGAAAGAACACGAGCTTGTGGTTACCAATAACGGCAAACCGATCGCACTCCTTACGCCGCTATCGGAAAGCAACCTGGAAGAAACGCTCCGCGCCATCCGCAAGGCGAGGGCGACCGAAGCGCTGAGCTCCATGAGGCGCAAATCGGCAATGATCGGCACCGTCACAATGACCATGGATGAGATTACCTCCGAAATCAAAAAGCACCGTTCAGGGAAATGAAAATAGTCCTGGACACCAACGTTCTGGTCTCCGCTATTCTGAGCCCCGGAGGACCGCCGGGCGATATTTTGAACCTTATTATAAACGATGAAATCATTCTATGCTATGATGACCGGATATTCAATGAATATGAAGGGGTTCTCAAGCGCGACAAATTTCAATTTGAGCCGGATAATGTGAGCGACCTCCTGACTTTCCTTAAAAGAATCGGCGAACCCACCGACACGATCCCACTGAACGTTACCATAACCGATCCTGACGATCTCATGTTTTATGAAGTACTGGGAACATCCGCCGCCGATTATTTAATAACGGGAAATAAACGGCATTTTGATCCTCTCAAGGATCGTAGAATCGTAACGCCAAAAGAATTCTTGCATGTTTACTTCAGAAATTTTGTTACAAAATGACTGGTGCATTTTGTCAAAGCGATCAGGGCTAACAAGCCGAGGGCGGGATTATCATACCTTTTCAAGTAAGAAATGCGCGTCGCCGATATGGAGATCGCTTCTGCCGGCGAATTTCTTATTGATCTTAAAAACGGGGAAGTCGTGCGAAACGGTTTTTTCCCAGACTATTTTAAAACCATACCGGGTGAACAGGTCGACGTACTCACGGTACCGTATCCTGTTCGTATAGGTAAGCGTCTCCTCGGTCAGGAAATTCTCCCATACGAAATCCGAATACTTGTAAAACAGAAATGGATTGCCGAAAAAATGAAATTTATCCTTAAGGTCGATGACGTGATACATCATCCCGTCCTTGTTAAGTATCTCGTGCATCTTTCGAATATACCGCTCCAAATCCTTGATGTGATGGAGAACCGCGATCGAATAAATAAAATCCACTTTCCCGGGAAAGGCGACGGCGGGCAGACCGCCGGCGATGAATTCCATATACGACGGATTAAGGGCGCCGGTATCTTCGTTTATATATTCGAATTTCTTGACCCTGTACTTCGATTTGAAATAGCGGATCTCGTCCCGCATGAAGGAGCGCTGCCGGCCGGTGTCGAAAAAGCGCGGATGCTTGTCGATGAATATCACTTTCCGGCAGCCATTCAATAAAAAATTATACGCATTGATATGCGAGTTGCCCGGGCCGATCTCCAGCACGGATTTTCCCCTGATACTGAATCCCTGTTTTTTCAGCTCGCCGGTGATAATATGAAAGTACCTGTCGAGCGATTCGAAGTCGCTGCTGTGTAGCCGGGGCAGAAAAAAATTAAAAAGCTTATAAAACCTCATTTTGGAATAAAAAAGACGGATGATAAAATCGAATCTTCCGACAAGAAAGCGAATCAGGCTGCTCTGGTTGATATCCGTATTCATATTTTATCCACGACGACCCTGCGCTCCGTCTTTACTCCCGATACAAATTACGATATTTTTATCGACTATATCGATAATGTGCCCCCGCATGATGTACATATGGGACTGTTTCTGGAATACCGCGCATCCCGTGATTGAGAACCACAGAATTCCTGAAAATACAATGCATGCCGAGAATTTAGCATTATTGTCCACAACGAGACACTCCTTTGCGAATTTTTAATGTTCGCCGTGTTCGCCTTCCTTTTCGTGCTCCATGTGCTTTTCGTGCTCTTTTGCGTCCTTTTTCTCTTTGGACTTTTTCATGTGCTCTTCATGGGTCTTTTTGTCGTGGTCTTTGTGCGCCTCTTTCTCCTTTTCCTTGGCACCTTCATCGGCGGCGAAGAGGAACGACGCGCCTATCATAATGCTGGACACAGCAACGACTAGTTTTTTCATATGACTCTCCTATATAAATTTAAAATTAATGATTCCCAAGATCAAAATTATCGTCATAATTATATCCCTTCATTTTTTTTCATCGATCCGGGAATGGATCAATTTTTTATCTCCCGTTTCTTCCATAACAGATAGATCGCCGGGTACACCAGAAGCTCCATGATGAACGACGTGAACAGCCCTCCCACCATGGGCGCCGCGATCCGTTTCATCACGTCCGCGCCGGTGCCCATGGACCACATGATCGGCATAAGGCCCATGAATGTTGTCATGACGGTCATGATCTTCGGCCGGATCCGCTTCACCGCGCCGTGGACGATGGCCTCTTTCAGGTCAGCCACGGTGGTTAGCATCCCCTTCTTTTTCGCCTCATCGTAAGAAAGGTCAAGGAAGAGGAGCATAAAAACGCCGGTCTCGGCATCAAGCCCCATGAGCGCGATCATGCCGACCCAGGCGGCGATCGAGGTGTGGTACCCGAGCCCGAACATGAGCCAGATTGCGCCCACAACGGAGAAGGGTACGGCAAGCATGACCACGCTAGCCTTGAACGCCGACTTGGTGTTCATGAAAAGAAGCACGAAAATAAGCAGGATGGTTATCGGCAGAACGATCTTCAGCCGCGCGGCGACCCGCTGCATGTTCTCGTACTGGCCGCTCCAATTGAGCGTATAACCGGTGGGCATTTTAACGTGCTTTTTTACCGTCAGCTTTGCATCTTCGACATACGAGCCTATGTCCCGGTCGGTGATGTCTACATAAACATAACCGGCCAGCCTGCCGTTCTCGTCGCGTATCATGGAGGGCCCGTACGTCAACTGAACGTCCGCGACCTCCCTCATCGGCACCTGCACCCCGTCCATGGTGGTGATGTATACCCGCTCCAGATCGTCCACCTGGGTCCGCAGGCCGCGGGGATACCGGACGTTGATCGAGTAACGCTCCCTCCCCTCGATGGTCGTGGACACGGTTTCGCCGCCGATGGCGCTCATGACGACCTCATGGAAATCGTCGATACTCAGCCCGTACCGCGCCAGGCCTTCTCGTTTTGGTATAAGGTCCACGTAAAAGCCGCCGCCGACCCGCTCCGCGAAAACGCTCCGGGTGCCTTTGACTTTTCTTAACACCACTTCTATTTCACTGCCGATCCGCTGGATTTCATTGAGGTCGGAGCCGAATATCTTGATCCCCACGGGCGTGCGCACGCCCGTGGTGAGCATGTCGATGCGCCCCTTGATCGGCATGGTCCATGCGTTGCTGTTCCCCGGTATCTGCAGGGCTTGATCCATGAGGCTGATGAGCTCGTCGTACGTGATTTTATCCGGCCAGATATGGCGCAGCAGCCATTTAAGCGGCGCCGGAGCCCATGCGGAGTACCAGCGCTTCTTGTCCCGCCACTCGCCCTGCGGCTTCAGGTGTATCGTGGTCTCCATCATGGAAAAGGGGGCGGGGTCGGTGGAGGTTTCAGCCCGTCCCGCCTTGCCGAACACCGTATGAACTTCGGGGAATGATTTCAATATTCTATCCTGCATAAGCAGAAGATTTCTCGCCTCTGTCACGGAAATCCCGGGCAGCGTGGTCGGCATATACAGCACCGTTCCTTCATTCAATGGCGGCATGAATTCGGAGCCTAATTTGAAGTACAGGGGAACAGAAGCGATAACTATCAGGAGCGCGCCCGCAATGACCCTTTTCGGATGCTCCAGCACCCACCGGCACGGCGTCTCGTATAATCTGAAAAGGAGCTTGCTGACCGGGTGTTTTTCTTCCGGATAATATTTACCCACGAACAGATTGGTAGCGCTCCGGGCAAGCCATTTCGGCCGCAGGTGAAACGGCTCCAGTCTGGTGAACATCATACGTACGGCCGGATCAAGGGTGACGGCCAAAATCGAGGCGATCGCGAGCGTCAGGGTTTTAGTCCATGCCAGTGGCGTGAACAGCCTTCCCTCCTGGTCCACCAGGGTAAAGACCGGAAGGAAGGCCACCGAGATAACGAGGAGGGAAAAGAAAACCGACGGCCCCACCTCCATGAGCGCCTCCAGGCGCACCTCATGGAAGTCGCCCTTGCGGCCCCCCGCTATCCAGAGCTCGATTTTTTTATACGCGTTTTCCACCTCGACGATGGTGCCGTCCACCAGCACGCCGATGGAGACAGCGATCCCCGCCAGGCTCATGATGTTCGAGGATATGCCGAAAAAATACATCGGGATAAAGGCCAGCAAGACGGATATGGGAATGGTGATGATCGGGACCATGGCGGAGGGGAAGTGCCAGAGGAAGAGAAGGATGACCAGGCTTACGATGATCATTTCCATGAGAAGCTCTTCCTTCAGGTTATCAATCGATCTTCGGATGAGATCGGAGCGGTCGTACACCGTTTTGATCTCCACGCCTTCAGGGAGCGACGGTTTCAGGTCCTCTATTTTCTCCTTGACGCGCTCGATCACGTTCAGGGCGTTTTCCCCGTGCCGCATGACCACGATCCCTCCCACGACGTCGCCGAGGCCGTTGAATTCCGCCAGTCCGCGCCGTATCTGCGGGCCCCGCGTCACGGTTGCGACGTGTTCCAATAAAACGGGCGTTCCCTTGCTCTCCTTAACTACGATTTTCTTCAGGTCGCCCTCGCTCTTGACGTATCCCTTGGCCCGCACCATGAATTCCTTGCCCGACCATTCGATCAGGCGGCCTCCCACCTCGTTGTTGTTGCGTTTGATTGCCTCTATGACGTTCATGAGCGCCAGATTGTAGGCGTGGAGACGGTTCGGGTCCACGATCACCTGGTACTGCTTTTCAAAGCCGCCGATGCCGGCCACTTCGGACACTCCCGGCACGGCCTGGATCGCGTACCGTAAGTGCCAGTCCTGGAACGACCGGAGGCTCGCGAGGTCGTGCTTGCCGCTTTTGTCGATCAACACGTACTGGAACACCCATCCCACGCCGGTGGCGTCGGGCCCGAGCTCGGTTTTTACTCCGCTCGGAAGGCTTCCCTGGATCTTGGACAGATATTCAAGCACGCGGCTGCGCGCCCAGTAGATGTCCGTACCGTCCGTGAATATGACGTACACGTAGGAAAACCCGAAATCGCTGTACCCGCGGATAGCTTTTATGCGGGGCGCGCCCAGGAGGGCCGATATTATCGGGTAGGTGACCTGATCCTCGATAATGTCCGGGCTCCGGTCCCATTTGGTGTACACGATCACCTGCGTGTCCGAGAGATCCGGTATCGCATCGAGCGGTATGTTATACATCGCATACAGGGAGTAGGCGATTGCCGCCGACATGAGGAGGATCACCAGCATCTTGTTGTGGGCGGAGAAGGAGATTATTTTTTTTATCATACAGTCAACCGTAGTGTATTATTTATCAGTTGCATCGCTGTTTATGCCCTCACCCCCCTGCCCCCTCTCCCCTTAAGAATTGAAAAAAGGCGAGGGGGAGTAAAGTACAAGGCTTCTTCCCGCGGAAACCCTCTCCTTTGTAGAGACGCAATGCATTGCGTCTCTACAAAGGAGAGGGTTTCGCGGTAGCGCGGGTGAGGGCACTGCAACTTTAATGCTGATGCCCGCCGGCTGCGGACTTAAACGCCGCTTTTAACGACGACTCCGAGTCTACGAGAAAATTCGCCGATGTAACCACTTTTTCGCCCCCCTTTAATCCGGAGATGACCTCATAGTAGCCGTCAGCCGACCTGGCTCCAAGCTTTACCTCATACGGCACGATCAGGTCGCCTTTTCCCTGTATAAAAACATAATTCCGGATACCGGTCTGCATCACGGCGCTTTCCGAAACAGCGAGCTTCCTGCCGATGTTATACGACAACCGGGCGTCACCGTACATGTTCGGCTTGAGCACCAATCCGGCGTTGGGAATCTCGACCCGGGCATTCAAGACCCGGGTTTCCGGGTTCATGAAGGGATTCATGAAGCTGACCCTCCCTTTGAATGCTTTACCCGGCCAATAGGGAAGCGTCACCTCGGCCCGCATCCCAATTCTAATGTACGGAAGATCGGTTTCATGGAGGTCGGCCTCCCCCCATACCCGCGAGAGGTCCACGATCGTCATGAGCGCGTCGTTCATCATGATCTTCTGGCCGGCCAGCACCATCTTTTCAGTCACGTACCCGGAAGCGGGCGCGTGCAGGGTGACCGTTCGTTCGAATGTGCCGGCGTTCTTTATTCTCTCTATCTGTGAATTGGGCACGTCAAAGAGCCTGAGCCGCTCGCGCGCCGCCCTTTCAATCTCACCCATACTGCCGGAAATATCGGGATCCGCATCGCCGGCAAATTTCTGCCTCGCCTTGAGCGCGGACAGATACTCCTGCTGCGCGGACAAAAGCTCCGGGCTGTAAATCGAAAGGAGCGGGCTTCCCCTTCTTACAAACTGCCCGGTCTGGTTCACGTACAATTTTTCCACCCATCCGTTCACCTTCGTGGTCACCTTGAACTGGCGCGTTTCATCCGGAACGATGCGCACCGAGGTGCGTATCTCTTTCCGGATGTCCCGTTTTTTGACCTCTTCAAAGGCAATGCCTATCGTTTCCCGTTTTTCCTTTGTGATGGACACGGGCGCGAGTCCGGACGGCGTCTTGATCTCTTCCTCCCCGCCGACCTCGAAGGGTACCATCTCCATGCCCATGGAATCCTTGCCCGGCTTGTCGCTCACCTCGTTCGGGTTCATGGAGGATCGATACATTGTTTTTTTCTTTTTTTGCGCCACGTCTTTCTTCAACGGAACCAGCTTCATGCCGCAGATAGGGCAGTTGCCCGGCTTGTCCTGGATTATCTGGGGATGCATGGGGCAGGTGTAGAGCTGTTTTTGTTCAGCTTCGTGTGATTTATGTCCTGTAGGAATGTATGATATAACAAAATACCCGCCGGTAATTATAACGGCGATGACAATAACTATTATTTTCCATTTATTTTTCATTGCAGCACCTCGATACCCATCAGGGCGTTCAGCTCTGAATACGATGTGTAATATTCCCTCACCGCCATCACGAGCTCTTTCTTGAACCGCAACAGCATCCGCACGGTATCCACCACGGGCATGAATTCGACCGAACCGGTCCGGTAGCGCGCCAGGTTCGTTTCAAGGGCGAGCTGCGTCTGGGGGATGAGCTTGTCACGGTACAGCTTATATAAATCCCGCCATTTCACAATCTGGCTCACGAGGGTTTCAGCCCGCGCATTCACTTCATTCAGCTTATCCTGGTACAGGTTTTTCGAGGCATCATATTTTTTTTTCATCTCTTCAACCATGGGTATGTTCTTTTTCCAGAACCAGAAGGGGATGTTGAACGTCACCATGAACGATACCATGTCGTCCCGCTTCATTTTTTCGGTTCTGTTCAACAGACTGGGGCCGTTCATATCTATCATCACTTCATCCATTCTCCGCTTAACGGTGTCCCGCTGCCGCATATACGAAAACCCGATATCCACATCGGGCGCGTATTCCGATTTTTTCAGTGAGATTTCACTTTTGCTGATTTCAGTATCCAGGGAGATTATCTTTAATTGCGGGTTCGAGGCGATAATTTCCTTCCGGGCAGCCTCGACCCGCACTTGCTTGAAATCAGGCTCGGGAAGCTTATCTGATTTGACTTCCAGTCTTCTTCCAGTCAGATAATTGATTTTTTCTTCTATTTCTTTTTGCTTTTGCCTGAGAATGATTATCTCCTCATCCACCATGTTGGATTCGATTTTTGCTTTTATTACGTTTGAAAGGCTTCCCATGCCCGCCTTGGTTGCCGCTACCTCGCTGTCGATCACGAGCTTGATCTGTCTTTTTATGTCTTCCAGGATTTTTATGGACGAACGCACGAAAACCAGCTCATAATAATTCATGCGGAGCATATGGAGAGTCTCCACTTTTTCAGCTTTGAGCTTAAATACGGCTCTTTCGTATTCCTGTACGGCGATTTTTCTCCGATATCCGAGCTTCCCGATCGGTATCATCTGGGATATGCCGAATTCCAGGTAGGGAGGCATTTCCTCATACGCTTTCCCCTGCGTCACCTGGGAGGTGCCAAGACCCCGGGAGGTCATATTATCTCTGGGATTTGAAAAAGTCTTGGCGGACAGGCTGTTGGCGGCCACCTTCAATTTCGGGTCCTCCAGAGCGTCGCTCTGGGGAATTCGCTTTTTCATCATCTGCGATTCCGCCTCCATCGCCTTGATACGCGGGTTTTCAGAAAGCGCCGCCTGCTGCAATTCAACGACGGTCTTCGTCTCTCCGAAAAGGCGGATTGATATTAATATAACGTACGCCATGCCTATAACTTTTTTCATAATAATTAAATTCTATAATTTTTATTATTCCAATTTCTCATTTATTTGAATAAATTCCATAACCATATACAAAACAATATTCGTCTTCCCGGAACCCTGAAGACGCGTTATGTCTTCAGGGTTCAAGAACGACGTTATTTCAATTCAACAATATCATGCATGCCCGCTCTTCCTGAAACAAGCACGGCTTTTGCATAGTGCTCGAAAACGATACGGGTAATTTTAATGGCGCCTATATACTCCCTCTGTAAATAATTTGATGTATCGGCATCCGTCCGCCTTTCATGATAGCTGTAGACGTTATACACTTGGCCTTCTTTAGCTCCATCCTTCGTACCAATGCATATATAATATTCATTTCCTTTCTGTTTCAGAATACTTCCCTTCATGTTATATCCATGGTGGAAAGTGGCACAGTGGCCTATAAATAAAACCGATGCCAGCACGGCTGCGAATAACAAAACCTTGTGAGTGTTTTTACTTTTATTAATCACCTTTGTCACCTCCAATTTTTATAATTTATTATTCTTAGGAAACATCCTGATTTAATTTTTTAATATCCCCTTCTGAAATCACGCCAACACGACTTGTAAAAAATATAGCGCTTCTTTGTCAACACGGGACCGATTGATAGACCGGGAGGTTCGCTGTGAAGGCGGGGATGCGCATCCCCGCCTTCACAGGAACCTCCCGAATCATGCAATCGGGCGCATATAAAAGAAACCGGTATCGTTTTAATAGGTATGTTTATGCTCCGAATGATCTCCCCCTCCCGTGGGTACCTTCTCAAGGGTAACGCCGCTGTCCCTGAGAATCTTCATATATTTCTCCGGGTCTGCCTTGAATTTTCCCACGCAATCCCCGCAGCAGAAGTATATACGGTATCCTTTATAATCCGCGTAAAACTGTTTGTCAATAGGATCTCCTAAAACCGGACAAATAGTTTGCGCTTTGCCCTTCTTTTCAGCAGCCTCGGCGTTCGTTACGGGGATACCTGCCGTAAAGAGCCCTGCAGCCAAAAGTAATGCCGGCACCAATAATATTTTTCGCATATTCAAGCTCCTGTAATACAAATTTTGAATCCCCCTATTTGATCTCGACGATATAATTCTTTTCCGCATTTCCGGATACTACGGCCGCCCTGGCGAAATGCCCGTCGATTATCTCAATTATTTTTACCGTGCCCGTTTTTCCTTTCCGATAATCCCGTGAGTATATTGTTTGTTCATGAACCTTTGCCCCCTTTGAATGATAAGATATATCCATTTCAGCGTATCGATTTGTACCTCCACGTATTAAATCGACAGCCTTATTTCTTCAATGTAACAATCCGCTCCCCAGAAGTCAACTTTCCGGCCAACGGCCGTATATTTTTTGCGAATCGAGGATAAATCGTCGCACGCTGCACTGTGGAAATAATAACCGCGCATAACACGCATTATTAAATTGCGCTTTTTGAGCCGCTTCAACCCTCGTCTTTTCAACACCGGCAACAAAAACTCCTTATAACCCTCACTCGCTCTTCGTAAAATTTAGGCACCACGCTGCCGGTTCTGCCGGGAGCGTGATGCCCTAAAATGCAACTGCTCATTAGTTTGGGCAACAGCTTAAGTATACACTACTTACAACTCTAACTCCGCCACGTCATATTTTTGAGCATTTCCGGAAACGATAACGGCTTTTGCAAAATGCTCGTCCACGATCTTCGTTATTTTAATCGTTCCGATTTTAGCCCTTTTGAATGACGGGCCGCCGGCTTGAGGTTTGGCCCCTACTTCGGTTATTCTATACACGTCAAGCTTCTGGTCCACCTGCGCGCCGTCTTTGGTGCCGATGCAGAGATAGATCTCATTGTCTTCAATCGCAAGAACCTGACCCCGCATAATGTGCTTGTGGTAAAACCTACCCATGCCATACGAGGTGCTCCCCATAATAAACACAGCCGTGATTAAAGCAGCGGCCACGGCCGCTCCCGTAGCTCTGATTTTCTTTTGTTCCATGATAGTTCCTCCTTTTTTTGTAATTGTATTATATTACAATAATATAATACCCTGCGTTATCGTGACCCGTCCCCCGGTTAATTTCGTGCCTTTTCAAACAGCGTCATATCACCGCCGCGCCAGGAGCGGGTTTTTAGCGGGCCTCCGCTATACTAACTCTCGTTCCGGACATCAAACGGATTACGGATACGCGTTGTTGAGATGATTTTTCTCAGCGGATTAATGAGTTGTTTTGCAGATAGATAGGGTGTATTTTTGTAAAGAAGTGCCTTGAGTAGTCGCGGTTTATTTGCCGTTTGAGGATAACGGCAGGATCGTTGATATTAATCAAAGAATATAATTTCTGCGCATTAAACCGATTGATAGGATTTTTAACGGTTGCGGCGTTGAAACGATACGTCATTGTCTGATTATTAATGGCACACGAGATTTTATTCGCGCTGCAGCAGCAACCGTTTGTTATATGGCGGGAGGATGGGGAAACATTATCCAGAAACAGATAATTGTTTCGATTGTCGGAACAATTCATCATGCAATAAGCGTCAACATACCCCATCCCTGCTATTAATGCTATGGTAATGACTACGAACAATACGGGGATGAATATTGTTTTCGAATTATATTTAATCATAAAATCTGATAACTCTTTGATTTACTATTATTACTATCAAATAACTAGTGAATTATTAATTAGTATACAACACTATTCATTAAGTTACAAAAAGTGTAACTATTCAGCAAAAATAAATCAAGGAGAAAATTTTACTATTAATTCTTGATGCCAGATGCATAATAGTCCCTATGGAAAGGGAAGATATACT
>MIBJ01000053.1 GCA_001829495.1 Spirochaetes bacterium RBG_16_49_21 | reverse complement strand
CCGCCGAGAAGCGGTACCCCGGAACCTTTTCTAGTCCTCCGCTCAAGTATTTCATGTATGTTCCCCATTTTCTCATGCCCCCCAACCCCCCGGAGGGGGGCTTACGTTCACGTGCAAGTCAACTCATTTGGCAGGCTTTTAAGTCCCCCTCCGGGGGATTTAGGGGGCCAACGCGTAAGATGTAGGTAGAAGTTAGCCCATCGATGGGAGGGGGTCTTAAATCAATTTTTGCCTTCGCTGACTAAATAATATAATATTGTTGACTCCGGAATGTTGATGAAATTATTATTGCAGCATGCGGGGTTTCGGTCAATTATTTTGTCGCCGATCTGATATTTTATGTGGGAAAAAGTTCCCGGCTTTGATGGATATCGTGATACAGGAGTTTAAGCGTGCCCACCATTGATGTTAAAGATTTCGGAAATACAAAAGTCATAAAAATAAGGGGAGAATTTTTTCTTCAATTTGTGAGGACGGTTGAAGAGTCCTGGAACAAGGCGGTCGCCGACGGCGCGGAGGTTGTCGGCATAGACTGCAAGGATTTAAAATTTCTCGATTCATCGGCGATCGGCACCCTGGTTAAGATATTGAATTATGCCAATACCCACAAGATTACGCTGGTTTTTTTTGATTTAAATGATTCGATTACAAGGATTTTCAATAAAGCCAAGCTCAACAAAATATTCACCATTCTCTCCCGGGAAGAGTTCGAGACCCAATATCTTCAGTAGGGAACGGTCGCGACCGTTCCCTGCAATTATGATTTATCCCTCCTGGTGCATATATCCGATAATAATAGAGAAAATTCTTAAATACGAGCGATGGCTATGAAGCATTGCGCATCAAAATCGACTCTTTTATTCGTTTTTCTTCTTTCCTGCGTTTCCAATTCAGGATCTTACCAGGATACCTGGCGGAATGGCTGGTATTATAATAAGGGCGACAGGATGAAGATTGTACGGACTGCGAAACGGCACCTGGGGGTTCGATACCGGAACGGCGGATCGTCTCCGGACGGGTTTGATTGCTCCGGTTATGTTATGTACGTGTACAAGCGGAACGGGGTACTCCTTCCCCGGACCGTCAAAAGCCAGTATTATGCGGGGAAAAAAATCAGTTTCGGCACGGCGCGGCCCGGAGACCTGATATTTTTTAAAATCACTAAAAAAAGGTATTCCCATGTCGGCATATATGTAGGAGACGGCCGGTTTATCCATGCACCGAGAACCGGGAAGCGGGTTTCTTATGCTGATATGGACAAGCCGTATTGGAAAAAGAGGTATATCGGAGCAGTGACCTTCATGCAGGGAAACAGGCTGTAGGCAGCGGGCCATCATTAAAAATATAATTCTTGACAGAAATAGCGCGGCTGTTAAAATATGGGCCGCTGGAGTTTTTGGATTTTTTTATGAGAATTGGGATTTATCCAGGTTCCTTTGACCCCTTAACTAATGGTCATCTTGATATTATTAAGAGGGCCACGGGACTTTGCGATAAACTGGTAATTGCTATAGCGATCAATCGCGCAAAAAAACCCCTTTTTACCGTTGAAGAGAGGTTGGAGATAATAAATAATTTTTTCAGAAATGGCAGCTCTATCGAAATAGTTTCTTTTGAAGGATTACTGATAGAGTTTTGCAGGGCGAAGGGAATAAACTATATAATCCGCGGTGTGAGAAACATCACGGATTTTGAATATGAGATGTCAAATGCGTCGGTTAATAACAAACTTGCTCCTGAGATCGAGACGATTTTTTTAATGACCAAGGGGGAGTTTTCATTTATATCCTCCAAGACGGTCAAGGAGATCGCGAGCTTCAGGGGTAATCTCACCAGCCTGGTACCTCAATTCGTCATAGATAAAATCCAGCAAAAAATCTCCGAAAGCGGGTCAGTAATACCATTACTGTAAGCCTGCTTTAAGCAAAGCTGAAATTCAATAAAGACAGCATGCCCGGAAAAATACGGATCGGGGTTATGCGCAGTTGTATTCTGATTTCGGCGGTATGATTCAGATCAAAATTCACAGGAGGACTGGAGGTCCTGTATGACGATGGTTACTATTATAGTGCTGATTGTTCTTCCAATACTTGGAATTCTCGCGGGAATCGCCGCCCGCGCATACTACGGCAGAATCAACCTGAGCTCCGCAGAGGCCAAATCGCAGAGAATAATCCAGGATGCCTTGAAGGACGCCGAGAACAAGCGTAAGGAGCTGCTCATTGAGGCCAAGGACCAGCTCCTCAAAGAAAAAAATCTGATGGAGAAGGAGTACCGGGAGCGGCGCCAGGAGCTGCAGAATGTCGAAAAGCGCGCTCTCCAGAAAGAGGAGGCCATAGACAAGAGGCTTGAGCAGACTGAGAAGCAGGAAAAGATGGCGAAGATCAAGGAGCAGGAGAATAAGGAGAAGGAGGAAGAGCTCAGGAGGGAGTTTGACCGGCATAAGAAGGAGCTGGAGAGGATCGCGGGCATGACCTCCGATGAGGCGAAACAGGTTTTAATGAAAAACCTTGAAAGTGAAGCCAGATTTGAAGTCTCCAAGGTGATCAATAAAATAGAGGAGGAAGCGAAACGCACTGCGGATAAAAAAGCGAAGGAGGTCATCATCACCGCCATACAGAGGAACGCGTCCGATTACACTTCGGAGAGCACCATAACCACCGTGTCGCTTCCCTCAGACGAGATGAAGGGGCGGATAATCGGCCGCGAAGGGAGGAATATCCGGACTCTGGAGAATCTGGCCGGTGTCGACATGATCATCGACGATACGCCCGAGGTGGTTGTCATATCCGGGTTTGATCCGGTACGCAGGGAGATCGCGCGCCTGTCGCTTGAGCGCCTGATCCAGAACGGGAGGATTCATCCCGCCCGCATCGAGGAAGTGGTGGAAAAGGTGACCGCCGAGATAGAAGAGACCATGCTCGAAGAGGGGGAAAAGGCCGCATATCAGCTCGGGATAACCGGCCTTTCCAAGGAGGCGCTGTACAACCTCGGGAAGCTGAAATACCGGTCAAGCTACGGCCAGAATGTGCTTCTCCACAGCCTTGAGGTGGCCAACATGGCCGGCATTATGGCGGGCGAGCTCAAGCTCGATGTCCAGCTTTCAAAGCGGGCCGGCCTTCTCCACGATATCGGCAAGGGGAGCATCGTGGAGGGCGAGGGAGCCCACGCCATAGTAGGGTCGGAGATGGCCAGGAAATTCGGCGAAAACGATAAATGCGTCAAGGCGATCGCCGCGCACCACAACGACCGGGAGCCGGAATCCTTTGAGGCGGTGCTGGTGCAGGTGGCGGACGCCATATCAGCCTCCCGGCCGGGGGCGCGCAAGGAATCGCTCGGAACCTACCTCAAAAGGCTCGACAACCTGGAGCAGATCGCCCTTGGGTTTAAGGGCGTTGAAAAGTGCTATGCGATCCAGGCCGGGAGGGAGCTCCGCGTAATCGTGGACAACTCCCTGGTGAGCGACGATAAGGCCGAGGGCATAGCCCGGGACGTGGCGACGAAGATCGAGTCGGAGCTGAAATATCCGGGAATCGTAAAAGTAACGGTGATCCGCGAGACGAGAATTATAGAGTATGCAAAATAGCGTGAACAATACCTTTAAGATTCTTGCAATCGGAGATATCGTGGGCCGTCCCGGCAGGGAGATCCTTAAAGACAGGCTCCAGGGAATTATGGACACGCACCGCATCGATCTCGTCGTCGCCAACGGCGAAAACTCAGCGGGAGGGAAATCGATAACGCCGGACATACTTCATGAGCTTTTCTCCATCGGCGTGGACGTCATAACAACCGGCAACCATGTTTGGGACAACAAGGAGGTGTTTAAAATCCTGGACTCAGAGCCCGCTCTTTTGCGGCCGGCCAACTATCCTCCCGGGGTCAAGGGACACGGATGGCATATTGTTGAACGGAAGGGATTCAGAACCTGCGTCATCAATCTGCAAGGGAGGCTCTTTATGGAGCCGATTGACTGCCCCTTCCGGAAATTCGACGCCCTCTATGATGAGCTGAAGGATAAGGCGGATATCATAATAATCGATTTCCACGCAGAGGCCACCTCTGAGAAAAGGGCCTTCGGCTGGCACGTGGACGGCCGGGCGTCGGCCGTGTTCGGCACGCACACCCATGTCCAGACGGCGGACGAGGAGATCCTCGGCGGCGGAACCGGCTATATCTCGGACCTCGGCATGACCGGGTCGTTCAACTCGGTCATCGGCATAAACAAGGAATATTCGGTCCGGAGGTTTTTGACCTTTACCCGGGTGAAGTTCGAGGTGGCCGAGGGGAACCGCAAGATCAATGCTGCGGTCTTTGAAATCAATAAGGAAGGGAAGGCTCAAAGCGTCACACGGATAATAACGTAAATGATACTCGAGAGAATCAACGGCATCAGGGATCTGCGGAAGTTAAGCATCGACGAGCTCAATACGCTTGCCGGCGAGGTCCGCGAATATATTCTCGATGTGATCTCCGGAATAGGCGGCCATCTCGCGTCGTCCCTCGGCGTGGTGGAGCTCAGCATTGCCCTGCACTACGTCTTCAATACCCCCCGGGACAAGATCATATGGGACGTGGGCCATCAGTGCTACGCGCACAAGATCCTCACCGGCAGGAGGGAGGCGTTCCGGACCATCAGGCAGTACAAGGGCCTGAGCGGATTCCCGAAAATCTGCGAGTCCGAATTCGACACCTTCGACGTGGGCCACAGCAGTACGAGCCTTTCCCTTGCGTGCGGTATGGCGATCGGCAGGGATCTGGACAAAAAGAGCCACAAGGTCATCGCGGTCATCGGCGACGGGTCTCTCACCGGGGGCATGGCATTTGAGGCGCTGAACCAGATCGGCCATCTGCAGAACGACATCATCATCATCCTGAACGACAATGAGCACTCCATATCCCAGAACGTGGGCGCGCTGTCCATGTACCTCACCCGGATCATATCCGGCACCATGTACAACCGCATCCGGAGAAAGTCCATGGAGATCGTCAAGAGGATCCCGAAAGTCGGCACGATAATCTTCCAGCTTCTCTATCGTTTTTTCGGAAGCTTTAAAAGCATGATAGTGCCGGGCCAGCTTTTTGAGGATATGGGCATCCGCTATTTCGGGCCCATCAACGGCCACGATATCGCGCAGCTCCTTGAGATTTTTGAGCGGGTCAAGCGCATCAATCAGGGGCCGAAGATCATCCATGTGCTCACGAAAAAGGGGAAGGGATACCTGCCGGCTGAGATGAAGCCGGTTCAGTTCCACGGGATCGGGCCCTTCGACAAGGCGACCGGGATATCGCGCGAGAATAAATCGCTGTCCTATTCCGAGATAGCGGGCCGCACGCTTGCGCATCTGGCGGACACGGATGCAAAGATCGTGGCAGTGACCGCGGCCATGAAGCAGGGGACCGGCCTGTTTGAATTCGAAAACAGGTCGCCGGAGCGGTTTTTCGATGTGGGCATAGCCGAGCAGCACGCGGTCACCTTCGCCGGGGCGCTCGCCGCGTGCGGTTTCAAGCCCTTTGTTTCCATCTATTCCACCTTCTTACAGCGGGCCGTCGACCAGCTCATCCACGATATCGGGATCATGAACCTGCCGATAAAGCTTTTAATAGACCGGGCCGGCGTCGTGGGCCAGGACGGAGAGACGCATCACGGGCTTTTTGATATCGCCATCCTCAAGAACATTCCCAACTTTGTCCTCCTCGCGCCGTCATCCGGAGAGGAGCTGCGCGACATGATTTTCTTTGCGTCGCGTTACGACCGGGGGCCCGTTGCCATACGTTATCCGCGGGGTAACGCTGATTCGAAGAATTTCAGGATCGGCGACTACCGGAAATTCCGTCCCGGAAAAATAAAACGCCTCACCGCCGGAGGCGACCTGGCGATATTCACCTTCGGCGACATGGTGTCCGTCGCTTTCCAGATTCGCGATAAGCTGCTTGAAAAAAGAATACGCACCACCATAGTGAATCTGCTGACGATCAAGCCTCTTGACGTAAAGGGGATCGAGCGGGTGATCGGCGGTACCGGGTGCTGCATCACTCTTGAAAATGGCATCATATCCGGGGGGGCGGGCGAGTATATCCTTTCGTCCATTGCCGCTCCTCTGAGAAAGAATATCCTCTTCTGTGCCGGCTTTCCGGACCGGTTCATTCCCCACGGCACCGGTTCTGAGCTATTTAAAGAATTCGGTGTTGATGCCGATTCGCTGGCCAGAAGGATCCTCAAGCAGATGAAATAATTCATGTTACCCGTACTCACATCTTATTCTCTCATGCCTCTTACATCCTGTTCTGACCTCATCCCCCCCTTCCCCCCTTCTCCTCAATAAGAGAAGGGGGGTGCATAAAGCTAATAGTTACATGCACCCCCTCTCCAATGTGGAGAGGGGGCCGGGGGGTGAGGTCAGATGGAGATTTAGGAGGCCGAGAAGCTTGATTTAAAGATTCTGAGTAATGGGTAGCTTCGTATATTCATTGACAAAAAGCAGCATCCGTGGGGTCTTTAGCTCAAACAAAATCGAGAAGGAGTCATCTGATGATAATTATTAAACGTCTCGCATCAACGGCCATGTTAGTTATGATCGTGGGCTTGCTCTTTCTGCCCGGTTGCGGGTATAATGCAATCCAGGGCAAGGACGAGGAGGTCAAGGCGACGTGGGCTGAAGTGGAGAACCAGTATAGACGGCGCTATGATCTGATACCCAACCTGGTCAGGGTCGTGCAGGCCTATGCCAAGCATGAGCGGGAGACCCTTATCGGCGTTACCGAAGCGCGCTCCAAGGTAGGGCAGCTTAAGATCGGCCAGGACGTTATCAACAATCCGGAGCAGTTTAGAAAATTCCAGCAGGCCCAGGGCGATCTTACGACCGCGCTCAGCAGGCTTATGGTGGTAGTGGAGAGATATCCCGTGTTGAAGGCGAATGAGAACTTCAGGGACCTTCAGTCCCAGCTTGAAGGCACAGAGAACCGGATCACGGTGGCACGGAAGCGGTACATCGACGCGGTTATGGAATATAATAAGCTGGTGCGGTATTTCCCGACCAATCTGACCGCGCGTTTTCTGCTCCATGTCGAGGTGCGCCCCACATTCGAGGCGGGAGATGAAAAGGTAAAACAGGCGCCTGAAGTAAAGTTCGAATAAACCAATTGATTATCCTGTCGTAGAAGAGAGGCTGGTTGTGTTCCGGAAAGTTGCTCTGATGCTCATCCTGTTGTCCGCCGGCATTCTGGCCCGTGCGTTTGAGGTCCCCCGGCTCGCCTCCCGGGTCAATGACTACGCGGGCATGCTCGACCAGCCGACGGCCCGGGATATCAACGCCCTGCTGGAGAGTTACGAAAAGCAAACCACAAACCAGATATTCATCCTTACCGTGCCGGACATCGGCGATGCGGAAGGGATCGAGGAATATTCCATCAAGGTCGCGGAATCGTGGAAGGCCGGGCACAAAGGCACGGACAACGGTGCCATCCTGGTCGTGGCCAAAAACGAGCGCAAGGTCAGAATAGAGGTCGGGTACGGCCTTGAGGGGAGCCTTACCGACCTGGCAAGTTCGCGGATCATCCGTAACGTAATAGTACCCCGGTTCAAGCAGGGTGATTTTTCCGGCGGGATCAAAGCCGGCGTAGGGGGAATCATTGCGGCGATAGGGGACAAGAATTTCCAGGCGCCGGCCGGATTCGAATTGGAACAGGCCGTTCCCCAAAAAAACTGGGATACTAGCAGGGGAAGGGGCGGCTGGATAATGCTTCCGATCATCATCGCCGCTTTTGTATTGTTCGTCTTGAGTATATTCGGCCGCGTGTTCAGGGGCCTCGGGCTCGGCACCCTTTTCGGCGGGATCGCCTATATAATTTTCGGCCTTGGATTTTTTATTTTAATCGCCGCGGTCCTGGGATTTATTTTCGGCCTCTCTTCCGGGGGAACCCGCGGTACGCGCGGCGGAGGCTTTTCCTCCTGGGGCGGTTTGGGCGGAGGCATTGGAGGAGGCGGCTTCGGCGGCGGTGGCTTCGGAGGGGGAGGCGGCGGCGGCTTCGGCGGCGGCGGCGGCTCAGGCTCATGGTAAGCGGAGAGAGGACAATCCGATGAACATCCAAAAACTCTTTACCGACAAAGACAAGAAAGCTGTTGCGGATGCTTTAATATCCGTAGAGGCGGTCACTTCCGGTGAGATCGTGCCGGTAGTCACTGAAGAGAGCGGGCACTATAAGTCGGTCGAATTATGGTTCAGCGTCGCCATTGCCTATTGTGCCGCCCTGGCCGCGTATGCGGGGCTCGTCATATTTGCGGACAAGCTGTCCCTCTACCTTCCCGTTCATGAGCAATGGCTCCTGCTGTCAATCCATATCATCGGGTTTGCATGCGGCCTTCTCTTGATGAGAATATCGCGGCTCAAATCCCTTTTCATATTCAAGCGCTTGAGCGAAAAAAGGGTCTATGACGCCGCGCTTTTGGCGTTTTACGAGCAGGGCCTGTACAAAACCAGGGACAGAACCGGCATATTAATCTATGTATCGCTTCTGGAGCGGAGGGTGCTCGTGCTGGGAGACACCGGCATAAACGAAAAGGTGAAGCAGGAGCAGTGGGACGGAGTGGTGAAGCTCATCGTTGACGGCATACGGAACGGGAACATCGCCCAGGGGATAATCGCCGGCATTCTTTCCTGTAAAGAGATGCTCACAACCCATTTCCCTGTCAAGCCGGACGACACCAACGAATTGAAAGACGACCTGGTGATCAGATAAATAAGACATTACCAAGACTTCAGATATATGAAAATACTGATAACCGGCGCGTCAGGGAACCTCGGTGGGCTCGTGGCCCGGCACCTGATGAAATCGCATCATTTTCTGCATCTGATCGTTCATAAGACCCCGCTGCCCGACGAGATTTACCGCTACAACAATCGAAAGATATTCCCGGCTGATTTAAACGACCCTTCCACCCTGGTTGAGCCATGCCGGGATGTCGACGTTGTGCTTCACTTCGCCGGCGTGCTGTTTAAGCCGCGTCCCGAAAAGTTTCTTCCCCGGACCAATATCGAATACTTTAAAAATCTTGCCGGGGCTGCGATGAAGAGCAATGTCCGGAAAATAGTCCTCATCAGCTTCCCGCACGTTGAGGGAGAAAAAACCCCGGCCGATCCTGCCCGGGGGGTTCTTACGGGAAACCCGAAAACCGTGCATAGCCGGACCAGGCTGGAGGAGGAGCGGATGCTGTACCGGATCACGGAAAACAGCCCGGTCACGCCGGTGATCCTCCGCATCGGCATGGTATACGGAAAGGGGATTCTGATGATCGAGGCGGGCCGCTGGCTCGCGCGCCACAGGCTCCTTGCGGTATGGAGGCGGCCGACCTGGATCCATTTGATATCCATCCCGGATTTTTTGCTGGCTGTTGAGGCGGCGATCACCAGGGAAGCGGCGCGGGGGATCTATCACATCGGCGATAAAACAGTCATTACCCTTCAGGAATTTATGGATAAGGTCGCCGATTTCTGGGGATACAAGAGACCCCGGCGGATGCCGGTCTGGATGATCTATGCGGCTGCAGTCTGCTGCGAGCTTTTTTCCTGGATATTCCGCACAAGGGCGCCGCTCACGAGGGAGTTTATTCGAATGGGCATGACCTCGTACTACGGCGACACCGCGAGGATGCATGACGAGCTGATCAGTGATCTGGCGTATCCGACTTTGGACGACGGGATCGGCACATTATGATCGCTACCGCTGCCGGAGTATATCAGATAAGGCCTTGTCCAGGTCCGGATAGGCGAAATTAAAGCCTGCGTCGGTGAGCAGCCGGGGCACGGCCCGCTGTCCCTTCAAGACAAAGCTCCCCAATTCACCCAGGACGCAATTCAGCACAAAGCCCGGGGCCGGCGGGACCAGAGGGAAGCTCCCCAGCGCCCGGTTCAGCTCCTCAGTCAATTTCTTATTGGTGACCGGGTTCGGGGCTGCACAGTTCACCGCCCCGCGGATTTTTTTGTTTTCCAGCAGAAACATGAATATCGATGCGAGATCGTCCGCGTGAATCCATGAAAACCACTGGCGGCCGGAGCCGAGCCAGTTTCCCAGGTGCAGTTTGAAGAGCAGGGCGAGGACCTCCATGGCGCCGCCGCCCGTGCCTAAAATCACGCCGAAGCGGGTGATGACTACGCGGGCGCCGTACTGTTCCGCTTTCATGGCTTCAGCCTCCCAGTCGCGGCTCACTCGGGTGAGAAAATCTCTTTCCGGCCCGGGCCCGTCCGATTCAGTGACCGGCTCATCGCCGTGCGGACCGTAGTATGCCATTGCCGATGCCGAGAGCAGATCGAGCTTCTTTCCTTCTATCTTTTTGATGGCTTCCACGATATTTCGGGTAATGAGCATTCTGCTGTTGTATATTGCGTTCTTTTTTTGCCTGGTCCAGCGCGCGAATATGGAAACGCCGGCCAGGTTAATCACCGCATCATGCTCGGCCAACGCCTCCTGCCATGCTCCTGGCTTGGTGGCATCGGCGGCTATCACGCTCACGCCATCCGGTATCTTCCTTCTTTTCCCGGGGCTGTGCGTGAGAACCGTGACCTGCCGGCCCTGACCTGCGAGCTTTGCCGCGAGTACGGATCCCATGAATCCCAATCCGCCGGTTATGAATATTTTCATGACGACCCCTTAGTTTATATTTATATAAATATATTGATATTGAATCGAATTTACTCCCCTGCGTAGTAACCGTATTCCCGTGCGTTGACGTTGTTGAGTTTTTCCCATTTAATCGTGGAATGAGGGGTGGGGCCGTAATCGTGTCCGGG
>MIBJ01000052.1:17886-35804 GCA_001829495.1 Spirochaetes bacterium RBG_16_49_21 | reverse complement strand
AAAAAATACCCGTGTCCAGTACGGCAGGTTATGGGTAAAGATCAGACAGGGGCTAGGGGGGCTTTGTGGGGGCCGCGGGACGACCTTACGCCGGTATTGTCTCCGGCGCCCTAACTTCCTTCAACCGTATCGCCTCAGTAGGACAAGTCACCGCACACACCCCGCACCCAACGCAGCGTTCGGCGGTGATGACCGCCTTGTCGTCGTCCATGGATATGGCGCTAAAGAAACACCGGTCCACGCAGGTTTCGCACCCGGTGCACAGGTCTGCATCGACCGATGCCTGGTACCGGCTCGGGGCCACGAACTTGTGCGGGTTGGGAAACTTCCAGTTCATGCAGCAGTCCTTGCAGCAGTTGCAGATGATATGGTCCACGCTCTGCTTGTTGTCTGCCACGTGCACAAGGCCCTCTTCCTCTGACTTGCGGATGATCTGCATCGCCTCTTCCTTGGTGATGGCCCGTCCGGTGCCGCGCTCAAGGGTATAATCTGCTGCCCGGTTGATCTGGATGCAGGCCTCAAGCGTGTGGCCGCATGAGCCGTCTATGACCCTGCAGGTGCAGGGGGTGACCGCAAGGTTCTTTGCGTTCTTTATGATATCAGCCACGTCTTCGTACGCCAGGACTCTGGCTTTTGAATCCACAGATACGCCGACCGGTACCACGCGCACCGCAGGCTTGGGAAGAAACGCCTCCACGACTTTTCCGAATTCGCGCCAATCGCTCACCATGAATTCCTTCCATAAGTTGTGGAACTCCTTGGTCGCGTCTTTCCATAGGATAGAGCTGTCGTGGAACTGGGGCAGGGTCTTGACCCGGTAGTAGCGGGGGTCTCCCTCCTTTTTTGACATGAAGAGGAGTCCCTTTAAGAACATGGGCCTTAGCATGGCCTCTACTTCTTCTTTGGGTATCCCTGTTTTATCCGAAAGCTCTGCCGCGGTTGCAGCGGGAAACGCGGCAAGCACTATTTTGCATTCCTTGTCGTTTGCGATGGTCGATATGATGCTTTGCAAAACGTTCGATTCGGGCGCGCCCAGAAGCTGCGCTACCTGCTGGGAAAGGTTCTGCTCTGCCATAACAGGTGCTCCTTTGCATTAAAGTTGGATCATGTGGGATATTTGGATTGGCAGGCCCAAACCCTGTTTTGTCAAGAATATTTGGCCAGGTTTTTTCATGTGGAATACGACCGAAAAAAGCAACGATACCCCTGATATGACTCGGAGAAGAAGCCCCATACCCCAGATTTTTAATTGACATTCAACTGCAGCTGTTAGAAGTTCACAAAGTAGCCTATAATGTTCATATAAGCCCAGGAAGTATTAAAAGGATTATTCTCATCACTTACTTGTATCATCGATATGGATCATATTTCAGGGACCGGGGATGCTAGACAGATATACACAAGCGATTCTGCCGGAAGACATCAATTTTTCCAATGCCAAGTGGTATACGGACCTCACAGAGAAATATGAGAATTACCGCTACGGCCTGCTCCGCATAGTATTGCTCGCGACAACCCTGGTTCCTGTTATTTACATGATAATCGACCTCTCTGTAGGGGTTACGAAATTTTTGTTCAATTACTCGGTCCCGTTCGTTTTTACTCTTGCGCTGTTAATTGTCCTGACGATCACCAGAAAAACCGATTTATTTTCGAAAATCACCTTAATAACGGCCATAGTCAGCTTCGTTTTTACCCTGTATGCCCCCAACGCGGGGAACGTGAGCCTGATAATTTTTTTCTGCTTCCCGCCCGTCGCGTTTCAGCTAAGCGGGACCAGAAAAGGCGTGTGCTGGATAGCGCTGTTCGCCGCGGCAGCGGTATCGGTGTTTGCGCTGAGTATGTCGGATATTCTACCTCCATTGAGCTCCAGATTTCCCAGTTTCGCGAACGTAATACTGGCATTCATAGCGACTGTTCTTATATCGGTGATCACCTATTTCAGCGAAAGACAGCATGAGAAAGAAATCAATGTCATGATCAGGAGCATTCTCTTTGACGAGACCACCAGGCTTCCGAATAAAAAGGCCCTGGTTCATTCGATAAAAAAAAATTCGGGTTATCTGTTTTCGATCATTCATATCCGGATCTTCCGCGAGCCCGGCCTGGTGCCCGGACCCGATTTGTCCGATAAAATGCTGCTGTTCATCACGGAGCAGTTGAGACTGTTGAAAGAAAAATTCAATTATACGGCTTTTTGTCTGGAAGGAAAGGAATTCGGCATTTTGCTCCCTTTCATGTCCGACGATAAAGAAGAAGCGTACCGGATAACGGCGAGCATCAGGTACTATCTGCTATCCACCGCCAAGATCTGGGAAAATACCGATTTACGCCTGAACATCTATATCGGCAGTGTGCTGTTTCGTTCAGGCGGCCCGGACAAATCCGCGGAAATGCTGTCAAAGGCAGAAACGGCGCTGAAAACATCCATAGACAAAAATACCGGGGTTACCCTGCTGGAATTGCATTGATCCTTCCGGTTCGTTATTAAAAGGCGGGAGAATGTTTTAAAAATCATCGTTATAATTATCGGTGCTCCCGTCCGCCGGGTTATTCAGTGCCAGGTCTACGACCGCGGCCCGCTCCTTCATGCGGCCGCTGAAAGACATCTTGGGCGCCGGCGTCTCCGGCCTTGCTTTTATCGTCATCTCCTCGCCGGTTTTGAAGTTTTTCCCGATACGCGCTTTGCGCGCCGGCTGCATCTTGAGGTAGAGCCTGCCCAGCCTTCCCAGGAGCACCCTCTCCCCCAGGAGCATGCCGCTTTCAAGTATTATCAGATAATCCTCTATGATCTTCCTGGCTTCCTTCCGGGTAATGTCGTTTCGCGCCGCCACCTGCTGGATGATGGATTTTGTTGTAAATTGTACATTTTCCAGGTCCTTGTTGATTGTGAGCGAGCTGTTTATTTTCACAAAGCCGTTGGTCAGGAAAAGCACGGCCTCGTGTATCCTCGTTTCCTGCTCCTCCGGCCCTACGCCGTCGCGGCATACCGCTATCTTGAAAAGGGCGGACGTGCTCTTGATGGGCCCGTCTTCGAACTCGAGTATTTTATCCGCTCCGGTATCGGCCTTGATCCTGGCCTCCGGGGCTTTCAACATTTCCGGCACGTCCGCCCGCAGCGTTATGCTGTAGTACTCCATCCGGCGGCCTCCGTTGCGCGGCGGGCCCAGGCTGATGAGAGAGCCGGAATAGGTCAGGGCCAGCGCGGCCCGGGGGTCGTCCGCGGCGAACGTGCCGGTCTCTATCATGTCCAGGGACTTGATCTGCGCCTGGAATAAATTCTTTTTGTCCATCCAGTTTTTGGAGATGGCCTCCAGCGATTCCTCGTTATCCGGTAGCCCGGACGAACGCAGTATCTCGCGCAGGTGGACTTGAATATGCTCCGGCAGAGAGTTGAACACTTTTTCCATAGTACCCTCCTTTGAGAGTGGAATCAGGGAATTTAACGTATTACACGAACCATTTATTAATATCAACTATTACGGAGATTTCAATATTTTTATTATGGATAGTGCTAAATTTATTATAACGCGCGATGGAGCTTGCTAATTACCCCCTAAATCCCACTTCGACGGGCTCAGTGCGGCGCCCGGAGGGGGACTTGACCTCACCCCCAGCCCCTCTCCAAATTGGAGAGGGGAGCTTAAAACCATAAGCTTTATGCACCCCCCTTCTCTTATTGAGGAGAAGGGGGGAAGGGGGGGATGAGGTCAGCCCCCCTCCGGGGGGCTGGGGGGCATGAGAGTATGAGATGTGGGTAGACGTTAGCCGATGGGTTAGGGGGCCTCATTATAAGGTAGTTCAGGCTGAACTACACTCAAGAGCGCCTGAAAAAAAACCGCGAATTAGCTTGAAAAACCGATTTTTTTCAACCCGCGTGTTGACTTTGCCCTGGCTTTTGGGTAATTTTAATGGTTTTTATCCGCGCTTACGAGCCTGTTAGTAACGACATAATGAAAAATCAGGAGGAAATTATGAGCGAGTATTTCGAACAAATCCCGCAAAACATTCAGGAACACATCAAAGACATATTGAAAACCTCCGGACTTCCCGATACCCCGGAGTCGCTGGACGCAATGTCTGAGGCCTGGCTTAAAAAAAAGGAGGCATTTGAAACAGAGATAGAAAAGCTCGAAATGGAAGAGGTTGACATGCTGGCCGTGGACGATACGCACGGCGCTCTGGTGCTTACCTATTCGGGCTCTCTGGTAAACATAGGCCCGCTCTCAGAGAGCGGCAGGAAGGTCGAATACGTGAGCATAGGGCTCAGACACGACGTTCCGGAGACCGCGGCCGAGGACAGCTCCATACTGGCGGGAGACGTGCTGGTGGACGAGGAGATAGAGTTTGACAAAGGCCCGGTAAAAATGACCTCGGCGGCGTATAAGATCGCGCTGTGCAAGAACCCCGGTAACCTGAAACAGGAGACGAAATCCCTGTCCAAGGCGACGATGATTTTAACAAATAAATTTACCGATATAAACAAAACGGTCATAAGCAGCGAGTAAAATCCGGTTTCCGGACAAATAAGAATTGAGAATAATAACATATAGAAATGACATACGCCCTGCTGGAAAAAGAAATAATCGGTATATATGAGCGGGAGCATCCCCCGGAGGCGGCCGAAATGATCAGCCTGACCGCTGAAACCAACGATCATTTCATGCGGGAGGACCCGGACACGAGGCCGCGGGATGAATCGGGCCTTCCGGGCGGGATCGTTTTCTTAAACCGTGACCTGCCGTGCATACTGGTTCCGGACCTGCACGCCAGGCTGGATTTTTTTCTGAGCGTACTGTTGCGCGGGGATGGTAATGGAGCAAACGCCCTGAAACGTCTATTGGAAAACGAGGTCCAGATCGTCTGCCTGGGCGACGGTATGCATTCTGAAGGGCGGGCTTACGGGCGCTGGAATGCCGCGGCCAGGGAGTTTTTAAATAATTATTCCGAGCACGGGAACATGGACGATGAGATGCGGGAGGGCCTGGGCGTCATGGAGACGGTGATGCGCCTTAAAAACGCGTGCCCTCAAAATTTTCATTTTTTAAAAGGGAACCACGAGAATGTAACCAATGAAGACGGTAACGGCAACCATCCCTATGTAAAGTACGCGTTCGAGGGAGACATGGTCGCATTATATCTGGAGATGTTTTACGGGCAGGATTTCATCAGGCATTATTATCAATTCGAGAGGAACCTGCCGCTTCTGGCAGTGGGAAAAAATTTTCTGGCGTCGCACGCGGAGCCGGCGCGCCCGTATCACCGGGAGGAAATAATCAATTACCGGACCAATCCCGCAGCGGTCGAGGGGCTCACCTGGACCGACAACGACGCAGCGGAAAATGGGAGCGTCGCTTTTATGCTGGCCGAATATCTGGGGCCGTACCACGAGCGCGGCCTCTATTTCGGCGGCCACAGGCCGGCAGTCTCTCTCTATGGCAAACGGGCGGACGGAAAATACATCCAGATAAACAATCCCGATAAATTTATCATTGCAAAAATCGATCCGTCTAAGGATATTAATGTGGACGAAGACGTCATGGAGATTGACAACTCAGCTTCGCGGATAGCGGGCGATTGTAGCGTATAACAGGAAAAACATGAAGACAAGGGTGGGGAAATATTTTGTGACCGAAAGGATCGCCAGGGGCGGGATGGGCGAGATATTTAAGGCCAAGCACCCCACCTTGAACAGGGACGTCATATTGAAACGCCTGGCGTTCAACTCCAAAGAGGTGGTCATTGAAAGATTCAAAAGAGAGGCCCAGCTCCAGATCGATTTCCACAACGATAACATCGTCCAGGTGTTCGACCATTTCAAGGAAGGGCTTTCCTATTACATCGTAATGGAATATGTCGACGGCATTTCACTGGACGCCCTGATAGAAAAAAACAGGTATCTCCCCAACGAGATCGCCCTGCTGCTATTTTACCAGATAGCCAGGGCGCTGAAATACGCGCACGACAAGGAGGTTATCCACAGGGACATCAAACCTGCCAACGTTTTAATATCCAAAGAGGGCATTGTGAAGCTGACCGATTTCGGGATCGCCACATCCAAGGAATCGCGCGACAAATACCTGACCGGGGAGATGACCCTCGGCACACCGGCCTATATGTCGCCCGAGCAGATCACCGACACCAGAAACGTGGACAAACGGGCCGACATCTATTCCATGGGGGTCGTGCTGTATGAGATGGTGACCGGGAAATGCCCCTTTCCCTGCAACATGTCTCCCGAGGCCATACGCCGCATACTGAAGGGCAGGTATACCAGGCCCTCGAAGGTTAACCCGAAGGTATCCTCGGTAGCAGGGCGCATCATCAAAAAGGCGATGCATTACAGAATAAAAAAGAGATATAAAGACTTGCAGGAGATAATAAGGATCCTTTCCGTCCGGCTTAAGAAATATAAAAGCCAGGAGATGATAAATGAGGCCATCCGCCTTTTTATTCAGGGAAAAGCCGCAGTCATAAAGAAGGCCAAAAAAAAGGGAACGCCCGCTCACGGGCCGGCTCCGGCGCGCGGGATGCTGAAGCGGGCGATCGCAATCTGCCTTTTCGCCGGCATAATAGCGGGGGCCGTTTTTTACGCATATAAAAAAGGCTATCACCATGAGATTTACAAGGCAGATGAATTCGGGGCCCTGACGGCGGAGATTAAAATAAATACGATGGGAAAGGACGCGACAGTGCGTTATATACGGGGGACGCTGTATGAGCACGGACCAAAGGGATATACGCCCATGCAGAACGGAATACTGGAATTCACCCGGGCGGGTAGGGAAAATGAAAAAGTAATAGATGCATATACATCACCGAGAATTTATATGCCTTCCGGTTCCTATCGCCTCGTGATCGATATAGACAACAAGATTTACCAGCGCGATTTTTTCCTTAAGCCGCGCACGGCCCAGAAGACCGAGGAAGAATACGGCAGCGCCCAGGTGATATCTATAGGCCATACCCCGATACCGGCCATGCCGGTCTCCATTACGTACGAGGTGCGCGACTCAGGCTCGGGCAAGATCATCACGAACGAAACAGACTGCTATATAAACTACTACAACCGATGGATGAAGTGGCAGGATTTTGTCAATATACCGGCCTCCGGGGAATTTCTGAAGAGCGGCAAGAGATATTTTTTTATGTTCCAGAACAATAATTACTTCAACCGGATCGTGAGCATAGACGTGCTGCAGCACCAGGCGCAGGTTGAAATTCAGGCGGAGCTGGTGCCCGTGCCCGGGGTCCTGCTTATCAAATCAAGCGATCCCGGAGTAGAGGTGCTTATCAATAATAATCCGTACTATATTGAAGGCGGATATACTACCAGGATCGTAAAGCTCGAGGCGCTGTCGCCGGAGGTCCGGCGCATAGTGCTCTCGCCGAACAGATATTACATCACCGCGCGGAGCGGGGGGCTTGTAAAAACGGAATCAATCGAAATCAATCCGAAACGATACACGCGGGTCATCGTCAACGTGGACAGGGAAAAGAACACAGTTGCTTTCAATGTCTTTTAGCTCAAACCAATAGCAAGGAGCGCGATATGTCTTCAATAAAGAGAAGGATTTTTCTATGTCTGGTGGGCCTTTTGGCAGGGCTTGCCGCATGGCCCGCGGCCGAGATAACCCTGCTGTTTCAGGCCGATTTTCCGTCATATCTGGTGTTCTCGATTTTTCTCGGCGCGGTCTTCGGAATTTTTATCGGCGCCTTCTTCGGGAGCGGCGACGGCGTCATCATGTCGCACCGGCGAAGCATAGTGACGGGCGTGGCCAGGGGTGTATTCATCGGGGCCCTGGGCGGCGCTGCAGGTTTTTTTATCGGGCAGGCGGCCTTATTTCTAACCGGGGAATATCTCATCCATTCGATGAAACGGTTTAGCACGGTGGGAATGCCGGTATCGCGCGCCATTGGCTGGGCCGTTCTGGGCCTGTTCGCCGGCATGGTCGACGGGGTGCGCTCCCGCTCCGGGAACAAAATCCGGGTCGGAATAATCGGCGGTATCTCCGGAGGGTTTCTCGGCGGGCTCGCGCTTGAATATTTCCGGACTGCCTATCCCGAAACCGTATTCGCCCGGCTCCTGGGCCTGCTGATATTCGGTCTTTTCATAGGGCTCTTTTACGGCTTCGTCGAAGTGCGCCTCTCCTACGGGGTGTTGACGCTTTTAAACGGGCGGTTTAAAGGCAGGGAGTTTTTGATAAACCAGAAGAAGCTCAGGATTGGGGCCCTGGAAAAGAACGACATCAAACTGGAAGGATATCATGACGTATCGGACTGCCATGCCCTTGTAAGCGTAAAAAAAGACGACGTCTTTATCTCACCGGTCGCGGACGGCAGGCTCCTGGTGAACGACGATCCCGTGAATGAACACATGCTCAAATACGAGGACGTTATTAAAATCGGTTCAGCGAAACTGCTGTACCAGTATAAATAGGAGGGTCCCATGATAACAGGAAAAGTAAACATTGTATCTGCGGCCCTGATTGCGCTGCTGGCATCATGGGCAAGCGCGCACGCGGAATCCGTACGCATTTCCCAGATCGACCCGTCCATGCTGCTCTTTAAGCAGAATGTAAAAGTATACGTAAGCGTTACCGACAAAGTCGGCGCGCCGGTAAAAAGCATCGGGAAGGAAAAGTTCACCGTCTTTGAGTCCGCGGACGGACATGCTTTTAAGCGTATTCCCGCGATCAAAGACTTCCAGACTATGGCGAACTACGAGGCAGGCATAAATTTTTTGCTCCTCATCGATAACTCGGGAAGCATGTACCTTGACATGAAGCAGAGGCTGACCCGCAATCCGGCAAACATGAAGTTCAGCCACGCCAAGGCGGCCATTTCCACGTTCCTGAAAAGCATGACCAATCCCAAGGACAGGGTGGGGCTCGCTTCGTACAATTCATACTATGAATCGTTTTCCGATCCCGTGTCCGACAAGGAGAAATTAGAGGGCCTCCTGGGGCACATCAGGATGCCGGTCGGGGACGAAGGGCACACCGAAATCTACGCGAGCCTTTGCCGCGCGGTCGACGAATTCAGGTCGGTCAAGGGGCGCAAGGCCATACTCATCCTTTCCGACGGCGAAAACAGGCCCTATTATAAATATGCCGGAAAGCCCCACAGGGACTTCGGCACAAAGATCTATTCGTACACGGAGCCGATACGTGATTGCCAGCAGGAGGGGATAAGCGTGTTCGCCATAAATTTCGGCAGGGGCGGCGAGCGCAAGGACGCGCACCTGAAAGATATAGCCCTCAATACCGGGGGCGCGCTGTTCGATGCCGGGGACGGCGGGGAGCTTGCCCGGGTATACTCGAAGATCGTGGGCCAGATACTGAACGAGTACCTTATTACGTATTCAGCCACCATGGACCCGGCGGACAGAAAATACGTAAAGATCAAATACGCGTCGGGCAACGGGCCGATCGAAGCAGTTCGCTTCTATTTCTCAAGCACCGTATTCGGGCTTCCGCTTCAGTGGTTCAGCTATTTGCTCTTATTGCCGTTCATAGTGGCATTGCTCCTGCTGTGGCTTTTGTCCAGGATCAGGTTTGAAAGGAAGAAGGGGGCGGCGAGCATCGAGGTGTTAAATCCCGGCCCGGCGCGGGCGGTGACAAAGGCTTTCAAACTGAACAAGGGCCATACCATCATAGGCTCATCGAGGAGCGCGAACATGACCATTATGAGCGGTCTTACGCAGATAAAGGAAAAGCACGCGACTATTACATTCGACAGCAAGAAGAAGCGCTATACGATCGTGGGAGACGGAGATTTCAAGGTCAACAACAAGCGGGTAAAAACCAAGGTGCTTGAATCCGGCGACCTTATCAACGTCGGCGGGGCCACGATCGTCTTTGATGACGGCGAGGTGGATTGATAAGTCAGGGAAGGGGGAGCGGGTGCGAACCCGCCGCTACCCCTTCTTAACGAGATCTTTCTCTATCCCTTTTTTCTGTTTTTCAGTCAGCTCCGGCAGCCTGATGTTCAGCGAGTCAAGCGTGCTTTCTGTTTTCTTGTATTTCTCCGATTCTTTCAATCTGCGGAGCCTTTTGTTCGCCCTGCGCCTGTCCCATCGGTTGATCTTTCTTTTCTTTTGCATGGAATGACGCCTCCTTGTTATAAAATGTGTCACTTTTGCTGTCTCATATCCAGAAACGTGTCTCATGGGGACTCGCTGAATTAGGCGCATTTTGCCAAGTATTTGAAAATTGCTTATTTTTTAGATGATAACTCCATCATTTCATCTTCTATTTGATAGACCAATTTATTAAAGTAAGAATCTCTTTTAAGATCTCTCGTTCTTTCAAGAGGAAGATCTACATGATGATAATGAACGAATTCACCAGGATTGGCTTTCATCATGAAAATATCGTCACCAAGAAAGACGGACTCTGGAATGTCATGAGTAACAAAAATAATAGTTGTCTGAATATTTTTCCAGATCTTGGCAATCAATTCCTGCATTTGCAATCTTGTCCTTACATCCAGAGCGCCAAAAGGTTCATCCATGACTATAATAGGAGGTTCAACGATCAAGCTTCTGGCTATAGAAACACGTTGAAGCTGGCCTCCCGAAAGAGTTGGATACTTTGCATATTTATCTTCATGCCCTTTCAAACCAACGAGTTCAATGAACTTCATTATCTTGTCATGTCTTTCTTTTTTGCTGATAATATTTTTATATTTTAATCCCAGCCCAACATTTTGATAAACAGTATACCATGGAAGTGAGGAATATTGTTGAAAGACCATTCCTATTCTGTCTTCTTGCGTCCTGGGTTTTGCACTGATTAGAATTTCTCCAGAGGTTGGTTCCTGTAATCCACAGATATATCTTAAAAGAGTGGATTTTCCACAGCCGGACGTTCCTAAAATACAAACAAATTGACCCTGATCAGGTTTATCTTCAACGAGGAAATTTAAATTTCCATCGAAAACAACATGATCCCCGTAAACTTGCTTAATATTCTTCAATTCAAGTATATCTGGATAATCGGTATTAACAAATTCAAGTCCACCTTTTATTGGAGAACTCTTTTTAGCACGATAAGATGTTTTCTCTGCTGATTTCTTCCCTTTTAAGGGGTCTAAATAATCTCTTAGATAGTCCATAATTATTCTCTATATGTATTTATGTTTAAATAATTTTTTATCCAAGAACATGAACATCTTATCTTGAATTATGCCTATAATTACGAAGAGAAGAAGAATCGCAAATACCTTATCAATCCGGCTCTGACGTGCTGAGGTATAAACAAGAGCTCCAAGTCCTCCTGTCTTATTTACAAGTTCTGCTACAATCAGATATGTCCAACTTATTGCAACAA
The DNA here is from genome assembly GCA_001829495.1 of Spirochaetes bacterium RBG_16_49_21. Classification (GTDB taxonomy): domain Bacteria; phylum Spirochaetota; class UBA4802; order UBA4802; family UBA5550; genus RBG-16-49-21. Next base: position 24,471 of record MIBJ01000052.1, on the reverse strand, counting down.
GGACACGAATATCATCGGAGACTCGAGATATTACTGAAGGAAAGTGGACTGTGCATATCGTTTGCCATTTTGATGCTCCAAGAGTATACACGGTATCTATATAAACAGATTCCACTTCGTCTATCCTTTGTACAACTGTCGGAAGAAGAAAAACAAAAATACCAAAGGCGAGAAATTGTATCTTCATGGTATCTTCGATGCCAAACCAGGCGATGAATAATCCTATAGTGGCAGTTAATGGTATGTATCGTATTGCATCAACATATCGGCTGAATAGTTTTCTTACAGGAGGAATGAGTCCAAGGACAAATCCCAGAGGTATCGCAATGGCAACTGCCTGGATATATCCTAAAATATTTAATTTAAGGGAATAGATTATGTTAAATAACAAGTAATCTTCTGTACTCAATTCAACATAAGAATAGAATACTCTATAAGGATATGGTAAAAGAAGGGGACTTACAAGGCCTGTAAGACATATAAGTTGCCATACCGCTAAGATAATTAGACAACCACCTATAATGTAGAGGTACTTGAAGCTTTTCATTTTAATTCATCCCACTATGCCTTTGATATCCCGGGACGGGGAATTAAACCCGAATGGGATCCCCGCCTCTCCCGTATCCCAGACCGCCGACCAATTCTACCCGTGTCCGCTGCTGCTTGGATTCCTGAGAACGTATCTCATTCCGCCATCCGGATTTTAAAAGGGGGCTTTCGCCCCCGCGATATTATTCAAGAATATCGAAATCGGTTCGTCTGTTCTGGGCACGACCGTAATCTGTATCGTTTGTAGAAATGGGGTTGTCGGGACCATTCCCTACAATTATAAACCTGTTATGGTCAAAACCATATCTTCTCGTGAGGAATTCAGCAACAGATCTTGCTCGTCTTTCAGAAAGATATTTATTACTTTCTCTATTTCCTATACTATCAGTATTTCCCTCAATTCGGACCCGGCTTCGCGCAAACGCTTTGGCAATCGGACCAAAATCTCTTGCTATCTTCGCTTTTGCATCGTCTGTAAGGGTTGCCGCTCCAAATTCAAAATTGACCGTAATACGTTTTGTTGCAAAAGCCTCTTTTCCCCTTGTTCCAGCATCCGCCACTTTGAAATATTCTTTCCCTTCTGCAGCTTGAGCTGCTGTTCTTATTTCTAAGGAATTAATTATGGAAGAATCGCTAACTTCCCGCCAGGGAATAATATTAGTTGGTGCAAGACCAAGTTTACCATATTCGAGACTCATTTCAATATATAGATCTTCTCCTTTGACTCCATTGTAATCCCTCGTCAAACCAAAGAAGTTTTTATTATCTCCTATCGTCGTAAGACGAACATTGCTGATAGCTTTCGAACAGAATTCAACAGGTTGATTAAGACCCTCCGCCAAAATCATAGCGGCCTTTTTCTTTGCAATTTCACTGGTATTTATTTCACCGGAACCAGTCATCCACCCTTCAACAAACTGAGTAAGCATTTTTTTGTTCTTTTCTAAATAGTCTGCTTTGACAAGAAATCCATCAGCAATTATATGACTTGCCGATTTGGTACTCTTGAGAACTTTTGCGCCTGCTACCTTGGTAACGAGATCTTCATCATCCGGGCTCCAGACAACAGCAGCATCAACCGCATTTGCTTTAAAGACAGTTGCTGAGTCTACGGCAGATTCTACTTGCTTTATTTCAATATCACTCATAGAAAGACCGCCGGCCTTCAGCATCCAGATAAGAAAGCTATGACTTGGAGTACCAAAAGCAACTGATATTTTTTTTCCTTTCAAGTCGTTAATGCTATTAATACCACTTCGAACAACGATGGCATCGCCGCCGCGAGACCAATCTGCTTGGAAGAAAAACTTAGGTTTATAATCTTCCAGAGCTGCGACTTCAGTCGGATAAGCATCTGCCGTTACCCACAGAAGATCTACATCCCCTGATTTCCACGCATCTCGTGATCTGACAAAATCATCAAGAACAAGAAAGTCCACAAGGAACTTATAGTTTTTATAAAACCTGGAATTTACGTTTGCCTTGAAACCCTCATTAAAATATTGGCCTCCAGCATAACCTCCCCAGGTCACCACGCCCACGCGAATGACAGGCGTATCCTTGGAAACTCCTTCGGGAAAGGTTATTCTGCTTTTGGGAATGATTTTGTTTATCAGTGATGATCCGCAAAACCATTTCCCCACGCCGAACAACGCGCCCACAATCACAACGGCGATTATGATCTTTGCGAGTGGCGTTAAATTCTTCATGATATACTCCTCCTGTATTAACTAAATAAGTCCGAATACTTCTTTTTGTAAGTAGAACTTGAAGATGATCCACTTTCATTAAGAATCGAACTGTCCTTTTCCCATTCTTCAAGGAGTTTGAAACCCCTTTCTTCAAATACTGCATTTTGAAGATCAACGCTTTTAAGGGCATCAACAGAAAGTTCCATGAAACGTTCCATTTCTCCCACTTTGGCGGAAACATCATCAGCAATATATTCCATAGTCTGATTGAAGATTTCCATTTTATCGGGATCTCCCTTGAAAATTTTCATGGCCGATTTAAAGGCAGAGTGTCCGGCCTTTATTGCCTGATATTCTCTCTTTTGAGTATCAACTTCATTTTCAGTATCTTTAAGCAAATATCCGGCGCTTGCATAAACTCGTTTCAAAACTGAATTCATATTTTCCAATTTAGAGAGCAGTTGAAGTAGTCGTTCATTTGAACTTTTGAGACGTTCTGCCTGCCGTACCGAAAGTGACGCCTGGGAAGCGTTTTTTCGTTTTTTAGCTTCTGAGGCCATGCTGAGATTATTTTCCATTTCATTTTTGTTCTTATCAACAACATTTCTCAATTTCCTGACTTCCTGGGAAAGTTCAGTGATATGATCATTCATTTTTTCCATAGCATCCCGAAGATGTTCGATATAGGATTCAAGAATTTTAATAGGATCAATTGTTATAATCAATCCGGTTATTGCTCTCATTGCCATCTTATAGAGATACCATACGAGTATTCTCACTTTCCTATCAAGAATTACATATATAATTCCAAGAAGAATTACTCCTAGAATTATTGCATAGATGGTATTTTGCAATAAAATAATCAGAGTCGGCAGCAGTATCCAGAGAAGATATCCACCTCCGACCAGAAACAGCGCCAGAGCAAATGCACCTGTTGTACCTTCTGGTTTTTTCCAAAAGGATTTTGGCGTAATTTTTTCCATATCATTCTCCTGCTATTGTTGATTTAATTTTCTTTTCATCCGTTTTAATTTTGTTGATAACAATATTTGTAGCTTCATTAAAGGCAAATTCAGCGCCGTTTAACTTCTGTTTGGAAGAAGTAAGATTCTTTTCCAGCTTATCTTTTTCTTTCCCAAGAGAGGCGAGTTGGGTTTCTATCTCTTTTATTTTTGCTTCAACTTCAACTATATCTGATTGTTTCCTTTGTTTCAATGAATCGGTGAAGCTTTTCTTTTCATTGGCAACAATAGTGAGATACGTGGAAATGGAATCAAGAAGCTTTTGTCTTGTCAAGCCCATTGTTTTTGCTGTTGTAAAGACAGATTTCATTGCCGATTCCTCAGAAGATCCGTCTTTTAGTAAAGCAATAACAGCATCTTTAAATTCAAGATAATCAAAGCCGTCAATATTGGCTTCACTCATCGCTTTGCTGAGCATGCCAACCATCTTATTGACATCTCCCTCAGATATAGAAACTTCTTTATCGGGCGGGGTTGTTTGATTCTCAACAGGAGCATCCGTCGAAGCTTCCTTTTGATTTTCAATTTCATCTTCTACTATGAATAAACTCTTAATTTTTCCAAGATTCATATAAGATATCCTCCTTTAATTTTTAATCATCTTCAAATTCATAATAATCATCATGTCTTTTTGCAGGGGAATTCTTATGACATGTCTTGTGGATTTTTATTTTTTTATCCCATTACTCCGCAGTGATGACCATGCTCTGAATAGAACGCCTCTTTTCATCGCCGTATATACAATAACCAGCCTCAAGTACACGGAAGGTATCGGCATCTGTTATCGAATTGAATTCTTGACCTGTAAACAATTTCCAGTCAACAACAATTCGAGAACACCCCGGACCGAGTCGGGAATTACAAGCATTTTTTCAAGCTGCCGGCGGTTCACCTGAAGTTGGATCACCGTAATATATCTTGACATTTTCATCAGTCCGGATAAGCTACAATAATCTTGGGAACCATGATTGATTGTGCCTAATGATTATACAGATAATCAAATTCACCTTCATTATCTTCGGGATCATTCTTGCCTATGAAATTCTGCGCTTTATAATAAAGGATAAAATCCTGAAGCGTCTCTACCGTTCCATGAGGCAGTACATTTCAGAATATAATATCAAGCTTGATAAATACAAGTTCATGAACAAGTTCATCGTGAAGCAGGAAATCATGAACGATGACGAAATTCACAACGCAATCCTGGTTCATGCCCGTGAGAACGGGCTCAGCATTCAGCAGGTTGACGAGCTTGTTGAACAGTACATTGAGGAGATCGTTCCCTTTTTCAACCTGCTTTCGTATTATAAAATCGGTTTTTGGATTGCAAACGTTTTCCTCAACATCCTGTACGAGGTCGTCATTGACCGCGAAAATGCCAAAAAGATCAGCATGATACCCAAGGATTCCGCCGTTGTCTTCGTCATGAACCACCGGAGCAACGTTGACTACGTGCTGGTGGCGTTCATGCTGGCCCGCAATATCTCCATCAGCTACGCGGTTGGAGAATGGGCGCGCGTGTGGCCCCTTGAATACATCTTCAAGTCTTTCGGCGCCTATTTCCTCAGGCGCCAGTACCGGGAAAAACTATACCACCTTGTGCTTGAAAAGTATATCCAGATGATAAGCCGCCAGGGTGTAACGCAGGGCATTTTCATTGAAGGCGGACTCACCCGTGACGGCAGGTTCCGTGACTCAAAGATCGGTCTCCTGGACTATATCGTCAAAATCAAAGATAATCACGAATTCAAGAATGAAATTGTATTCGTCCCTGTCGGTATTAATTATGATTGGGTCCTGGAAGATCGGATACTTATAAAGGAATGGAAGGAGCATAAAGAAAAAACCGGTTTCCGGGAAAACGTACAATCTCTTTTCCGCATTATACTGAAGACTCCGTTTATTATACTATTGAATTTTATGCGTTATATAACCGGCAGTCTTAAGCGGCATGGATATGCCAGCGTAAGCTTCGGAGACCCGGTGCCGGTTTCAGAATTCCTGAAAAAGCATAAAAACTTTTTCAAGCTCAACCGGCATGATCGTCTTTCAGTCGTAAAAGAACTGGCCGACAACCTTCTCGACAGAATCGGCGACGTGGTGCCGGTAACTCCGGTATGCCTTACTTCAAAGGCAATACTGATGATTGACCGGGACATCTTTGATCGGGACGTCCTTATCAATACAATAATCAGAATCAATCATGAGCTTAAAAAACGCAACCGCCGCATCGTCATCGGTAAGGCCTTCAAAAGTTATCAGCAGACGATGGATACCCTGAATGCCGAAAAAAACGATCGGAAAAAGGAACTGGTCTCCTTCGAGGAAGATTTTCTCGGAGTCGACGAGGCAAGAAATACGGCCCGCATCGCCCTTGAAATTCTCAAAAGAAGAAATATTATCGTTATAAGAAAAAAAGAGATTACCATAAATAAAAAATATATGGCTTTTCTTGAGTATTATGCTAATTTATTGCATTATCAAGAGTGAAGGAGCTGTATAATTGCCGGATGTGTCGCGGCTATCAATTATTGCACCGAGGATCCAGGCGGCATGAAAACCGGTAAAACAATCATAAGCTCTCCTAAGAACTTTTCTAAAAATGAATGGGTGGTCTTGGTCCATGGCATGCTCAGCAGTCCGCGGGCCATGACAAGAATCGGGAAGGAACTGACTCCAAACGGGTACCATGTAATAAATTTTGGCTATGGCAGCCGGGAAAATTCTATCCTGACCGTTACCGATGACCTCGACAAAATTATACAAGAGCTGATTCCGGGCGATGCCGGGGCCGTTCATTTTGTGACGCATAGCCTCGGTGCGCTGGTAGTTCGTTATTACCTGTCGGAAAGAAAAATGAAAAACCTCGGACGGTTTGTAATGATCGCGCCTCCCAACCAGGGTTCGGTCTGGGGCAAAACCCTGGTAAAAAACCTTCCGGTCGTCAGGTATCTCCTCGGCATATCCGGCGAAGAATTGCAATATTCACTAAAATTCCGGCCAACACTGCCGCCTCCCTGCGAATTCGGAATAATCTCGGGCGGTACCGGAACAAGCCGGGGCCTCAATCCCTTCATTCCCGGCGACAATGACGCCACGGTCGCGGTTTCGGAAACCATGATGGAAGGAATGAAGGAGCATATCGTAATTCCGGGCCAGCATACGATGCTCCTGTTCCGGAAACGGGTTGTCGACAATGTTATATCCTTCCTGGGTACCGGGAAATTTATTTACTAAAGAATTCAATTAACAACCCCTTGCAACATCTCCCCCGCTCGAATCATCTTGCGAACATTACAAGACGATGAACACGAAACCACCTC
>MIBJ01000052.1:0-17858 GCA_001829495.1 Spirochaetes bacterium RBG_16_49_21 | reverse complement strand
TAAAGTTTACGAAAGCACAAGCTGGGTATCTTGCAATGCATCAACTAAAAGTGGTTTCCTAAACGGGGCTCAGCACCCAGGCGTCTGCCGGTACTTCGTGAATCATGCACTATCTTACTAACGGAGGCCCTCATGAAGTTCTCGCTCCTTCTTTTTATCCTGTTTAAAAAACTGAAAAAAGCCGTCAAATCAAACACGGCTTACCGGAGCTACATCGGTGAGATCCGGTTGAAAATTCTCATGAAGACAGCCGATGGCAGGCGGGGAAGGCTGTTTATCTTCGACAGGGGAAAGCTGTCGTCACGGAGCGGCGCCGGCCACGCGGCTGACGCGGCCCTGGTCTGGTCCGATGCGGCCACCGCCTTCAGGGTGATGGCTTCCGGCAGCGACGAGGAGATGTTTCTGGCGGCAGCCAACGGCAAGGTGAAGGTAGAAGGGATGGCTTATTTTATTCAGTGGTTCGGGGACGGCGTCAAGCTGGTGATGCAGTGAGGATCCGGATCGCGGCCCTAAAATCAAAACTGAACATTAATAAAGGAGAGCGCGTATGGTACAGATAAAAGCCGGTCATTTAATCGCCAAATATTTAAAAGAAGTGGAAAAAATCGATATCGCCTTCGGCATATCCGGCGGGCACCTCGAGTCTATTCTTGACGGTTTCACGGAATACAAGATACGCACGATCGACGTGCGGCACGAGCAGGCGGCGGTGATGATGGCGCACGCGTGGGCCGTATACACGGGGAAGCCGGGCGTCTGTTTCCTTACCGCCGGTCCTGGTTTCACCAACGGCCTCACGGGAATCGTGAACGCCTACCTGGACAATGCGCCGGTAGTGGTGCTGTGCGGCAGGGCCCCCATACGGGACGATCTGAAAGGCGCTCTGCAGGAGATGAACCAGGTCGATATGGTGAAGCCGGTCACGAAATGGACCGCCACCTGCTACGAAGCCAAGCGGATTCCCGAATATCTTTCACTGGCGTTCAATCACGCGCTGAGCGGAAGGCCGGGACCTGTTTTTCTCGAGCTGCCGCCCGATATTCTGAGCGTTAAAGTGAACGAAGAAGACGCCCCCATGCCGGCCCGGCCCGCCCGGAAGTACACGGTTCACCCCGATGACGCCGACCTCAAGCAGGCGGCTGAGATAATCAACAACGCCAAAAAGCCGTTATTCCTCGGGGGGAGCGGCGTGGGATTCAGTCACAGCAGCAGCGCCCTTAAAGCATTTGTAGATAAGACGGGATTCCCCTTCTTTCTTATAAACAACGGCAGGGGAGAGCTTCCTGACAACCATCCCCTTTCATTATGGGACATCGGCGTTGTCGGGTTGATGGCGGCCGTGGGTCAGGTGGATCTGATCGTCGCCGCCGGTATCCGCTTTAACTGGGTTTTCATGTCCGGAAAGATCTTCCAGCCCCAGACCAAGTTTATACGGATAGACATTGATCCGAACGAAATCGACCGGAACAGGATGGCAGATGTGGGGCTTGTGGGCGACGTGGCCTCCGTGCTCGTCCAGCTCAACCCGTTTCTCAAGAAGAGCGATCACCGCGGCTGGGTCTCGACAGTGCGCTCAGCGTCACGCGCCTTCCTCGATCCGGAGCTCAAAGCCAGGGAGACGCCGTCCGATCCCATCCATCCGATCCGCCTCGTCGCGCAGGTCCAGAAGCTCGTCGGTGATGATGCCATCTATGTTACGGACGGCGGCGACACCTCTTACTTCGGAACTGTAGGATTCATGTCGAAAGAAAAAGTGGGAGTGGCGAGCCCTTCCGGTGGTCTTCTCGGCTGCCTGGGCACCGGAATCCCCTTTGCCATGGCGGCCAAGCTCGCCCGGCCCGATAAAAAGGTCGTTCTATTAAACGGCGACGGCTCGTTCGGATTCAATGCCATGGAATTCGATACCATGGTGCGGCACAATATCCCGATCGTCTGCGTCGTCAACAACGACTGCGCCTGGGGCATGATCAAGCATAGCCAGGAGCTGTCGATCGGCAAGGAGCGGCTGGTGTGCGCGGAACTGGGCGTACGGCATTATGAAAAGATGGTGGAAGGACTGGGCGGGCACGGTGAATTCGTCACGAAAGACGAAGAGATCATTCCGGCCATGAAGAGAGCGTTTGAATCGGGAAAGCCGGCCTGCGTGAACGTGATGACCGATCCGAACGTGACGAGCCCGATGACGCCATTGTTCTATCAATCTCTTAAAATGGAGTAAGCGACCTCACCCGCGCTCTGCGCACCCTCTCCCATTGAGCTTGGAAAAAAGGAGAGGGTTTCCGCGGTAAGGATCTTTATCTAATCTCCCCCTCTCCTTTCTTCAATTTTTAATGGGAGAGGGGGCCGGGGGGTGAGGTCAAAGGACATAAATTATGAAAGCCTTATTATTGAATCTTGATCCCATCCGGTTTGTGGTTCTTCAGATTTTGCGACCCATAAGCATAAAATTCTGTTATACCGGCCCCTTCTCAACCTTGAAGCTCGCGGACATCCCGGAGCCGAAGCTCCCCTCGCCGGAATGGGTAAAGATAAAAACCAGGCTCTGCGGGGTATGCGGCAGCGATATAAACCTTATTTTTATGAAAGATTCGCCCACTGCCATGCCTTTCACCTCGTTCCCCTGCGTGCCGGGCCACGAGTTCTGCGGCGACGTGGTTGAGACCGGCAGGGATGTAAAGAACTGCAGAATCGGAGACCTGGTAACCGTGATTCCCGCCCTCAATTGCGACACGCGGGGCATACAACCGGTGTGCCGGAGCTGCGCGGCAGGGATACCGGGCAACTGCGAGAATTTCGCCGAAGGCGCGTTCGCGCCGGGAATGTTCATAGGTATCTGCAGAGACGTCAACGGCGGGTTTGCCGAATACGTGGTCGCGCATAAAAGCCAGATATGCCGCGTGCCCGCCGGCGTTTCACCCGAATCGGCTGCGCTGACGGAACCGCTGGCCGTGGGCCTGCAGGCGGTGCTGGACAACATGCCGGGCAGCGGCGATAAGGTCCTGGTCATCGGCGGCGGTGTCATCGGCGCCATGGTGGTCAAATCCATACGGGCCCTGGGCAGCCGCTGCGATATCACCGTAGCCGAACCGTCGAAATTCGCCGCTGCGTATACAAAGAAGTCCGGCGCGGACAGGATCATCGGGAGCGGCCTCATCGACGCGGCAGTGGACATAGCGGGCGGCAGGGCCTACAAGCCCCTCCTGAGAGAGCGCATCGTGATGGGAGGGTTCGACCGGGTCTTTGACACCGTGGGGCACCGGAACACCATCAACAGCGCGCTCCGCATTCTGGCCACGAACGGAACCCTCTCGATCATCGGCATCGGCAAAGAGGTGAAGCTTGATCTCACGCCCCTGTGGCTCAAGCTCCAGACCGTCAGGGGCTGTTACGCCTATCGCTACAATACGGTGAAGGGCGGAAGGAAGCAGGCGTTCGAGATGGCCCTGGATATGATTGCGAAAAAGAAAATCCGCGTTCATGACATGCTCACTCACAAATTCAGGCTTGCTGATTACCGTGACATGATCGAGGTCAATCTTTATAAAAATGCCCGCAGGGCCATGAAAACGGCCGTGAGCTTTGAGTAACGCACTATAAGGAGAGACCGATGACACTACCGGACATCAGCACTATCAACCGCATAAAACTTTCGAACTCAAACCAGATAGGCATTCTCGTAAAAGACATCCCGCCGGGCTCGCGAGACTGAAAGCGGTTACCGTTATTATTGCTTGACAGAAGTTCTATGATATAGTACTTTTATTTTATGAGGCACCTCGAAAAATCAGGAGTTTCAGTATTAATGAAAATGATAGCTCCTGATTTTATCAGATCTTGTGCCCCAAAGGGAATATCCAAATTGTGATTATTAGAGGTCCCTTATGAGAATCAACAGTAGTGTGCTGCGAAAACTTTATAAGGACAAAGGATTACTTCTTAAAGATCTACTGGAAAAATCCGGAGTGAGCAAGGCGGCATACTATAATGTATTGTACAAGAGCAGGCTTTTGCCGGGCTCGATCTATGATCTGGCTCAAGTCCTTGACGCCAAACCCTCAATTTTTTTGGAAGAGGAAAATCCCGAGGAGAAAAAAATCATGAAGGTTTTGCAAACGACTGAAGAGATCATGGACGAGTGTCCCGGACTGGACAGGGACAATGTCCGGCATACGCTCATACTCCTGAATGAAACGCCTATCGAGCGATTAAGACGGGGATTAACGCGTGGCAGAAGGGGCTATTTTTACAAGTAAAGAGATCGCCTTCTTGCATGAACTGGACAAGCAGGGCGTTGAATTCATGATTGTCGGGCTGGCCGCGGCGGCCCTTCAGGGCGCCCCCGTAGTGACTCAGGATATTGACCTCTGGTTCAGGGATTTGAGCGATGCCCGGATCGGGAAAGCGCTGAAAAAAGTCGGCGGAGTTTTTGTGGCTCCAATAGGCGATAATCCCCCGATGTTCGCAGGGAAAAGCGTCGAGCTCTTCGACATAGTCCTTACAATGCACGGGCTGGGCGGTTTCGTTGATGAAATTAAGAATACAGTTATAATTTCGCTTGGTAAAGTAAAGATAAAAGCATTAAAGCTTGAAAGAATAATAAAAAGCAAGGAATATCTTCACCGGAAGAAAGACGAATTGGTCTTACCGGTGTTAAAAGACGTTTTGAAAACGCTGGACGCCGTTGAAGCGAGGAAACGAAAAAGGTAAGCTGACAGCTCTTGCGCGAGCGAAACTGTCAGCGCGTTTCATTTTAATCGGGGAATTTAATCCTGTATTTTTATAAATATTAATAATATTTTTTCTCAATCTATTTCTGGCATATGCATAAAACATAATCTGTAGTTGTATCACAATTCGTCTCCGCTTCAAAGGCTGCGTCGGGTCATCATCGACAACAAGGAATACCGGATTATTGTCGAATGCGCTGTCAAAGAACCCTTAAAACAGCCTGATGAATTCACCGGCTGTTTTCGGTCCTATTCCTTCCCCTTCATGCTTGAAGAAAACCAGGGCCTTTTTCCAGCTCTGCGACTTTATTCTGGTCGCCCACTGTTTCAAATCATCCCCCGAATATTCCCGCCTTCGCAGGCGCAGGTAGCCCCAGTCGGCCGTATTGATTATTACCGGCTCGTCTTTTTCATCCATGTCGCTGAAACAGAAAATGAAATTACGCCCGGAGAGAATCCCTGAAATTTCATCGTCGTACCACGAATCGTCCCTGAATTCGAAAACGGCCGGAAGTTCCGAGGGAAGAATCGCCAAAAAATCATTCAGGCGCTCCGCATGCTTCTTGAAATAGGGGGGAAACTGGAACAACACTGCCCCGAGTTTTTCCCCGAGGCTTTTAATGTTCTCAAGGAGATACCCTGTCTCCTCCTCCACGGCCGCCAGCCGCTTCATATGGGTGATCCTCCGGGAAGCCTTGATGCTGAACAGGAATCCGTCCGGTGTTTCGCGGTTCCAGTTCTCCACAACCTCTTTCCTGGGCATTCGGTAAAACGTATTGTTTATTTCGACAACGCCGAGTTTCGAGGAATAATATTCGAGCATTTGGCCGGGTTTAATCTTCTCGGGGTAAAAGTTTCCGATCCACTCCTTATAGCTGAATCCGCTTGTTCCGGTATAGACTTTCATCATCGTTTCCTCATTAATTGCAGATAGATCAATGTATCCTCAAATAGTTGAATAATCAATGCCAATGTCCGATTCCGCGATAAAATTTTAAGACTCTGTCCGGCGCCTTTTCTGTTGAAGGGGGCCGCAAGGTGGGTAGAAGCAGGACAGTATAATGAGATAGCTAATAGCCAACGAATGTATAGTTTAAAATTATGGGCGCATCTAAAAACTGCTTTTTTCAGTTCTTAACAATTGAAAAAAAAGCAGTTTTTACTTATAAAGTGCCCACAAGGAAACATCCAAAAAAGGTTTTTAGAAGTTTCCTTATATTTAAATTTTGAAAAACCCATGTTTGATCGGTATATTTAGTAATTTAGAAAAAGGTCAGCCCATTGGATGATTAAATGATTAAAATGACAAAATAATATATCATACAGGGAAGGAAAACTATGGAACTACATTCAAGTTGGAAAGGATTTATACAGTTCAGCTTAGTCACAATTCCGGTTAAGGCAATAACAGTTCATGAAACGGAACGCGAAGTTGCGTTACATCAACTCCACAAGGATTGTAACCAGAGAATAAATTATAAAAAGTCATGCAAAGTGCACGGCGAAGTGAAGCAGAGCGACATCATCCGTGGTTATGAATATGGGAAAGAGCAGTATGTCATTATTGAAGATGATGAGATTTCCAAGCTACGCTCGCAGAGTGATCATGCCGTGCACATAAACGGTTTCGTCAGCGCGGATAAGCTCGAATGGCTTTACCGTGAAGGGAAAAATTATTATCTCATTCCGGACGGTAAAATCGGACAGAAACCGTACGCTCTTCTCCGGGATACTATGACTGAAGCTGGCAGTATCGCCCTGGCGAACATTATTATTTCCTCAAAAGAACATCTCGTTGTATTACAGCCGTATAAAAAGCTGATTGCAATGGCGGAGCTTTATTACCATGACCAGGTCAAAGAGGAAAATGAGTTCGAAAAGTACGTGGAAGATGTTGAGATCGAACCTAATGAAAAAGAGCTGACACGAACCCTGATACGCGCAACAGAAATCAAGGAGTTCGACATTAAAGATTATAAAGACGGTTACCGGGAGAAAATTTTGAAGCTTATAGATATTAAGGTGCAGGGAAAAGAAATAGTGGCGGCTGAAAAGAGCGAAGAGCCGGTAATAATAAATCTTATGGAAGCTCTTAAAAAAAGCGTAGAAATGACTGTAAAACAACAGAAACACGCCGGTTAGGCCTTATGGGCTTGCCTTACTTCATATCTCCCATGCTGGCTGTTCTGGGCTCGCCTTTTGATTCAGAAGATTATATTTATGAATTGAAGTGGGATGGTTATCGTGCGCTGCTCTTTTGTGAAGAGGGCTCATACCGGTTGATGTCCAGAAATTCAGTTGATCTCAGCGAGCAGTATCCTGAGTTGAAATTTTTATCCAGACTTCCGGAAGGCGTCGTGCTTGACGGTGAACTGGTGGCCCTCGTGGAAGGAAAGCCGGATTTTGAATCGCTCAAATCAAGGAGCCAAGATGTAAAAACACATATCATTTATTTCGCATTCGACCTCTTATATAAAGACTTTGAGTCCCGGATGATGCTGCCGCTGATGGAACGGAAAAAATATCTGGAACAGGTATTGGCTCCCCATCTTCAAGAACAATTGGTATTGAATCAATATATAGAAACACAGGGGAAATTATTCTTTGAAAAGGCAAGGGAACAGGGTTTGGAGGGCATTATTGCAAAAGATAGAATGAGCGTATACATCCCGGGCAAACGAGAAAGCACATGGAAAAAGATAAAACGATCATTAGAGATATACTGCCTAATTATCGGATTTACACCGGGAGAGGATGGGATCGGATTTAAAAACCTGATATTAGCGTCTGAAATTAATGGAGAATTGAAATATGTCGGCAGGGTAGGGACAGGTTTTTCACAAGCATTTAAGGAAGAGCTTTACTACTCTATGCATCGACTTATAGTGAACACGCCTCTTGTGCCATGCCCGGAGCAGGGTATATGGATCAAACCGGAACTTTTTTGCAAAATACGTTATGCCGAGTTTACCAATGCGGGTATTCTTCGTGCGCCTGTATTCAAATCACTGGCCGCTTGAAGAATTGCTTTTAACAAACGCATCCAGCTTTTGAATTGCCGCTTCCAGCGTCTGCTTCGTGTTGAGGAAATTTTGAAAAATATCCCCTTTTCGTGAAATTCGTTCCATGGCATTTTGCAAGGTGAACATATTAGTCGAAAGATTTTTATCTAACTCATCCCATTCCAAAGGCATGGATATAGAAGCCGCGGGGAGCGGTCTGACTGCATAAGGGACCACCAGCGTCTGACCTCTTCTATTCTGTAAAAAATCTATATATACCCGCCCCTTGCGCAATTCGATGTTTCTTTCGACTGTAGCTATTGATTTATTTTCATTTGCCACGATACGGCCTATGCTCTCGGAAAACATTCTGGTTTGTTCATAGGTATAGTGCGGCTGGATCGGTACAAGAATATGCAAACCGCTTTTTCCGGATGTTTTGACAAAAGAAGTTAATCCAATTCCACGCAAAATCTTTCCTATTTCTTTTGCTACTTTAATTACATCGAAAAATGAAGCTTGCTTCGGATCAAGGTCCCATGCGATCCAGTCCGGATATTCAAGGCTCTGTTTCCTGGAAAACCATATATGGAGATCAATGCTTCCGAGATTGATGAGATGCAATAGCCCGGATTTGTTCTTGCAGATAAAATAGGGAGGCTCTCCCTCTTTATCCTGCACAGTAATAAATTCAAAATTATCATCTTGTTCATCCGGAAGGTGCTTTTGATAAAATGAAGAACCGTTTATGCCATCGGGAAATCTGAGTATGTGCACAGGTCTGTCCTTTAAGTAGGGAAGTATTAGTTCCGCAACATCATTATAATAGTAGACCAGGTCCTTTTTGGTAAGGCTGAGGTCAGGGAAAAAAAACTTGTCCGGGTTTGTGACCCGGACGGCATCCGGTTTGGGTCCGGTTTTGCTTTTTGGTTCACTTACATCTGAAATGTCAATGTTCGTCAAATCGATCAATTTCCAATGATCAGATTCACCCTGTTCGTAGGGACTATCTAGCTTTTTTGCCAGGACAGCAGATACGCCTGCTTTCTTCACCTCTTGTGAAAACACTTCACCGTTACCCTTCAAAAAATCAACAAAGAGTAGCCTGGGGATTTTACCTGACATTAAAGACAATAAATATTTTCTATCTCTGTATGGTAGAGTCGTGATGTCATATCCTTCGAAATTAAGAATATCGAGCATGTAAAAATAAAGATTTGAAGAAGGTGCTTTATCTAAAATAATTTGCGTAAGGATTTTTTTTGAAGATAAACCATTCTCACCGATAGAAATTATTATTCCGTCAATAACTGCTCGTTCAGGCGCTATTTCACTAATAAATGATAATCGCTCAGCCAGGAAACCATTATCTGCGATTATGCTTTCATCTTTTATAAAATTAAAAGCTTTCCCATTCTTAATGCAAATAGTCCTCAATCCTTCGTGTAGAATTTCAAAGCCCCATTCGGGATCACTAAAGGGGTTTGAGACTGATTTGAATCTCATCGGAACAATGGTATCCGGCATGCCAGCTTCAGGCTGTAACGATAAATCAAGCGTGAGCAAGTTGTCCCATATCTTGTCCTGATATGCGTCTTTTGCCTTAAATATCAGCCATTCATCCTTGTTTTTTTTTAATTTTACCAGATGCCATTCACCTAGAAGCTTTCTTCCTGAGAATTTCAGTTTAACTTCTCCCTTGAGAAGAGCGGCGTCAAAATCTTCAAACTTCATGAGCTTATAGGTGCCTATGTCCCAGATGTTCATTGAACCGGCGCCATATTCCCCCTTGGGGATTATACCTTCAAAGCTTATGTATTGGATCGGGTGGTCTTCGGTATGCACGGCGAGGTGCTTTTCCGACTGATTATATGAAAATCCCTTTGGTATTGCCCAACAGATCAGTCTCCCTTTATGCGCGATTCTCAAATCATAATGCAAACTCCTGGCATCGTGGCGGTGCACCACAAAGGAAGAGCTTCCCATTTCTTCATTGAATGTGCCGTAAGGCTCAGGAGTTTTTTTGAAATTTCTTTTTAGTATATATTTCTGAAAATAATCTTCCATATTGAAATATAACCTGAATTATATCTAAAGTCATGTTGTACCATGAATAAATTGCACATTAGATTCAAACGAATCTTCGTTGTTTCATACGTCCCTGCAGTTTTTTCTTATTAATAGTGTCTATTGAATTTAATGTTTGCTTTTTTTCTTGACTTTCAATTCTGAATGTATTTGAAAGAAGCATTCGGCTGGTTCGATAAATCAGGTCCTTAACATGAATGCTGAAAAGATGGGCAGACGCCCATGACCACATCGCAGGCAAAAAAAGCCTCAGGTGGCCTGGCCCAGGAGGTTGCGGCTCATTTTGTTTCCGTCATTATAATCCAATCAGAGAAAGCATAATTTTCTATCTCAGGAGGAACGTTTATGAAAACGAAAAAAAATTTGGCCTGGTTATTGTTAGTTGTTACATCGTGTTTTTTCTTGGGTTTTAGCGCTCTTGCGCAGGACGACAAGTCGGCACAGACAAAGCATGAGCCGATTACACAGCAACTGATAACGATGGTAGAGCATAATTCAGAACTGAAAAGAATGCTTATTCATTCAATTGAAAAAGCAAAGAAAATTAATCCGGATAAGGCAACAAATCCGGCCCAGACGTTGGAAGAATATTATATTTTTATGGATTGGGCGGCAAAGGCAATGCCGTGGTCGATTTTGAAAGATCTTAAGTATCCGAAGTTGTACGATAAAATCGATCAGAGTTTGGATTACTTCTATTTTATTAATGATCAACCGCTTCCTGAATTAAAGAATAAAGGGTATTACAATAATTCACTCCAATATCATGAACCATATCGCACATGGTTAATCAATTTTGTAAAAGAATGGGGCATGTTTTTAAGCGAAGAGGGGTCATGGAATGATGAGGACTACAAAACGGCTTTAGAAGATGAAAGATTCGGATTGGATAAAGGTTGGTATGAAGATCCTTCAAAATGGAGAACATTCAATGATTTTTTTGCGCGGTATCTGAAATCACCCGATCAACGCCCGATTGCATCTCCAAATGACCCGTCAATAATATCGTCCCCTGCCGATTCAACGCCTCAGGGCGTATGGAGAATAGACAAAAACTCAAACATCGTCCATAAGAAAGGCGTTACAATCAAATCAAATGTCTTCAAGTCCATAGCCGTGCTCATTGGTGAAGGGAGCGCGTACAAGAATGCATTTGCCAATGGAACATTAACGCATACATTTCTCGATGTGTACGATTATCACCGCTATCATTTTCCGATTGACGGAACAATAAAAGAAGCTCGCATTATTAGGAGCGATGATGCGGCCGGCGGTATTACCACATGGGACGCCGAAATCAAGAGATATGTTCTTGATTCAAACACTCCCGGCTGGCAAAATATTGAGACACGCGGTTGCGTAATTATCGAAACTAAAGAGTATGGATTGGTGGCGTTGTTGCCGATTGGAATGTCGCAGGTATCATCGGTCAATTTCGAAAAAACCGTCAGGATAGGTAACACAGCTAAGAAGGGAGAGATGCTTGGATATTTTTTGTTTGGCGGTTCTGATTTTGTATTACTATTTCAAAGTAAGGTTGACTTCAAATTAACCGTCCCCAATAAAAGCAACGGCACTTTTAAGCATGTTTTGATGGGTGAAGGATATGGTAAGCTTACAATAAAAAAATGATCTGATACTCCTTCAATATCTTTTTTTAACTTCTGGTTTTTTTCTGGTTTTTGCGTCATATTCTGCAGATGCCAGCTCTATACATAAAGCCAGCACTTTCATGGCCTTTTCGATTTCACTGACCGGAGGTCTTGACGGAGAAATACGGATATTGCTGTTTCCGGGATCTCTGTTATACGGGAACGTGGCGCCTGCGGGTGTCAGGGAAAGGCCGGCCCCTCTAGCCAGTTCCACGACTCTTAAGGCAACAGGCCTTTTTGTGTCCAGGCTTACAAAATATCCGCCTTTCGGCCTGGGTATGTTGTGACGGCGACGTTCCCTGACCGAAATAGCCAATTTGTGCTGGAAATTTCTCAAAAAATATCTTTTTGTTTGAACTAACGATAATTATTGTAACAATAATCAGCACAACTGTTTCTCTACATTTTGCAATTTGTCCCATCAGCAAAATTCCTTGGAAATTCACGACGGCGTGAAAGAGAACAGCTGTTAAGATACTGCCCCTGTTCTAGATGTTTCCATAAATAAATACTTGACCGACGAGGATAAGCTTGTATATTCATGGAGTACTATTATCGGATCAAATAAAGAGCCTTGACTGGAAGGCAAGAAACGTTGAGTTTGTCGACCGCCTTGATGAAGAGACCATGGAAGAATTGATCGCCAAAGTACGTACTCTGATAGATTAGAAATAGCCCACGCTCCCTATGATTATGCCTCGTTATTGAAACGTACATTTGTATTCCGGGGAAGAACATAATGCAGCGTACAATTTTTAACACGCCAGTCGCACGGTCCCTCCTGCGGGGCATATCGCTTTTCTTCCTGAAGGTGCTGGGGTGGAAAACGGCGGGGCAGTTGCCCGGGGCGTCAAAGTATGTCGTCATTGTCGCACCCCACACGTCCAACTGGGACCTGTTCTATGGCGCGATCATAGCGCTGGCGCTTAAGCTCAATCTCTGTTTCATGGCGAAACGGCAGCTGTTCCGGCGGCCCTTCGGCCCGCTCATGAAATGGCTCGGCGGCGTCCCCATAGACCGATCCGCGTCGGATCATACCGTCGACCAGGTGATACGGAAATTCAATGAGAGTGAGAAGTTCGTGCTGGCTATTGCTCCCGAGGGCACGCGCCGGAAAGTCAAATACTGGAAATCCGGGTTTTACCATATAGCGAAGGGCGCCCGCGTGCCCATTTCACTCGGTTTTCTTGATTACGCTACCAAAACGGGCGGTCTCGGCCCCCTGGTCATACTGTCCGGTAACCGGGATCACGACATTGAGATTATCCGCAATTTCTACCTGTCCGTCACCGGAAAATACGCCGACAAATCAAGCCCGCTGACAATCCTTCATAAAACATGATTCCTAGCAATACGGGCGGACGCGGGCATAAATGAAATGACATTTGTTCCCATTCATTTGTCCCGGGTGATTGTGAACAGGATATAGCCATTCCCCGATTCCTGCCAGCACGGTATCATTCTCGTGAGGCAGTCATAACGACCAAAACCATTTGACGACGTACACTCAATCCCCTGAAAGCAAGAGCTCCCGGCTAAAAACCGGGAGTTCTATCTATGGTTTTAGCATGCTCCTCGGGTATTTGTAAAAGCTTTAGAAGAAATTCCTAATAGTGATAAAGTATTACAGATTACAACAAGAAAAAAAGCTGATCTATAAATAATAAGGGAGCTGCATACCCTGATTCAATTTGGGTTTGTAATTATTGATGATTTTCATCGTTTAGATGACCCAACTAAACAAAAAATTGCCGATCTAATGAAAGTATTTGCAGATGAGATGGCAACTGTCCCTTGCATAACTTAAGAAAACATCGCTAGCTTTAAAAATTGAAGTTTTAGTTGAATACCTAATTGGTTTACATAAAGCGTGATCCAGATGTTATAGTCACTTATTTTTGAATAGTAAAAACATCTACAAGATAAGAAAGCAGTCAAATTTTTATATAAGTAAAATCCTTATATAAAATAGGGAAATTTACCTATTTACAATTTATGTCCACTTGTTATATTAACACATAAATATAAAAAAGCTGGTTTCATAATTATAATTTCCTGAACCAAACTATTAGATTAATTTATCATTCATACATTTGTTCCTGATCTTTTGGTCAAAAGCACCAAATTTTTCTAGTCAAATAAAATTTATTTGGTTTAAAAATATAATTTTTTTGTGAGGGAAATATGAAGATTAGGGATGTTTGGATATTCGTAATTTTTATCCCCGTTATATTCTCATTATTATCCTGTACTACTAATAAAGATACCCATGGTTTAAAGAGCAATGAATTATTGCTTGCGGGAAGTGATCTATCCAAACATGACAGAGATGCAGGAATTATTCAAGCATCTCCGGGCATAGAATATACGTCTCCGCCGAGCGGCGTCATTGATATTCCCTCCACCGATTCTTTGCTCAGATTCAAGCTATTTGACGATCAAGTAAGCAATCCTGATACCAATGGGCTGGTTAAATTAATTCTCAGGACGGATAATCTTAATTCGGTATTCGCGGGATTTTCCATTAAGCGCCGGGATGATGTAACTATCGAATTGAATATTGAAAAGATTTGTATATTCTATGAGAAATCTCCTTCAAAGAAAAGAATTAAAGACAAGATAGAGACCTATTATCCCACTGTTGATGAAGCAAAAATTTTTTTCAATAATCATAGAACGTATACAATGGTGGTGAAAGGGATCTCTCTTCCTGAAGGGAATTATAATAGTATTACGGTGTATTTTAAACGAGATGGAAAATTCTACGATAATGACAAAAACAAAATATATCCCGTGCGATTGTCTGATAAAACGATCGCCTATCATAAAAAGTTTTCAGTTAACAAGGGTAGGATTACCACACTTAGCGTAAGGTCGATAAAAGATAGGATTGAAAACACAGTAGAGAATAGAAACGAGGACAAAGATAGAGAAAAGGACAGAATTAAAAATGCCGTAATGGATGAACTGCTCGGATCTTTGAATGCCAATCGTTATATATGCTGGACTCACAAATGGCATTCATTCGTGAAATACAAGCGACACATAATGTTGATGCTAAGACATTTTATTTCAGAGGATCCAACCATAACCGATCCGGTCTCGCAGGTATTTATCAGATACAAGCAGTTGAGTGCGGTAAATGACCAAGGAGTTTCCATACTATTAAACGACAAAGAAACGGAATTTGAGCTTTTAACCTTGCGAAACGGCGCAGTAGCATTAATGGGAAGTAATGCCATTGCCGCAGGGGATTACAGATATTTCGAATTACAATTGGATACTGGGCATCGCGTTATTGTGGATGACAAATCATATCCACTAATAATTGAAAATTGGCTGTACGATAACTTAAGATTCATGGGACCGTTTGACCTCCGCGGCGGCAGAATAACCGAGGTTTTCATTCATTTTGACCCGAATAGGTCGTTATTTTATGTGCGTAATAAAGGCTATATCATGGAGCCAGATATTTCGGTTACATCGGTTGTGAGCCTGACTCCGATACAGGAGAACAGATTGGTTGAATCTCTCGGCATGCTGGCCAATCAGGTGATGAGTCAGGCAGAGCTTATATTTCAAGGAGCAGTTTCAAAAATAACTCCGGTTTTGGCGAATAATATATATGGCAAAAAGATGATATATTCAGATGTTGATTTTCTGGTAGAAGATAGATTGAGGGGCACAATTAATAACAACAGCTACACATTGAGAAGTATCGGCGGCAGCTATAATGGGATTGACCTTAAAGTGTCG
The DNA here is from genome assembly GCA_001829495.1 of Spirochaetes bacterium RBG_16_49_21. Lineage (GTDB taxonomy): Bacteria > Spirochaetota > UBA4802 > UBA4802 > UBA5550 > RBG-16-49-21. Next base: position 2,633 of record MIBJ01000052.1, on the reverse strand, counting down.
GGAATGCCGGAGTTTACTGTCGGTGAAAAGGATATCGTGTTCCTTAGAAATTATAATGGGAGGATGAGCGTTGTTCACGGTGAATATGGTAAAGTGGTAATGCCATAATGTCTTGCCATAAATATTGAAGAGATTTTAATAACTTTTATAGCAGGTTAGAAGCGATGAAGAAAACAAAAATATTAATTATTAGCCTTTTAGGCATTATATGCATAATCTCCATAACGGTCGGTTTTGTATTCTTTTATCCAAAGGCATTAAAGCATCCGGATAATCCCGGTGATTCAAGTAGCCCAATAGAAGTTAATTTACAAATCAGTGATAATGTAATAACCATGTTGAACTCGACCGAAGATAAAATAATATCAGCTATCGGAGATGCAAGCAAATTATGGTCCATGTTCTCAACTCATTCTAGATTAAACGTGACGTTTTTTGGGAAAAATCGCCGACTTGAGCCTTTTTCTTATGAGGATATTTCGTGCGAGACCCAAGCGCCGTCAACACAACAAGAGAATGAGAATGGCAATGCTAATACCATGAATGTTGTAATAAAAAATGAGATCATTGCCCCGGGACAGGAAGATCCGGATTGCACAGGCCCCGCGTGTGGGCATATATGGTCATGCGAAAGAAGTGGGGATAAAAACGAAATTCAGCGATTTAATATCCAATTAAATTTGGCGAATTTCGACATCCGTGCTGAAAATGATAATAACGATACCTACAATCTTAATACACTGATCGCTCATCACATCGGACATGCTATTGGACTATCTCATTGTTCTGCAGGAGATACGAACGAGTCCTGCAATGCTAAATTATCTAGCAACTTAAGCGACCCCCCTGAAAATTCCATAATGTACAAAAGAGTGTTCCCGGGTCAAGTTGTTAATACTATTTCTGATGATGATCGCAATGGAGTAATAGCTCTCTATGGCGAATTGACACAGAATAAGTTGGCCATTCAGAATGAGATGCAAGAGTTTATACAAAAAGCTAACGAAAGATGTCCATGCCATCTGCCAGAGAATGAAACCGATTCCAGGTATGTATTATCAGCAGATGAGAGCAATGCTCTTGCACAATATCAAGCAACGCTTGCGGAAAATAATCTTAATACTCTTGAAAAGAGAAAAGAATATGCCCATTATTATCAAAATTTGCATTTAACAGCCTACGGCAAGATCTCAATCCCTGCCGAGCGTTATTTACTAAGCGGATTAAATAATATGAACGGTATATTAGCCAATATTCCTATAGAAAGGCTAAACGCAATGCGTCTGGTTATTGTTGGGAATATTGCTGAAAAAAAATCAATAATTGATGATTTTCAGTTTGAGCTTGATCCGCGATTTTATGAATTTACCGTTGCGGAATTGAATTCACTGATTCAAATCAGGAAGGCGATTATTGATGAGATTTCAAGAAGATAGGTTATTTTTTGTTCAATTAATTAATCTCTCATGAAAAGACTTTATCTTGGGGGAATATATATGAATAAAAAAGTTTTTGTAGCTATGTTATTATTTTGTATTCTCTTTTTCCATAATTATTCAGAAGCGAAATCAATCATTTTTTTTGGTGACAGTAGAGCTGCAGAATTAGCTGAAAGAGAAACGACTGCTCAAAGTGTTAGTAAAGCAAAAACGACTTGGGGCCAACAAATTATTAAAGATGGTGAAATTGACTGGGCAGGCCCAGGAGGGTTCGAAGGTTGGAACTGGGGAGGATCTACAACTAACTTTTGGCTTCCTTTTATTGCTTTGAGTCCTTATAGCTATGATATAACCGTTATATCTCTTGGGGGCAATGATATATTGGATGCATATAAACAGTTGGAGTTTATACAAAACATTGTCTGGTGGATTCGCGCATTTTCAAATCCTTTTGGTTGGCTAACCCTTCTATTTCAACAAAAAATGACTGCGATGGATGAACTATTCTGGCTATGGCATATGCAAGCAGTAACGGATCGCGCGGCATATAACTACAGTCTTATTGCAAATATGATATTATTGAAAAATCCCAACAACAAAGTAATTGTGAATGATGTTGCACCGGTGTTAAAACCTCATATTTCCGGTAATGTGTGGGATGGCTGGGATTTTAGGGCATTTCTCCGAGTGAATCTCTACATAAGTATCTATAACAATAAATTGTTGTCGTATGCAACAGCTAATCCTTTTAATTTGTCGCGGGTAAGATTTTTATGGACCTCTCCATCATTTTGGAATAATTTGACAAATTATTATATGTTTGATGGTATTCATTTTAATTCGGCAGGCCTCAATAATTGGTCCACATTAATTGCTTTAAACTGCGTAAATGCCAATTGGCTGGAATCATATAGCGGATCAACCTTACCGGCTCCAACTGATCCGACCGATGTTAATCCACCAGAATTTGTTTCAACTCCTGCAGGATCCTGGGACAGTGGCATATTGCTTTGGGGCTATCAAGAATCACCTGCTCTACCATTAGATATTCAAATTACTGACGATAAAGGAATTGCAGGTGTCATAGGCCTGGACTTAGCGGATATTACGGGCTATGGCGGTGCACCCCGCCCCGGAAACCAGTTGCACTGTGAGATACCTTCTTGATATATATACCAACAGGAGAATATCAAA
>MIBJ01000051.1:200-42281 GCA_001829495.1 Spirochaetes bacterium RBG_16_49_21 | reverse complement strand
ATGTGGAAAGTAATGGTCTCTTTTATAAAGGAAAAAATACCCGTGTCCAGTACAGCAGGTTATGGGTAAAGATCAGCTTCGTAAGGGGGAGGCGCCTCAACATGATTAATACAATCCGAAATTTAATTCACGCCCAAAAATTGTATAAATAAAAAATTAAGCTGTCAATAATTCATAATAATAAAAAAACTGGCAGCAGAATTGATAATTGTCTATAATAGACTTATTGTGAAATTCAATAATCAAAACAAATCCCATGATTCGAGAATATGATATAATCGTCATCGGTGCAGGTCATGCAGGCATAGAGGCCGCGCTCGCTTCATGCCGGCGTAAATTCAGGACCCTCATATTGAGCGGAAACCTCGACACCATCGCGCAGATGAGCTGCAACCCTGCGATCGGCGGACTTGCTAAAGGCCATCTCGTAAGAGAGGTGGATGCACTGGGCGGAGAAATGGGCAAGGCAATAGACGCCACCGGTATCCATTTTAAAATGCTCAATAAGAGCAAGGGCCCGGCGGTCTGGGCTCCGCGCGCGCAGGCTGACAAAAAGCAGTATCAGCTCAAAATGAAACACGTGTTGGAATGCGAGCATGACCTGGATATTATCCAGGATATCGCTGAGGAGATCATTGTTGAGGGTGATGCTGTCAAGGGATTGCGCACAAAGAGAGGGCAGGAGTATGTTGCAAAGGCTATAATAGTATGCACCGGGACCTTTCTCAAGGGATTGATCCATATCGGCAGCTATCAGGAAAAGAGCGGCAGATTGGGTGATTTCTCATCGGAAAAATTATCGGATTCGCTGCGGCAGCTCGGCTTTCCGGTCATGCGGCTGAAAACCGGGACCCCCCCGCGCGTAAACGGCGAATCTATAGATTTTGACGTATGTGAGATCCAATATCCGGATGAAAACCCGACCCCGTTCTCGTATTCTACCGAAAAAATAGTCCAACATCAGGTACCCTGCTGGATAACCTATACAACCGCAGCCACCCATGCAATTATACGGGAAAATCTGCACCGCTCTCCCCTGTATGCGGGCGTAATAAAGGGGATTGGACCCCGATACTGCCCTTCAATTGAAGATAAGGTGGTCCGGTTTTCAGAAAAGCCCCGGCATCAACTTTTTTTGGAGCCGGAGGGGTATGATACCCGGGAGTATTATGTAAACGGCTTTTCCAGCTCATTGCCGGAGGATGTCCAGCTTGCGATGATCCGGACGATCCCCGGCCTGCAAGCCGTTAAGGTTATGAGGCCGGCCTATGCTGTTGAATATGATTTTGTCCCGCCGGCGGAACTCTACCCGACATTGGAGACCAAAAGGATATCCGGATTATATCACGCAGGCCAAATCAACGGGACCTCCGGTTATGAAGAGGCGGCAGCGCAGGGTATTATCGCAGGGATAAACGCCGGAAACAAAATTTTAAAGAAGGAGCCGGTGGTTATAAAAAGATATGAGGCGTATATCGGGGTTCTGATCGACGATCTCATTAGCAAAGGAATAAAAGAGCCGTATAGAATGTTCACTTCGCGAGCCGAGCACCGGCTTGTCCTCAGGCAGGATAATGCTGATAAACGACTCATGCAGTACGGTTATGAAAACGGGCTTATAAGCAAAGAGCTGCAAGAAAAAATGAAAGAAAAATACCGCATCGTAGATTCATTGATACAGGGCTTCAAGAATAGATTCATATCTGTTGACGGGAATCTTGCCGAGAAGCTGCGATATAAGGATAAAACGGGTACTATAACGGGGAGGGTTAGAATAGATAAACTCTTGAAAAGGCCTGAATGCCGGATACACGACATACTTAAGATGCTTCATGAGACCATCGATCAAGATTTAGCCGCGATTCTTGAGATGGAAATTAAATATGAAGGATATATAGAGAGGGATCGGGAAAGAATCCGGAAAATCGGCACAATGGAAGAGAAGGTTGTGCCTGATGACATTGATTATGGAATTATCAACGGGCTGAAATTTGAGGCAAGAGAAAAACTGATGAAGATTCGGCCAAGAACGGTCGGCCAGGCGGCGAGAATTTCCGGCGTTGATCCTACTGACATTTCCATACTTCTGGTGCATATTGAGGCACTGAACCGGAAGAAAGGAAAGGTTCCACGTGGAACATAGCATCCTCAGGGAATGGGAGCAAAAGAATAACATTCAGCTTGGCATTGAAAAAGAGAAGCTGTTATGGGAATATGCTGAATTAGTGTACCATGCCAATAAGAGATTCAATCTTGCCGGGTTAAAGACAAGGCATGATATTTTGATCAATCTTGTTCTCGGCAGCATTGAGCCCCTTCTTCATTTGGATGTTCCACGTGGAACATTATTCGCCGATATCGGTACCGGAGCGGGGATCCCGGGGATCCCGGTCGCCATCTACCATGATGAATTGGCCGGGGTTTTAATCGATTCAAATGGGAAGAAGATTTCCTTCGTTAAAAAAGTTATTCGCGATCTTTTGCTGGATAATGTTCAACCCCTGCAGGAAAGAATTGAAACAGCGGCGCGGACCCGGCTGAGAAATGCGTTTCATATTGTTTTTTCCCGTGCGCTAGGCTCTATATCAGTCGTGGCTGAACTTGCTGCTCCAATGCTCGTATCAGGCGGGTTATTATATGTATACTCACACGAGCGGGCTGAAGACTTGCCTGCCCCGGTGGCGGAGCATATCGGGAGCCTGGGTATGTCCGCCCTCAGCATACATAAACGCGCCCGGTATGGCTTGTCGGACGTAAATATGGTTTTTATAAAGACCGGCGCAACTCAGGATACATTTCCCCGGAATATGAGCGCAATAAAAAGGGATTTAAACAAATTTACATCCTGAAGGCGGGGTTGCGCAATCCCGCCTTCAGAGGCGCAACGCGGGCGGAAAAATGTAATACATTGTATTACAGCCTGATTACTTTTTCATGCTCGTGATAGATGAGATGGAGAGCGTCATCCCGCACGAATGCGCAGAATCCGTCAAGATAGGCCGGCTCACCGATATCTTCATGTCGAAGATTAAAATAGTATTCTCGCAGAATCATGATGTTCCAGTCGTGGGTGACGTTTATGGCGGATGAATCGCCCAAGCGGAGCTGGCTCATTAAAATCTGCAATTGGGATTCCGCCGCCTGGTCCAACGGCATGATAAAATCGGGGGGGAATTCATCATTGAACCATTTGCGGACAAATGTGGAATGGCCGTAGCGCTCGATTGAAGCGGCGATTTCATGCCACGGCCCGGCGATATAGGGCCCGCCTAAATCGAATATGGAGCCGGCCACGGCGGCCTGCCGGCTTAAGCTCAATATCCCGGTGCATATGCCTTCAGCGGTTTGCTCGCACCGCAACACCGGGCTATGATAAAGTTTAACCGGGTTGATTTGCCGCATGCTCCTGCCGAACCGGTGGGCATCGGCTTTCCCTTTCTCCGTGAGGGGGGCGTCAAAGGCATCGGCGTATCGGTGTATCGGCTCCCGCTCGGCGTGCCGTATACTGATGGCTGTTGGACCGGAGAATTCGCAGCTTTCGAACCATGGGTAATTCATGAAACAAATAAATTACAGCATCAAAATCAGTCAAGCCGTTATCCGTATTGGAAATGGCGAATGATTAGAGTGTGAATTATTTTTCGAGTTGTATTTATCTTGTCGAGGAGTCTCCCTCCTTTGTGAACTATCTATTACTCGCATCTCATTCTCTCATGCCCCCTAAATCCCCCGGAGGGGGACTTGAAGATTATGTATTATTAAAGACATTTATATATTATATTGAAATAATATATTATTACTCTTAGAAAGCAATATTAGCCCCCCTCTGGGGCTAACAACTACCTACATCTCCATGTGTAAGAACAGGGGATAGGGGAATTGAAGAGATATCAGAGATAATTTTATTTTTTGAGCTTAAATGATTGTTTTTCCTCTTCAATTTTAACAATATTCCGCAAAAAATGTATCTCTATCATCTCTTCTATCTTCTTATCCCCCTTGCTTACACACTTGTGGGTAGTTGTCAGCCCTCTGGGGGGTTGGGGGGCCGAGGGGCCTGATTTTATGAATTGTCATTGACAGCCGTACAATTCAGCATCCGCTATAGGGGGAAGGCATTCCATGACGGTTAAAACAGAGTATATTACCACGGAAACCAAAGGGAACAGAGATCTGGTTGATCTGACCCCGAAGCTCCGGGAGATTGTGAAGAAATGCGGTCTTGTTAACGGCATTATAACCGCGTTCGCACCCGGATCAACAGCCGGGATCACGACAATAGAATACGAGCCGGGGCTCACCAAGGATATAAGCATATTTCTTGAATCACTGCTTCCCTACGCCGGGAACTATCATCACCATGAAACCTGGCATGACGACAACGGGTCGTCTCATCTGCAGGCGTCTTTCATCGGGCCGTCGATTACCGTGCCGGTTGTGGACGGCGACCTCACCCTCGGCACGTGGCAGCAGGTGGTCCTGATCGATTGCGACACGCGGCCGCGGCGGAGAAGGGTCGTCGTGCAAATGCTTTTCTAGCTATTTCTTCCGATCTCGTCTTCGAGCTCTTTGTAGAGGCCTTCCGGAGCGCTCGCTTGATCCGTCAATGAATCCCCGGTAATCTTTTTGATGCCGCTTGTTTCTTTCAGTTGGACGGGCTCCGGTACCGAGGGCTCATGCCGTTCTTCATCGGGTGCTTCCTGTTTTTCCGTACCCTCATACAGACGGTCGCGCGAACGATAATACCGGGCCTTGGATGAAATGAGGCCCGGATTCTCGATCCCCGTCTGTCCCAAATTGAATTCCAGATTACGGTCCAGCGTCAATTCATCCATGATCGCCACGATTTTGTCTGCCGGTGTGTTCGTCATCCTTATCAGCTCATCGATCCCGAAATGAAAGGTATGCGGATCCCGGCTCTTGAGGGATATGTTATCCTCAATGAGTTTATTTTCCAAAAAGACATATATCCGGGTGATCGGCTTTTCATAAAATTTCGACTCCATGCGGATAAAGGTGAACCATACCCGCTGGCTTATGGCGGTAAATATTCGTTTTAATATGTCCGACGATTTCTGGATGAGCCTTGTCAGGGAATCCTTATCGATCGGGAGAAGGATCGTGCCGCCGTAGCTTATGGCCGTCGCGTTCCTCGGCTTATCGGACACGATGGCGAGCTCGCCGAAAATGTCGCCCTCGCTCAATACCGAAAGTATCATCTCGCTTCGGTCATGGTGCTTTACGATTTTGACCTTCCCCTTTTTAATGATGAAGAGCTCGCCGCCCGGCTCATGCTCGCAGAAAATGATCTGCTTGTCGGCGTAGCGCTGGTAGATGCCGTCCAGAACAGGCTCGGCTGCCCGTCTGATTCCCTTTTTTTCAAGATTATCAAGCATCATGCGCGCCTCTTTCATGTTTGCTCCGCCCGGATAGAGCCCGCAGTATCTTTTCAGAATATAACAGGCGGTCGCCAGCCCGTTCTCTTCATAGTAGTACTTGCCGAGATTAAAAAGCTGGATATCTTCCGGCAGGAAGACAGTGTCAGCCGCGCCCAGAGGGAAGATCATGGTATCATACAGCCTGAGCTCGTCCGCGAATGTATTGAGGAGTTTGATCGCGATATCCGAATTTTTCTGCAGAACCGAAAGGAACTTTTTCCTCGTAAATATGATTATCGATGTATTTATTTTGGCAAATGCCGTCTCCATCCTCGGCCGTCTGCTCAAGGATGACACCGCGCCGAACACGTCGCCGGCTTCAGCGGTACTTCCATGGCTGCGGACTCTTTTCGTGGAGCTTTTGAATTCAACAAGGCCCTTTTCGACAATATATACGTTATCGACGTCTTCATCCCCTTCAATATAGATATAGGAGCCGGCTTTATACACGGTTCTGCTCTGTTCTTTCATCGCGCTACATCCAGTAAACCTGCATTCTGCTCTTGAGATCCGCGGCAGCATCTTTCCCGGACATGAGTTCGACCAGGGTCAGGGCAAAGGGAAGGGCGCATCCCGGGCCTCTGCCGGTGATTATCCTTCCGTCCCTGACAACCGGATCGGGAACGAGTACGGCTCCGGTCAGAAGGGATTCATATCCGGGGAAGCAGGACGCCCGCTTGCCCGCAAGAACCCCTGCCTGGCCGAGGACGATCGGCGCGGCGCATACTGCGGCTATTATTTTATCCGCAGCATTGAGCTCCCGGACCAGGGCAATGACCCGATTGTCGTCCTTCAGGTTGCTGCTTCCCGGCATGCCGCCGGGAAGGGCGATACAGTCAAAGTCTGACGCGGAAATATCATCAATGCTCTTGTCTGCATGGAGCTTGATTCCATGGGAGCCGGTTACCGGATTCTTTTGCAGATATACCGCCGTCACCGTGATGTCGGCGCGGCGCAGCACGTCGATTATGGTCACCGCTTCAATCTCCTCCAATCCCTCTGCAAGGGGCACTACGACATGCATCAATGTTTCTCCCATTGTTTCATTTTAATTCATATTATTCTAGAACTCATCCACCCGGAAGGCGGGGTTGCGCAACCCCGCCTTCCGGGTGGATGAGTTCTCTTTATGCCCCATAACTATTTTTGAGATGGCTTCTTACTATAATATACAATATTAAGAATTTCATATCAATAATCTTGCCCCTGAATATCTAAAATTTATTCAGGCTTGGCAGTCAGTATCGATATCAGCATTTCCGCTGCCGCCGGAGCGAGCTCCTGGATTTGCAATAGCTCCTCCTTAGTAAAATTCGACAGCACATGGTCTGCCACGGCAGTATCCGGCTTATCGGGCCGGCCTACCCCGAATCGTATCCGATGAAAATCGGGGGTCCCTATCTCCTGGATTATAGATCTGATCCCGTTATTTCCCTTATGTCCGCCGCCGAATTTTTTTTTAATCACTCCGAAGGGGAGCTCAATCTCATCGTGAATCACGATAAGGCGTTCAGGCTGGATCTTATAAAATGCCATCGCAGCGCGCACTGAAACGCCGCTCCGGTTCATATATCCCTGGGGCAGAAGAAGGAGCACCTCCCGCATCTGTATTGTTCCTTTTCCCGAAACTGCATGAAAAGAGGATGAAGTGACCGATATCCGGTAATTCCGGATCAGGAATTCCCCCAGTATAAATCCGGCGTTATGCCTGTTGTTCTTATACTTCTTCCCCGGATTACCAAGGCAGGCAACGATAAACATATCGGGTCTCTCCATCTTAAAGCCCGCCGGTTAGTTATTTTGTATGAATTCGATGGCGTTTTTCAGGGAGTCGAATATTTTTATCTGCATGGTGATGCCGGTCAGATTGAAAACATCAAAAATCTGTTCATTGATGCTCGTCAGCAGCAGATGCCTTTTGTTTTTTCTGAATAGGGAATAAAATTTAAGCATCGAGCCGAGGGTGATGCTGTCGATAAAGGTCACCTTTGACAGATCGAGAATGAGATGCAGCTTTTTCGGTATCAACTGATTGATATATTTATCAAAATCAGGTTTACTTTCCGAGGATAGCGAGCCTTCTATTTCCAATATGACAATGGAATCGTTTATGGTACCGGTAAGTTTCATCGAGAATCACGATATTATTTTTTCAATATGAAGGCAAGCAGAATCTTGTCTATCGGATAAATAATTCACGCCCATCTGCCCGGAGACATAAATCCAGCCATGATTGATATGCCTCTATGGCCAGTTACGGTATCCATCCGGAGCAATATTGTCAATTAGCAATAAAGACTTTAAGGAATTAATCCTGAAATTTATTATGTTTTCATTGAAATGAGATGAATCATAAAGTATAATAATTACAACACAAGGCATCCGGCGCAGCAGGCGTCAGAGAAGGGGTTTGTATAAATTGTTATTGAAAAAATGTAAGTAAATATACACCATATGCCGTAAATAAATAATAGATGGTCTTCTCAGTTCTGATGTCGGGGAAGAGAGGAATTGTATGGATGAATATATTCCTGAAAATAACTTGGTAGTGCTGTTTTTATTGATGATTTTGACCGGCGGCTTATATTATTTCTGGTGGGTCACGCGCATAAGCAGGATATTTAATGACGATCCGGTCGTCAATATTTTATTAACGATTTTCACCTGCGGTATATGGGGACTTTATCTGAATCTTAAATATTTGCAGAAATCTGAAATCCTAAACGGCAGGGACGTAAAGTGGTACATGATATTCTTTTTGCCGTTATTGTTCATTTTTCCTCTTTTTATTCAACATAATATCAATGAAAAATATTTTCCCGGCCGGTAGGTTTTACAGGAGTTAACGATGATAGTCCGATGTACAAGCTGTAACACGGCATTCTCCGTGGACGACGGCAAGGTTGAAAATAAGAGATTCGCCTTCACGTGTCCGAAGTGCGATAATGAAAATATGGTAGACAACCGTAAGGGCAGGAGGCGCGCCTTCAATGCACCTCCGGCTGCTGCCGAGGCCGAGCGCGGAGCCAGGAAACCGGCCGCAGTGGGGCAGAGGGCCAGGGATGAGGCTTTTGCAGACGCGTCCGTTGAACCTGCCGACCTGCCTCCTATGGATGATTTAAGCTCAGAGCTCCCCCTCGACGATTATTATCCCGAGTCCGAGCTCGATGCTCAAAAAATTAAAGCCTTAAGCAGGGAGGAATCCCCGGCTGCAACGGAGATGAAGCTTGCTCCGGGCGGAGACGAATCGGAAAAGTCCGTGTTTGAAGAGCTGGGGGATATCAGCGAGTTTAAATCGGACACTGAAATGATCAAGGATGAAATGGAATCGGTCTCCGAAATCAAGGATTCCGGGGACTTCCGGGAATCAGATATCGATGAGCTATTGTCGAAGGATGAACAGGTCATTATTGATGAATTCGAGCCTTTGACGGAAGAAGCTGCTGCTGCACCCGGCCCGGATACGAAATCGCCATTAGAGGAAGAAATCAAAACTGAAGAGGTTTTTCCAAAAGATCATACAAAAGAGGATGAGAGCGTTACGATAGACCTGGATTCGCTCGATATCGATATTGATCAAGAGGCGGGAGATATTTTAAAGAAAAAATCCGAGGCCCCGGCCGAGTCCCGGGACGCTGAAGCGCGCGTTCGTTCCGCCGATGCCGGTTTGCCCCGGGAAGATGATGAAAATATTACCATAGATCTTGATACCCTTGATATCGATGTCGAGGAGGAAAAACAGATATCAGAGGGCGAAAGCCGCAGCGAGCTTGATCTTGACATCTCTGACTTTTCTGAAGAGACCATAAAAGAGCTGGAAGATACGACCGAAAAGAAAGACGATGAGGATTTGACTCTTGACCTTGATAGTCTCGATATTTCACTCGATGAGAGCGGCGAGACAAAAGAAGGCGAGATCGTGGATGAGGATGAAAAATTAACCCTTGAAGATGCCGGCTTATCCCTTGACGATTTGACAACTGATGAATTGTCCTCGGTTTCCGGTGATTTGGAAAAGACGCCGGAAGAGGACATTACCCTGTCCCTTGATGAGATCGATGAATCTCCCGGGAGCAATACGATCGACAGGGAGCTGGAAGAGGTTGAAACGATATTATCAGAGCCTGCGATTGCCGGCGATGAGCGTATTGAGGATTTTGACGAGCTGTCCGAAATAGATCTCGATGAGAATTTGGAGATATCCGGCACCGATGAAATGTCTGAATCTTTTTCTATCTCCGAACCCGAAGATGAATTGATCAAGATCGCAGACCGCACAGAGGCCTGGCCCAAAAAAGGCGGCCTGCTGGAAGAGCTTTCCGATATTGTCCCGCGGGGAGCGATTAATTTTTCAATCGACTATTCAATAAAGTATTCGCGGATCGGGGCGCTGCTGCGCCTATCCGGGCTCTACTTCATCGGACTGATCCCCCATTACGTTGCATTTTTCGTCTATCACCTGCTTTCCTTTATTCTCGGTTTTCTTAATTATATTATCATCATGTTCACCGGGAAAAACGTCGAAGACTTTTCAGAAATACAGGAAAATTCGCTGCGCTATCTCCTGTCGATCAGCTCCTCGCTGATCGGCATCGTCGATGAGACGCCGGTTTTTGCCGGTAGGAGCAATATCGATCATCCGATCCAGATGAGAATTACCTATCCGCCCGGATATTCGAGGAGTCTGGCTTTTTTGCGCATCACCATAGTCGGCATCATTCTGGCTGCCGCACCTCATCTCATGGTTCTCATTCTCCTGGGCGCCGTCCTTCCCGTACTGTCTCTGGTCGGTCTGCTATCGGTGCTGGTGACGGGCAGATGGCCCCATCCGCTGTTCGATTTCATGACGCGCTATCATAGATACGCAGCCGCGGTGCTCGCCTTCAGCATCGGGATTATAGACGAGTATCCTGCGTTTAGATTCAAGTAGCCGGCCCGTGCTTCAGCCGATGATCTTCACCAAAACCTTCCGGGTTCGGGGCCCGTCAAACTCGCAGAGATAAATTCCCTGCCAGGTGCCGAGCTGAAGCGAGCCGTTATTAATGATGACAAACGCGGAGCATCCGATGAGCGACGATTTTATATGAGCGGGCGAATTCCCTTCCCGGTGGCTGAACTGCAGATTCTCAAGCTTGAGATGACCCAAGCCCTTCAGGATATCTTTAAGTACAGCAGGGTCCGCATTTTCATTAATGGTAACCGCAGCGGTGGTGTGCGGCGTATAGATAAAGCAGACACCCTCGGACGCTGCGCTGCGGCTCACAACCGTGCGTATATGATGCGTTATATCGATGATCTCTTCCTGCATACGGGTGTTCACGGTAAAAGAGTCCATTCGCGCCTCCTTAACCGCGTACGAGCGCTTCCATCATTGCCAAAACGCTTTCGGAAAGGGCGGAAAGATTGTATCCCCCTTCCAGAAATGCTATGATCCTGCCCGTGCCGTGGCGGCCTGCTATCGCCATGAGCATGTTCGTAAATTCCGCATAAGCGTCTGAGCTGAGCCTGATGGAGGATAGCGGGTCCGACTTGTGCCCGTCAAAACCGGCTGATATGAGGATTATCTCCGGCTTGAATTTTTCCAGACTCGGGATAATCCGGTTCTGAAATGCAGTGAGGTATTCTTCGTCTCCGCTTCCTGCGTGCATGGGAATATTCATGGTATATCCCGCGCCTTTCCCGGCCCCGGTTTCCTCAGCAGAGCCGGTGCCGGGATAGTGGGGGAACTGGTGCAGGCTGATATAGAGAACCGAGCTGTCCCGCTCAAACGAATGCTGTGTCCCGTTTCCGTGATGCACGTCCCAGTCAACGACGGCTATTCTTTTTATGCCGCAACGGCTCTGGAGATACTTCGCCGCAATGGCTATATTGTTGAATATGCAGAAGCCCGCCGCGTAATCTTTTTCCGCATGGTGCCCGGGCGGCCGGACCGCGCAGAAGCCGTTTGCGGCCGCTCCCTTCATCACGGTATCGCACATATTGAGCGATCCGCCGACTGCCATGAGAGCCACTTCATAAGATTCACCGCATACGGCGGTATCCATTGAATCAAGATAGGAAACGCCGCTTTTGATTTCCTTTTTCACCCTCTGGATATAGGATGGCGAATGTATCATTTCGAGGTATTTCATATCCGGTACGACAGGGCCGACCTTGACGAGGTCTTTATAAAAGGAGGCGGATGCGATGGCGGAATTGATTGCTTCAAGACGTTCCGGCTTCTCAGGATGGCCCCATCCTGTTTTATGTTTCAGGAAAATAGGATCGAATAGATATGCGGTAGCCATAGATATTTTAAATAGGCCGATAATCACGAATGGATTAACACTATACCGCTGCGATTATTCTGTCAAATTTAATTACGCGTACTGTTAAAATTATTGAAATAAAAAACATCATTGACAGGCTTCATCAAATTGCTTTATCTGTAGTCAAGACGGCGGATGCTTCACGTCAAGCTTCAGATAACTTTTTTGCCCAGTTTTTTCCACAATGATAATGCGACTATTTGATTATTTTTATAAAAAGGTTTCCTTTGCCGGCGCTGTGGCGATTTTCACCACTACCTGGTCGTTGATCGCTTCTTTTTACGGCTTTTATTTTGTTTTGTCTGTAGTCAACTTTACCGTTGAGGAACTGCTTTATTTCCTTACCATTTTGACGGCCTGCACAGTGATGGCCATATTTCTCCATCTTAGTCATTTTGGTCTGTTTCATAAATGGGGATTTTCGGGATTTACCAGATCTATTCGGCTTATTAACAAATATTTTGACAGAGGCTATATTTTTTCAAATTATAAAAGAATCGAAAATCAAACTGTTGAAGAAGTTTTTAGCGTTTTAAATTCACTTTCCGTCAATAATCTTTTTATAGCCATTACCTACACCGCTCTGGTAATTATTGTGATGGCGGTCGTCACCTATTTTAGGTTCAGGGAATTCGACAGGGTCTTATTCACCATTATTGGAGGTGTTTTTGCCTCTCTGATCATCGGTTATTGCACGTCGCTCATCACTGAATATTTTACCGGTCCGTATAAGGTACGACTGCAGCAGATTCTTTTTCAGAGATCAATACACGTCAGAACGAGGAACATATTAAGCTTTAAGATAAAATCAATTTTTATTCTCTTCCTCGTTTTATCGAGCATGATAATTTTGATGATATTGATCCGGCATAGTGAAAAGGCTTTATTTCAGATAATCATGTTTATATTTCTAAGCCTCATTACCGTCGGTTTATTGATTTTTCTTATTATAAATACGATCAGCGTATCGCTTTCAAGCATTAACCATGCCGCCAAAAACCTTGCTTCAGGAGGAGCCGGCATGTTTTTTCCTCCTTTTTCCGATAAGGAGTTCATGATATTTTCAGACAACTATAATCGCGCCGTTCTTGAGATCAATGAGATACGCGCTGATCTTGAAAGAAAGATCAGCAAGAGAACTGAAGAATTAAGCGCCGCGTATGAGCATGTAAACAAATTATACCGTCAGATTCAGACAGATCTCAATCTCGCGAAGAGGATACAGAAGAGGATCATGCCTGAAAATTTAGACGGAATTGAGGGGCTTAATCTTGCTATACACTATTATCCGATGGCCGATATCGGGGGGGATATATATGACATTTTTCAATTGCGGCCGGGGCACATTAGAATTTTTCTCGCCGATGCCATCGGTCACGGAATACAGGCCGCCCTTATCACCATGATAATCAAGGGCGAATATGAGAAAGTAAAGAATATAAAAAGCATACAGGCTTTGCTGGAAATAATCAACTCGTCATTCATAGACGTATATTACACGCTCAACGCTTTTTTTTCATGCATACTGATGGATGTTGATCTGCATAAAAGAAAGATCCGCTATGCCTCGGCCGGACATCCTGACCAGATTCATGTTTGCAATAATACCATTGAAATATTACGGCATACCGGAAGGCTGATCGGCATAAAGGAAGACACCCGGTATGAGATCGTTGAGAAGAATATATATGAGAATGATAAAATTCTTCTCTTTACGGACGGCTTGTTCGAACAATTCAATGACCGCGAGGAAGGATTTACCGAGCGCCATATCCTTGAGCTGGTGAAGAAGCGTATGTCTTCGCCCATTTATGATCTCCATAATACGATAATCGCCGCCATGAAAGAATTCCTGGGGGAAAACTACGAACAGTCAATCTGCGATGATATTACCATGATCGGCATTGAAATTAAAGAGAATTCATAAATAGAGAAAGTAGATGGACAGAATTTTTGATAAAAAGGGGTATCTTTCGGAGATCCTTCCCGCATATGAATTCAGAAATGAACAGCTCGCCATGTCCGCTTTTATTCTGGAGCGGTTGTATGAATCTGAAAACGGGGTCATTGAGGCCGGTACCGGCACCGGCAAGACGCTCGCATACCTGATCCCGGCAATTCTGTACTGCCTGGAAAACGACAAGAAAATAACCGTCTCCACAGAAACGAAGACCTTGCAGAAACAGCTCATCGACAAGGACATCCCCATAGTAAAGGAGATTTTCAGCACGTATTTCAACATGGATTTTTCCTTTTCGATCTGCCTGGGCGGGTCCAATTATCCGTGCAGAATGCGATTTGAAGCGGTTTTACGGGCCGGGAAAGTCCATGCCGGCGATCTGAATAAATTCAAAAAGATAAGCCGGCTTTTTAATAGCAGGGAGATATTCACGAACTTTGATCTGAATCTTCCCGCATACCTCTGGGACGAGATCAAAAGAGAGGGAGACTCATGCAACGCACAGAGATGCGCGTTTGCTTCCGGGTGCGCCTTTCAGATGGCGCGCAGGCAATGGGGCCAGTCCCATTGTCTGGTCATGAACCATCATCTTTTTTTCGCTAATATCGCATCCGGAAAGACGTATCTCCCCCCGTTCGATATCGTGGTTTTTGATGAGGCTCATTCAGTCGAAGAAATCGCCGCCGCACAGATCGGCTTCAACCTCGGGTACCGGGAGCTCCTGGATATCGTCAACCGCTTCCGCGGCGATACCCGGCAGAGCCTTATACAAAACATCATTACCAATGAACGGCTCAGATCCAGATGCATTGACTCCATTGCGAAGGTAATTCCGGAGATCAATGCGTTTTATGAGGATATGCGTAAACTGATGCCGGAGGGGAAAAACAGTATACGCATCAGGGACCGGGTCGCCTCCGGGAACCAGCTTATCGAACTGTTGAAGGAGTGTATGACTCTTATGGCTGAAGCCGACCGTGGCATAGACGATGAGAACCCATGGCGCACGGAGTTCGATATTGCACGGGGAAAGCTCTTTAACTATATTGAAAGCCTGGCGTCTTTTGTTTTTCAGCACAATGCGAATTATGTATACTGGATTGAGCGGGACTCTGATACCCTTTTCGGCGATGTATCCCTCAGGGGGCAGCCGGTGGACGTGTCGGAAATAGTAAACCGGGAAATAGTCACGTTCTATGATTCATCCATATTTGTATCCGCGACCCTGGCTGTGGACGGCGATTTTTCCTATATCGTCAAGCGGCTCGGCATCGAACATCATAAAATGCTGTTTCTCGAGTCGTCGTTTGACTATAAGATCCAGGCGGTCCTCTATATTGCCCGGGATATACCCGATCCCGCCGACGGTGCGTACAACGAGCAGGCCTCGACGCATGCCGCCGGGATTATCAATTTACTGAAGGGGAATTGTCTCATGCTCTTCACCTCGTACAAGACCCTGCGCGAGGTACGGAAAATCATGAGCGGTTTGATCGATTACACCGTATATTCGCAGGATATCTCATCGGCTACCGACGCCCTTGACCAGTATATCAAACACGAGAATGCGGTGCTCATGGGAACTCATTCATTCTGGCAGGGGCTGGATCTGCACGGAGACCTGGTGCGGGGGGTCATCATGATGAAGCTTCCCTTCGCGGTTCCCGATTCCCCGCCGGTCGAGGCGAAGATGGAGCGCATCGTCGCTGAAGGTAAAGACCCTTTTTACGGGTTCCAGATCCCCGAGGCGGTGATACGGTTTAAGCAGGGCTTCGGCAGGCTGATACGGAGCAGCACCGACCGGGGGATCGTCGCGGTTCTCGATTCAAGGATTCTGCGCAAGTCTTACGGCAAATACTTTCTGAAATCGGTTCCTGAATGCAGAATCGTTCATTCGATCCGGGAGCTGGAAGAGACGTACTTTTAAATTTTTGCATTCCATATGAGGAGGAAAGGCTCGGCCGCAGCCCATGGGGCCCGGCGGACTGCAAGCGCAGGTTTATTGAAGAAGAAACGCGTGCGCACCCCAGCCGGCGTTGTTCGAGAGGGGAGGGCCGGGGCTGAAGGTATCGGCAGCGGGATCGTAGATTGACGTCTGATTGGAATCCCCGCCGTGGATCAGGAGCACCTTTCCCGCTTCGAGCCCGTCCGCGATATAAAACGAGGTTGAGCCCTGGAAAGCCGGGCCGGGGAGCGGAGCCCAGAGGCTAAACCCGTTCGTAGCCTGGTCGAAGATCGCGGTGGTTGCAGTGCCGTTTCCAATGATGATGACCTGATCGCCAGCGTTGGCGCCGGATGGGATGCGGAAATTGTTCGATCCGGTTCCGGGCCCCGGAGGCGCGAAACCAAGAAGACCGGGGACAAAGGTGGGCGGTTGAGGTACAATATCGACTATTGTGTACCGCCAGACACCGTTTCCGTTCATGAGCATGATTTTGCCTACCTCCGTCCCTCCGGTGATGGGAAACACCTGCGATCCTCCTGAAACGGCTGCAGTTGGGACCGTAGGGCCCAGTATGAATCCGGGTATGGTCGGATCGAAGATGGATGTTTCCTGTGAATTCCTTCCATGCACGACAAGCGTGCGGTCTCCTGATATCGGGAAATTGAGAGAGCCGTCGTAGGCCCCGCCTCCTAGTGAGAGGGGTGGGCCAAGTGAAAAAGAATTCATGAGCGGATCATACAGATTGGTTGATGAAGTACTACTACCCAGCACAACGATTTGTTGCCCTATATAGGCGCCGCTGGTCACTTCAAAGCTGTTTCCGCCCCAGTTCACGGTGCCGACGAGTACCGGCCCGGCCGAGAAGGTCTGGGTCGACGGGTCGTACAGTGAGGTGTTGCCGGTCACCCTGCCGTGCACCACGATCCGCTTGCCGGTATTAGGGCCGCTCGTTACCGGGAAACTGTGCCCGCCGGTTTCCACGTTGCCGGTCAGGATCGGCCCGGCGCTGAAGGTGTTGGTCTCCGGGTCGTAGATCGAGGTCCGGCCGGTGTTGCCGCCGAGGACGACCAAGTAATACGTGAAGGCCGGAGGGGCAGTTCCCACGTTCACAAATGAGGAAGCATCATTTCTGGCGTTGTCAAACAGCCTATGGCGTTCGCAACCGGCAAAAAGGAGCATTGAAGCCGCGGCTAGCGCCAGTATCCTTATTTTATTTTGTTTTTTAGGAAAGTAATGCGAGAACAAGATTCCGGTAATGCCGAAAATTGATGAAACATTGAATAAATATTTTATGGAAACCATATATTAAAAAGATTCGATAGGCTCATAGGGCCCCCTCTTGAAGTTACCATTCTGTCTCCCGGAAAATCCAGGATTGTTTAAATTTTGTGCCCATCAAAAATAGCGAAGAGCTATTGGCACGCAGTTGTTCTGTACGGATTTAATATACAATCCATCAGAATCTTTGTCAAACCGTTATTGAATTCGTTTATTGCCCATCGATCATAAGGGAAGCTTATTGAGTATCGGCTGTGAATTGAGCGTATGCCGGCAAGCCAAGATTGCTTAAAATTTTTCATCGGCCCTACCGCACTATAATCCATTTCCCGTCTATGAAGCCGGCGTACACGGGAAAGGAATACGATCCCGAGTCCTTAGTGGCTTTTGTCCGCACCGGCGCTTCACCGGCGGTATCCGTGACCTGGATTACCATCCCGTCCAGCACCGGTTTTAATACGAGCCGCCCGGCGTTCAGGGGTGCCATGATAAAATTTTTTTCCGTCATCATCTCCTTCAGGGCGCCTTTCATTTTCGTTTTGACGTCTTCGACCGGCCGGTGCCGGAGCCGTGCAACATCCATTGAGGCGAAAAGGAGGAGGTTGTAGAGAGCATCCGCGTCTTTCCGCACAAAGGCCGCATGGTAGTCCTTTACCAGCGTAATGATCAGTTTGCGCGAGGCGGAGTCCAGCTTCACCGGCTTTATTTTGTCCCAGAGCTCCGATGGCGGTATATAATCAGGTTTAAAAGCAACGTCTTTCCGCACCGGTTTTTTAATGTCCGCCGGTGATTCACCGCCGTCTTTTCCGGGAAATCGGTATTCGAATATCTTTTTCCCTTCGTCGGACATCTGCCCCTCACGGGCCGTGGAAATGCTTACTTCGATACCCGGATTGAATACCGAGTCCTTCATACGGGGTGTCGGTTTAATGACAACCGAGAGCCTGTTCGAGCCGGGGCGGATCCAGATACCGATATCGGCGAAACCCGTGACCGAGAACGAGTCTTCCTTTTTAGACCCGGTTACGGTTATCCCGTTCAGTTCGATTTCCGCATTACAGCGGGTGATGGTGTAGTTAATTATATAAAACAGCTTTTCAGCCGTGCCCAGTTCTCCGGATGCGACGGCGGTGGTAAGAATAATAACCGTTGCTGCCAAAATGCGATGTACCGCGTTCATTCCTGCCTCCTGTTGTAAAAGATGTGCGCCGTTATTATAAACTGATCTGTAAGTAAAAAAAATCAATCTTCTTTTTTATTTTTTATGGACGGGGCCTTGAGATCGTTCATAACATCACGACAGTCTTATGGCTGTGCTCGCATCCCAGAGGCTCTGTTTAATCGATTATTATTAATAAAGAGGTATTAATTCTTGCCATAAGAGTTAAAATCAGAAAAAGTTGTCTATCGGGGAAAAGGAAATAAAATTATGAAGATTAGAGAGATTCAAATAAGGAATTATTATATTATGATAATTTAATGAATATAGCGGGCATGGTTGTTGATAAAGAATATCGTCGGCAGGGAATTGGGAAGTTATTGATACAAGAAGCAGAGAAATATACTTATAATATCGGATACAAGGGCATAAGACTAACATCTGGATGGGATAGAAACGATGCCCATCTATTTTATGAGAAATGTGGATTTCTTAATCGAAAAAATCAAAAAAATTATATAAAACTATTTCCTTAAAGTGTGGCAAAACTGCGTATCATATGCTCAAGCATGAAGAATTGAAAGATGTATATCAATGGCTCTTGATAACGAAAGATGCTCATGGAGTATATAGTAAGTCGGGTTTTAAAGAATTGAATAGACCGAGCGACTGGATGGAAATAAGACATGAGAGACCAAAGCGATAATGGTCTAAGTGGAGCACCTGCACCTGACTTATTTTATATATTATAGGTGTACATATAATATGGCGTACGCGCATTTTTTTAAACGTGAGGAGGAAAAATCAGATGGTTCATAAGCACACCCACAAGAAAGAACATGGGCGAGACGATCTTACCGGCGAGCATCCAGCCGGCGACGCCGGACAGATTATTCTTGCGTGCCTGTTCGCAGTGACATGGATACTCGACACATTTATTTTCAAATACACGATTTTTCTCAACAGATACGTGCCGCTTTGGGTACGAATACCCTCCGGAGTCGTTCTGTTGGTTCTATCCGGATACCTGGCGAGAACGGGACTCTCCATAGTATTCGGAGAGGAACGAAAGAGGCCCGGTGTAATCAGGAAGGGCGTGTACAGCGTCGTTCGTCATCCGGTATACCTCAGCGAGATTCTGCTTTATCTTGGTTTTTTGATGCTGAGTATATCATTGGCCGCCGCCGTGCTATGGGTTATTGCGATCGGTTTCCTGCATTATATCTCGCGCTATGAAGAAGGGTTGTTGCGTGCCCGCTTTGGAAAGGATTATAGGCGCTACATGCAGGACGTACCGATGTGGATCCCCCGGCTCAGAAAGAGGTGAATCGAACTCCTGAAATCATTATTTTAATATTGGGAGGAGATGAAATGGGAAATGCACATTTTTATACTACAATGATAAAATGGGAACAGGGGAGAAGGGGAAGGGCGACTTCTCCCGATCTATCAGATCCGATTACGGTTGCGACTCCGCCGGAATTTCCCAAGGGCGAGCCGAATATCTGGTCGCCCGAGCATCTCTTTGTCGCGGCTGCCAATAGCTGCCTGATGACGACCTTCCTCGCGATTGCGGAGAATTCAAAACTCGATTTTATCTCTTTTGTTTCACAGGCTACCGGAAAGCTCGAAACGATCGACGGGGTGCTCATGATCAGCGAAATAGAGCTCAAGCCGAAAGTGGCGATAAGAGATGAAAAGGACAGGGGAAAAGCCTTAAGAGTGATCGAAAAATCGGAGAAGGCGTGTTTGATTTCAAATTCAATGAAGTCAAAAGTGATTCTTTCTCCGGAAGTGATAATAGAGCCGTAACGATTGAAAATGCTTATTTGAATCTTGAGGCATCATGAGAGATCTTTCAGAAGGAGATGTTTTTAAGCTGCTCGTATCTTTCTCCATTCCTATGGTATTGGGAAACCTGTTCCAATCGCTCTATAGCATCATAGACGGAATATTTGTCGGGCGAATCCTGGGGCATGAGGCTTTAGCCGCGGTCTCCATCAGCACGCCGCTTGTTTTTTTTCTCATGGCCCTGCTGATAGGGCTGGGCATGGCCGCCATCATACTCGTCGGACAGTCCTATGGCGCAAAGAACTATGATCTTTTATCAAGAATCATTGTGAATTCATTCTTCATAAATGTAGCCATCAGTCTCCTGCTCACCATGCTCATCATCTTCTTGGGCCGGGAGTTGCTTGCTCTCATAAACACCCCGGAGAATCTCATGAAAGACGCCTATATTTTTCTCGCGTGGTATTCCACCGGCTTCATTTTTCTGGTGATTAACAACTGGCTGATGGGAATACTCCGCGGCTTGGGGGATTCCCGCACTCCCCTGTATTTGACAATTATATCCGTCATATTGAACATCATCTTCATTCCCTTTCTTATAAAAGGGATAGGGCCTATCCCCCCTCTCGGCGTGATAGGATCGGCCCTTGCCACGGTTTTCGCCAACATGATAACGACGATCCTGGGCTACTATTATCTGGTGCGGAAGAACCCGTTTCTGAATATCAGCCGGTGGAAATGGACGTTCGATACTGGAATTATTAAAAAAATATTTTATATAGGAATTCCCGCTTCTCTGCAGATGCTGATAGTATCCTTCAGCGGGATCATCTTGATGGGGCTCGTCAATCTTTTCGGGAACGAGGTCATCGCAGCTTACGGGATCGGCCTTCGCATAGATAATTTTTCAATCCTCCCGTCGCTGTCCATCGGCATGGCGGTTTCCACTATGGTTGCCCAGAGCATCGGCGCCGGAAAGCGCAGGCGCGTTCATGAAATCACGGCGTCCGCCGCGCGGCTCACCGTGATGATAGGCGCGGTCATAATCATTCTCTGCACCTTCTTCCCGCGGCAGATTTCCTATTTGTTCACTGAGGACGGCAGTGTCGTCGGTTGTGCCGTAATTTATTTACGCATCATGTGCTGGGCCTATCTCGATCTCTCCCTTTTTTTTATTTTGCAGTCAACCGTGAGGGGGGCCGGCTCCATGATGGTGCCGCTTTTCCTTTCGATCATATCCATGTCAGTCAGAATCGGATTGGCCTATATACTCGGCCGGCATACTCCCCTCAGGGAAATCGGAGTCTGGATCGGCATACTCATCTCTACCCTGGTGGGGCTTGTCCAAATATACGCTTATTATAAAAAGGGAAACTGGTACTCGGAAAGAATCGTCAAAGCCCCCCTTACGCCCGCATCAAACGGGCCAACGCCAGCCCAGCCAGGGACCATCCTATGAGCATATCGAGGATCGTGAGTATGACACTCAGCGCCTCTCTCTGATCTCGACGATCCCGCCGATGTCCATGATGAGGAATTTTGAGGCGTCGAGCCGCCGTATCGTGATCTCCCGCCGAAGGTCGAGCGCCGGGTACCCGGGCGGCTCCTCCCCGAGCTGGAAGGTCCCCCCCCCATCACCCGGGCCCGCCAGGCCTTTTCATCAAAGGGCTCGCCCCCGGTGGCGCACGATGCGGCTACGAGTATACACACAAAAAGCGTGAGTGTGATTTTCATTACTTTTTC
The DNA here is from genome assembly GCA_001829495.1 of Spirochaetes bacterium RBG_16_49_21. Lineage (GTDB taxonomy): Bacteria > Spirochaetota > UBA4802 > UBA4802 > UBA5550 > RBG-16-49-21. Next base: position 20,659 of record MIBJ01000051.1, on the reverse strand, counting down.
CTCCTGAAGCGCAGGCCGATGAACCTAAGCTCGTTGTCCGTGAAGGAGATGATCTCGCCTGATCCGGCGATGCGCGCCAGGCCGTCAGAAAGGGGCTCAAGCACGAGGAGGCCCTTCCCCATCCAGGTCTCTGTTTCCATGATGGGCCAGCCCTCCTTCTCAAACACCCTGAACCGGTTCGACGGCAGGTAGAGCTTCAAAACCCCCGGATATCCGGTGTCCTCCGGAAGCTCCCAGATGCCGTAGTAGCGCCGGAAGGCTTCCGGAGCGGAGGGCTTGTTCACCCGGTGCAGGGGGAACGAAAAGAACGACTCGCCGTATGACGCCTCCATGGAGAGGAAGGCCTTCCCCGCCCTGTTCGCGTAAAACCTGAAGCGCACTGCGTCGAATTCGGTGAACCGGGACACATCGAAGCACACGAACAGGATGCACACCTTGCCTGCGTACACTCCCTTCCCTTGCGGCACCAGCTGCGCCGCCGGACCCTTGAACCGGGCGTACAGGGAATCCTTTTTGCTGAATACATCGACCATGATCCCGAATGCCGCGTATCGACCCGTCAGGTCAGCCGGCGGCGGGACACGGGCGGGCTCTTTCTTTTCGTCTCCATCTTCCCCGCCGGTCATGGGCCCATGCGCAGCGTCGAGGAAGGCGCGAAGCCCGCGGGCGGTGATCTCTATGTCCGCCTTCCATCCGACCGAAGAGTTCGAAAGCACCGCCATTCCCAGCTTCGCCTCAGGCATGTAGGCAAGCTCCGAAGAAAAGCCGTTCACATTGCCGCTGTTGGACATTACGTTCCCGGTTCCCCTGAATCGGTAAAAGTCCAGGTACCATCCGGTCGAGTAGACGTTCGTGTTGTCGTAGAAGGTGTCGATCGACCGGTCGGCGTTTCGCAGCACCGAAGCCACCGCCTCGGGCCCGCTGATAGGCAGGCCGGTACGCTTCCTTTCCACGGACAGGAAGCGCAGAAATGCGGCCAGGTCTTTGAGGGTAGTGAACAGGCCGCTGGAGGCGCTGTCCCCGATATCGAGGAGGGGCATTACTTTGTTGCCGCGGTCTCCGTCGTGCCCGGCCGCTTCGTTTCCCTTCCCTCCCGCACTCCCGTAGTAGCTTCCCTTCATTCCCACGGGCGCCAGCACGACGCGCATCATGTGACGCTCGAACGGCTCGCCCGTGACCCGCTCGACCATCATGCCGAGGAGCTTGTACCCGATATTGGAATATTTGACCGCGGTCCCGGGCGGAGAGCAGAGGTATTCATTTTTCAGGAGCGAGAGGAGCTCCCGATCGCCGTATTGTTTTTCCCCGGTGAATCGGGGGTAGTAATCGATCATCAGCCCTGAGGTGTGGGTGAGAAGATGGCGCACGGTTATCGGCTTTGCCGGCGCCCCGTATGACCGGATGGAAAATTCGGGAATATAGGTTCTGATGTCCGCGCCGGCAGCCACCTTTCCCTGCCCGATGAGCCTCGTCACCGCCAGCGCGGTGAATGACTTGGTCAGAGACCCGGCCATGAAAGCGGTCTCGTCCGTAAGCGGGATATTTTTTTCAGCGTGCGCGCTCCCGTAGCAGCGGGAGAAGAGCACTCTTCCCCCATGCACCACCGCGACCGCGATCCCCGGGATCCGGTGCTCTTTCATCAGCGTCCGGATCAGGGAGTCGAGATAGTGCGCGGCAGCGGTGAAATCCCCTGCAGCGATCGCCTGCCGCCGGGGCGGGGCAAAGCGGCACTCCGCAAACGCGATGACGCAGACCAGGGCAACGCATACGGCGGCCTGTTGTACGTTCATAGTTATAGTATATCATCCGCGCGGTGGGATTTCAAATCATTATAACTGATAGAGTACATTATGATTGAGCAATTCCATGGTCAATTGCTACAGCCACCAATATGCCAAAATCTGGGCGATTACCTGCAACCCTACAAGGTGGTACCCGGCATTGATGCCGAATAATTTCCAGCTCCTCTGCTCATAGGCAACGCTGATGAGAAAAACGGGCACGTAATACCCCCCGATCCAGGTAAACGAGGCCACCATCAGCCCGAATCGATACGAAGGGCTGTCAGGGATGGCGTTGATCCCCCACCACACAGAGGGGCGCCACACCTGCAGGGAGTGGGTTAAAACATAGGATGTCAGAAAACAGCCTGCAAGCATCAGGATCGTCGATATTATATTTAATATATCAGGTAATCGGGGAAAGTCAACAGCAGTACCGCCATTCGCAACATCCGCGGTGACTACGCTAAACAAAAGGAAAAAATAAATTCGGCTTAATTTTTGATTGAAACATAGTGGGATCAGTCTAGGGGAACAGTTTGTGCTTGTTTACTGTTTGTTCAATATCAATTTGATTCGCTCAATTTCAGTTTCGAGTTCTTCAATCGCCATCATTTGATGCGGTCTTATGCTGTGAGCCGGAAGTGCTTTTTGTAGCTCTTCCAGTTCTGAAGATAAACGGGCAAGTTCCTTTTCAAGATTATCCTTATTGTTATTAATATTCAAAATTTCCAAGAATATCGTTTCAAGATATGGCCTTAAAGATTCACGCTGCGATTCAAATCAACAAGCCGCTCTCCGTCAAGCATGAAAAATCCGTATTGAGCAAACAGGTTGGGGAGCATCGATATTCTGCGTGGCGCTCCCCGGGGGGATACTGAAAAATGATATTCCTTCTTTACGGGATAGCCGTTCACCATGCAGAAGTTCTGAAAATCCCGTATGGTCAGGTGGTGGATGTTCGGGGTCTCGTGCCACTCATACGGGAGCAGGATATTTTTCGGCATCCGTCCTTTGACCAGCAGCTGAAGCCTGGTCACGAAATATCCGAAGTTCGGGAAGCTCACGATCGCGTTCCGGCTTATCCGCATCATCTCCCGGAGCACATAAGCGGGCCGCTTCGTGATCTGCAGGGTCTGGTTCAGGATCACGTAATCGAACGAGTTTTCCTTATAATCCGAAAGCCCCTCGTCGATGTCACCCTGGTAGCAGTAAAGCCCCTTCTCAACGCACTTCCACACTCCGTCTTCGGATATCTCTACCCCGTACGGTGTCACCTGTTTTTCTTCACGAAGCTTTTCCAGGAGCGCTCCGTCGCCGCACCCCAGGTCAAGAACTTTGGAGCCGGGCGCAATTTCCGCTATAATGAGATCGTATCCCGGATATGCAGGCAAATTCATTCTTTTGAAATCCGCTCAAATTCGCGCTTTAAGAAATTTGATATGTTCTTTTTAAGCGGCTCATAATCGATGAGAAAGGTATCGTGTCCCATATCGGTCTCAATGTCCGTGTACATTACATTTTTTCCGTTGGCGCGCAGAGCCTGCACGATTTCCTTTGACTGGGCGCTCGGGTAGAGCCAGTCCGAGGTGAAGCTTATGACCAGGAAATTCGCCGACACGTCGGCAAAGGCGTCATGCAGGTTGCCGTAATCCTTTTTGAGGTCGAAGTAATCAATGGCCTTGCTGATGTACAGGTATGAGTTGGCGTCAAAGCGGTCGACGAATTTATCGCCCTGATAATGGAGATACGATTCCACCATGAATGCATTCTTGAAGCTGGATGTCGAGAGGTCTTCCTCCTGAAAGCGCCTCCCGAATTTTTCATGCATGTGCGTTTCGCTCAGGTAGGTTATATGGCCGATCATGCGCGCCAGGGAAAGGCCGGCATCCGGGCCCTTTGAGCCGTAATAGTTGCCGTTGTTCCAGTTCGGGTCGTTCATGATGGCCTGACGTCCCACTTCGTTCAAGGCGATACCCTGGGCCGACAGGGAGGCTGAGGTGGCTATGGCGATGACCGAGTTGACCATCCCCGGATACGCGATAGCCCATTTGACGGCCTGCATGCCGCCCATGGAGCCTCCCGCTATGGAAAGCAGCTTTTCTATACCGAGATGCTGCAGCAGCTGCAGCTGGGCGTTCACCATGTCCTGAATGGTCACCATGGGGAAATCGAGACCGAATGGCTTTCCGGTTTCAGGATTGATCGATGAGGGGCCGGTGGATCCGCTGCATCCGCCGATGACGTTTGAACTGATTATGAAATAGCGCTCCGTGTCAAAGGGTTTGCCGGGGCCGATGTACAGGTCCCACCAGCCCGGATATTGATCATGCTCGGTGTGAAAGCCGGCTGCATGAGCGCTGCCCGACAGGGCATGGGCGATCAGAATGGCGTTGTTCTTTTTATTATTGAGGGTGCCGTACGTTTCATACGCCAGGGTCACGGGGCCGAGGATACGGCCGGATCTGAAGGCGAATCGCTCAAAAGTAAAATAATTGGTTTTTACTAGTCCGAATGATTTCTCGCCTGATATGCTGGGCGCGCTTTCCATAGCTTGGTTACCAAGTCCTTTCAATTATTGCATTACGGCAACTGCCGGAGGTCGAGTCAGCGGCGTGTAATGAAAACTAAAAAACCGCGATCTGAGATAGCGGTTTGTCGGTCTGCTATCTCATCTTCCGGATTTTATCCGCTGGAATTGGCACCTCTTTCACTGCTGAACGGTTGCCGTGGCTTCACCGGGCCAGTCCCTCTGCCACTCTCGATAAGATAATTGATTGGAAATAAAGGCTAAGCCTGTTGATGTCAATAAAAAAATAATGTATGGTATAAATAAATTGAATAACTGCTCAGTGAATGAGCTCCGATAATTTTTCGGCCAGCATTTGCGAGCGGAGGTTTTCCCCTTTTTCGTTGAGGTGATAGACGGTATCTGCGAAATAAAGCTCCGGATACACGCTGTCTTCAGGCCGTGTCAACAGGTTAAGTTTCAGGTCGTTGCGGATTATTCGGTACAATAACGTTATCCGCTGTTGATTACGCCGGTACTCCGGCTCCGGGAAGGGCGGGAAGGCGATAGAGACCCTGATATTATTTTTTTGCGCATGAATAGTGAAATCTTTCAGATACAAAAGGTTTTCCATAACCGGCTTCTGAAATACGATCCCTCCGCTTCTCAAAGGCCGCATGAGCTTGAAGGGGAATTTCCGGTCTCCGTATGAATTGTAATCCGCAGCGTAGCGGTAGAATCCGCCCGTGCTGATATGACCCTCGCCGCGGTTAATCAGGGAATGCAGATATGTTTTTATCTTAAGCTGATTTAATAAAGCTATCGTCTTGATTATCTCACCATAATCTCCTGCTCGGATACTTTCTTCAATCCGCTTCAGGGGCGACATGAGGAAGAAGAATTTTTTTGCTTCTTCATCTCTTTGTACCGAGGAATAAAATGCCGGATCCAGCAGGGGCGCATACTCCGGACAGATTATCACCGTGTCATGCGGTTCCAGGAGCGGCCTGATTTCTTCAAGATACCGGGCCATGTCCAATCCGCCCCACAATCCCATGTTCACGACGGAACGCGCTGCTTTACGGCTCCGGGTAACCATTTGTTCGATTTTTTTGCTCTTCAGCGTTGTAAGGTTGCTTCCCCCGATAAAGACGATGCGCGGCGGTTTTTTTGAAACGAGCAATGCCCGCTTGTTTATCAATGCTGCAAGATCATGATTGTAATCTCCGGGCAAGAACCATAGTACGGCTGAGCTTGCGGTCAGAAGCGCGGCCATAATGATAAGTTTCTGAATTATTTTTTTGAGAATATTCATTATACTTTTTTAAAATCTGAAATAGATGAACTGCTCCTTGGTGAACATGCCGAAAAAAAGAACGGCTGACGCCAGAAGATAATACAGGCTCCAGCGTACGAAGGCTCCTTTTTTTAAAAGCGCTTCCCCTGCATTAGTCCGCTCCTGAACAGTGCTGATAATCCCGAGTGAGATTATTGAAACCAGTGCGATCAGCATTTCCGGGCGGTAGGTTTCACGGGAAAAACCGAGTATGGTGTTGTCGCGCGCGATGTTGAAAAGAGCCCGCAGGCCGGCCGCATCATCGGCGAAGAGCATTGAAAGAAAATCCCCGGCGCCGGTGAATACCTGCCGCGCCATGTACAAGGCGTCGGACAGAGTGTCGGCCCTGAAAAATATCCACGCGAATCCGACAAGAATGCACGTAACCGACACCTGAAGGCCCCGGTAAAGCCGCGGCAATCGGTATAATCCGATACGGTGCACCAGGTTTGACCGAACCCGGATGCTCCATACCCCGGCAAGGACATACAGGCCGTGGAGGACCCCCCATGCTACGAACGTCCAGCTTGCTCCATGCCACAGTCCGCTTGCCAGAAAGGTGATGAAGAGATTATACTGCCATCTCCATCCGGCGACCCTGTTGCCGCCCAAGGGTATATACCAGTAATCCCGGAGCCAGGTCGTCAGGGAGATATGCCATCTCCTCCAGAATTCACGGATCGAGCGAGCACCGTATGGTCGCTTAAAATTATCCATAAGGCGCAAACCCAGGACCCGGGCTGCGCCTTTAGCAATATCGGAATATCCGGAAAAATCGCAGTAGAGCTGCACCGAGAAAAACGCGGTCGCCAGAATATGATAAATGCCATGGTAGTCGTACGGATGATTATACACCTCGTTAACCGCGATCCCGATCCTGTCCGCGATCACGAGTTTTTTAAAGAAGCCGAAGGCCATGAGCCGAAGACCGTCCGTGATGTCCCGGTAATCAGGAGGACGCTTCCGTAGGAATTGCTTTATTAAATTTGGCCGCTCGATGGGGCCGGCGATGATCTTCGGAAAAAACGATATATGCAGGGCGTAGATGCCGAAATGGCGCTCAGCCTTTTGTGATCCTCGGTACACCTCTATGACGTAGCTGATGCTCTGGAGCGCGTAATAGGAGATCCCGACCGGAATGATGAGATTGACGATTTTTTGCGGATAGTTGAGATGTAACAGACGCGCCGTCTGGGCGACCGCATCGTTGAAAAAGGGGAGATATTTGAATATGATCAGAAGTATCAGGGGATAGGTGATGCCGACAGCAAGGAATATTCTGGCGCTGATTGAACGGTTTTCTTTTTGTTCAATGAGGCGGGCCGCAAGATACTCAATCAGGATAACCGAGAGCAGGGGGAGAATGAACCAGGGAGCAAAGCTCATATAAAACCAGAAGCCGCACGCAAGGAGCCATGCCCATCGCCATTTATACGGAATACGGTAATAGATGACCGCGACTATGGAGAAGAAAATAATGAATTCAATAGAATTGAACAGCATGAAAAGAATATAATTAAAAAATGTAATTACAGTACTTTTTTAAGCAGCCTGATCATTTCCGCTGATCGTATTTTTTCTCCCTTTTCATTGAGGTGATAGATGGTATCGGCAAAATATTCTTCCGGATACATGAAATCCGAAGGCTTGTTCAACAGGGGGAATTTTAATAATTGTTTCATCATGCCGTAATAGGCATTGATGTATGTTTCATTGGCCTTATATTGTTTTTCAGGAAAATGTGAAAAATAAAAGAATACTCTTGTCTTTTTTGTTTTAGCGAATTCGAAGAAGTCGTTTAAAAAGACGAGGTTTTTACTTTCCGGATAGGTGAAATTGGTGCCCGTATCGCCCAGTGGCCTGAAAATCATGTAGGGTTTAACGCGGTCGCCGTTTTCATTAAATTCCCTATCATAGTTAGGAAAGCCTGTATCAAAGAGATGTGCAGTATTCACGGTCGCCAGGTTCCGCACGTATGACCTGACCTTAATTTGCGATAATTCAATTATTACTTTAAATAAATTGAAGTATTCCTTGTTTTGTAAATATTCCAGGGCGTGTCTCGCCGGAGACATGAGGAAGAAGAATTTCTTTGATTCTTCGTTTGTATGTATAAACTCGATGTATTGCTTATCAAGAGCGGTTGCGTATTCCATGGTCACGACCACTACGTCCCCGGGCAAAAGGTGCGGCTTTATCTCATCCAAATACTCCCTTGTGCCTAAACCTCCCCACAGGCTCATATCGGCCACCGAGTAGCCTAATTCCTTTTCGATGAGCGGGCTTTTCAGGGTGAGCTGGCTGCTGCCGCCGATGAAAATCATCCGGGGAGGCCTTTTTGCCTTGAGCATCTCCCTCTTGTTCACCAGGGCGGCAAGGTCATGCGGGTACGTGCCCGGAGCGATCCAGACGATGGCCACGGTTGCCGACATCAGGATGAGAGATATTATCATGTTGGTGAGTAGCTTTGTCATCATATGCGCCTAGAATCTGAAGTAGATGAACTGCTGATTAGTGTACACGCCGAGAAACAGGAGCGCGAACAGCAGGCAGTAATACAATGCCCATTTAACGTACCATGGCTTCCGCGCGATCCTCTCGCGCAGCCGCAGGTTGCTGTTTTCCTGGGTAATCTCTATCGCACCCAGCACGGCAATGCCCAGAGCCAGGGTGATCATCTCGGGAAGGAACCCGGGCTTTGAAAATCCCAGGAAGGTCGTTTTGTTTTGTATGACGAGAAACGTTTTCAGCATCTCATAATTCAGGGTGAAGGCGGTTTTTATGAGACCGTCGAGGCCGGTGAAGAGATGGCTGATGATGTAAAAGGCGTCGCTCATGGAATTGGCCCTGAAAAATATCCCGGAGAACCAAAATGAGCTGAAGGTGATAACGATTTTTATAATTTTATAAAAAGCGGGTGATTTTGCCAGACCGAGGAATCCGACGATTTTTTCCCGTATGGACTGCGTCCAGCTTGATATCAGGATATGCAGCCCGTTCAGGCCTGCCCAGGTTATAAAGGTCCAGTTCGCGCCGTGCCATAAGCCGCTCAGAATGAATGTAATGAAGGTATTGTACTGCCATCTCCATTTGGCCACGCGGTTGCCGCCCATGGGGATATACACGTAGTCCCTGAACCAGGAGATCAGGGTAATATGCCACCGCCGCCACAGCTCCGCGATCGATGGCGCAAGATAGGGCCGCCTGAAGTTATCCGTCAGCTTAAAGCCCATGATCTGGCCGATTCCGACCGCCATGTCGGAGTAGCCTGAAAAGTCGCAATAGACCTGAAATATAAAACTGAACTGGGCGATGATCAGGTAGATGCCGGGATACCCGTGGGGGTTGCCGAACACTTCATTTGCGACAATGGCCGCCCTGTCCGCAATGATCGCCTTTTTAAAAAGCCCCCAGGCAACGAGCAGAAGCCCGTCTTTGATTCGGCCATAATCAAATTTTTTTTCTTCGTGAAACTGCGGCAAGAGCTTGTGCGCCCGCTCAATAGGGCCGGCTATGACCTTGGGGAAGAACAGAATATACAATGAGAATATTCCGAAATGCCTTTCGGCTTTTTGCGTGCCCCGATATACATCGACGAGATAGCTTATGATGTGAAACGTATAGTAGGAAATGCCGAGAGGGATGATGATCCTCAATATATGTCCGGGGTAATTTAAATTCAGAAAGCTTGCCATATAGGATATCGTTTGGTTAAAGAAATTCAAATACTTAAAAATAAAGAGGAGGAGAAGGGGATACACGATTCCGAGTGCCAGGGCTATCCTTGAATTGTCCGATCCCGTTGATCTGCTCTTTTCAATGAATATGGCGCAATAATATGTAACGGCTATGACCGATATGATTGAAAGTGCATTGAAGACATACCAGTAGACGTTCTTCGGGTAAGGAAAATTTACCGGATCATTGTACAGGTAATATGAATAGCCGAAGAAAAAGCAGCTGGACACCAGGAGCCATATCCAGCGCAGCCGGTGAGGCAATAAAAAAAATATGATGAGAACAACCGGGAAAAAAATTAAAAATTCGATTGAGTTAAACAGCATAGAACGATATTTTCCTGTTGGATGAACACGACGTCTGGTAGCTTATGCGCTCATTAAAGTTGGGGCTGTCCAAAAATCCCCTCAATTCCCATCGGGGGCATTATTGGACAGCCCCGGCATCAGACTCTCATCCTGTCATGTGCACCCTTAAATTCTTAAAGATGACAAGTAGCTTGAATTTCTCATTATAGTCAAGAAAAATATCTTCAAAGCATATTTGTAAACTGCCCATTACCCGCATCTTTCAATCGAATTTCTCGGCCCCCTAAATCCCCCGGAGGGGGACTTGGAGAACACGACCTATTCGGATAATAGCCATTCCAGGGTTTCCTTGATGCTGTATGCAGGCTGCCAATTATATGTTTCTTTAAGCGCCGTGCCGTCGCCGACAAGCTTCGTGATCTCATTTTTTCTTAATAAGGATTCAGTGGTTTTAATCCGCAGTGAAATGCCGGTCGTCTCTTGAATCAGATGAATTATATCCGATATTTTATATCCTTTTCCGCCGGCGATGTTAAATATCTTCCCGTCAGGGAATTGCTCCATCAACTTTATATAAATAGCGACGACATCGCGCACATCAAGGAACTCCCTCGTCACCGCAAGGTTGCCCAACTCGATTTCGTGTTTTTTATTTTTAATCGCCTGAATGATCTTGGGTATGATAAAATCGGGGCTTTGACCGCGACCGGTATGGTTAAAGGGCCTGACGATCGCCATCGGCAAGTCATAGACAGCATGAAAGACGCGGGCGATATGCTCCGCAGCTGCTTTGCTCGCACCGTAGTGGTTGACCGGCTTTACTTCTGTTTTTTCAGTAATGGGCTGCATTGAATCGTCGACAATGCCGTACACCTGGCAGGAGCTGACGAATAGAAATTTCGGCCGCTCTTTCAGGTTCACCGATGCGGTGAGAAGATTTATCGTTCCATTTATGTTGGTATTGTATAAAATTGAGGGATTGCCGTAATCAACGTGGGAGATGGCTGCCAGGTGATAAATGAAGTCAGGCGATATCTCCTGCAGACAACCGGTGACCGCAGATCGATCCGCAATATCAAGGGGATATACGTTCGGATCGCGGCTTTTGACGTCGATTCCATATACCTGATGACCTTTTTTTTCGAGGGACTTCCGGAGGACGCCGCCCACGAAGCCGTTGATGCCGCTAATCAATACTTTCATTTAGCCCGGCTTATCCGCTCGAGATCCTGCTGCACCATGATCTCCACCAGTTCCCTGAATTTTATTTTAGGCTCCCAGCCCAATTCATTTTTTGCTTTTGAATAATCACCCAGAAGCTGGTCCACCTCGCCGGGCCTGAAAAATTTCGGGTTGATCTTTACCAATGTTTTGCCTGTTTTGGAATCAAGCCCGGCTTCATTAACTCCGCTTCCCTTCCAGTGGAGCGACACGCCGATAGCGGAGAAGGCGTGCTCGATAAATTCGCGCACTGAATGATTTTCATTGGTCGCAAGGACGTAATCCTTCGGCTCCGGCTGCCGGAGCATCATCCACATCCCCTCGACATATTCTTTTGCATAGCCCCAGTCCCGTTTTGCGTCCATGTTGCCGACTTCAAAGTAATCCTGTTTCCCGTATTTGATGCGCGCCACCGCATTGCTCACTTTTCTGGTTATGAACTCTATTCCCCGGAGGGGCGACTCATGGTTGAACAGTATTCCCGAGCATCCGAAAATATTATACGATTCGCGGTAGTCGATCGTCAGCCAGTGGCCGTACAGCTTTGCCGCTGCATAGGGGCTCCGGGGATAGAAAGGCGTCATCTCGTTCTGGGGGATTTCCCGCACCTTGCCGAACATCTCCGAGCTTGATGCCTGGTAGAATTTTACCTTTGGATTCACGATCCGGATGGCCTCAAGCACCCGGGTGACGCCGATGGCCGTGATCTCGCCGGTAAGGACCGGTTTTTCAAACGATACCGCAACATAGCTCTGCGCAGCCAGATTGTATATTTCATCCGGCCCGACTTTATCGAACACGCGTATGAGGTTTCCCGTGTCAAGGATGTCGACCTCCATAAGCTCGACCTGATCGAGGATATTGAGCTCTTCAAGCCGCCAGAAATTCGGAGAGCTCGTTCTTCGATATCCTCCGAATACCGCGTATCCCTTTTTCAACAAAAACTCCGAGAGATAGGCGCCGTCCTGGCCGGTGACGCCGGTGATAAATGCTTTTTTGGTCATGGGGATGTCCCTGGTAATGATATTATAATTAATTCGAATGTTATATTTTTGAGAAGCAAAGGTTTTTGTCAATAATCATTTAAGCGGCCATTTGTATTTGACAAAATTTCATGTGGCGGCTCAGCATAGGTGAAATTGCCCTCTCCTTTTTTCCGAGTTCAATGGGAGAGGGTGCTCGGCAGCGCGGGTGAGGGCATACCATCAGTTTCAGTTTCCGTTATATGTTTTCGTGTCAGGGAGATTCTTAAAGAATGACCGGCGTACGATACAGAATAGAAGCCCGGGGACTCACCCAGCGGTTCGGCCGGAATGTTATATTTAAAAATCTCAATTTTGCATTAGAAACGGGAAGCTCCTTCTGCATAACCGGTGCGAACGGATCGGGTAAATCGACCCTTTTGAAGATACTTGCCGGCATACAGGCTCCGTCCGACGGAAGCGTGACGTACGCCGACATCAGCCGCGGGGCTTTAATTAAGGAATGCTCCTCCTGTATCGGATATACGGGGCCGCTGGTCAATCCCTACGACGACCTTACGGCCCTTGAGAATATTTATTTTGCCTCAGGCAGGGCGGAGAAATCAAGAATCGATTCCCTGCTCAAATGCTTTCATTTAACCGGGCACGAGGATAAAAAAATCAGACATTATTCATCCGGCATGAAGCAGCGGCTCAGGATCATCCTGGCGGATCTGAACGATCCTCCGATTCTTATACTTGATGAGCCGGGGACGAATCTGGATGAAAGCGGCAGGAGAATACTCCGGTCCTACCTGGATTCGGTATCGGTTGAGAAGGCCGTCATCCTGGCAACCAATGACAGGGATGAAGAAAAATTGTGCGGCCGGGGGATACGGCTTGGTTAGGGAAATACTCCGCAATCTTTCTAAGGATTTTTCCGTGGAATTCAGGACCAGGTTTGCATTGAACGTCTCAATCGCGTTTGCCGTGACCGCTACCGTTTCCGTAAGCCTGACCGCGGGAGGTGTGCCCTTCCCCTCCCTTGTTCAATCCATCCTCCTCTGGATGATCATCTTCTTCAGCGCCATGAACGGCCTTTCCCATATCTTTGTGCGGGAAGAAGACCAGGCGACAGCCCTGTTTTTACGCATCACCATGTCCGCGGATTCGATCTTCATATCCAAATTCATTTATAATCAATCATTCATGATGATCGTGCTTGCGGTTGTCACTCCCCTGTTTCTGTTTTTTTTGCAGGTGAAGGTAATCCTTATTTCTTATTTTGTTCTTACTATACTCTCCGGCGGATTATCCATTGCGGCAGGCGCCACCATTTTGGCGGCCATGGTTGCGAAGGCCGGCGGCAAGGGCTCGCTCTTTTCAATACTGTCGTTTCCCCTCTTGCTGCCGGTGTTGTGGGTCTCCATTTTCGCGACGAAGAATTCGCTGGACGGGGCAAGACCGGCTGATTACAACAGCCTTGTTTTTTTACTTGCTTTTTCCGGTTTTATTTCGGCTATATCCTTTTTACTGTTCAGGTTCGTATGGATCGAGGATTGATGATGCTGATACGGCAGGTCATTAAAAGCTTTTATATACTGATGCCGCTCGCAATACTCATGGCATTCTTGTGGGCGCCTTCCGCCGAGATTCTGGGGGATTTCAGCAGAATTATCTATTTTCACGTGCCCCTCGCTTGGGTGTCGGTCCTGGCTTTTCTCGTTTCCGGCGTTCTATCGGCTGCGTATCTCTTCGATAAAAAGCAGCGATACCCCTGGCTTGATGAAAAAGCATTTAATTCGGCATCCATCGGGATGGCGTTCGCCCTGCTCGCGGTTATAACCGGCTCCCTGTGGGCCAAGCTGACCTGGGGTTCATTCTGGAATTGGGATCCCCGCGAGACGTCGATCGTCGTTATCCTGCTTATTTATATAGCCTATTTCAGCCTCCGCTCCGCCCTGGCGGGCAATGACCGGAGGGGCGTGATCGGTTCTTCGTATCTGATTCTGGCTATGATGACGCTTCCCTTCTTTGTGTTTCTTGCGCCGCGGATATATGATTCACTGCATCCGGAGACCATCATAAATGCCGACCGGACACCGCATCTCGACGACCGGATGCGGATGACCCTCCTGATTTCGATATTCGCTTTCACTTCCCTGTACGCGTATATCCTCCATCTTATGAACCGTGCGCTCGCTGTTGCAAAGCGGCTGGAGGAGGAGTATCATGCGGCTGATTAGAACCGCATTTTGGGTCTTGATTATGGTTTCCCTTCTCGCCGCGGCGCTTCCGGAGAGCCGGTCGGACGTCCTGTATACCGTGACGGCCGTAATCCTGATCGTCTGGATCGGACTCGCCTTTTTTCTCTACCGGCTGGATCGTAAAATCACCAGGCTTGAGAAAAATCAACAGAAGATGAAACAATGAAGCAGAGAAACATTGTTATATTCATCCTCGCACTGTTTCTGCTGGGAGTCGCCGTATTCTTCGTCAGCGGGGATATTCTCACTCCGTATGTGTCGTTTCAGAAGGCGCGCTCCAATGCGGGTGAATATGTCCAGGTAATCGGCGCGGTTGATAAATCCCGTCCGGCCGTTCATACGGAGGGCGGGTTCGCCTTTACCGTCGTTGACAAGGATGGATCTATAATGAAGGTTATTCACCGGGGGATCAAGCCGCAGAATTTTGACAATACGGAACAGGTTGTTCTGTTGGGGAGATACAGCCTGAAGGATGAGATTTTCGTCGCAGACGGCATATTGGTGAAATGCCCATCAAAGTACCGGAGTAAGTAATATGAGCGTGGATATGAATTGGGGGAATATATTCATAGCAGCTTCCCTTCTTTTTTCGCTGGCAGCCCTTGTCTTTGCGGTTATGTCTGCAGGGGGGAAAGAATCGTATGCTGCTCCGTGCAGAATTATATACCTGTTTTCCAGCGTGCTTATAGCAGCGTCTCTGATTCTGCTCCTTTTTTATTTTGTTAGTTTTGACTTCCGCTTTGCGTACGTTTACGACAATTCATCAAGAGACCTGCCCCTCGCCTACAGGGTCGCCGCCGTGTGGGCGGGTAAGGAGGGCAGCTTTCTCCTGTGGCTCTTTTTTCTCAATATCTCCGGCATATTCATGCTCAATTCAGATAAAAAGAATGCGCAAATCGTATTATCAATCATTGTATTGACGCAGATATTTATCCTCGTCATACTCGCTGTCGAGAGCCCCTTCGTATACGTATGGGCCAAGCATCCTGAGGTTTTCAGCCCCGGCTCGATCCCCGGAGACGGCCTGGGCCTTAATCCCCTGCTGAAAGATCCCTGGATGGTGGCTCACCCGCCGGTGCTGTTTCTCGGTTATGCCTCTGCTGCGGTGCCTTTCGGGTTTGCCCTATCCGGCCTGATCGCAAAAGATTATACGGAATGGGTGCGCGGCGCTTATCCGTGGCTTCTCTTCAGCATGGTGACGCTGGGGATCGGGATTTTCCTGGGCGGGTACTGGGCGTACGCGGTGCTCGGCTGGGGCGGGTACTGGGGCTGGGATTCGGTGGAAAACTCCTCCCTCATACCGTGGATCATAGCAGTGGCCCTGCTGCATGGTCTACTAATCCAGAAGAGAACCGGAATGCTGAAGAGAACGAATCTCTTCTTCGCCCTGGTTTACTTCCTCACGGTATTGTACAGCACCTGGCTCACCAGGAGCGGGGTGCTCACCAATTTTTCAGTTCATTCCTTCGCCGCTTCAAAAATAGCGCCGTTTCTTCTTTTTTTCCTTATGCTATATTTTCTCGGTTCGGTTTCGCTGTTTATAATTCGATTCAGGGGCGCCTCCGGCAAAAAAATAGATGCGCCCCTGTTTGATTGGAGAACCCTCACCGTATACGGTATTATCGCCTTGCTCGTTTATACCTTGATTATAATGTTCGGTACTTCGCTGCCCCTTATTTCATCGGCATTTATGGAACAGCCGTCGTCAGTTACCGAGGTCTTTTATAATAATTTTTCCATCCCTTTCGGGCTGCTCGTAATCGTACTCATGGTGCTGTCGACCGTGTCAGGGGCGTCGCCGCAGTCATTCAAAGGGGAATATGCCGCACTCGGGATCACGTCAATTGCCGCGGGTATTTTGATTAATGCCGGTCATACGGCAAGCCCGGTCGCCTCTCTCTTCACCTGCGCGTCATTTTTTCTCATCGCGTGCTCCATCAGGGATATGTTGAAGACGAAATCCAAATCCCTCATTCTTTCCCGGCTGAGCCATATCGGCGTGGGGATTTTAGTGATCGGCATCATCACCTCGAATTTCCCTTCGAGTATGATACAGAAAAAGCTCGTAAAGGACAAAGAATACGACCTGGGGCCGATCGGCATCGCTTTTACCGGATTTAAGAAAGGCGGGGAATCCTCTCTGAAATTCATGATACGGAAAAATTCAGAGCCGTATGCGGTTGAAACCGCATACCGGTTCGACGAGAAGACCGGGAGCCTGTACCGGGAGCCGTATATCATGCATACCTTTCTCAATGATTTATATATTTCCCCTGAGATATACGAGTCGGGCATCGATTCCGTGTCCCAGTTGATTATAGCAAAGGGGGAGGAGAAGGAGATAGGCGGCATCACCGTTCGGTTCATTGAATTTCGAACCGAGCATATGACCTCCGGAGAACCGACGACCTCTACCGAGCTCCTGGTCAACGGCGTAAGGATTTCGCCGGGGATCGCATTCAAACAGGCCGGCGTCACTCATATGGACCGCGCGATCCCGGGCACGGGCCGCTTCGTGTCGCTCAGGGATATCGATGCCTCAAACAAAAGGATAATGCTCTACATAAGCCCGGGCAAAAACAGCGTAATTCCGCCTGATTCGGTTGTACTGACTCTCACCGTAAAAAGGCTTATATGGATCGTGTGGCTCGGAACGGTTATCATCTCTGTCGGGGGATTGTATATATTCGTAAGAGCGGCGGATGAAAGGGCTTGAGTCCGGTCTATAGACGATCTTCAGCCATCAACCGGGAAAGGGCTTCCGTCATCTGTTTAAGTTCATGTTTGAGATTCTGTAATGCTGTTTCTGCTTTGGCGAGTTGGTTGTTTTTGCCGATTTTTTCAAGCGTAAGGGCTGATTGATACGCCGTGTCCGCTGAAAAATTTGCTATAGCGCCTTTCAGGGTATGGGCCGTTTTCCCGATTTTTTCTCCATTTTTGATCGTTACCGCATCTTCAACGGCTGCCAGAAGATTGGGTGATTCTTTTATAAAAAGCTCGGCCAGCTCCTTAAACAGCTCAAAATCATTGTCGAGCCGTTCGCTCAGGGCTTCTCTGTTTATAATATCTTCGATCTTCATGAGAATTCCGCCATACTTTTTTAATTGACTCGGAATAATAAGACTATACAGTAAGCCATGGCCCGTAACGCGATGATAGACAAAATCTCAATTAATTTTCGACCTGATGATTCAAATGCTGTACCTTTTTTGCGGAATCTTATCAATTTTCTTCAAAGCAGGAAGATAACCGTTTATCTCCCTGAGGACGATAGCATTATCAATAATGAATTTCGCGGTTATGCGGTTGATCATGATACCTATGTACAGGGAGCCGATCTCATAATCGTGATCGGGGGAGACGGAACTTTTCTTCGAACCGCGCGCCTCTTCTGCGGAACGGGAAAGCCGATCTTCGGCGTCAACAGGGGCAGGCTCGGATTTCTGACCAAATTCAATCCTGATGAATATTCGAAATATCTAAAACAGGTCCTGGACGGGGATTTCACCTGCGCCGAACACCTGGTTCTCGAAGCAGTGGTGCTCAGAAACCGGACGGAGATGCAGAAAGCCTGTTTTCTCAATGATGCGGTCATCCATAAGGGATCATTGTCGCGCCCGATCCGGATAAAGCTTGAAATAGACGGAAATTTTGTGAGCTCCTATGCCGGAGACGGGCTTATCGTTTCAACGCCTACCGGGTCCACGGCTTACTCCCTTTCAGCCGGCGGGCCGATCATCTTCCCGAATGAAACGAACATATACCTCCTTACCCCGATATGTCCCCACAGCCTGACGATGAGGCCCATGATCATATCGTCCTCGTCGGTATTCGGGGCGCGCATCGAATCTGAATACGATAATTTATTATTGACAATCGACGGTCAGGAAGCTATTGAAATCGACGGAAGAGACGAGATACTGATCCGGAAATCCAAAAAGAACATAAAGATTATAATCCATCCTGAAAAAAATTACTTTTCCATTCTGCATGAGAAGCTGGGATGGGGGAGGGATTAAAGCAGGGCGCCCGATATGCTGACCGAGCTCAAAATAAAAAATTTCGTCATCATCGAAGATCTGGCCATCGCGTTCGGCAAGGGGCTTAATATCCTGACCGGCGAGACCGGAGCGGGGAAATCAATACTCATCGATGCCCTGTCCGGCGTGCTGGGCGAGAAGATGACCACGGACATGATCAGGACCGGATTTGAAAAATCATCCCTGGAGGCGCTGTTCGACATATCCGGCAATGCCCCGGTCAAACAGATTCTGTCGGTATCGGGCATAGATTCGGATGATGATATGCTGATCCTCCGCCGCGAGCTTTATACCAGCGGCAAAGGCAGGTCCTTCGCAAATTCAGTGCAGATACCCTCGTCCAAATTAAAGGAGATATCCGAATATCTGATTGATATTCACGGCCAGAACGAGCACCAGAATATCGTCAAGGTGTCCAAGCACCGCGAGCTCCTCGACAGTTTCGGCGGCCTTGAGGACGATGTGAGCCGGATCCGCGCCTTACATGAGCGGCTGCAGAACTTAAAGGACAGGCTCAATTCCTTCCAGATCGACGAGCGGGAAAAGGCGCGGCGGATTGAATTTAATTCCTTCGCCATACGCGAGATCGAAGCGGCGAAGCTCAAGACCGGCGAGGAGGAGGAGCTGCGGAATGAATCGCACCTTCTCGCCAATGCGGAGAAGCTTTTCAGAGAGATCAATGCCGCGTCCCAGCTTCTGAGCGGGGAAGGCGGCATCGTCCAGAAGCTCAAGATGTCCGACCAGAGCCTGTCGAAAATATCGGAATACGATCCGGAGATCGCCGGGATTCTCGATACGATCAAGCAGTCCCTGTATTCACTTGAGGACGCCGCCGTTTTTTTGCGCGGGTATGAAAAGCATATCGATTTCTCACCCGAGCGGATCAACCAGGTTGAGGAGCGCCTGGCCCTGATATCAAGCCTTAAAAAGAAGTACGGCGATTCGATACCGGAGGTTCTCGGTTACGCAGAAAAGGCCCGCAAGGAGATGGAGTTCATAACATCGGGTGAGGAGGAGGCTGAGCGGCTCAAGGCGGAATACAAGCAGGCGGTGCGCGAGGCCAAGGATGTTGCGCTCAGGCTTTCCGACCGGCGCCGGGACGCGGCAAAGCGGCTTGAGGAGCGGGTCATGAAGGAGCTGGGCGACCTGGGTATGGCCGGGACTCTGTTCCGCGTCTCGATCCAGCGGGAGACGAGCCCCGAGGGCGAGATTGAGGCGGACAACAAGCGCTACGCGCTCTATCCCCACGGCCTTGACCGGATCGAGTTTTTTCTGTCCGCCAACGTGGGCGAGGACCTGCGCCAGCTCCGGAAGGCGGCCTCCGGCGGTGAGATGTCGCGGATCATGCTCGCCATCAAGAACGTCATCCTGTCCGCCGATATCGTGGAGAGCCTTGTCTTCGACGAGGTTGACGCCGGCATCGGCGGTAAGATAGCGGAGATCGTCGGCAGAAAGCTCAAAGCCCTTGCAAAAGACCGGCAGGTTCTCGTGGTGACCCACCTGCCGCAGATCGCGGCCATGTCCGATGCCCACTTTTCGGTTCAGAAGGGGAAGGCGGGCGAGCGCGTCACCACCCTCGTAAAACAGCTCAATCCGAAGGAAAAGGTGAAGGAGATAGCCCGTATGCTCGCGGGCGAGAAAGTCACCGAATTGTCCGTTAAACACGCTGAAGAGATGGTGCGGAATGCTGAGAGAGTCGGTATCGGCTGAAAATCAGATAAATCTGTCCGAGGCCTTGACCGCGGTCATCGCCCAAATCGTTCGATCCTCCCCGTCGTTGCGCCACATTGATACAGGCCGCGTTCTGGTCTGCATCGGATCAAACAAGAGAGGCGGGCGCGGCGGAATATTCGGCAAGCTTGTGCCGCTCAAGTTCGAGAACGGCTCCGGGATTCTGAGATACCGGGGCTCCGTGTACGCCCTTCCGGAGATAGTATATGGAAGCAAAAGATTTTTGTATCTGGTGTATTTTTACATGCCCCGGTTTTTCGATCTGTCCTGGAGCGAAAAGCTCAGGGTCATTTTTCATGAGCTGTATCATATAAGCCCCCATTTTGACGGCGACATCAGGCGAATGGGAAAAGTCAAAACCGCGCACGGCCATTCCCGGAAGCGCTTTGATTCCCTGTATAAGGACGAATTCGACCGGTTCCTGCGCGATTTCCCGGCCGGCCGGCACAGGGATTTTTTACAGATGGATTCACAATGCCTGTTTAACCGCTATGAGCAGGTCACCGGCATACGGATGCGGAACCCCCGGCCGGTTGCTATTGACTTGCGTTAGGCGAAAAATTGAT
>MIBJ01000051.1:0-164 GCA_001829495.1 Spirochaetes bacterium RBG_16_49_21 | reverse complement strand
GGGGGGGGGGAGAAAAGTTAATGCTGCTCTAATCACCCTCCCCTAACCCCTCCCATCAAGGGAGGGGGACAACTTAAGAGAGCTATACCCATGAACGACGACATGATATATTTGAGCGATTGCAACCTGGCTGAGTTCATCCGGGAGATGGCGCGGTGGAACAC
>MIBJ01000050.1:15739-18326 GCA_001829495.1 Spirochaetes bacterium RBG_16_49_21 | reverse complement strand
CTTCGGCGCGTTCTTCGAATCCCCCTCCTGGAACCATGTCTCTCCAAAGGGGAGATATTCGGTCCGGGTCACCGCGATCCCCGAGTCGTCGAGCACGCATTTGACGGAGTCCACCTGGTCTGACAGGTAGTAACGCGCAGCCCCGTTCGGCAACGCCGCCGCGATGCGCACGCCGTTTAAGAATATGTTGTTCACGCCGAAGCCGGTGTTGTCAACAATATTGCCGCGCAGGTCCCTTTGCACCTCCACCCCGAAATACATGGATGGGTACAGGAGCTCAACCTGGCGCGTCTGCCGGTCGACCTCCACCCGCGCGGAGCGCCGCACCCTGAATCCCTGGTCGTCGTACCAGTATTTTCCTTTTATGGTTCCGGTGCTCGGGTCGGTTACCTGGCGTATCCGGTTGTACGAGTCGTACGCCATCTCCTTGGCCATGGTCGTGGTGGTCTTGCCATAGTCGATCTGGCTTGTCATGTTCCCCACGGCGTCATAGGTCATGACAAAACGCGTTCCCTTAATTGTGGTGTCGATGCGCGTGGCAGCGTGGTTGGAATAGATATAGCTCCAGGCGTCGCTCACGCCGCCGCTGTCCGGGTCGTACACGGTCTTGGCTGTCAGGTTGCCGTTTGGCGCATAACCGTACCCCAGCTCGAACTTCTTCACCGTGGCATCGGCCGTCGACTGCGTGGTTTTCTCGTAATCCCCGCGTGCGTGCCGCAGCCGGTTCAATCCATCATACTGATATTCATAGCGAATTGAGCTCTGGCACGCCCCCTCCGTATCGACATTCGACGAGTTCTCAACGCCGGCTATGCAGTTGTCCACCTTGAAGGCGTACTTCACGTCCTGCACCTTCCAGGTCTGGCCGTTGTGAAAGGCGGTGGTGAGAAGCGATTCAAGCCTCCCCTTGATGTCGTAGGTGTAATAGGTGACCGTGTTATTGCCGCGGTGGACCTCGGTCATCTGGCCGAACTCGTTGTAGGAGATATCGGTCACCACGTTCTTGGTCATGGAACCGTTCGTGATCTGGATGTTCTTTGCTCCCATGGCGCAGTAGCCGTACTGCGCAATCATCTGCCTCCTCGACCGCTGATCTACCGGGTAGTATATCTTTATCTTCCGCGACAGCAGATCATACTCAAACCGGGTTTCAAATATCGCCGTGGTACCGGTGTTCTTAATTTCCCGCTTCTCGCGCTTCACCCTGCCGATCCGGTCATAGCCGAACTCCTTGCGCTGGGCAGGATCGTCGATCGCAACCATTCTGCCTAAGGCGTTCTCGCTTCCCGCCAGGCTATCGTACGCGTACCGTACGCTTCCCTCGGTACCGGGCAGCCGCTTCTCCGTGAGCCTGCCGAGCCGGTCGTAGAAAAAGCTCGTGGTACGGTTCAGGCCGTCCATGCGGGATGCTGGTTCGCCGAAAGCGTTGTACGCCATGCCCGCGTATCCAAGGTCCGGATCGCTTGAATCCGTCACCTGGCCGAACCCGTTGTAGCGCCAGCACGCGATGTTGTTTCCCGAGGCATCCTTCACGCCGGGCGTAAACAGGTTCGACGGCACATCCAGGGACATGGACGTATTGTTCAGATCCATCTTCTTCACGCGGTTGCCCGCTATGTCGTAGGCGAATCCGATCTTGGCACTCACATATTCCCCGCCGATCCCTGAGCCTGTCGAAGGGTCGCCCCTTCCTGAATCCTCAATATAGAGCACCTGTCCCCGGGCATTCCTGACCGTGCGCTTGCTCCTACCCACACTGTGGGCCTCGATAACCTCCCAGGGATCGTTATACGTGTACGCTATGGACGTCTCCGGCTCGCCCTTGTATCCCTCAGGCAGGATCATTCTGCTCACCCTGCCGGACGGGTCGTATTCGGTCATGGTGGGACATTTCTCCGCCAGGTTCGGCTTGTACGCGTCGATCTCGCCGTCGTCTGCCCATGCGGTCTGGCTCTTGCGGATCACCCTGCCTGCCGAATCGTACACGATCATGCCGGTCTTAGTGTATTTTTTGCCTGATTCGCCGGCCGCGCTCCGCACCGTGTGGATCACCCTGCCCATGCCGTCCGCGAACACGCGCGTCTCGATCTCCCCGCCGGAGCCTGCACCGAGCGGAGCCGAGGCGCCCGCGTACTGGGTGACCTTGGCGGACAGCGGGAAATTGGTGTTATAGTCGTACGTCTGAAGCGCCTCCGTGCCGTAGTCCGAATCGATGCTCTCGCGGAAGAGCCTTCCCGTACGATCGTATTCGAAATAGGTGCTTGCGCCGTTCGGATCGGTCTTTTTATTCACGCCGCCGAAGGCCGAGGCGTAGTTGATCTCGTATCCAGTGGTTAAAGTTATAGCGTCGCCGATCGACCGCTCCTGTACCACAAACTGGCGAAGCCGGTCGTCGTAGCTTTTTTCAGTCACCCGATTAGGCGAGCCGCTCGCGTTCGTCTCGCGGATCCGGTTCCCGTATCCGTCATAGGCGTATTCCATGATCCTGCTCGCCACCGCCGGCAGGCCCGATCCCGTGTACCGGGTTGTCTCGCGGATCAGATTGCCGCGGCCGTCGTACTCGTAGCTCGCCGTGGTCTCGTACGCA
>MIBJ01000050.1:0-15731 GCA_001829495.1 Spirochaetes bacterium RBG_16_49_21 | reverse complement strand
GTACTCAAGCCGCATCTCGTTCGTGGACTCGATGTTCTCGAACTTGGAAAAGCTCGTGGCCGTGACCGGCGCCTGCACCCCGTCCGTGTAATGGTCGGTCACGCTCTCCGCCTTGCTAACCATCTCATATTTCCCCGGCGCAAGCTCGATGTTCGACGCCCGCGTCTCCACCAGGACCTTGTTGGTGTATTTCTGAATCTTTACCGGTTCCACTAAAAAACTCGACCCTCGACCCCCGACCCCCGACCCTATCACGTGTATCTTGTAGTCGTGCTCGGTGCGCTCGTACTCCTGGTGGTCCGTTCCGTAAGTTATCGTCTCCTTCACCGCTCCGGCCAGGGCCCGATTCATGCGAAAATCGCTGAACGGAACGTTGTTATACTCGCTCACCGTGCGCCTGCCCACCGCGTCGATGACCGTGAACCGGCCGAACCCGAAATAATCGGTCTCCTTCTCGCCGTTGATGAAAGCTGAGAAGGCGTATCCCCGGGCATACTCGTAGGTCGTAAGCACGCTCTTGCCCAGGCCATCGTCGATCGTAAGGCTCGTGCACACCTTGTAGTTCATGGGAAGGCGGGGAATCCCCTCCTCGTCCGTGTTGTCGAATCGGGTGGAGTTCTCGTAGGCCATGCGGTATAGGCCGCCGATACCGTTCTTCACCTCGCTTATGAGGTCCGGCACCGTGCCCTGGGTAAGGGCGAAGTACCAGTACCGCTCCTTTAAATGAAAAATGCCGATGTCGGTCTTGCCGTCGCCGTTGTAGTCCCCCTGTATCCACTGGAAGGGATACACCGCGGTCAACAGATCCGGCCGTTTCATGGATGTGGCGCCCGCCGCAAGTGTCTCCAGCCTGCAGGTGGAGCCAAGCAAAGCCCGCTTCACCTCCGTGTCCGTGTACACGACCGGATTGTCCGCATGGTCGAATTCGCCCTTGAAGGTGAAGCCTTTGGCGAGCTGGTTGTAGGTTATCTGGCTGATCGAGCCCGTTCCTACGCCGAGCTTGTGGAATGTCACCAGGCCGTCGTTCACTGTGGCGTAGATGAGGTCCGCTCCCGCGCCGCTGCCGACCACGCGGTAGGAAGCGACGTATCCGTATTTAGCGAATTGAGGACTTCCCGGCAATTTCGCAAATGTGATCTGGCCGCTCGACAACGATAAGGTTCCCCGGTACCACTGGTGGGGAGCGCTCGTCATATCCACGAACAGAACCTGGGCAATGCCACCAGTAAACGCGCCGCTGAAAAATTGGTACTTGCCCCGCTGCTCGCGCAGGTTCGCGAAATAATCGGAATCAAGACCTTTCACTGAAAGATTCGCTGTTAAAACCGAGCCTGAACCGCTGACCGAAAAAAGAACGAACCGGGGCTGGTCGGCCCGGTCGTCGAGCACGAGGACCTGCTTGTCGTTCGGATAGTCCGGATTGAACTTGTCGGTCAGATAAATGCTATTCGCTATGTCAAAGTCGGATACCTTGCTATTGTCGAACCGCGCGATTTCCAGATCGCTTATTCCGCCGCCCGAGGGAGAATATATAACATTAAACGAATGCGTGTCGCTCCCTATGCCGAAGCTCGCCTTGGTTTTCCGGTAATAGAGCACGCAGTCCTTGTTGCCGCGGCACCCGGCAGGCCGCTCTCCGTTCAGTACCGACACGTCCTGCGCGTAAAGGTCAAGATCGAGCTTGGCGGCAGGCTCAGCCAGACCCTGCTTTAAATAAATACGGTTCTCCTTCCTGTTGAATATCAAGAGCTCCGCTGCAGTTCCGGTATTGGTGAAATATCCGGAAAACGCCTTCTCGCCCCGGTCCGTGTGGAAATTACCGTCGTACTGATAATCCACGATCGCCGTGGCGGTATCGGACGCGATCACTGCCTTGGCGTCCTTGAGCTCCACTTCGTCCCGGGGAAGGGGCGTGGAAAGCACCCGTTCCGGATCAGGGCCGTACGCGAGGTTGTTGTAAACTTTATA
Organism: Spirochaetes bacterium RBG_16_49_21; assembly: GCA_001829495.1. Classification (GTDB taxonomy): domain Bacteria; phylum Spirochaetota; class UBA4802; order UBA4802; family UBA5550; genus RBG-16-49-21. The sequence goes on along the minus strand of MIBJ01000050.1, from coordinate 13,763 downwards.
CCGGAATTCATTCGGCGTGGCCTCGCCGATCCAGAAGTTGTTGTCCGATTTTGAGAAAAAGCCTATGTCGGTCCTGCCGTCGCCGTTGAAATCGCCCTGCAGCCACCGGGTTATGTCCTTAAACGCAGGCGTGCGGGAAAACACCCTGAAGGTTATGGTGCCGTTCCCGGTCTCACCCAATATCCACTCCCCCGCGTCCCGGTGGAAGATGAGGAAGTCCGAGAACCCGTCGCCGTTAAAATCCCCGGAAAACCGGTCATTGCCCATGAGCGAATCCTGCCGCGGCGCGAACAGCTCCTTCTCGCTGGGGTTGAATTCCTTGTATATCTTCCACTGGAGCTTGAACCCGATCTTGTCGTCCCGGTAGTTCTCCGCCACCCACCATCTGCCCGACCTGCTGTCATAGAAGGAGATATCCGTCCTGCCGTCTCCGTTATAGTCTCCCGACAGGAAGAATATCTTGTCCCTGTCCTTCCCCTGCTCGGAGGTGTCGGTTGTCAAAGGGGAATCGAGGTTCAGATCAGGCGTATAGTCGCTCCTGTACAGGTGCTGGAAGTGCTCTGAAAATTTTATGAACTCAAAACGCCCTCCCTTGTTCGCCATGAGTATCCACTCGCCGGTCGGCTCGTTGAAGAGCACCGCGTCGGACAGACCGTCGCCATTGTAGTCTCCGGTGAACCATTCGCACTTGAAAATATCGATATCGATGTATAAATTCCCGTAGTTTTTGAACTGAAATATCTTCCCCGTATGCTCCGCCACCCAGAACTCCCGCGTCCGGGGCAGATAAAAAGCGATATCCGACCTGCCGTCTCCGTTATAGTCGCCGGTCACGTTCCCCTTGAACCACTGGATATTGTCGGGACTATCGTAGCCCTGGAACTTGTTGCCGTAGTAGCGGTCGAAGTAGCCGCCGTTCCGGTTCCCCTCCATTGCGCGCCAGTTGCCGGTCTTGGGATTGAAGAACACCATGTCCGATATGCCGTCGCCGTTGAAATCCCCCTCAAAGTACTTGGTCGAGTCAGGATTCTCCTCAGGATCGCCAGCGTGCGGATTGTTGACGATCGCCCAGGTAAAGGAGTGGAGCGCGGGCTGGTATATGAACTCCGGCCTGGTAGTCTCCCGGTCCGTATCCACGGTCTTGAGGAGCGGCCGGTTGGAATCTTCCGATGTCTCATACACGAGCCTATAGCTCCACAGCTCGGTTGACAAGATGCCCAACGGGTCGTCCCAGCCCACGATTATCTTGTCCAGGAGACGGTCCATCCGCATGATGAAACCCGGCGCCTTGGACACGTACGCCTCGTCCCGACCTTTATACGCGAAGCGCACGTACTGGCGCGGCTGCAAGCTTTGCAGATCATTACCAGTATAGCGTATCTCTTTTAGGTACAGGATATGATCGTCCGCGTACCGGGAATCATCGTACTCCGCGGACATGGAATTGCCGTTTAGATCTACGCTCTTGCAGAAATTCCAGATGTAGGTTTTTGAATTGTCGTCCGGCCGAAATATCCTGCTCGACAAGTCCTCGCCGAACGTGGTAACCGTGCCCGCCTTGTCGTACACCCGCCACACCCCGCCGCTTGCCGCGCTGGACAGAATGAATTTCGAAAATCCCGACTCGATCTCAAGCCTATAGGTGCCCTCTTCGGAATACGCGGGCCCCTCCGCCTTGACCAGCCGCTGGCCGTTGAAGGTGAAGGTGTCCCGCTGGTCGTAAAAAAGCTGGCCGTTTTTGGTGGTGCGCGATATCACGCCCAGGCCCGTGGAAAGGCTCCACCCGATGCCCGCAAGCCCGTCTCCGCCCGACGACGAATACGAAAGGCCCGCCGCAGGCTGCACGCCGTTCCTCCCCGGCGGCACGTCGATCTGGTAGGCCAGCGTGACCGTGCCGTAGTTGTTGATCTGCGGCGGCTTCACAAACGCCGCTCCCTCGTACGCATTCAGCTTCGGCGCCTTCTCCCGGTCCTTGTCGCTCTGGTTGGTGGACGCGGATATGGCGTCATTACCGGAAGCCTCGTCGCTCCCGGACGAAGGGAAGGTCATGCGTCCCATGGCCCGGTCATAGTTGATAAAGTCTCTTCTGCCGCAGGAGAAAAACGACCCGGCAATCAGCGAGATTATGATGTAAGTGATTATTTTACGCATAAAAATAACCGTTTATTCGGGTCGAGGACCGGGGGCACGAGGGTCGCAGTTGTATCAAAATACTCGATCCTCGATCCGCGACCCACGATCCTATTTATAATATCCTCCATCCCACCGTCATCATCACCGATACCGCCTGAAGACGTTTTCCGGCTGTAAAGATGATGCTGTACCCTGCATCAACGCCTAAAAGCAGCCCCTTGTACACGTCATAGTAGGTCCCCGCGGAAAAGCCGAATATGTTGATATATTCAGTGATATTCTCCTTGAAAATCGGATAATACGGATTCCGCGAAGAGTACGCCACCCGCGCAGCGCCGTCGAAAATCCGGGCATATACGGTAAGGGTATTGCGCGGCAGGGGGATCGCATACCGGTACACGATCGCGGGAAACATCTGCGCGAGCGATATGCTTGAATTGAATTTCAACAACTGGCTCTTGCTTCCCATGTCCGCGTACCGTACGTGAACCTCCGGCGACAGCCCCAGAAAGTTCAAATAGTAGATCCCGATAGTACCGGAAAACTGGTGCGCCGGCTTATAACTTTTCCCGTAATCAAGAATGGGGAAATACCCTCCATATCCGAAAATCAGGGCAATATACTCCCTGCTGGTTTTATCTATAACGGATAGCCTCTTTTTTTCAGGCTTTTTCTCTTCCTTTGCAGGAATAACCGCTTTTTCTTCTTTTTTTTCTGGTTTTACTGCTTTTTCCTCTTTCTTCTCTTGTTCTGTAGCCTTTTTTTCTTTTTCAATCTTTTCCTTTTTCTCAGGTTCTATTTCTTTTTCTTTTTTCTTTATCTCTTTTTCAAACTCCTTCTTTACGCTCTCTATTTTTTTTATCTCTTTTTCCAGCTCTTCTTTTACGCGCTCTATTTTCTTTATCTCTTTTTCCAACTTATCTTTTACGTTCTCTATTTCCTTCTGATCAGCCTTTTCATCTTTTATAACTTCTCCCTTCTTATCTTCTTCCCTCTTCTCTATCTCTTTATACAACTGCTCCTTTTTTTCAGTCTCTGCTTTCTTTTCCTGAGCCTGCTCTTCTTTTGTTGCTTCTTGTGAGTACAGGTTCTCATTATTAATCCCTGAATCATTGGTCTCTTCCGCGGCTTGAACAGTGTAAATAAACACTGCTGTTATTGCCATCAGGATCAACACTACGCGTAATGTAATTCGTTTCATAATTCATTCATTTTATTCTTAAATTCAAATTGATGGGGGTCTCACCAGGATAATGAGATCCCCCATTTTCAATTTGATATTTATATGTTTATCCGCTCACTGGAACCACGGCAAAGTACCTTGACCCGTATCAACATAATAACTTTGGCTCAATGTGTCACCGGTATCATTATAAGTAGTTATTGTAAAATAGACAGATACCCATGTCGTTGTATGGTCGGTAAGAAATCCACCGGCAGTAGAAAACACATTGCCCAGATGAATCCATGTCGTACCAGGGGTTAGAGTTTGATCAATGTAGATATAATATGGGTATATGGTCCCAGCCCACCATGCAGTGCCGCCCTGTTCCGTTATATATCCGGTTATTCTATAACTAACTGTACCTTCAGGCACGGTAATCCAATTTAAATACAATGGATAGTACCAAAACCAATACCCGGTGTTTACCTGGAATGCTCCACCCCAATAAAAATCACCGATATCAAATCCACCAGTGTTCCCTATGGTTACCGATTGTGCAGCGGAAAAAGGTCCCCAGTTATCGCCAATCGTACCGGCTCTTGCCATAACATCATACGTTTCCCAATATTCCAGGGATTTTCCTCTGTGATTTGTAATGGTATATGATACAGGTCCGTATTCCAGTTTTTTGTTATCGGTATACGTGTCATAATATGAGGCCTGGCTCCATGGTTCGCTATTGCGCTTCCACCAGATCTGATAGCGCACTTCGCCAGGGTAAGATACATTATCAACCTGTATCATTCGATGGTTGTCCGACTTCATAGATACGCTGCCTATTGATGGAGAAACAGAAGGCGGAGTAGCTTCATATACCCAAATCTTTTCAGCATCAGTATATTTTGTTGTTCCCTTTAACCCGTCATAGTAGACCGGCTTGCTCGTTCCGACAACTCCGTCGCCATTTTTACCCACTACTATTAACGCATAGTTCCTGTTTGGTAAAAGGTTTTCAAGTGTCGTGACATATTCCTGGTTATTGTTTTGATAAACATCGCCATACAGGGGCCACAGCAAAGGATTTTCGTTTAATCCGACGACCGGCGCGTTCATATCGAGTATCTCTTTATAATGAATCTCATACCAGTCGGCATACATTGAATCAAATTCATTAATGTTAATGCTCCTGTCACCGGCAACTGTCTTAAATGTCGGCGCATCCAACTCATAGATGAATCGAGATGGCAATTGCTCATCAAGGTTCACCTTAACATCGTACTTTCGCATTTCAAGGGGCGAGAAGAAGTAATTGGAAATATTATTTCCTTTTAATTCAATTCCCTCGCTGTACGTTCCATTATTTTGAACGCCGTAACTTACCAATGCACTATCAATATTTGATGCATCACTAATATCGATGGCGCTCCAGTAAGTAATAAAATCCTGTATCCCGGAATTGGTTATGATGAAGTTTAAATTTTCGGTAAAGCTATCATCCCCAAACTGCTTCTTCATCCAGAACGTATCCCGATACCGCTGCTCAGCCACGGTTCTGATATAGAGCTCCGCCTCCTCGCGGCCGCCGCCGAAAACGTCGTGTCCCTCGGCGTATTTTTGCGAGTATTCATCCTGGCTGCCGGACGGCGCTTTAAAAAAAATATGGAATTTCTGCTTATCATACTCGTAATAGCTCGTATGGCGGCAGTCTATCCTCTTGTCGCCTTTATCGGTGCTCGCAAGTTTAAGACGATACCAGCCGGTCCCATCGTTAAAATTGACCTCAAGATCTATCGCCCGTTTGTCAAAAAGCGCCTTGCTGAGCCTGGGTGCGAATGCCTTATCCCGGTGCGGCGCGTACTTATCATGAATAACTACCACCGGGATCACCTCGTTGTTCGCGGGTCGTTCAGCATTATTATTTACGGCGTAGACTTCTATCTTGTATATCCCAGGTTTATCTGCATTCGCAGGATTAGCGATCTTTATCTTGTTAAGTCCGGGATGGCCGTAAATCGCCGGTAAAACCGGAGCGGTATCATCATTCAGCGGCGGCTGAACATCTCCCTTCGGGTAATTATACGGTCCGTGACATATTATCTTATAATATTCTGTATACGAGGCGTTTCCTATCCGCACATAAATCTGATTGTCTTCCATACCGGCAGCGCTGAAAGTAAATCCGCTGTCACTGCCGGGGTTTGTTGTGACATCGACGTTGTACACCACGGCTTCGGCATCAATCATCCCATTGGTCATACTGTTGGTATACAGCTCCACATCGTTGATAAGTCCCCTGGATCTAGCCCGTACCTCGTACGTGAGCCCCCCCTGGGAAAGCAGGGAGCCATTTATGAATCCTATTTCATTGCCGTTGATATCTCTCGTGTGACGATTGATATATACCTCATTGTTATTGTATGTCAACATATCAGCCCGTATATTGATCCTCTTCCATTCCAATGATGTATTCCCCTTCTCGCGGAACGATATTTCATAGCTCTGTGCATTTTTCGATTCATCAATACTCACTTTGAGGCTGTTGAAGCCGCCTTCCACGTAGTGACTGAACGGGCTTGGTATACCCTGGGGAGCCTCATCAGGGGGCTGGAAGGTATAGTCAAACTTATACCACTCCCTTCCGATCTCCTCCTGTGCACTGTTGTACAGAGGGTGGTAATTCTTTATTCCCGTATCCTTGTCATACGCGGTATCAAAAAGGAACCTTGATTCCGTCAGGTTCATTTCCAGGTGAACAATATCATTTTTGATGAGCCTCCCTAAATATTTTGCGCGCGCGAACTCACCGTCATTGTTGAGCCTGTTCCAGCTGGTGTTCATCGTGAAATATTCCTGCGACTGCACCGGAGAATAGTAGTAGGCTTGGAAATATGCGTTAAAGTCCCGTAAATCCACGCATACCAGCTCGTAGCGCTCGCCCGCCCATATCGGGTCGTTTATATTTCCCTCAAAGTACCGGCCGTTGTGCAATATTATCCAGTACTTCATTTTCAATACTTCTTCCTGGGCCATGAATTCATTGGGGTTATAGTTAGGATTGTCTATAACGCTGAATGGATTGTAGGCGGTAAGGGGTCCTATTCTTTTTACCGTCTCTATGCGGTGCATCTGGTTGTATTCATCAACGTAGTTCTTGATATAGGTTTCAAACAACCGCCAGGTATTCCCCCTCAGGTTCTTCGTATTATATTCATACTCATTATTAAGTTTATTTTGATCATTGTTGAGCGGATTGGTAGAATGAAATCCCGGCTTCCATTTAAGACCGTCTTCTTTAACAGTAAGTTCATTACCCATGCTGTCTATATCCCAACTTTCGCCGCTTCCGGCCCTATCGCTGAAAATGCGGAAAATCGCTTTTTTAAGAGAAATTCCCGGTGAAATATTCCCTTGAGCATCCCTATCGAATGCGGCGACACGGTAGATGTCCCGGTAATTCGTTCCGATGACCTTTATCAACGCAGTCCGCCCCTTCGCCGTTTCCTCCACTATCTTCAGATTATCCACACCCGGATTATAGTTGGAGTCTTCAACGCGATGAACCTCGTAATCCACGATATATATTTGGGGCACATACCCGTTTTTTAGGGCTTGTTTTACTTCATGCGTATTCAGGCCAGTCACTTCAAGGGCGTAGGGGCCCAATTCTTCGCCCCCATATATCTCCTTCTCAAAATCACTGTAGTCGTCATTTCTGAGGCGAAAGGTCTTAATCGGCAGAAGAGCCCCGCCAGAGGTTTTAAAGGCGAGGGTACAAATAACGTTCGAGATCTTAACCGGTATATCAACCGTGTCATTCTTGATATACAGACCCGCACGGACATAGCCCGCATTGGGGTCGATTGTATAGGTGCTCTTGGTCTTCTCGCTCTGCCGGAAGTTCTTGGTCATGTTCTGAATGGTATCGTTTTTGAATTCAACGCCATTCCGGTCGAGATTGTCCGAATAATTGACATCCTCGAATATGGTCTTGTCCGACATGGTGGACTGCGAGAAGCTGTTTGCTATGCTCATGTTGCTGGCACTTTTTTGATTATAAGACATATTAGCGCCAAACATTCCTATGTTAACGCCGGCAGACATTCCCATAGACATCTCATCGCCTCTTGAATATGAATTACTCTGACTTGTCGACTGGCTCTCCTTGGTTGGCACCGGCGTAGTCTTTTGATTTAATTGATTATAGTGTTTATTTTCCATACTATTGGTAATTGTTTCTTTGACGTCTTTATCTTCAATTACCTCAGTGAAGTTTTCCGTATTGTCGGTTTCGCTGATGCGGAGCTCCATCACGATCGGCGTCGTGATCCTGGTGACGATCCTCGGATAATCCGTCAAAAAAGGATTGGTTATTAGTTCAAGATCGTTGGGTATACCGTCGCCGTCATAATCGTTTTCTAAGGCGAGCCCCGTTGCATCGGGGTTGACAGCGCTCAAACTCCTTGCCGATACCTGCATCCCAAGTATGCCGTTGAATAGAGGATGTAAGGGGCCGGATGAATTTGAAGGTATATCCTGATATTCGTTCCCCGAATCCCCGGGAATTCCCCCATCGCCGGAATGGGCATGAGATGAATTCACCTCCTCTATCTTCAGAGGTATGGCATTCTTACTTAAAAAATCATATTTTCCGCCGCATCCGACGAACAGCGGCATAATAAATAACGTAAGAATTAATAAAGAAACATATGCGGTATTATGCTTTTGCATGGTAACCCTCCATTTTTAGTTCTAATATTTATTATCTATTTTTTATCTTAAAATCTAATTTTGTTATTAGCTTATTATTAATCAACTCAGTCCATAGCATGAGCGTTAAAAGGGACAAAAGTATCCTCTTTCCCCACAGAAAATATTCTGCGGGAAAAAATAGTTTTCTCCTCAGCATATCAAAATCCGCTGATTCAAAAAATCTTATTATGCGGTTTTATCACGCGACGGGTCTTGTAAAGGAAGCTGATGATATTTATTTTTCCTCGGCATGATTAAAGACCCTCCAGAATCTTTAAAACCACACTATAAGAAAAAAATTAATTTGCCTGTTTTTAAAAACCGGCACTGCTTTTTTAACGAAATAATAGTTTGGATTACCTCCTTTCGTTAAAATTTTTTTCTTTATCAGGTTTTAAATGTCCCTTTTATATATATGAATGGGACATTTTAATCTGCTTTTAAGAAAATAACTATATATTTCTCGCCTCTCTGTTTATATATTTCATTCAAGCAGATGAATGATTATTTATATTTTTAATTACTAAACTTTCTTTTATCATGACAGTAAATTCCTGTCAATTATTAATTTCTCATCGTGAAAAATTTTTGGTAAATTATTTTTGTACGTTGTTACCCTTTATGGAATGAACGATGCTGAGCTTCTTAAATTTTGAGTAAGAGACTGTCAGAAAGTCATTGGCATGGAAGGAATTAAAATACGCGTTTTCTGCTACTCGGGCCACACGGCTCATGAGCGGCCGGTCAGTTTCAATCTGGGCGAAAAAAGATACAACATCACAGGACTTCTCGACCGGTGGTACGGGCCGGATTATCTCTATTTTAAAGTCATCGCAGATGACGGGAACCGGTATATCCTGCGGTACGATGAAGCGATGGACGAATGGGAACTGGAATTTTTTCAAAAGCAATAAGAAAGCGAGGATGCACATCCTCGCTTTCTTATTGCGTATCGTCGCCTTCCATACATTCTTGCTCATTTTTTATGCGGCCCGCGCCGGCCTTGTTGCAGATATATCTTCTCAAACTGCTTCCCGTTCATGATGTTGAAAAAATTCCCCAGTTTGGCGGTTTTAAAGACATTGAGTATCGTGCCGCTCAGGTCGTAGATGATCATCTCTATATGCGCCCTCATGGCGCTGTGCAGGAATTTAACGAGAATCCCGATGGCGGATGAATCGACGAATTTGATATTCTTGCAGTTGATCCCGATAACCTTCGGACGCTTCGCGACCTGCTTTTTCCACATCTCTTCCGCGTAATCGATGCTGTCGAGAAAAAATTCGCCGTCAACGGACATCACGATCACGCCGTCGTGTTCTTCACAGGTTATTGAAACCATACAGCTCCCGCCGCTCGTATATTTTAGTGTGCATTATTCATAGCATCTTGTCCCGCGGCCGCGTGTCAAGATATTATTGCCGCCCGGCTCTTTTCCCGCTCACTTGTATTGCCGTCCCTGCGTCATGCGCTGATACTCGACGATTTTCTGAATGATTTCATCCTTGGACTCCTGCACGAGATATTTCTTCTCGTTCGTCAGGGTTATGACGGTATCCGGCGTCTCTTCGATAGTTTCTATGTGGTGGTCATTAAGGATGAACTCGCTGCCGTTGAGCCTATGCAACTGGATCATGCCCGTCTCCTTTTCCTTTTTTTTCCGCCTTCAAGAGAATAAAGGAAATCCTTAAGCTCTATTTTGGCAACATATTTTTCAGAGCAGCCCGGGGAACTCGCGTCATATACCGGGATACGGCTGTTTCCGAACAGATCCTCCAGCCACATCTTCCCCGCCAGGAACTGGCTGGTCGTGTTAAAAATCTCCGCATCCCGCTTTATCCGGTATTCCCTGCTCCGGCGCGCGGAGCTCATTTCAAGGGCATCGAGAGGGGCGAATCGGGAGATATTCAGGCAGTTTCTGTTAAAGGGAACCGATTCCCTCACATAGAACCGGTGGCCGTAACCCAGGTCATTGCCGACAAGGATCAGACCGCTGATCCCGCAGCCGAGCGCGAACGCCACCGCCTGTGTGGTGACCAGGCCGCCGGTGGCGACAAAACCGAGGTCACGTCCCGCCTCGTTCCACAGCCGGTCATACAGGGCGCCCTTGATCATCCAGTTGTAAAAGCTGATATCCCCGCGCCATCTTCGCAGGTTGAGGTGGGACATGCAGGAAAAGGCTATGAGGTGGATCCGCCCGGTGTCGAGGCCGCCGAAGAAATCCACGGGATTCGTCTCGCATGAAAACACGTACCCCGGCCTTACGCCGGATTTCAGAAGGGGCCTGAGCGCCATATCAGCGGCGATATACGCCAGCTCGCGCCGCTCCTGAAACTTCCTTAATAAATCGAAATGCCTCTCAAGCGAAGGGCCGGCCCCGATCACGACCGCGGTCTTGCCCTCGAAACCGGGAAGAATCCGCCTTAATCCCCCGTATGAATTTATCAGGGCCCGATTTTTTCCAAGATTCCGCTCAAAGGCCGCCAGCCGCTCGAACAGAACTCCCTGGTTCAGGTCGGTGTAGAGTTGATGTTTATCCACCGGGTCCGCTCACCCCTTCAGCAGGGATGTGACAAACTTGACGATCTCGATATAATCCATCTCCGTCGGCTCGGAGGGGTCGATCGACTCGACCAGTCCGATAAAGAGGACGACCGTCTGCGCGATGCGCGACAGGTATTTCGAAGGGAGGTCTGATTTTCTCCTCGATCTTCCCTCCTGCGTCAGCCGGGTGATAATGCCCTCATAGAAGTCGCGGTGCATGCGGAAATAGTTGGCGACGATTTTCATTATTTTTTCTTCTTCAAAAGCGTAGAGGATGATATTGATGATGATCTTGATATTCCTCTTGTTTAAAATGAAATTCTCCGCTCCCACGAGGGCGGAGATGGGCGCCATGTCCTGAGCGCCGAGCTCCATCTCCAGCAGGGTGCTGTGCGCCTGGACGAATTCGGTGAATATCTCCCCAATCAATTCAAGATAGATGTCCTCTTTGGAGGCAAAGTAGTGGTGCACCCCGCCCTTGGAAAACCCGGCTTCCTCGGCGATCTGCTGGACTGTTATGCGGGAATATACATCATTATCCAGCAGCCGCTTCAGCGCGTCGATGATGATCCTCTTCTTCTTTCTGATCTTTTCTTCCCTGGGTATGGCCATGGAGGCTCCTGTTTTACTTTTTATGAAGTACATTTATAATGAGGTGATCGTGATAAGGCAACAAAAAAACTATAAAAAGTCGAAGTTAACGCCGGTATATTTCTTGCGTTCATTCTTAAAAGGCCTACGGTATGCCCGAAATGGAAAAAAAATATATATCCCATTCGGAGAAGGACACGCTCTCGCTCGGCCGAGAGCTGGGGGAAAAGGCCGGTCCGGGTACGGTGTTCGCGCTCTTCGGGGAACTGGGGAGCGGCAAAACCATAATCGCGAAAGGGATCGCCCGGGGACTCGGCGTAACGGATGAGGTTACCAGCGCCTCCTTCACCCTGCTCGAGATCTACTCCGGCAGGATACCCCTGTACCATTTCGATCTGTACCGGATTAAAACAAGGGCAGAGCTCGACCTGCTTTTTTTTGAAGAATACTGGGATGACGGCGGGGTCTCGATCATAGAATGGGCGGACAGGGCGCAGGGCCGGCTTCCGGATGAGTTCATCACGATACGGATCGATTACCGCACCGAAACCGAGAGGACGATAACGATTGAATACCCTGGTGATTGACGCAGCTTCCCGGCTCGAGATCGTCGCCGCCTGTTCCGGAAACCGGTCCGGCAATGAGTCTCATTTCGTCGATTCGTCCCACTCTGCCGCGATCCTCGACAGCGTGGAGCGCTGCCTGAAAAAAACCGGCCTCGCTCTCCGGGATATCGATCTCATCGGCGTCGGCGTGGGACCGGGATCGTTCACCGGCGTGCGGATCGCGGTTTCCACGGGCAGGATGCTCTCACAGGTGCTGGGCAAACCGCTCGTGGGAATCAAGACGCATCTATTGTATGCCGCTTCGGTCAACTCCGGTGAAGGCGAGAATATCCTGATCGCCTTTGACGCGAAAAAACAGAAGGTGTTCGGAGCGCTGTACCGTAAAATCGAAGCGTCGGAGCCGCCGCAGGAAATCGTTCCGCCCGGAGATTACCCGATCCGCAGGCTCCTGGAATCGATCGACGCGTCGCGCACCACCTATATGGCGGGAAGCGGGATTGAACGATACCGCGCGGAGATAAGCGGCGTCATTGCAAAAAGGATGATGCTGCAAGACTACATCCCCTCGGGCGACAGCATGTGCGGCCTCGTTCTGCAAACATACCGGGAAGATCCGAAAGGACATGAGGATTATAACCGGGTGAAGCCGTTCTATGCGAGAAGATCGGACGCCGAAGAAGCCAGGGGTTTATCGTGAACGCCGGGTTACTGCTGCTTTTGCTGCGATTCCTTCTGCCGGTTTTTCATGGACTTCATAAGCTTGGTCTTGTAATCGGTCTCCATCGGCTTCAGGATCGAGTAATACCGCTTCATCTCATTCTTGCGGGATGAATTCCCCTCAAAATCGACACCCAGGTACAGGTTCTCCTCCTCATCCATATAGGATACCTTCACCTCGCCGAAAATCGTAATAGGCGCCTGGAGCTTGAACACCAGATCGAATATGAATCCCCGGGACTTGAGGATATATTTTTGCAGATTCCGGTCCGTGATCCTGAGCTTGGCCCCTCCCCGGCTGATGTCCATGACCCGCTGGTGAACGGGCACGAGAAGGGTATTGGCGTCCCGGATTCGGTCGACCAGCTTGAAGGAATGATTCTTTACCTCCAGCACGTCGTCGATGGTGAACTGCCTGCTTTTTGACATGAGCTGGATATAGGCGAAGGGCACGGATGATACGGTTTCGGTGATGTATATGAGCGGGACGACGAGGATCGATTTGTAGCCGCGCTCAACGTTCCTCTTGATGACATCGGGGAGCTCCTTGGCATAGAGCTCGGCGAGGTCGAGAAAATCTTCGTTCATGGCCTTGTATGATTCGGGATCCGCGGCGTCGGGGACAAACAGGGTCTTTCCGGTCTTTTTGAGCTGGATGAGGACGCGCTCCTTGTCATCATGCTTGAATACCTCGACCCTCACCACGTCGCTCATCTTGGAATTCTGCGACTGGAACTGCTCCAGAACGACCTTGATGCTCGTGGGAATGTTCATCGCCGATACGTCGATCGTGTGTTTTGAGACCCTGAAATTCGTGGCCACGACGTCGTCCGGGGCCACCTTGAACCGGAGGTCCCTCCTGCCCCGGAGGGCTTTGCGGCCGCCCTTCACCGCGCAATGAAAATATCCCGGCCCCCGCTCTTCCAATATCTCAAGGTCGAATTCGATGTATTTTTCCGAAAGGCCGTATATTATAAGGGTATCCCCCTCATTCTGGTATTCGGCATTGGTAACGAGCATCAGGGTGTTGTCTGACAGGAATTCATTAATGCTGATCTCGGTCTTCCCAATAGCGTATTTTATGTACAGCTGGCGGTTGGAAAACTTCGACTTAAGCATAGTGAGGATATCCTCTTCGGATTGTATCTCCTGGAAATCCCTGCTTTTTCTCTGGTTTATCTTTACCAAAGCCCTTCCTCTGGCAACAATTATCGCGCGCCGGCCACGCATACGGCCGCTGATGATATTATCGATACATCTCAAAAAATAGTAAATAATTTTATTTGATCGGGGCCATT
>MIBJ01000049.1 GCA_001829495.1 Spirochaetes bacterium RBG_16_49_21 | reverse complement strand
ACCTGGGCGGCGATCCTCGTATCCAGGTTCATCGGATCAAACAGTGTGATTCCCCCGACCCCGCTTTTGCCTGCAAGCAGATTATTCCAGTTTTCTTCCAGATCCAAACCAAGGGAGGATATTATATTCAACCCCGTTATTACAACTTTTCCTGCCATCAATTCGTGCTGCATCAATTCCGTTGCGTAAATTTTTTATGAGGTCTAAGGCCTGCTTTGTTGAAACATCCTGTTTCATGCCGGGCCGAAGCCTTTTTGCACATCCTGTGCGGCTTCGGGCGCTTGCAGGACGCAAGCCTGCACACGCCAGCCAGGATGGCTGAAAAGGCGTGTGCCATTCGAACATCGTGTTCAGCACATGCGAACCTCCTGTTCGCTCGGGCGAAGCCCCTTAAAAGCCCCGCAGGCCCCCCTGCGTCGCCAATTTGGGTTGCGGGCGAAGCTTGCATTATGCATAACAAGTCTTTTATTTATGCGAGCTTATTTGATAGCAAAAATTCAATGTTTTTGTCAAGATTGATTTTTTAAAATCATTATATGAATCCGGGGCGTCATATAAAATATAACTCTTGACCTTATGCATATTCATGATATCATCATGATTATGCCGGTAAAAAATAAAACAAAAAAATTCTTTTTCTCCTTTTTGGCTTTATGGCTCCTGATTGCCTCCTTCTCATGCGATCAGGGCGCCAGGGTTGAAAATCTTGGAATTTTCGGATTGAGCAGAAAGCGAAGCGTCCTGGGCCAGGACGGCTGCACCCCGGTACCCTTGGGGAAAATCATGATGTGGACCTTCGGCGATACTATTCTCGGAACCTGGAAGGGAGAGCTGTCCGTGAGCTCGACCTTTGAAGACTCCGCGGTGATGAATGGCATGATCTCCAATTCTCTCGCTTTTACGGAAATTCCCGATGATGATACCATAAAAAATCTGCAATTCAGATTCTATAAAAATAACGGCCGGGTCGCCCAGTTCATAAAATATTCTCCCGGAGAAGATCCGCGCATATGGCGGTTATGGCCGGCTGACGGAATACGGCTCGGCTCGACCGTATATGTGTATTACTATATGGTGCTGATCGAAAAGAGCACGAATAGAAAAAGCGGGGAGCTGCCCCCTATGAGGATCATGGGTACCGGGATAGCTGAATGGAAAATTCCTCCATCATGGAAAACCGGCGATCCGGTGGACTTTCGGAGAACAGTGAAAATTTTTTCCGGAGACGAGCCGATTTTCGGTGATTGTGTTGAAAAGCAGGGGGATTATCTTTACATTATCGGCCGCGGATCGCCGCACAACGGCCGGGCTCCGGCATTTATAGCCCGGGTAAGAATATCGGAGATAAAAAACAGGAGGGCTTACAATTTCCTTGATATGAAAAACCGCTGGTCGTCTGAAATCGGTTCCGCACGGCCTTTCTTCAACGATGTAGCGGGCGAACTATCATTATCATACAATGAATATCTGAAAAAATACGTCATTATTTACTGCAGCTTGAAAGGAGCAATAAAATATGCGGCCTTTAATAATTTCGCATTTCTAAAGAGCGAAGAAGCGAAAGATCTCTATGCGCCTCCGCCGCTCCCCCGGATTGAATCACGGCCGCATCTCTTTTACTACTCGGGAAAAGAGATACGCCGCACGCAAAAAGGAATATACGCCATATATATAAATCCCGCCATATATCAGCCGATCTTGCTTAAGGTTCCGTATACGGCTGTAACGGAATCCGCCAAATTTTAGTTCAACGCAAATTAAATTATTGACAACAAACTATTTATTTTTTTTAATAATCCACTATTAATAACTTGTTGCAATTTTAAATAATGATAGAATAATTGTGTTGTACGCATCCGGCTCAAGCGGTGCAAGCACTCAAAAGTGTGGTATTATTTTATTCCGCAACAAGATATCTGTTCGTAATTAATTTCATATCAACCATACAGATAAAAATATGGAGGTACTCTATGCTTAAAAAACTATTCGTGGTTCCATTATGCTTTGTCATTGGAATTTTCATTTCCACTCTTTCCTTCTCTCAAGATGACCCATCTGCGAGGGAATCGGGCGATAAGGAGGGCAAAGTTGAATTAAAAGAGGAAACAAAAAAAGAAGAACCTAAAAAAGAAGAATCAATGAAAGGTGAAACCGTCCAAAAAGAAGGACAGCAGGCACCACCCCCTCCCCTGCCCAAAACCTATACGGACGGGAGCTCGATCTACGTTAACTCGCAGGTACAGTTCAAATTGACCGCAACTGATGACATAGCGATCGATAAAATCGAATACAAAATCGACAACGGCATGCCAGCGGCGTATCTGAATCCCTTCGCCCTTGATAAAGAAGGGCTCCACACGATCCAGTACTACGGCATCGATAAATTTGGAAATAAAGAGCCGGAAAAATCCTACAGCGTATTTGTAGATAACACCGCTCCGGTGATCGTTGTTACCGCGAGCGCCGCGCTGAAAAAGGTCGGCGAAAGAGTCTACAATACCAGAGGCCTTCTGTACAGCATCAACGTCAACGACGCCCTTTCCGGGGTCAGCAAGGTCGAGTATTCGACAAACGGTGTCGATTTCAAAGAGTACGTTGCGCCGTTTGCCCTAAAAGGTGAAACTACCTTGAAAGTAAAAGCTGTTGATAATGTCAATAACCCGACCGATCAGTTCGCCTTCCGGGGTGTTGATGAAAGCGGCAATGAATTTGAATTGAAAGACGCAACGGTGAAATTGTACAGCGACGAGACCGGCCCGATTGTTGAAATCAAGCCGGATAAAGAGATTAAACAGATCGATTCCAAAAACGTCACATCAAGCGATGTTAAATATACGGTAACGGCGACAGACGACGGATCCGGCATCGCGGCCATATTCTACCGCATGGACGGCAAGGGTGATTTCATCCCCTACAAGGGTGAGATACAGTTTTTAACGAACGGGAAGCATCAGATTGACGCACGGGCGGTCGATAAAGTCGGTAACATGTCCGATATCGTGAGCCTGTCGTTGTATGTCGATATACTGCCTCCGCGCTCAACCATCGGCACGGCAGAAAAATAGGGCGGAATTGCATATAGGTGCCGGGCGTTTTTGTTAACGAGGGGTTTAAACCCCTCGTTAACAAAAACGCCCGGCACCTATACATCCTTCTTGTTCACTACTTTATTCAGTGGATACTCGATGATCCCATCCGCGCCGATCCTTATCAACTGAGGAATAACCTCGCGGGCTATGGATTCATCGATGACGGTTTCCACGGAAAGCCATTCGGAATTATGAAGCGCCGCGATCGTCGGCGACGTCAGGCTGGGAATAGCTGCCACGACCTGATCCAGGATCTGCTTCGGAACGTTCATTTTGAGGCCGACCATTTTTTCGGCATTGAGCGCTCCACGCAGGAGTTGGGCGATCTGCGCAATCTTATTCCTTTTCCATTCGTCCTCCATGCTCTTCTTGTTCGCGACCAGTTTCGTATTGGTCTCAAGCAGGGTATCAATGATTTTCAAGCCATGGGCCTTTAGGGTTGAACCGGTTTCAGTTACCTCGACTATGGCGTCGACGAGGCCTTCAACGACCTTGGCCTCGGTTGCGCCCCAGGAAAATTCGACCTTCACCGGTATGTCCCGTTCCTTGAAATACCTCTCGGTGAAATTGACAAGCTCGGTTGATATGATCTTTCCCGCGCAATCATGTATCGTTGTAATCGGCGAGTCGTCCGGAACGGCAAGAACCCACCTCGCCTTCCTCGTGCTCGATTTGGAATAGACAAGGTCTGATACTATGGTAACATCGGCGTCATTTTCAAGTATCCAATCAAGACCGGTCAGCCCCAGATCCAGCACTCCGCTTTCTATATAGCGTGCCATTTCCTGAGCCCGTATCAGGGAACAGACGACTTCACCGTCGTCAATCATGGGAAAATAGTTACGCGACGACACGGTTATCTTCCATCCCGCGTTATTGAACAGGTCTATCGTGGCGTTTTCAAGGCTCCCCTTGGGTATACCCAGCTTTATCTGTCGTGTCATTTCTCATCTCCATAAACATTTTCAGGATCAAATATCTTTTCCTCGTCAATCTCCAAAGCTTCTCCTTCTATCTTACGATAAAAACAGCTCCTGTAGCCTTCGTGACAGGCTGCCCCTCCGATCTGATTCACCTTTATTAAGACGGCATCGCAATCGCAATCGACGCGGACCTCTTTCACCTCCTGCTTATTTCCCGATGTCTCGCCTTTTTTCCATATTCTGCCGCGCGATCTGCTCCAGTAATGGGCGATTCCCGTTGAGAGAGTCAGCTCCCACGCCTCCTGATTCATGTAGGCGAGCATAAGGACTCTTCCCGTTTCATAATCCTGCGCAATAACCGGGACTATTCCGCCCTGTTTGTCAAAATCAAGTTTAATCATGACTCCCCTGTGATAATCTGGTGATTCCGTCTGAGCCAAACTACGTATGCAGTGAAAAAATAATCAATTATTTTTCTTGTATATATAAACACCGATTTTTGGGTGTGAATTAAATTTCGGGAAATTCCTCACTTAGACCCCCCTGTCCCCCGTAGGGGGCACGAGTACAACGAATGTAATTATCTAAAAACGCCCCCTCAGGGGGATGGGGGGGTCTAAAAAATGTGAGTGCCTCAGTTTTACCCGAAAAATAATTCACACCCCCGATTTTTTCATGTCAATTAATTTTACTTATTGTAAATAATAAACGACATATTATTGCTTGACTTTTTTTATTTATCAAGTAATTATTCGGGCGGGAGACTGAAGGAGCTGCATTGTATGTGCGGAATTGTGGGATATACCGGAGAACGGCCGGCAGTAGATATCATCATGAACGGGCTGAAGCGGCTCGAATACCGCGGGTACGACTCGGCAGGCATTGCCCTCGTGGGAGACGACCTCTTCATTCATAAAAAAAACGGCAAGATATCGGTCCTTTCCGAAGCGCTTGACATGATGGATCATAACGATATCCGCCGGTACCATTCCGGGATAGGCCATACCCGATGGGCTACCCATGGCGTTCCATCGGACAAAAACGCACATCCGCATACCGATTGCAACGGTGAAATAGCCGTGGTGCACAACGGCATAATCGAGAACTTTGCCGTCATAAAAAAAATGCTCATTGAAAAAGGGCATCGCATGCGGAGCGATACCGACACCGAAGTGATCGCGCACCTTATCGAGTATTATTACCGGAATAACAACCTTCTCGACGCCGTCATGAAGGCCGTGGGGAAGCTTGTAGGCACCTACGGTCTCTGCATCGTGTCGAGTCGGGAACCCGGCAGGATCATAGCCGCGCGGAACGGAAGCCCTCTCGTCCTCGGCGCGGGCGATTATGAAATGATCATCGCGTCCGATGTCAGCGCCATAATAGAGCATACCAACAAGGTCATCTATCTTGACGACCGGGAGCTCCTGGATGTGCGGCAGGACGGCTTCAAAATATATGATCTGGACTTGAAAAAGATTGAGAAAAAAATCGAGGACATCGACTGGGACATAAAATCCATTGAAAAGGCTGGTTACGATCATTTCATGTTGAAGGAAATTTTCGAACAGCCGGAAACGATTAAAAATGCCTTCAGGGGCCGGGCGATCCGCGAGACGGGAAGCATCAGGCTCGACGGCCTGCGGCTGTCGGAAGAGGAGCTTGCCAGCATCCGGCGCGTGATATTCATCGCCTGCGGCACCTCCTGGCATGCAGGCCTGATCGGCGAATACCTCATAGAGGAATATGCCCGCATTCCGGTTGAAGTGGAGTATGCCTCGGAGTTCCGCTACCGGAAGCCGATTCTAAAACAGGGCGATCTGGTGATCGTGATAAGCCAGTCGGGCGAGACCGCAGACACGCTTGCCGCGCTCAGGGAAGCAAAATCAAAAGGGGTCAAGGTGCTCGGCATCACCAACGTGGTAGGCAGCACGATAGCACGGGAAAGCGACGGCGGAATTTACATTCACGCCGGCCCTGAAATCGGCGTAGCCTCAACCAAGGCATTCACCTCACAGGTAACGGTACTTATACTCCTGGCGCTCATGCTCTCCCGCAGAAAAGACATGAACGCCGACGAAATGCGTGTCTGCATCGACCAGCTTCATGAGATTCCGGACAAGGTGAGACTGCTGCTTCAATCCAATGCGTCTATACGCCGGATCGCAGAAGGATTTCAGGACAACACTAATTTTCTCTACCTCGGAAGGGGCGTGAATTTTCCGGTCGCTCTTGAGGGGGCCCTTAAGCTCAAGGAAATATCATACATCCATGCTGAGGGATATCCGGCCGCCGAGATGAAGCACGGACCGATCGCACTGATCGACGAGGACATGCCCGTGGTATTCATCGCGCCAAAGGATATTATATACGAGAAGGTCATCAGCAACATGGAGGAGGTAAAGGCGCGGGGCGGCAGGATCATTATTATCGCCACCGAAGGAGACGATCGGATACAGGAATACTCCGATCATGTGATCTACGTGCCCGAGGTCAAAAAAATATTCTCCCCGCTTCTCACCGTCATACCCCTGCAGCTTCTGGCTTACCACATAGCCGTACTGCGGGGGTGCAACGTGGACCAGCCGCGGAACCTGGCAAAGAGCGTTACCGTGGAATAACGCGGGCATCACCCCAATCCGGCTCCCCAAAAACATGCGCAATATCCTTATAGCAAAATAACGAAAATGACCTATAGGAGTGATTATGAATTATCACTAACTTTTTTATGCGACTTAAACTTGAATATACGCCAAGAGGTCGAAGGCTGTAATGAAAAATAGAATCATGCTTGTTGAGGATGAGCTTATCACCGCGATGGATATCCAGCGGATGCTGGAGCGCAAGGGCTATGAAGTTACGGCGACAATTTCCTCCGGCGAAGAAGCGGTTGAGAAGGCAAAGGAAATGAATCCCGATCTGATAATCATGGATATTTTTCTCTCGAATGAGATGGACGGAATTGAGGCAACGGATCAGATCGTCCGTGAGATGGATATTCCGGTGATATTTCTCACCGCCAACACCGACACCACGACGCTCCAGCGCGCATATCAGACAAAGCATTACGGATATCTTCTCAAACCGATCAAACCGAGCGACCTGAACTCCATAATAGCGACAGCCCTACAGCGTCATGAACTCGAATCCAGGAAAAATGTAAACTCCGCCTGTTAAGAATTATTCAAGCCTTGTTTAAATAATTACTCAACGCCTGCAACGCAAGCAGGTATGAATAAATGCCGAATCCCGATATCTGGCCGATGCACACCGGAGCGATAAAGGACATGCGCCTGAATTCCTCCCTGGTGTAAATATTGGACAGATGCACCTCAACGGCCGGAATATTGACCGCGGCGATGGCATCCCGTATCGCAATGGATGTATGAGTAAACGCAGCCGGGTTGATGATGATCCCGTTCGCCGAGCGATGCTCATGGATATAGCCGATGATCTCACCTTCATGGTTTGACTGAAAAAAATCCAGGTCCATGTTATTATCCTCCGCGAACCCCGTTACCAGTTTCTCCATATCCTCAAGCGTGTTTGCTCCATAAATTTCCTGCTCGCGCACGCCGAGAAGATTAAGATTCGGACCATTGATGATCACTATCTTCAACTTTGCATCCATGAGATTACTCCTTAAATTACTCGATTGAGTTCGGCGAATTTTGATTAACACCTCTTACTCCCTCCCCTTACATGGGGGAGGGTTGGGGTGGGGGTGATAAATTTATGACGAATAGGTGACTTATGTATGCCGAAAACATCTATTTCACCCTCCCCTCACCCCTCCCATCAAGGGAGGAGGACTGCTCTAATTAAAAATCACTGAACTCAAGTTACTTAGTCCAGATAAACCTTTATAGCTTTTACCCGTATACATCTACAATCTCTTCTATCTCCTCATCACCATTTCTTACATACTTGTTTGATAAAAGCTTATTTGCCGGAATAGCCGTACGCCTCATACAGGTTGCTTGCCTGTATATGCGGCAGACCCCTCTCCGTACCCGATAGAACCTGCAACAGGCAGGCCCGCGCCCTTTTATCGTCATTCAATTCCTTAAATATAATAGCACACTGTATCATAGCCTTAAGCCGTAAAGCGGGGTCTGCGTCCGGCATATCCGCCAGCCTCGAAAAATATGAGACGGCATGCGTCGCACTTCTGTTGACCAGAAGACTGAATATGCCCAGATGATACAGAGCTTCCCCGGCGTACCGGTTCTTTGTTTTGGAAAGAGCGTAAAAATAATTATATGATCGGCGGTAATTACCCGTTTCAAAGTATATCTTCGCGGAAAGATGATTTATTAAAAGCTCATTACCGCCGTATCTGCTTAAATATTTTACATACTGATCGAAATGCTGTAAATCCCTTTTTTTGTAATAATAGCTCAGGTTATACTTCACGACTTCTTCGCCGTATTGACCCGCCAGCAGATCATTGAGATGTTCCCGCGTTAATGCAATCGCACTCTCATCCGATTTCATTTCAAAATAGCAGGCGATCAACTGCGCATTTTTCCGGCTCTGCATCTCCTTTCCCGATACTTCGGAGAGGAGGTTCACGGCGGCCGGGAATTTTTTATTCCGCGCGTATATCTCGGCTATGGAGACTTTTGCATAATCGACGAACCTGTTCCCGGGGCACTCATTTATTATTCTTGAAAAAAACAGCTCGGCTTCATCAAGATTGCCGCTTTTAAGAAAAAAATCCCCAATGATATATAATGATTCCGGGAACAGCTGTTTATCCGATTCAAGATATTCATTCGCCTCCATAGCCGAGCGCTGGTCTCCGACATGGAGGGCGCCTTTAATATACATCAGTACATCCTCTTTGGGGAAATCGCGTATATGCCGGATATCGAGCAGCAGGTATACCTCGTCATACCTTTTCAACAGGTAATAAGACCGCGCCTGAATGAGCGGTATCTCCGTCCACTGAACCTCGTTCATCGGGGGAAAATTCCCCTTCTTTATCGTTGCGATAACGTCGCCATATCTTTTCAGATTAAATAATGAAAGAATTTTTTTGTAAAATGCGTTTCCCCTGTCTTTAATGTGCGTGCCGGCCAGGCATCTCTCGTAGTAGCCCAGCGCCGCTTCGTAATTACCTTTGGAAAAATTTTCATCGCCGAACATGAGATATAATTCCACCGTTGCTTCCGATTCGGGAAACCTGGATACGATTAGATCAATATAGTTCCGCGCCGTGCGGCCCCGCTTCATAAGCTCCAGGGCATAATTTTTAATGACAACCTCCACGCCCTTCCGGCCTAAAAAATCGCGGATCAACAGATTTACAAATCTGCCGGCATTTTCCATTTCGCCCTTTTGCACATACAGCTGAATCAAAAGAACATAAGCATCATAGGTATTGCCCGCCCTCCCCTGCTTCAGGTATTCAAGCAAGAGGGCGGCGGCCTTTTTCATATCGCCCCTGTTGTACTCGATCAATCCCAGGTAGTAGCCGGATTCGATATTGAACTTGGAGAAGGGATTGTCCTTTCTGATCGTCTCGAGGATATGAACGGCGGCGTCGATATTCCCCATTTCAAGATAAACGCGCGCCTTGAAAAAATTAACCTCATCGCGTCCCCGGTTGAAGGGATTCTCCTTTAAATACGTGTCAAAAAATTCTACGGCCTCATCATACTTTTTCACCTTCAAACAGGTTTTACCGAGAAGAACAAGGAGCTCGTTCCTCTCTCCCGGCTCCGCGTCTTTAAGCGATTCCTTAAAACAGGGTATCGCTTTCTCGGGAAGCTGGTCAAGGTAAAGGTTGCCGATCAACAGGGATGCATTTGCCCTGAGCCGGGCGTCTTTGGATTCAGCCCTCACCTGTTCCAGCATTCCGATGCCCTCATCCCTGGCTGTTCCGCCGATCAAAATCCTTCCCAGCTCGTACAGGCCATCATAATACCACGGGGAGCTTTTATTGGAGTGCAGAAATATCTCAAGCAGGCTCCTGGCTTTCAAAAAATCGCCCAGCTCCCCGTATGACCGGGCCTTATAGAAGAGGACTTCCCCAAAAGGCTCTTCACCCATAAGATGTTCAGGCACGGCATTAAACATCTGCAGCGCTTTCTGATGGTTTTTTCTCTCCTGGTATATACGGCCGCTCAGCATCCTCGCCATCGAAACGGTTTTTACGTCCGCATTCCCCGATACAAGGAGCGAGAATTTTTGCAGGGCCTCATCGAGCTTCCCGTTGCGGAAATAGGCATCGCCGATCCAGAGCCGCCGGAGGGCGTTCTCCTGCAGGTTGCTGCTTTTTGATATGGCTGATTCCCATTCCAGAACGGCCTCGTCGTATCGTTTTTGCTTAAGATAAATTGCGCCGATCCGGTCATGGGCTTTCGGCACCAGCCCCCCCTCCTTGCCCCGGGTGATGAATCTTTTGTATTCCTCAATCGCGTTGGGATAATCGGACAGGTTGAAGTAGCATTCTCCCGTCCAGTAACGGGACTCGACGGCGAGCTCGTCCGTCCTGCATCGGTTCAGAAAATTTTTAAACTCGAACAGGGCCGCATCATATTTCTTTCTGTTGAATATCGACAGCGCACGGTAAAACCACGCCCGGTCGATATATTCCTCCTCGCCCGAATTTATAATCTTTTTAAACAGAAGCTCGGAGGAGCCGTAGTTGCCCGACCTATATGCCTCCATACCCTGGTCGAACAGCGATCGTGAGTCCATTGCTGAGGTTGGCAGGCCTGCCATAACGCTCAGGGCGATGAAAATTAAATATATTTTAAACGCATTCACGGCAGGTTCATCCTTGTTCCTGTTTCAGATAATTTCTCAAATACTCGATGGCAATGAGCGATGCAAACGCGCGCACCCGCTCCCTGCTTCCGCTTATCCTCCGGGTGAACGGCCTGCTGCCGCGTGAATCGGCAAGGCAGAAGCAGACCGTGCCTACCGGCTTTGACGGGGACCCGCCGCCCGGCCCGGCGATCCCGGTCGCGGATATCCCGATGTCGGCACCCAGCCGCACGCGCACGCCGGCCGCCATTTCGGATGCCGCCTCCTCGGACACCGCGCCGAAACGGAAGAGCAATTCCTTTGACACGCCCAGCTCGCTCATCTTCACCGCGTTGCTGTATGCGACAACGCAGCCGACGAAAACGTCTGAAGAGCCGGGTATATCCGTAATCTTTTTAGCGATGAGCCCTCCGGTGCATGATTCAGCAGCCGCCAGGGTCATCCCCTTCTCCCGCATGCGATGGATGACCTCTTGCTCGGGCCGCTCGAACGAGGGATCAAGAATTCCGCCGCCGAACAGCCGTCGAGCCTCCGACGCAATCCCGCCGAAATCGACTGCCGCCTCCTCCTTCCCCGCAAAGGTCACGGTGACGATTCCCTGCTTCGCCGTCATGCCCCATTCGAACCGGCCCAGGTCCATATCCATTGATTTTATCTTCTCATTGATCTCGGACTCCTTCATTCCGACGACGCGGATAAAAAAGGAGGCCCGCTCCATAGCGCCGCATTCTTTCTTTAGGAAGGGTATCACCTCCCTCTCCGTCATTTCCATCATCTCCATAGGAACGCCGGGCATAGCGATGACGGTATTCTTTTCATTCTGAATGATAAAGCCGGGAGCCAGGCCGCGGCTGTTGAATAACACGCGCGCTCCTTGGGGAATCTCAACCATTTTAAGATCAGCCCCGGACAAGGGCGTCCCCATATCCCTGAAGAAATGCTCCATCTTTTCCCTTGATCGTTCATCGATTTCGACCGGGAAGCCGAATATCCTTCGGAGTGCGGCGATGGTATTGTCATCGTCGGTGGGTCCGAGGCCGCCGGTCACGATGATGATATCGGAACAGTCCAATGCATATCTAAAGGCGCGCTCCAGATCATCCGTATCGTCGCCGACCGTCAGATGCATGCGCACCCCCAGAGACAGGGGAAAGAGCTTCCCGCTGATGAAGCTCGCATTGGTGTCGAGGGTGGTCCCGTACAGAAGCTCATTCCCGGTGCTCATCACGGTCACGCGTTTCACCGACGATCCTCCGCTCACATCATCTCGGGGGCGGACACGCCCAGAAGCTTGATGCCGTTCGCCATCACCACCCGCGCCGCGTCTGAAAGCGCGAGGTAGGAGATGCTCTGCTCCCGGTCCTCGGTGATGATCCGGTGCTCGGTGTAAAATTTATGAAACCCCTGGGCAAGCTTCATGAGGTATGTGGTGATCCGGTGCGGCTCGTATTTCCGGGCCGCGTCGAGCACCTCTTCAGGGAACTTGGCCAGATGCTTCATGAGGCCGAGCGACTCTTCATTTTCGAGAAGCTCCCGCCGTGATTCGCCGGGGTCATACGCCACGCCGCGCTTCCGTGCCTCCCGGAACAGGGAGCATATGCGCGCGTGCGCATATTGCAGATAAAAGACCGGGTTTTCAGAGCTCTCCTTCTTGGCCAGGGTCAGGTCGAAATCAAGGTGGCTTTCAAGGGAACGCATGACGAAGAAGTAGCGCGCCACGTCGACGCCGATCTCATTGATGAGGTCGCGCATGGTGGAAAACCTGCCCATCCGCTTCGACATCCTCACGGTCTCGCCATCCATGAGGAGATTCACCTGCTGGGCGATCAGGATATTAAAATTCTCTTCGCTGAAGCCAAGCGCCTTCATGGCGGCGGACAGGCGTGCTCTATGTCCGTGATGATCCGGCCCCCAAATATCAATGATGAGATCGTATCCTCTTCTGATCTTATCGTTATGATAGGCGATATCGGCGAGAAAATAGGTGGGCCGGCCGTCGTCCCTGACGAGTACCCGATCCTTGTCGTCGCCGTAATCCGTTGATCTGAAAAAAACCTTGCCCTCCTCAGTATAACTCTTATTACCCTGTGCAAGAATATCCCGGGCCTCAAGCACCGCGCCCTTGTCGTGGAGCGCCCTTTCGCTGTACCAGGTCTTGAAGCGAACGTTAAAATCCTCCAGGTCCTTCTTCTGCTGCTCCAGATTGTACGCCACCGACTTTTCCGCCAGAAAATCAATAAGGCGGTTTTCATCGCCTATGGCGTTGATCTCATCAGCGAAGGTTTCGGCGATATGGGCGGCGATCTCCTTCACGTATTCGCCCTGATATCCGTCCTCCGGGAAAACAGACTGCCCTCCCCGCAGCTCGCGGATGCGCGCCAGAACCGACGCTCCGAGCAAGGCCACCTGGTTGCCGTAGTCGTTCACGTAGAATTCGCGATCCACCTCGTCGCCGGTGAATTCAAGCAGATTTGCGATCGTGTCCCCGACGGCTGCGGCGCGCGCGGATACGATGTTGAGCGGCCCGGTGGGATTGGCGGAAACGAATTCCAGGTTCACCCGCCGAGGATTAATATTACCGCTCCTGCCGTAGTCCGCGCCCTGGCGGATGATCTCCTTTAGGTTGTTAAAAAGAAAGCTGTTGGATACGAATATGTTTATGAATCCGGGTTTGGCCACTTCCACCTTGCCGATCCGGGGATCAGCCGCAAGGTATTTGGCCAGGCACGCGCCGATCTCCAGGGGAGATTTTCTGATCAATTTCGCGGATTCCAGGGCGAACGGCGTTGCGTAATCCCCGAACTTCTGGTCCCGGGGATATTCCACCTTAGCCTCAACCTGGGAAACCTCCTTCGGGAATATCCCGTCCTCGACCGCCGAGACAACCGCGTGCGCTATTATCCGTGAGATCTCATTTTTTAGATTCAAGGACAGGCCTCATCAGTGTGGTAAACATTCATGAAGAGATTAAAAAAGTAGAAATATAGGTTTTTTGTCAAGAATAATAAGCGGCGAAAATTTTCTTTGCCTTCAATAAAACGCTTGAAAATATTGAAAGAGCGGGGAAAGGTCTACCCATGGCCTTCATGAAATTCAGCAGAAATCATCTGATCGGCTTGCTCATAGCCCTCATTGCTTTTTTGATCAGCTCAATATTTTTCTTCTCAGCCGTATTCGAACGGATGGAGCTGGGAGCGACTGATTATATGTTTTATATTCGGGATCCCAGCGAATATAAAGATCCGGATATGGATAAAAAAAAGCTCCCCAAGGGCATAGAAAAACGAATGCCTAATGCAAACGCCCGGAAAGACATCATCATCGTGGGAATTGATGAATCGACCATCAGATATTTTTCAGACCAGGGAATCCAGTGGCCCTTCCCCTGGGACAAACATGCCCAGTTGACCCGATATATCGGATCCGGCGAGCCGCGCGCCATACTGTACGACATCATGTTCCTTGATCATAAGCCGCATGAAAGCACGCTCGCAGCCGCGATCCGGGACGCGAAAAACGTGTTCCTCGACTATCCCTTCGAGCTTACAGAAATAGAAAAGGACTACAACGACCAGCAGGAGCGGCTCGCGATTTTAAACAGATTGCGCTTCCCGGTCGACCCGGAAGACGCCACAAAACAGCATGTCGCGGAGCCCGTGCCGCCGACTCCGCTGTTATCGAATGCCGCCCGGGGGATCGGCTTCGCCAATGTCTTCCCCGGCCCTGATAAAATCGTCCGGACCATGCCGCTCGTTCTGAAATGGAACGGGTGGTACTATCCCAATATCGATTTGATCGTGGTTATGCACTATTTCGGAATCGGGAGAAAGGATGTCGAGATAGAGTGGGGAAGATATGTCAAGCTGAAAAACCTTCCGCCGGAAAAGATGGCGAGGCCGAATAAAAAAAGAGAGATTATAATTCCTATCGACGGCAGCGGCCTTATGAACGTCAACTATATCGGCGGATTCGGAAGCTTCGAGCACTATTCGTACCGGTACTTCTGCCGCGACGGGAACATGATCAAAGAAAAAAATACATCCCTCAAAGATAAAATCATACTGGTTGCGGCTTATGCGGCTACAGGGATCGCGACAGACGAAAAGCCGTCCCCCTATGGAGCAACCTTCGGCATAGACCACCACGCCAACGCGCTCAACACCATATTGAACCAGGACTTTCTGTACAAGCTCAGCGATCTACAGAATATAATAATCATGCTCATCATAGCACTGGCGCTCGGGCTTATCGTACCCCGGCTTTCCATCATCGCCTCCCTCATTTTCACCGCTGCTTTTTCGATCATATACGTGGTCGGGAGTTATCTCATGTTTCATTTTTACAGCTACACCCCGACTTTTGTAACCCCGGTGATACAGAGCGGCATCTCCTTCATGTTGATCGTCACGTACCGGGTTTTAACCGAACAGAGGGAAAAAAAATTCATCAAGCAGACCTTTTCAAAATTCGTATCGCACGAGGTCGTCGAAGAGCTCTTGAAGAGCCCGGAGATGCTGAAGCTGGGCGGAGAGAAAAAGATCGTGACCGTGCTCTTCTCCGACATCCGCGGCTTTACCAGCATATCCGAAAAATTGACCCCCGAAGGGCTCGTCGACCATTTGAATTTTTATCTTCAGGCGATGACGGACATCGTTATTAAATATAACGGCACACTGGATAAATATATGGGCGACGCGATCATGGCCTTCTGGGGAGCCCCCATTCCTCAAGAGGACCACGCTTTGAGCGCCTGCAAGGCGGCGCTGGAGATGACCTCAAAGCTCCATGAGATGAATACGGCCTGGAAAGAGCAGCGAAAGGACACTCTCGACATCGGTATCGGCATCAACACCGGCGGCATGGTCGTCGGATTGGTGGGATCATCCTCACGCATGGATTATACGGTGATGGGGGATATGGTCAACCTCGGAGCACGTCTTGAAGGAACCAATAAAATCTACGGGACGAATATCATCGTCAGCGAATACACGTATGAGCAGGTGAAAGAGCGCATTATTGCGCGGGAGCTCGATCTCATACGGGTTAAGGGCAAAGAGCGGCCCGTCAAGATATATGAGCTGATAGATTCGAAGAACCCGTGAGTTAATGCGCGGGAGCGGCACTAGAAGCATGTCTTCTGCGCGTCTTTTTTATCATATACCTCGATGCAGGGTGAAAGAAGCGGCCCATACAACCGGAGGGGAATGGAGGATGAGGATTCCTCTCTCTTGACGGTTATTCCCCCGCGGCTGCTTAAACCTCCCGGGTAGGTATAGTCCCCCGCCCCGTTAAAAGAAAGCGTATCCCCCTGGATTCTAAAATTGCTGAACCAGAAATTTTCGCCCGTCTGCGACATCGATACGGTTATGCTTTCAAAATTGATTGTGCCGATAGAATCAGACGGGTAGCCGTTTTTACGGAGGAACTTCCTTAATGTATTTTGAAACATTGTATGCTGCAACACCCCGTTGGTGATATGCAGGTTCAGGCTTCCCTTGGAATTTTCCAGGATGTCCGAGAGGCTGTTCGCCGAAAGCTCATATCTGAAATCAAGGCCCGCCGTTCCGGATATAAACCCTCGTGCGCCTGTTCCGCCGTATAGTTCGGCAAGATCCATATCATGCACACCGCCTTCAAGCTTGATATAGGGCCGGTCGCTGTTGAAATACGCCTGCGCAGACAGCGCATATCCGGCCCCGCACCCCTGTACGGAAAAATTGCCGAGCGCCAGTATCCCCCTGTTCAGTTGCAGATCGAAAGTCAGATCGCTCAATTTCCTCTTCCGACCTGAAAAAATAGAATCGAATTTGGCGGTTAGCGCGATGCGGTTATCATTTAAAAACTTCCCCGCCGGCTTCTGCAGAAAAGGCACGGTATCATCGCTTATTTTTTTATTATACGCAGAGGCGAAAATTTTGTTGAGCGTGTAGATGATCGAATGATACAATACGCTGAGATTAAGCCTTTGGGACCCAACGATCATTGTCGTGTCTGATTTAAAAGGGCTCCAGCTCGATATCCGGGTCGTGCCTTTCATGAGAAGATCGGAGTTTAAGGGTTTTAGCAAAATACGGATACTCATCTCGGATTCGGTTAACCGTATGCTCATATTTGATTCATCAATAATCGTTTTGTCATTTCCCTTTTCATTGGTTACCAATGTAAATTTATCGACTACAAGGCCAATTTTTGTCCCGGCCGCGCTGTTGTTTTTTAAGTCGAGAAATAATGTTCCATCGCTTTCAACCGTTCCGGTATAGCGCATGTTGTAATACGGCGTCAGAATCTGCGATAGATCGGAGAGATCGATCTTGTTAGTCCCGTAGTGAATGATTATTCTTTCATCATTCTTATTACTTACGTACCGGCCGGATGCATTTACCGTGCATACGTCGTCGTACAGATTAAGCTTGGACACGGTGTAGCTGTTCAATGCCGCGTCCTGTTTTATATCGATATCGGCGTTGAGATTCTCATCGGAGACGATATTGAATTTATTTGCACGATCGGTCACCGTCAGGCTGTTTGCCTCAAGGCGGCCTTTTAACGAGCGTCTGCCGTCCCCGGCCCTGAACTCCAGATCGCAGGACGCCCCCCCGAACACGGAAATATCAGCGAGCTTGTATTCAGCTATATAATCGTTCAGATAGGTTAAATCGAAATTATCGATTTTAAGCCGTATGCTGGATGGATTGGCGCCGCGTGAATCGAAATTTCCCTTGCAGTAGAAGCTTCCATTGCGGATCCTCTCGGTTTTATGGGATCTGATGGAACCGTCGGCATAATAATCGACGGAATTTTTTTCAATATTGATCTCCGCATCGATTTTATAAAGCTCGATCGACGCCTGCTTTCCCCTGAGAGACTCCTTATAATAGACCGTGGCACGCTTAAATTCAATGTGCAACTGCGCGTACGCATCCCGTACCCTTGTGAAGAATTTGGACAAATCAATAATCTGATACAGGGATTCGATGTGGCTCCTCCCGTATTTTTTAGGGAAGGTGATCTCGGCATTGTAAAACCTAAGCCCTCTGATCGTTATCCTCCCTCCGAGAAGATTAAAAAAATCGAGGTCTATGACGCCCTTTTTGCACTTAATGAAGCTTATATTGTCGTTGAAATCATTGGTAATCGACACGTCGAAACCGATCAGTATGATATTTCCGTTGTAGTCTATGAAAACTTCATTGCATTTTACCGCCTTGTTGAGGTTATTTTTGAAGAATTCGGTAATGACCTCCCTGATCTCGCGTTCGGGAAAAGCGATAGTGAAAAAAAGCCGGAGCGTGGATAGAAAATTGATAACCATAACGATTCCGATCACCGACGCATAGATGATATATTTTTTTTTAAACTTCATGATTATTTTGTTTACTATCGACCCGGAGAATATTGAATTATTCGCAATAAATACTGCATATCAGATCACCGTCAAGTGAAAAAGAGGTAATTTCATGGCCGACTGCGATCGGGTGAAGGCGCTCTTTTAGTAACAATTGTAAAATGGTTTTTTCTAATTGTATGACAAAATATGCGCGTATTAAGTGCGGCCAAAATCAGAGGCGATGACGTAAATTACTTGACTAAAACGTTTAATCCATATCAGTAAAAGCGGGTACCTTTTAGTCTGATACCATTAATCAAAAAATAGACGGACTATGTCGTATTATCTTCTCAGATATATCAAGGTTCTTTAATTCATGCAGAATTTAAAATACCACGCGTTAAATATACTATCGGTATTGTTTTTTTCGTATATACTCGCTTCAACTATTAATCAGATCGTGCGATACAATATGTCGCTATCTTATAATAATCCGGCTCCGAAGATCAATAAAAAAAATTTTGCCGGCGCCATGAGAAAAAAATTCGATGACTATAAAGTAATAATCGACAGCGGATTCTTTAAGATTCCCGGCCCGAATGATCTGGTTGGAGAGGGTCAGAATGTCGCCGGCTCCATAAGCGAATTAACCTTGCTGGGGACCATAACCGGCCCGACGAGCATTGCCCGGGCCATGATCATGAAAAACGGCGAAAAAAACCCGGGGGTATTTGCCCTGTATAAATTCAGCAGTGAGGTCACCAATGATGTGTACGGCAACAGGCTGGTGGCCATAGCCGATACGCGGGTATACATTGAAACAGGCGGCCAGAAGGTGACGCTTGATCTGTTCGCTAAAAAGGCGGTGGGGCCTCCTCAGGCAAACCTTTCTCCCGCCGCGAATCAGCCGGCGACGGGAGGACAATTCGCCCAGACTCTAAGCAGGTCCGAGATAAAACAAAAAGTTTTCAATAATCTCGACAACGCCCTGCGCGGATTACAGGCGGGGCCCTACCGCGTCAACGGGCAGGTAGTCGGCTACCGGCTCATCAACGTCCGGCCCTATAACATCCTTTACCGGTTCGGCGCGCGGAGCGGCGACATAATTAAACGAATCAACGGCCAGATACTTGACAGCACGCAAAAACTCTACTCCATGTGGGAAGCGGTGAAAAATGACCCTAAGATTTCCGTTGATATAGAACGAGCGGGACAAAATGTACGATTTGATTTCAATATAACAGAATAATGCAAAGGATGTGCTCATGAATGTTTCAACCATCAGGAAGACTCCCCTGTTTTTCCTGGCCGCGGCGATATTTGTTTTTCTTCACATCATGGATGGTGGTGAAAATCGCCGGCCCAGCCTCCTGATCGCGGCGCCGCAAAAAAACGCCCCGAAAGTGAAAAAGCCGGCAGGGGAAAAAAAATTCGCACTCAACTTTAAAGACGTCGATATCGCCGAATTCATCAACATTATGGGGCAGCTTATCGGGAAAAATATAATAATCGACGACCGGGTCAAGGGAAAGATCTCGATCAGCTCCGCCCGGAAGGTGCCCGTCAGCGAAGCCTACAATGTCATGAAGGCGATCCTTGAGGTGAAAGGGCTGGCCGTCGTTGAAACGGCAAACCTCATAAAGATTCTGCCCATTGAAGAAGCGGTGAAAAAAAATGCGGATATCATCGTCGACGGTAAAACCATACGGGAGACCGTCAGCGACGAGCACTCGATCACCTACATCCTGGAGCTGAAGAACGCGGACGCGAACGAGGTCGCCACCGCACTACGGTCGCTGAAACCCAAATCAACGGAAATCGTTGTTTACCAATCGCTGAATCTGCTGATTGTGACCGGGCTCACGTCGGACGTGAATGCGCTTATCAGGATCGCCCAGTCAATTGACACCAAGTACGGCAAAGATGAAAAAAAAGTTCAGGTAAAGGGACTGATAAATGTGGTTCATCTTGAAAATGCGAACGCCGAAGACCTTGCAAACGTTCTTTCGCGCATCCCCTTTTCCGATACTGCGCGGATCGAAACATCCCCGATGCCCGTACCCCAGCAAGTAGCGCCCTCCGATAAAATGAGACGGGTGACCAAGCAATACGGGACGGAGCCTCAAAAACAGACCAAGCTTTCCATCATCGCGAACAAGTCGACCAATTCCCTCATTGTAACCGCAAAGCCGGAGGAATTCAATGAGATATACCGGATCATCAAAGAGCTCGATATCGTGCGCGACCAGGTCCTGATCGAGGCCATGATCGTGGAGGTCAGCGCGGATAACGGCTGGGGGTTCGGCATAGAATGGATGCTCGGCACCCAGAAGGGGAAACATATCTTCGGCAGTTCATACATCGATGACCTGAGCAAAATGAACTTTAAAGTTCCCGACTTCGCCGGCGATAAGAAGCTCGCGGTGCCTCTTAATACCGGCTTCCAGCTCGGCTACGTGCCCGACATCGACGTGCTCGGATTCGCTGTTCTCAACGCGTCCGCCACCGACAGCAATTTCAACATCCTCTCAACGCCGCAGATCCTGACCGTGGACAACAGCGAAGCCGAATTGAACGTGGGCGAAGAGATCAGCGTGCCGACCAACAACCGGATCACGGACCAGAATACAACCTTCCAGACCTACGAATACAAAACCGTGGGCATTAAGCTGAAACTCACCCCTCATATAACCAAGAAACAGCGGATCACCCTCGACCTGTACCAGGAAGCCAATACCATCATCGGAACTACGCAGACCCTCTCCAGCGGCGCCATAATCCCGCCGACGGTCGGCAAAAGGGACATCAAAACAAAAGTCACCGTGTATGACGGCATGACCATCGTGGTCGGCGGACTCATCCAAAACAGGAAAAACGTATCCGAGACAAAGGTTCCCGTGCTCGGCGACATCCCGGTTCTCGGATGGTTATTCAAGCATAAATCGGTGAGCTACAGCAGATCGAACCTGCTGGTATTCATCACGCCCCATATTATGACCAAAAGGGAAACACTGGAGTCCATCTCCAAACAGAAGATGGAGACCCAAAAGGGATTGAGGAAAAAATAATCCATGGCAACGCTGAAGACCAGGCACCTGGGAAAAATTTTAGTAGACCGGAATGTCATATCCGCCGAGGAGCTGCAGGAGGCGCTCATTGCCCAGCGGGGCACGTCGCTTCGCCTGGGGCAGCTCCTGACCAAGAAGGGAATGGCGACGGAAGAGGATATCCTGGCATGCCTGGCTGAACAGTATAATATCAGCTTCGAGCCCCGCCTCGATTTTGACGACCCGGACCAGCTCTTTGCCGCCATACCGGTTCAATTCATGAAGAACAATAAGATAATGCCCTTCAAAAAAAAAGGCGATACCATCCTGGTGGGCATCGCCGACGTCCTGAACATACAACCGCTCGACGATCTCAAAATGCTATTTCCCCAGTATGACTTTGAAGCAATTCTCACCACTGAAGAGGAAATCCTCAGGATCATCACTACCCATTTCAACATTCTCAAGGCTGAATCCACGGACGATGTCATAGAGGACCTGGAAGAATCCGATTTTGAGATTCTCACCTCCACGATCGCCGAAACCGTCGACATAATGGACATGGCCAACGAGGCGCCCATAATACGGCTGGTCAACACGGCGATCAAGCAGGCGGTCATGGACCGGGCCAGCGATATCCATATTGAGCCGTATGAGAAGGAGCTCGTTATCCGGTTCCGGATCGACGGCATCCTGTACAACATGTACACGCCGCCGAAAAAGTACCAGGGCGCGATCATGTCCCGGATAAAGATCATGGCCAACCTGAACATTGCGGAGAACAGGCTGCCCCAGGACGGCAGGATTCAGCTTAAAATAGCGGGCAAGGATATCGACATCAGGGTCTCCACCTTCCCCACCTACTACGGCGAGCGGATCGTGCTCCGCATACTGAATAAATCCGACATGAGCTTTGATTTGAGCGCGATCGGATTCGATGAATCGACCCTGAAAAATTTCAACGATCTCATAAAAAAAACCTACGGCATCGTCCTGGTCACCGGCCCGACCGGCAGCGGCAAATCAACCACCCTCTACAGCGTTCTCAGCAAGCTCAAAAGCGAGGATGTGAATATCCTCACGGTCGAAGACCCCATTGAATATCAGATCCCCGGAATCGGCCAGATGCAGGTCAAGCCGGGAATCAACCTGACCTTCGCCAACGGTCTGCGCTCCATCCTCAGGCAGGACCCGGACATCGTCATGGTCGGCGAGATCCGCGACCTGGAGACTGCTGAAATCGCGGTTCAGGCCGCGCTTACCGGCCATCGGGTCTTCTCGACCCTGCACACAAACGACGCCGCGAGCGGCATAACCCGGCTCATCGACATGGGGATCGAGCCCTTTCTTATAACCTCTTCGGTCAATGCATACCTGGCGCAGCGGCTGGTTAGAAAAATCTGCCCCGCCTGCAAAGAATCATACAAGCCGCCTTCTAAATTGCTCTCGGAGCTCGGGATCAAGCATTCGCAGCTCAAGAACGGGAAGCTCTTTCGCGGAAAGGGGTGCGACGAATGCATGAATACCGGGTATTCCGGAAGGATCGGGATCTTTGAGCTTCTGATCCTTACCCCGGGCGTGCGAAAGCTTATCATGAGCCACAGCGAAGCGCCGATTATCACGGAACACGCAATACGGGATGAAGACATGAACACCCTTCTTAAAGACGGGTTAAAGAAGGCCATACAGGGGATCACCACCGTCGAAGAGGTGCTGCGCGTTAGCTGATCCTCAGCGGGAGAAAAATGACCAATGATTTTCCAATACCAGGCCCTGGACAAAAAAGGAGAAAGCGTCTCGGATTATATTGACGCCCCTTCGGAGACAAGTGCGAAGCAGAAGATCCGCAGCCAGGGGTTGTACCTGGTAAAGCTGCAAAGGGATGATCTCGCGTCAAAAGACAACAACCTCCACCAAGCCGGAGGCGCCTTCAAGGCTGCTGTTCATAAATTTTACGATTTGCTCAACATCCGCCTCAGCGCCAAGGAAATCGGCCTCTTTTCACGGCAGCTGGCCACGCTGCTGAAAGCCGGCTTGCCGCTCCCGGTGGCCATCACCGACATTGTCGAACAGATAGACAACAAGCACTTTAAACACGTGATCGCCGATATAAAAGAGAAGCTCGAGCAGGGCTCTTCATTCTCCAACGCTCTGGGACAGCACCGGGTGGTCTTCTCGGACATGTACGTCAGCATGGTGAGGGTCGGGGAAAGCCTGGGCTCCCTCGACCAGGTCATAGCCCGGCTTGCCGATTTAGAGGAGAAAAAAAATATCCTCACGGCCAAAATACGCTCCGCGCTCTGGTATCCTGCTTTCATGTTCCTTTTCGCCACCGGCGTTATGACGTTCCTCATGGTCAACGTCATTCCGACCATTGCCGATATGTTCGCGGATCAGAAAAGAGAGCTGCCGATTCCCACCAAGATAGTTATCGGTATAAGCGGCTTCCTCTCCAACTTCTGGTTTCTCATCCCCATTGCCGCACTGCTGCTCATATACCTGTACAATCGCTACATTCGCACGAGCGAGGGAAGGACAAAGGTCGATGACCTGAAGCTCAGGATTCCGTTGCTGAAAAATCTCTACAAGAGGCTCATCGTATACCGATTCACCCAGAACCTGGGAATCCTGTTAAACAACAAGGTGGATATCATCAAATCATTCGAGATTGTGAAAAAAATTGTCGGGAACGTCATTATAGAAGCGAAGATCGAGGAAGCAGCCAAGAAGATTAAAGAAGGAGCAACCGTGGCCAACTCGCTGAACAAATCCGAATTCCTCCCCAAGCTTGTCCTGGGAATGATAACCGCGGGTGAAGCAAGCGACAATCTGGACACGATGCTCCTGAATATCGGCAACGTGTACGAGACGGAGCTGGACCTTACGATCACCAGCCTGACAAGTCTTATAGAGCCGATTATCATCATTATCATGGGGATAATCATCGCCACGATCGTCATGTCGGTCATCCTGCCGATAACGCAGATGAACCTGCTGGTGCAGTGAAAAAAATTGAGTAAACTAAATGAACCATAAAGAAAGGAGACCTGAATGAAGATACAAGAAAGAATTGCCGGAGCATTCCAGCGGATCCTCGCGCGCCTGCGATCAAACAAAGGCTTCACCCTGATAGAAATCATGATAGTCGTGACCATCATCGCCATCCTGAGCGCGATTATCATACCCAATGTCCTCAACTATCCCAAAAGAGCCAGGGCGACCGCAGCACGATTACAGATCCAGCAGTTCCAAACCCCTCTGGAGCTGTACAACAACGAGAAGGGCCATTACCCCGCGACAGAGGAAGGCCTGGAAGCCCTCGTCAAGGAAGGGCTGATAAAAAAAATCCCCCCGGATCCCTGGGGCAACCCGTATCACTACCGGTTTCCGGGAGAGATCACTCCCGATGAATATGAGATATGGAGCTACGGCGCAGACGGTAAGGAGGGCGGCGAGGGTTTCAACAGCGACATTAAAAGCTGGGAGCAATAGCCGTCTCATCACATGAATGTTTTTGTAAGGCTCAAAAATAGGGTACTGGCGGATTCCAGCGGCTTCACCCTCATAGAGATGGCGATCGTCATCGTTGTTCTCTCGATTCTCTTCCTGATCGTAACGCCGCGGATATCCCGCGTCATCAACAGCGAGCGCGACAGCTTCGCGATTTTCACGGGAATGATCGCCAAAACCTTCGACGACTCTTTTTTACATAATAAAATCAATTATCTTGTCGTTCATCTGCAGAGTCCGAACGCTGAGGAGACGGAATTAAACAAGGATATACTCAACCGTCACAACGCCGTATCGGTCATTAATATCATTAAAGGGAGCTTCGTTGAGAATAAACGGAAATCGCTGAAGTGGCGCGAATTCCCCCCTGACAAATTCCTGATCGAGGAGGTTCTGCTGGCCAACGGGGAAAAACTTACCGGCGGCAATGCCTGGATACCGTTCTATCCCCAGGGCTATTCGGATAACGTCATAATACACATACTGGTCAAGGGCGAGTTCAAGCGGTCGATTAAAATCAACAAGCATATCAAAGAGCCCCAGGTGATTGACGGATATGCATCGTTTGAGCCTGAAAATGAATGAAAACCCCTGCGGGAAAAAAGGGTTTGCCCTGGTCGAGATTCTGATCGCGGTGGCGATATTATCGATGGTACTTCTCTCCGTGATCTCCGGCGTGTCTTCCTCCATATACGTCATAACGGGGATGAAAAATTACACGAAAGCCATACTCATCGCCCGGAGCAGGATGAATGAATTTATTCTGAATAATATGCGGGGAACCGATATCAAGCATGAGGAATCAAAAGAATACCCGAAATTCCACTTCACCCGGATCACCCGGCGGTTCGAGCACCCATGGTTTCAGGGGCCCATACCGGTGAACATTACCGACATCATCGTGAACTGGAGCGAGAAGGGAAAAGAGCGGGAATACAAAATATCGTATATATATCAATCACAATGAGCGAGCGAATGACGCACCACAGCGCTGCGATTGCAGTCCGCGAAAGAGGGGATATGCCGTCGGGCGGCGCCGGATTTACCCTGATCGAGATCCTGGTCGCTTCCGCAATCGCGTCGATCATACTCATGATCGTGTACACATCGTACCGGTCGATAGTAAACTCCATCAAAAGGGCGACCGGCCATGCGGAATTCTATGAGAACGTCAATTTGTCCATGTCCAAGATCGACATGGACATCTCTAACACCTATTATACCCGGAACAACAAAAAGACTTTTTTCGTCAGCGAGGAGGCTGCCGGCAACAACAATCTCAACTTTATCACCGTGAACCATAATGACTTTAATTTCACGGGCGACCCGACAAAACCGTGCCCGGTCAGCGACATAAAAGAAGTCGGGTATTACCTGAAGGCCGACAAAGCCGCGCCGGGGCTGTATGGCCTGATAAAACGCGAGAAATTGCATTACGGCGACGAGCCGCTGACCGGCGGGACCGACAATATTCTCCTGAAAAACGTCGTGAGCCTGAAATTCGAGTTCATGAAGGGTAACGATTGGGACAGTTTATGGGATTCACGGCAGAACAACCTGTTTCCCCGGGCAGTAAAAATCACGCTCGTCGTGAAAAACTACCAGGCACAAGATGAAAAATTCGAGTTTATATCCCTTATCAACCTGCGCGAGTTCAAGTAACATGGCCGTTATTTCAAGATTGATCCGCACCTATGAGAGAAGAAAGCGCCTCTTGAACGAGCAGGGACTGCTCTGCTATATCGCCGGATCGCACGGATACGTCCTCATAATCGTTCTCATCATCATCACCCTTCTGGTGTCGATCGCCGGCGAATTCATCGTTGTGGCCCAGACCGATATCGGCTATAACAGAAAATTGAACAGCAGGCTGAGGGCAAGCTATCTGGCAAAGTCGGGCGTGCAGGTGGGGAAATTCCTGCTGTATCTGGACACCCGGGGCATGGGCGCGGAACAGCTTACCGGAAAGTCGACGGATAAGGATATCGACTCGTACAACGATCTCTGGGCCATAGATTTCCCCGAGATGCCTTTCGGGGAAGGCTCCCTCAAGCTCGCAATCATCGACGAAAATTCCAAGATCAATTTGAGCGTGGTGGCAACCGCGTATTCAGATGAGATGGAAAGGAATAAATATTATTATTTCACCCAAAACTTTTTCATGAACCTGGGCCTCACTCCCGACTACGCCGACATCATCCGCGACTGGGTGGACATTGACGATTCCCGGATGCCGTACGGTGCCGAACACGCCGATTATTATCAGAACCTGAAGCCTCCCTACCCTGCTAAAAATAACGCGATGGACAGCATTGACGAGCTCCTTCTCCTTAAAGACTTCACCCCCAATATCTATTACGGCAAGGGAGGCGGTAGCTACAATTCCGAGCAGAAGGAGCAAAATCTGGTGGACGACAACAAAGGGGATACGAGCCTCGGCATGGACAAACTGAGAGAGATCATTGAGGGGCCGGGACTCGAAACAGCGGCCGAGAAAAAGGAAGAGGTATTGAGGAAAATCGGGAAAGAGAAAAGCAGGGCGCTTGCCGATTACTTTACCGTGTACGGCGAACGGGCTGATTACTCGAGCGATTTCAACAAGATCAATATCAACACCGCATCCTACCGCGTATTATCCGCATTGACAGACAGCATGACCCCTGATATCGTGACCGAGATTATCAACCGGCGGCTCGTGCGGCCGTACAAATCAGTGGACGAGATCAGCGACCTGATCACGGATAATACCATCCGGGAGCGGCTCAGCACAAAATCGAACATATTCCGGATCGTCGCGGCGGCAACGGTCAATGACGTGCAGGTCAAGATAACCGCCGTGTACAACAGGACAATGAGGACATTGTACTATTGGTGCGAAGAGTAGCCTTCAGGAGAAGAGCCCGTGTTTGAAAATATCGCCGCCATAGACGTAGGAACCCATTCGGTAAAGCTCGTCACCGTGCGGACGGGATTCCGCGATTTCCAGATCAAATCGTTCAATTATGAGGACATCGATCTGGACAAGGAAGACCGGAAGACCGCCGTCATTGAAGCATTGCGCAAATTAACGGCCGGAGAGGCTTTGTCCGGATATAAGGTCATCGCCAACCTCCCGATGGAGATGGAAATCGTCCGCAACATCTCATTCCCCTTCAGCGACGTGGAGAAAATCGCCGATGCGATCCCCTACGAGGCTGAAGAGAATATACCGTTTAAGCTTGAGGATCTTATCATCGATTTCCAGTCCCTCAAAAATAAAAAAGAAAACGAGGGGAGAATCCTGCTGGCCGCGGCGCATAAAACCGCCATCAACAACTTTATCGAGCTTCTCAAAGACGGCTCCATCAGGCCCTTCAAAATGGGCATGGAATCCAACGCCCTGTTCGAATGTTATCGCTACTTCAATAAGATAGAAAACGAAGCGGTCATTCTGATCGATATCGGGAACGGCAAAACCATTCTGAACTTCATTGAGAACAACAGCCTGTTGTACACCCGGGCGGTGCCGATAGG
The DNA here is from genome assembly GCA_001829495.1 of Spirochaetes bacterium RBG_16_49_21. Classification (GTDB taxonomy): domain Bacteria; phylum Spirochaetota; class UBA4802; order UBA4802; family UBA5550; genus RBG-16-49-21. The sequence continues at coordinate 45,676 of MIBJ01000049.1, read as the reverse complement.
CGTAAACGGGATCATAAAAGAGACGGTCAGGACATTAAAGACAACATACGCCGAAGCTGCCCGGCTCTTCTACAATCTCAACCTCGATATCACCTCGTACGAAAACAACCTGCAGCGTGAATATTATAAATCCCTGGACATATCCCGGCAGCAGTTGAAAAAAATCTACACCGCGGGGATCAAAATGGCCGACGATCTGGCCGAGCAGATCATCCTCACGCTCAAGGCGGTATTCGTCGAATGCGGCGGGGTCACCTTCGGCAGGGCCTTGATCTCAGGCGGCGGCTCAAACATCATGGGGATCGGCTCCCACATATCACACGAGCTGGAGATGCCGGTTGATCTCCTCCCCTTTTTGGAAGATTATAAGGAGCGAAACATCCGGACGCAGTTTCCGATCTCATTCGGCACCATACTTTCATACATCAACCATCCCCGCTCATCCATCAACTTTTTAAAGGGCGAGTTCATTCCGGATATCGCCGGTGAGACCAGAAAAATATATTATCTCTCGGCCGGATTCGCGGCCCTTGCCGCCGTAATCCTTCTTATTAATCTGATCATGTCCGCCGCCATGTCCTACCGCTCCGACCGGCAGCATAATAAGCTGATATCCGAGCAATTCAGGCGGTATTTCCATACCAGTGCCGCTTCAGGCGATCCGATCGTCGACGCGACGAAATTATACAAGAAGGAGAAAAAAGAGCTCGAAAGCATAACGAAGCTCATGCCGGATTCCATTTCCTTTCTCGACCTCCTTAAAGACGTTCTCACCTATTTCCCCCATGACGGTAATTTTGTTCTTACCAATCTCGTTTATAATGAAAACATACTCATGATTGACGGCACGGCGGGCTCGAGCACGGTGATCGACAATTTCAAGGAAAGCCTGCTCAAAACAAAAAAATTCGAGTCTGTCATTCTCAACATCAGGTATTCACGGCAAAATGAGGTGCGCTTTTCCATGACCATAAAGCACAAATTCTTCCCGGAAGAGAAGAAGGGGACGGGGAATCAGTCATGATTGAACTCAATAAAAGGGAAAAACGGCTCATTGCGCTCCTGGCCGTATTCCTCGGGATACTGTTCCTCTATTTCGCGGTAATTTCTCCGCTGGTGAGCTGGAAAGAGCGAAGAAACAGGGAAAGCGAGTCGAATATGACAAAATTGAACTCCCTTGACAAAATTTACGAGCAATACCGGGACGCACGCGAAAAAATCAGCCGCTACAATGCGCAATTGAGCAACGCAAAGGGAATAACCTCCATTATAGAAGAAAACGCGCAGAGCCTTGATATTCTCAAAAACAAGGTATACACCCGCGACCGGCCCACTATCGTACAGGGAAAATACAAAAAAATATCCTCTGACGTGAAGTTCGAAGGGATTGACATAACTTCACTGTTGAATTTTATCCATAAAATGGAAAACTCGGGAATGCCGATGCATATCAGCTACTTGCGATTGAATCAGACGGTCAAGGGCCGCAATACCTATGATGCGACCATAACCTTCAACAGCATTACATCTCAGTGATTTCGATGGACGGCGATGGATATAACCGAAGTTAAAAATAACACGCTTGCCGCGTTAAAATCCTCATTGAATTTTAATCTCCTCTGGAGCATGGTAAAAGACGCCGTAAAGCTGCCCTATGCGAAGACCTACATTTTTCTGGCCCTTCTTTTCACCCTCCTGTTCGGGATCGTGTCCTTTCCCTACGATATCCTCCTGAGAAGCAGTTTAAAGAACCTTGAAAAAAATATACTGAGAAGCATCTATATCAGCACCATGGACTTCAGCCTCTTTGACGTTGTCGCCGTGAATAACGTATATATCGTCCTCCAAAGCGGAAGCGAGATCATCGTACGCTCGGCCGACCTCGACATCTCAATGTTCAGACTTATGTTCGGCAAGGACATCACGGGAAGCTTCCAGTTCAACGGCTTAAAATATAATGCGGAAAGCGTTCAGATGGACCTCAATCTGAGCGGCGAGGGTTTCATCGATTTTAAATCCTTTGATGAGATGCCGCAGAATGGAAATTTTAAGATAATAATCAATCCCTCCACCCTGAAAATAGGAGAAATCGCGCTTCCCGACAGCATGGGTGGGATTCCCCTGTCGCTCCCCCTCGTGAAAATCAAGTCGGGGAATTGCGAAGGGGAGATCTCCACCCAGAAGATCAACATTACCAACATGAAGATATTCGGCGATATAAGCTGCACAATAAATGGATCAATCGCGATGGCCAAGACCTTCCTGAGCTCTCGTCTCGATTTAAAGATAACGGCTGATGCGGACTCCGCGATATTGAAAGATTACCGGGATTTTCTTGGAAGATTCGTCAATGACCGCAATCAAATCGTGCTGGCGATCCGCGGTTCGATCTCACGGCCGTACATAGACCTGAGCCAGTCGGGATCCGAAGCTCCCCGCCCCCGGACAAATCAGCCTCCGGATAATCTTCCCCCCGTGCGCCAGTAGGAGCCGGTCATGCGGATCACACTGGCCAAACATTCAGGATTCTGCATGGGCGTGAGGACCGCGATTGTAAGGATTATTCGCGAAATCAACTCGTCTCATGACGATGTGTACATGTATGGCCCCCTGATACATAATCCCCAGACCGTAGAGCTTCTTCAAAAAAGGGGGCTGAAAACGATAGACTCCCCTGCTAGCGCCGGCAAGAAACAGGTAGCGGTACGTACCCATGGAATACCGCTTGAAGAAAGCAGACTCTTGAGGCAGTGCGCCGAAAGGGTGATCAATCTCACCTGCCCTCGGGTGGCCAAGGTTCAATCCATCATAAAAAAATACTCGGCCCAGGGATACTACACCATCATAACCGGCGATACGGATCATGCAGAAGTAGTGGGGCTCAAAAGCTATGCCCAAGCAGGAGTATCGGTAATCTCGGATATTCGCGAAGTCCCGAGCATTCCGCAAGCAAAGCAATACCTTGTTGTATCGCAAACAACGTTCGATCGGGAGGGCTTTGACAAAATTACGGCAGAGCTGCGGATGTGTTGCGACAGCATAACCGTGTTCGATACCATCTGCGACTCGACCAGCTTGCGGCAGAATGACGTGCTTGCAGGAATAGTGAGCGGGAACGACACCCTGGTGGTCGTCGGAGGCAAAAACTCCGCAAACACGAAGCGCCTCGCGCGGATCGGGACGGATAACAACGTAAAGACATTCCACATTGAAACCGGGGACGAGCTGACGGAGGACGGATTTTCCGATTCCCGCAGCGTGCTCGTGACCGCGGGGACATCCACGCCGGGATGGATCATCAATAATGTTCTGGATAAATTGTATGCGATAAAATTCAAAAAAAGCAATATATTCCTCAAATCAGCCCTCATCTTTCTACAGTACATCATGCGTACCAATCTCCTGTCCGCTGCCGCTGCATTTTTCATGAGCCTCATCGCGTTGGCGTATTCCGGCATCGGCGACGGGTTCCTGTTTCCGACTATCTCATTTCTGTATATCTTCTCCATGTATTCAATAAACAACTATTTCGAAAAAAGCTTTCTAAAACTAAGCAATCCGGACAAATACCTCATTTATGAAAAATACGGGATACCCCTGCTTACCGCATCGATCATTTCAATGCTCGCTTCAATATATCTTGCTCGGGAATGCAACCCGGCAACCATAGCCGTCATCATCACTTCATACCTTACCGGATTTATCTATTCGACTAAACCGGCCAGGATTTTCATAGAAAAAATCAATGTCGGGTTCGTAAAAAAAATGTACTATTCAAAAATAGTCACCTGCCTCGGCTGGATCATCGTAACGGTCATGGTGCCGATGCTGGCCTCATCCGTTGAGATTCAAAGCCTCGTATCGCTATCCGCATGGGTATTCACGGTCATTTTTCTCAGGACGGTTCTCCTCGACCTTATCGCTTATCAGGGAGACCTCATCATGGGAAGGGAGACCCTGCCGCTCTGGCTCGGCGCCGATAAGGTATGGATAGCAGCGAATATCATATCCGCTGCGGGGATTCTGGTTTACGGATATGTAACAATCGCTCTGAATAACCTGTATTTTTTACCGTTTATTGTTACTATTCTCTATTTTCTTGCCTTCATGTATATAATCAAAAATCTCAACTATATCATCCCCCTCAAGTATGAGCTTTTAGTTGACATGAACTTCATCATCATGGCATTGTTGTATCTTTACTTATAACAAGGCCGGGGGGTATGAATCTAAAGACAAAACTTATCCTCATCGTCACCATGACGGCAGCCCTCTTTTTCGGCTTTCTACAGCTTTTCTGCCCTGCCTATAACTTCGAGCGGCTTCACATATTCTTATTCAATCTCTGCAGCGGAGGAACCGCCATTCTGATCTACAGCGAAGGCAAAAAAGGGGCATCACTACGTGCCGGATTTTTTTTCCTCCTCTCTTTCTGTTATGCGGTTTTTGCATTTTTACAAATGTACCGCTATGCCATATCGGTTGCAATGATCCTGGCGCTCCTGGTCGAAGCCGTCCGGATAAAAAAATTTTCCTTTGTGCCGTGGAACTTTTTCACCCCGTCTTCCAGCACCTCGGAAAAATTTCATCACGCTTCGCTCCTGTGCCTGTCGCTTGCCCTCATCATTTCGGCGCTCGTGATCTACAATCATCAATACGGGGGGCTCATCCTCTCTCCCAAACTCACGCTGGACATTTTCTTTCTCGGTTTCTCCTTTCCCGTGTCCCTCATCACCATGTCGGTCATGTACGGCAAGATGAAAGAAAGCATGAATCGCCCGACCCGGATATTCGAGGACGCAAGCTTCTGGATCATCAATCTCGGCGTTATCATCTTTTTCCTCTTCATCCTTATGCAGATGTTCATTCCGGAGCTCATTATCGCCGGCATCCTCTTTGTAACCGTGGTGATAATCTTCGCCATCTATCTGAAGCTTGGATTCAGGGAACAGCCGAAGGCGTTTCTCTCCTCGGGAATGGCGTTCCTTATCATGACCGCGATCACCGGAATCATTTACATACCGCTGTCCCTCTATATACCCAGCCCGCCCAACGGCAAACTACTGCTGAAACTGCATGCCCTGATCTCCCTGTACGGATGGAACCTTAACGGCATAGCGGTTATCTGCCGGTATCACGACTTCCCGATAAAACTCCATTCCCTGCGGGTAATCCTGCTTCACTGGGTCATCGTGATACTGATTGCCCCGCTCGGTTTTTACTGGCGCCCCGTCTCTGTACTCGCCGTGCTCGCTTATGCCCTGTTCCTTTCAATTGTGTTTTTTACAAAGGGGAACAGACGGGAAGCAATGATCAGGTAGCCGCACACCCTCGTATTGTGCTTGACGAATTGTATGGAAGAAGTTTTGTGCATGCGGGGCCATCCATTATGAAATACTCCCGAAAAAATTTCTTAGAATTTGAAATTTATTGCCGGTATGCCCTCACCCCCCGGCCCCCTCTCCCATTAAGAATTGAAAAAAGGAGAGGGGGTGCAAAAGCCAAAGCTTCTCACTTCGGAAACCCTCTCCTTTCTTCCGAGTTTAATGGGAGAGGGTGCGCGGCAGCGCGGGTGAGGGCATTGCAGCACGACTTTTTGCTTGCAGCAGGAAGCTGCATTATACATTAACACGGTACTGCAATGAAAACGAAATCCGTGCGGGCAAATTTTATTTTTTTGTCCCAGATCATCAATCTTCCGGTCATCGATACGGCAGGCCGGAAGGTAGGGATACTCGATGATATAATCGCCGATGTGCAGGGACTGTATCCGCGCATAAACGGCCTCATTATCCGGAGAGGTGTTTCACGGCAGCGGGGATATCTCCCGTGGAAATGCGTCCAGGATATCAAAGAGGATCGCTCTCTAGCAATAGAATGCTCCGAAAGCCTCATCGAGCCCGTCAAACTCTCCCAGAATGAAATCAAGCTCAGAGAAACGTTTTGGGACAAGCAGATCGTCGATATCAGCGGATCAAAGGTCGTGCGGGTGAACGACCTGCACATTTTGAAGGACGGAATCAAATTATGGCTTGTCCATATGGACGTCGGATTCAAGGGATTCTTGAGAAGGCTCGGATGGCTGAAAGCGTTCGGCGAGATCGTCAAATGGCTCTTCTCGTATGAACTCCGGGACAAATTCATATCGTGGAAATATGTCCAGCCCATCACGACCGCCGGGGACTTGAAATCACTCTCCCTTAAAATTCCCCATTCGAAGCTCTCGGAACTCCATCCCGCCGACCTGGCTGATATTCTCACGGACCTCGGGGCTGAGGAGCGGATGCTCATTTTTAACTCATTCGACGACGCAACCGCATCCGACATTTTACAGGAGCTCCCGCACAAGATGCGTCTCATGATCGCCGTATCGCTTGAACATGGAAGGCTTGCCAGAATTCTGGATGAAACCCCGATGGACGAGGTCGTCGACCTTCTCGACGGCATGCCGAGTGAATCGGTGAATGAGCTGTTCAAAATTCTGCCGGAAGAAAAAGTACAGCAGATCAAAGACCTGTTGAAATACTCGGATCGAATCGCGGGCAGCCTCATGGATACAGAATTTCTCTCCGCCCGGACCGATGAGACGGCTGGCCGCGTGTTGAGGAGAATCAGAAAGACCGCGGAAGATATCGAATCGATTTATTATATTTACGTATTGAACGAGAACGACGTCCCTGCCGGCGTGATCACCCTGAAACAACTTTTGACTTCCCCGGCGAAAAAAAAGATCGGCGAGGTCATGCGGGAAAACGTGGTCAGGGTTAAAGTCGACACGCATATAAAGATGGTCGCTCAAATCTTTTATAAATATAATTTTACGGTCGTTCCGGTAGTCGACGATAACGACCGGATACAGGGAATAATCACCATGAAAGACGCCCTTGAATCCGTTTTTTCGGAAATCAGGGAAGAGACTGAGGAGACATAGATCTCTGCGCCTCTGTGGCACACTTTTGAGGCAGCCCCGGGTAGACTATCGATCATGAATTTTTTAAAAAAATTAAAAGAAAACGTCTATCTCAGGAACATTGTCATTTTCCTGAGCGTTCTCGGTCCCGGGATCATAACCGGAAGCGTTGACAACGATGCAGGCGGCATAACAACCTATTCAGTGGCAGGGGCTGTATACGGCTACCAGCTTCTCTGGACACTCGTTCCCTCCTTTATAGCGCTCTTAACCGTGCAGGAAATGAATGCGCGGATGGGAATCGTGACCGGCAAGGGGCTTGCGGATCTTATCCGGGAAAACTTCGGCGTCAAAGCCACCTTCTATATTTTTCTCTGCCTGCTGATCGCGGATATCGGGAATACCGCTACCGAGTTCGCGGGGATCGCCGGGAGCCTAATGATCTTTAATATAAACAAATACGTATCCGTTCCCTTGTCGGCGGTGGTCGTATGGCTCTTGGTGGTCAAGGGGAATTATAAAACCGCGGAGCGGATATTTCTTGTCTTCAGTTTTTTTCTGCTGTCGTACATCATATCGGCGGTTTTGGCCAAGCCGAACTGGCAGGAGGTCGGCGCTGCACTGATAAATCCGACGTTCCACTGGAATGAAGGGTATTTGACGATGACGATGGGTATTGTCGGAACCACAATAGCGCCATGGATGCAATTCTATATGCAGTCCGCTGTCATCGAGAAGAGCATTAAGATCGAGGATTATAAATATGTCCGATTGGATGTAATACTCGGCGGAATTGCCACGGTCGTTATAGCTTTTTTCATCATTGTCGCCTGCGCCTCAACGCTCCATATCAATCAGATCACCATTAATGAGGCCAAGGATGCGGCCGTATCCCTGCGGCCGCTTGCCGGCGAGCTTGCCTCCTTCGTGTTCGCTTTCGGCCTCTTCATCGCTTCAATATTCTCCGCCGCGATTCTACCCTTGGCGACGGCGTTCTACGTGTGCGAGGGATTCGGATTCGAGGCAGGACTGGATAAAAAATTCAATGAAGCTCCCCAGTTCTATACCCTTTTTTCATCCATACTTCTTATAGCGGTCGTCATTATACTGATCCCCGGCGCACCGCTCATCGCCATAACGATCTGGACCCAGGTATTGAACGGCATACTGCTGCCGATCGTCCTCGTATGCATGATCAGTATTGTCAATAATAAAAGGATTATGGGAGAATACATCAATAATCGCCTTCAAAATACGGTGGGCCTGCTGACAACGGTTCTTCTTGTTGTACTCAGCGTAATCCTGCTTATCCTGCCGCTCGTAAAAATAATCGTACAAATAATTTAAATCCGTCGTTACTCGATCCTCGTCAGGTCGACCTTCAGGGTAAGGCCGTCGAGGGTCAGGGGAATCCGCTTTTTCTTTCCATTGACGATCGTATCCGCCCATACCGTTGTATCGCCGGGTTTATACGATGTTATGGATTTAACGTTATAGCTTTTGAGCGCCTTGCCCGGATTGTTTTCGGATGCCGCTTTGAATTGATGGATAAACAGCTCTTCATCGCTCATCCCCTCCTCTTCAGGGGAAAGCTTCTGCATCCGTATCCGCTGTATAAAACCGGGATGCACCAGGGTATAGAGGATTTTCCAGTCCCTCTGCTTCCAGGATTCAAAAAACTTATTGATGACGTACTCGGGGCTGATGCCGTGCATGGTATCATTCAACCTGCCGCATGAGCCGATATTCGTCACCACGGCGATCAGGAGAAAGGATATCCAGTATCTATGAGCCCTGTTCTTCACTGCGGCTATTGTATGATATTTTTTTTGCATCGCCCCACAGCTTCTCCAGTTGGTAGTATTCACGCATTTCCTGCGTGAAGATATGCACGATCAGTTCATTGAAATCAAGCAGTATCCAGCCCGATTCATAATCGGGTTTGTTCCGCTGCGGTAAGTTCCGCGAATCAATAAATTTTTCAAGCTCCCGCGCCAGAGCCCTGCAATGAACGCGCGAGTTCCCGGTGGTTATGAGAAAATAGTCGAGATAGCTGTTCACCCCTCTCAGGTCCAAAATGATAATGTCCGTACCTTTTTTCTCATCGAGTATCCGCGCACACGTGCGGGATATATCGATAATATCCGTATCCGATAACCTATTCCGGTGCGTCACTTCGCCATATCCTCTCCGATAATGATCATCACATTGTGAAGCTGCATATTGTCCGCGATATGATATCTATTATCTATCCCGGTTAACTCCGAAACCCTGTTGACCGCCATTATCGAGGCGTGTTTGTTGATGATAACGGATTTATTCATCTTCCGGAAGGGCGACGTGCCGAATTCGACGACGTTAAGACCCTCGCGTATCAATCTCTCCCGCATCTTGCGGGCCAGGCCCGGAACGTCGGTCCCGTTTATAATCTTAATCTTTATTGACGAATCGATCTCTTTTTCATTCCTGTTGACTATGAGCGCCGCTAAAAATTCCTTTTCATAGATTTTATAGGTGATGTCATCCATGACATAAAATCCATCCTTGAAAAATCCGGGCACCGTAGTCGCCATCATATCGCCGTCTTTGAACACGATATCGGCGATCCGGAGCGCCTCTTGAGGAAGGATATTCGTCTTTGCGGATTTCAGCACTTCACGGATAAGCTCGGGATTGCGAAAGCGCTCCAATCGCTCCCTGTTCTCATACAGGGTCATGAGGATGTCGAGAATCCGGTCGTACTTCAGATATATGGAATTTTCATCCACGGTGTTGATGTAGCGGACGACCTTCTGGCCGTCGAAATAGTTGACGCCAAAATGGATGTTCGGCGGATTCTTCATCTGGTCAAGGATAAAGAGGCTGACCCCCTCCATGAGGTCCACGATCCGCTCAAGGCCGGCCGAATAGATCTCCACATAAAAAGGAATATTGAGCTTCAAATCCTTCTGGAGCGAATACCTGATTCTATTGAAGTTGAACACCACCACATCCTCGATGCGGGCGACATGATCTCCCTCATCATCCAAGCGGATCTTAAAGGCCGGGGGGATGAAGGTGACGCCGATCCTGCCGCTCTCGGGGTTGATGCTTACAATAGAGAAGAACTTGTGCCGGTGATCGCTGAATCTGTTGCTCCCCGCGACCAGGATATTGATGATTTTTTTTTGCTGTATCAGATTGTCGACCGCGTTCCGCGTCCGCATGCTATAACAGTAGTATATTCCGACAGTCGTGAATATCAGCGCTATGGCAATTCCTGCCATGAAAATTTTTTGCCTCAATTTTGATACAAGCCCTTTCTTTTAATATAGCGGATCACGGATTCGGGAAGCAAAAAACGGACCGATTTTTTCTCCCGCACGCGCTCCCTGATGCACGTGGAACTGATATCGATAAGCGGATTATGCGCATACCGGATGCTGTATCCCGCAAGATCCATTCGGGGAGGCATGTTCTCCCCCGGACGCCTCATTGCGATAACCGGCACGCTGCCGAGCAGCTGTTCAGGATCCTTCCATGAGTCAATTTCGTGCAAAGAATCCATTCCGATAATGAGGCAGATATCATCGTGGGGATGCATCGACTTCATTCCACGGACGGTGGCAATGGTATAAGACGGCCCTTCCCTGTCAATTTCAATTGATGAAACCTCGAACTCTTTCACGTTATGGATGCCGAGCACGGCCATGGCATAGCGGTCGTCTGCGGATACATTGCCGGCGAGCTCCTTGTGTACCGGCAATTTGGAGGGCACGAAGATAATCTTGTCAAGATCATAATCGGACCTGATCATCTCCGCATTTATCAGATGGCCGTAGTGGATCGGATTGAACGTTCCTCCGAATATCCCCAGCTTCAATTCTTACCGCGTCTCCCCTTTTCCGTATATTATATACTTCAGAGATGTCAGCCCCTCCAGCCCCATGGCGCCGCGTGCATGGAGCTTTTGCGTCGATATTCCCACCTCCGCGCCCAGTCCGAATTCCCCCCCGTCATGGAATCTGGTGGAGGCATTCACGAAAACGGCGGAAGAATCGACCTCTTTCAGGAATCGCTGGGCGCTATTATAATCGGACGTCACGATCGCCTCGGAGTGGCTTGAGCTGTAGCGCGCAATATGGTCCATGGCCTGGCCAGGAGAGTCAACAATTTTTACGGCGAGGATCAGGTCAAGAAACTCATTCCCCCAATCCTGTTGCGTTGCCGGTTTTACTGTATCAGGAAAAATAGCGACTGTTCGGTTACAGCCCCGGATTTCAACGTTATGATCGAGCAGGCTCTTTATAAGCGACTCCTTGTGCCGGTAATCGGCATGAATGAGCAGGCACTCCATGGAATTGCAGACTGCCGGGCGCTGCACCTTTGCATTGACCGCTATCCGGTTGGCCATCTCCTCCTCCGCGCTTTCGTCGATGAATATGTGGCACACCCCTTTATCATGCTTGATCACCGGAATGGTTGATTCCGCGGTCACCGATTTTATCAAGCCTTCCCCGCCGCGTAAAATTACGATATCGATGAAGGCGTTCATCTTCACCAGCATCGATACCAGATCGCGCTCCGTGCGCTCAATGAAGGTTACGGCGGTTTCCGGGCATCCGCATTCGCTCAATGCCCCGCGAACAACGCTGTAAAGCGCTGAATTGGTATGAATGGCTTCCTTTCCGCCGCGCAGAATAGCCGCATTGCCGGATTTGATGCAGAGTGAGGCGATATCGATCGTGACGTTCGGCCTTGACTCATATATGACTGCTACGACGCCGAGCGGCACCCGCATCTGCCCGACCCGGATCCCGGACGGCCGGAGCGTCATCTTCTCTATTCTTCCCACCGGATCCTCGAACCGGGCGATCTCCTCCACGGATACCGCCATCGCTTCAATTCTTTCCTTATTGAGCAGAAGGCGCTCATACATGGCCTTGTCCATGTCCGCCTCTTCGGCGGTTTTGAGGTCCTTCTCGTTCGCAGCCAGGATGGCTCCGGTTTTTCTTCTCAGCGAAGCGGCAATACCGCCGAGCAGATTATTTTTCTGCGCCGTGGAGAAATTGGCGATGATCCGTGCCGAGGCCTGTGCCTCACGGCACAGTTGATCTAGGTATGCTCGGTTATCCATACGCCACCTCATTCAGGGCATTACAGTATTGTCAATCTTATTCTTTTCGATAAATTTCATGAAGTAATCTCTATCGATCCTTTTCATGAGCACGAGTATATCTTTCATCAACGGATCATTCCTGCTAAAGATCGACGAATAGAATCTCAAAACGTCACCGGTATCGTCCGAAAAGCTTAAAATCCACAAAATGCTCCTTTTGATGGTATAATTCTCTTCTTTTTGGAATCGTTCCATCAAAAATTGAGTATTTATCATCTTATTGTCAAGAAGGGAATAGTATCCGCTCAGTCGGCTATACGGGTTTCTACTGTTCAACAATAGGGCTATTTCGTAGAATTGATCAACAGGCCTGGATATTAAAAGAGGGAATAAGCTGTCCGAAGAAATGAGATTTAATAAAAACCTATTCCCGATGAACCGGCCGGACCAGTATCCAAAGACCAGGAGTACGGGCAATAATATCCAGGGAGCGGTTTTTTTCAGCATAGATACAAACATGTGCCTGCAATATAATAAAAAAAAGAACCGGCAAGTAAAATTTAATCGCGCCGTAAAAAAGGCACTCATTTTCCTTGACAACTGATTCATTGCCGCGGAGTATTCACCATACACTTATGGCCCTATTGGAGATTGTATGGAAGCTCTTGTAAACGTTAAAATTCCCGGCGCCAAAAAAAAATACAGCGGGAAAGTCCGGGATATTTATATCATCGATAAGGAGCATATCCTCATAGTATCAACCGACAGGGTCTCGGCTTTCGATCATGTATTCCCTAACGGCATCCCCGGCAAGGGAATAGTATTAAACAAGATATCGAATCTCTGGTTCAAAAACATAAAAGCCATAAAAAATCATATCGTTGAAGATGAATTCAGTAATTTCCCCAAACCCTTCAGCGACTTCCCCGAGCTCTTGAAGGACCGGTCCGTTATAGTGCGCAAAGCGGCGCGGATCGACTTTGAATGTGTAGCCCGGGGATATCTTATCGGAAGCGGCTGGAAGGATTACCAGTCGTCGGGATCCGTGTGCGGGATTCCCTTGCCGCCGGGCCTGCGGATGGCCGAGAAGCTTGATGCCCCGCTGTTCACGCCGGCGACAAAAGTTGATTCCGGCCATGACATAAATGTGCCTCTGGAATTCATGCGCGGCAAGGTTGGAGAGGAGCTGGCATACCGCCTGGGGGAGATCACGATCAGGATTTACGAATATGCATGGGATCTTCTGGATAAACAGGGGATTATCCTCGCCGACACGAAACTTGAATTCGGCTTCGCGAACAATGAGATAATACTGATCGACGAGGCGTTGACCCCGGACAGCTCGCGGTTCTGGGACAAGTCAGCCTATCAGGTCGGCACCTCGCCGGTAAGTTTTGATAAACAATACATCCGTGACTACCTGGAGACCACCGCGTGGGATAAGGATTCTTCACCGCCGCCGCTTCCGGATGAGATCACCCGCAAAACTAAAGAAAAATACGAGGAAATATTAAAGAGAATCGAGTCAATCTTCAGCAAGCCGTGACAAAACATTAAAAAGAGCCGGCCGGTCGGGAATTAATGATTCAGTCTTGGGCCCTTTTTTACGATAATTAAGCGGGATCCTGTATATTTTTATTATGCCAATGGGGGTAGTAATGGCACTGCCTGAAAAAAATCCTTTCAATGAATATAAGAAGACTCAGATCGCAACGGCCAATCAGGGAAAACTGATCGTCATGCTCTATGACGGAGCAATAAAGTTTTTGACCATCGCCATTGACAACATGAACCCGAAAACATACGACGTCGCAAACAATAATATTATAAAAGCCCAGGATATCATCACGGAGCTGCTCCTCTCTTTGAACATGAAAGAGGGCGGAGAAATCTCGCAAAATTTATTTAACCTGTACATGTATTTCAAAAAGACCCTTTTGGAAGCCAACATTAAAAAGGACCCGGAAACGATAAAAGGGGTCGTGAAGCTCTTGAAAGAGCTGCGCGACGCGTGGGATAAAATATCTGCGAACGAATCGACTGCCGATAGATCCAATATCGGTGCGAAAGGGAATTTCAGCATTGAGGGATGATGTAAAAAGAATCATCGCCGAACTGACCATACCCTACAGGGAAAAGCTCAACTCCCTGAAAAAACTGCTTCTGAGCGAATCGGACAAACTTCATTATATAAAAACACAAAATCTGGAAAAGATACTCGAGATCATAGAAACCGACAAGGCGATTATTGAAGAGATCGATACTGCCGACTACCGCATCTCCGGCATTGAGAACGACCTGGCGAAGATCATCGGATCGGACAAGAAGGGGATCTTTTCCCGCCTCAACTCTGAAAAGAATGAGATCAAAGAAATCGTATCATTGCGGAATGAAATCCGGAAGATGATTGAACTTCTCTTCGGTAAACGGAAGCTTCTTATGAAAGCAATGACGGCGGAATCGCTCCAGCTGAAAGAGAGGATCAACGAGATATCGAGAATCAGCGCATTGAAATATCATTATTCCGCGTGACTATGCGCCCGATCTCCGGAATGTCTTTTGCAAAGAGATGCTAAAGCTCCACCATGCTCTTTGTCTCAAGAATTTTCTCTTTTTTTTCAAGCATCTCTTCATAATTGAACTTGAAATGTTTCCGCCCGTAATACTTCCGAAAAAGCGTTCTATATTTACTGGAGTGAAAATAATTCCGAAGCCGGTCTGAAATATAATACACCTGCTCCGACGGATCATACGGCTGCGGCTGATTTTTGTATTTTTCAATGATGCTCCGGGTGAGTATCCCCCAGGATATGTCCGAAAGCGAATAATCCTTCAAGTCCCTCATAAGCGCACGCACTACGCCCTCATGGGCGGGGTCGAAAAATTTGAACTTTTTCGCATACATGATCGCGCCGTGGATATGGTCCGGAACATCGATGAAGCCGTCCTTCCCCAGGCTCCTTCCCATGATGGACATGATTTCGAAGCAGTGCCGGAGAATGCCGAGTCCCGGATACCTCTGCCCCGGGAGTTGCGGTTTACCGCTTGAAAAAGGGCGCCGCGGGTCCTGAGCGGACAGCCATTCGATGACGATTACGTCGTAGGTGTCGTACCTGCCCTCTCCGAAATACTTTTCATCGGGGATGAATCTCGATTCGCTCAGTCGAAGGTCGAACAGAATGTTCTCCGGATCGATCGTGTCATAATATAAATTCAGATAATTGATTTCAGCGTCATCGACGTCGATTCTGATCTTGACGTTCCCATAGCCGAGCTCCGCAAGATGAGCAAGGAGGTTTACCCGCTTCAGCAGATCGTAGACCGCATCGCTGTCGAATGTTCTGAGAAATAATTTTTCTTTTTTGGGGCGTATGCCTCTCAGGTATTTCCCCACGTCCGTCGTGCCCAGTTCCCGCCCGATCTCCTTGCCGAAATCGAACGGCCGCAGATTTTTCTTCAGCCGCTCATAGAATTTTTTTTTCAATACGTCACCCCGCCATACTCAAGACGAATACCGCGCTCCCGGAGCATTGAGGAACATTTCCGTTACAGCCATCGGTCGTTGTTATACACGAGCTGCGTCTGCGTTAAAAAATCCTGGATGTTTGTATGATCCAGGGCCGGAACCACGAGGAGACGGACGAATTTATCGTAATTTCTTACCTGCAATAAAGCTCTCTTGTCCGCATCTTCAAGTTTTTCCCCTATGATAATAAGGCGGGCGCTGCTGCGTATATACTCCTCGATCAACAGAGAGGGATCGGTCACGGATACCACATCCTCGGTCGGGATGAAGTCGGGCGAAATACAGTGGGCCGTCTCCCGGCATCGCGTGACGATGAGGGATATAAGATCCGTATTGATTTTAAAGTGCTCGATATAGATCTTCCGGTCGCTGAGGGTCAAGTTGACAAAAATTATAATTATTAATTCAGAATTTCTATAGGAAAACAACTGGCTCTGGTCTATATCCCGCTTCAAATTGTTCCATTTTCTGTAGTCAAGCGGCTCGTCGTTCCTGAGAAGAATTACCTGCCTGCCCCTGTTCAGGTCCATGCCGTACACATCGCCGACCATGCGGATGAAGCGTTTCCTCTTCGATTGCGAATTGGCGTTCTTCAAGCCTTCCAGAATCCTGTCCATCTGGGTGAAGGTGGCTTTGGCATAGGCAGGCCTAAATTCAAGAGGAAACTCCCGTGCAAGATATTCATGCACTGCAGGAGTATAAAATACCTCAATCTCGGCAATATTTTTCTCCGAGAACCTCCGGAGATGCACCGGTAAAACAAGATCACCCGATACAAAGTAATTCTCATTATTGATTCCGACATCATCGAAATATCTGATTTCAATAGCGTCGCCGTATTTCTCAAAAAGGCGCGCAAGTTGGTTGATGGTCAGCTTCATAATGAATGATTATAGTTACGTCATGGCGCGCAGATATGCGTAAATGAACCGGTCAATTCCGCCGTCAAAAACCTGTTCAATGTTTCCCGTTTCCTCGCCGGTCCGGTGGTCCTTCACCATGGTGTACGGCTGGAAAACGTATGATCTGATCTGGTTGCCCCATGATATCTCCTTCTTTTCCCCGATCTTCTCCTGCTGCTTGTCTTCGAATTCCTTTTTGCGAAGCTCATAGAGCCGGGCCTTGAGTACCTTCATGGCAAAAGCCTTGTTTTTATGCTGCGAACGCTCATTCTGACATTGGACCACGATTCCGGTCGGCATGTGCGTTATCCGCACCGCGGAATCCGTCTTGTTGACATGCTGGCCGCCGGCGCCTGAGGCACGGTAGGTATCGATCCTCAGATCGGATTCCTTAATATCGACCTCTATATCCTCGGAAACCTCGGGGATAATCTCCACGGAGGCGAATGAGGTATGTCGCCTCTTATTCGCGTCGAAAGGGGATATCCGCACCAACCGGTGAATCCCCTTTTCCGCCTTGAGCAACCCATAGGCGTACTCCCCCGTGAACTGGATCGTGGCGCTCTTGATGCCCGCTTCCTCACCCGGCGTATAATCAATCACCTCAACGGCAAAACCCTTCTGCTCGCCCCACCGGTAGTACATCCGAAACAGCATGTTCGCCCAATCCTGCGATTCCGTGCCGCCGGCGCCGGGATGTATGGCGACGAATGCGTTGCTGAAATCATCATCGCCGGAAAGAAGCTCAAGCGTCTCTATCTCGCCGAATTTTTTTCTGTAGGCCTCGATCTTCCCGCAGATATCCTTCACCACCTCAGCGTCGCCTTCCTGCACGGCCATCTCGAAGAGCTCGGCGTCTTCCTTCATCTCGCTCATGAGATGTTCAAAGGGATCGATTCTCCTCCTGAGGCTGCTGATCTCCCGGTTGGTTTTGGCAAGCAGCTCCTTATTATGCCAGAATTCCTCATTGAGAGTCTTTTGATGCAGGCCCGCGGCCTTTTTCTTAAGCGCATCAATATCCACGGAACCATAAAGTTCCGCCAGCATGGCCATTATGTTCTTAAGCTCCCTCTGGCATTCACGAAAATCCCGCTCATCCACGGTGCCGTCTCTCCCGAATATCAGTAAATTTTCAGAAATTCTATGGTGATGCCGAGTAAAGCATCTTTTATCAAAAAATATCTGACACGCATTGCAATATTTGGTCAAGAAATTTAATTGGTTTCTTTAATAATTACTATTACACGTCTTTCCCTTTAATCTAATCATTATCCACATTTTTAAATCAAGTCTCTCGCCCCCCTAAATCCCCCGGAGGGGCTAACAACTACCCACAAGTGTGTAAGCAAGGGGGATAAGAAGATAGAAGAGATGATAGAGATACATTTTTAACGGAATATTGTTAAAATTGAAGAGGAAAAACAATCATTTAAGATTAAAAAATAAACTTATCTCTGATATCTCTTCAATTCCCCTATCCCCTGTTCTTACACATGGAGATGTGGGTAGAAGTTAGCCCCTCTGGGGGGTTTGGGGGGCATGCGAAAAGACTATTGGATAAAATAGTTTTTCAGGTGATTGCCGAAAGCGGATTCAAGCTCATCCGAATTCTTGTATTCGATACCGAACACAGATCGCCACACGCTCGCCGATTCCATGCAAAGATACACGAAAGTAGTGCCGCCATATGATCGTATCCGATCGAGCATTGTATGATAAACTCCGATTCTGATCCCCTTCAGATATCTGAATTTGCCGTCAGGCCCCGGGAACATCTCCCCCGCGGTCAAGCTCGGGCCGGAAGAGGCGCCGTGCATGGCCTCCTTAAATCCGGGACTGTGGCGGAAGCACCCCAGGGATATCCAGGCCGCCTTCTCCGCATCTATGGCACGGAAAAGTCTGTCCAGAACGTCCAGATATTCACGCTCCCAATCCGGATATATAATAATAGGATCGAAGTGAAAAGCCACGAGGTATCCCGCCCGGCAGGCAGCCGCGGCTGCCTGAATACGCGCGTCCAGTGCTGCTGTCCCGGCCTCATACAGCCGTATGTTTCGTTCAGTGTTCAGGCTCCATGCCAGCACCGCGTTCCCCTTATCCGGGACGGAAAGAAGGTGTTCGATGTTGCTTGATTTTGTCTTCAGCTCCAGAAAGAGATTTCTGTAATGCGATGCGCTCCGTATCAGGGACGCGCCGATGCCGGTGATCTGGTCAAGCATCAGGGAGTCGGTAAACTCGCCGGTGCCTATCCGTACTGCGGCCTTTTCAGCAGTCAAAGCTCTCAGTTCGGACATGGATATTCCCTCGTTGATAAACTGAACGATACCGTACGAATTGAGGTATGTGTTAAGGAAGCAGTACGTACAGTCATACAGGCAATTGAATCCCGTGTTTATAATCATGTAGTTGCAGCATATCATTCCCGGGGTTCCCGGACAGCGCCGGATTATCCTCCCTTTATATTGTTTTAATATCACGACCTCTTTTGAGGGCACGCCGGCGTTCTTTAACCGTGCCGCGGCGGAATCCATGGTCCGGCTTTCATCGCATTCGATGAATTCCTTTCCTTTGAGTTCCCTGAACTTCCGGACTATCGGGTTGTCTTTATCCTGCCCGTGATAGACGATTATTTTTATATTATCAATAGTGCGCATTCGTAATAAATCCTTGACTTTTTTAGCTGTAGTCCCCCTCCTCAAGGGAGGGGGACTACTTTATTTAAGGACTGACCTATGGGCTGCCTGTTCTGCAACATAATAAACGGAAAAACGCCTGCAACAAAAGTTTATGAGGACGATACGGTATTCGCGTTTGAGGATATACATCCGCAGGCTCCGGTGCATGTTCTGATCGTCCCCAAAATTCATGCGGAGAGAATCGAGGATCTAAACAGCAACAACAGCTTCATGATGGCCGATGTATTCCTGGCTGTAAAAGAGGTCGCCAAAATCAAAGGGATCGATCAGAAGGGATACCGGGTGATCATAAACAACGGGAAGTCCAGCGGCCAGGTCATATGGCACATCCATGTGCATGTCCTCGGCGGCAAGGATAATCTGGGGCCTATGCTCCTTCGGTAGCCCTTCTTTTCTTTTTTGCAGACTGCAGTATTACCTTGTCAATTGAGCGCTCGGTTGCCTCCTCGATGATAAACGTGTATTTGTCGTAGGTAAAGCGGTCGCCTTTTTTCGGTATCTTGCCCATCCGGTAGGCGATAAAGCCGGAGAGGGTTTCAAATCCCCTTTTTTCAATGGCCGCATTAAATCTTTTCATAAAGAACTCAATATCCAGCTTGCCGCTTACAAGATACCTCCCTCTGCCCAGCTCTATTATCAATTCCTCCTCCGACTGATCGCTCGCGTGGATCTCGCCCACGACCTCTTCTGCTATATCCTCGTGGGTTGCCATACCGACGACTGCGCCGTATTCATTGACAACAAAGACCACGGGGATCAGATTTTCCAGCATCTCAAAGTACAGCTCCACTATCTTTTTGGTCGTCGGCACATAGTGAACCTTGTTCATGACGTCCTGTATCCGCTTGCAATTCCTGTTTTTCAGAATGTCACGGTAAAAAACGTACCCGATGAGATTATCGACCCGTTTCTCATAAACCGGGACTCTTGAAAACCTTGTGTTTGCAAAGGTATCCGCCAGAACGCGGACATCCTGATTGATCTCCACGGACACGATGTCGATCGTCGGTGTCATGACTTCCCGCGCGGTGATATCCTTGAACGTCAATATCTCCGAGACATAGACCTGGTGCTCCTCGTCGATGACCCCTTCCTCTTCTCCGATTTTAAACAGTGTATCGATCTCATCACGCGACTTGAGGATCATGCGCCCGGAATCGGCAACATTCAAGATCCTTTTGAGAATTCCGGAAATGGCGAATCCGAATGCCACGAGAGGCTTAAAAACGACCAGGAGAACCGCCACCGGATACGAACTGAACATGAGGAACCTCTCCGCATTGGCGCGCGCTATTATCTTGGGGGAAAGCTCGCACAACAATAAAAAGACGACCGTCTGCACCGCGGCCACGAGAACCAGCTTCGGTTCATCGATTAAGAACGCCGTGGTGGCCAGATAGGCGATAAATGCCGTAGCCGCAATCTCGAATACGTTGACGGCTATCTGTATCATGATGATGGCGTTTTCGATGTTGTCAAGTATTGCCAAGGCGCGCCGTGCGCTCCTGGTGCCGGATCCGGACAGATCCTCGAGACGTATCCTGTCAGAGGTCAGAAGCGCGGTCTCGACCCCTGACACGAAAAAATGAAGAAGCATCATGATGAAAATAGAAATAATATACAGCAGATAATGCGACATGATGAGAATCATCGCTTGATCTCCTCGAAAGGATTCCTCGGAATCACCTCTACGGTCTCAATCTTATTCCTTTTAATATACCGGACCCGGAGTACGTATTTTTTGGTGCTGAAGACTTCTCCCCGCTTGGGGATAGAGGACAGCATTTCTATGATATAGCCGCCGATGGAATCCGCGTTCCTGCTCACCAGCTGTTCCCCGAATCTATAATTAAAATCATCTATCTGCATCTCCCCGGAAATTATCGACACGTTGCCGTCGATCCTTCTGACCACGTGCTTGGAGTCATCCTCCCATTTCGTCATGTCCCTTCCCATGAGCTCCGACAGGATCTTGTTGAGGGTCACCACGCCCGCCGTGCCTCCGTACTCGTCGACGACGATGGCTATCTGGATACCCTCGGAAAGAAAATCACTCAAGAGATCATGGAGCTCGCGCGAAGCGGGGAAAAACTTGATTTCCTGTATAAAGCGATTTATGTTCCGCGCCTTTTTATACCCCCAATAATAAGGGATCAGCTCCCGCGAATCCACCACGCCGATGACATGGTCGAGATCCTGCCGGTACACCGGAATCCTGATCACCCCTGACTCGAGGAAGACCTTCATTGCCTTCCTGATGGACATGCCGTAGGGAATAAAAACCGCGCTGCTCCGGGGGAACATGATGTTCGAGGCGTCCTTCTTTGAAAACCGTATGACGTTCTCGATAAATGTTCCCTCCTCTTTCGCGATGATGCCCTGCTCTTCACCCAGTCTGACGGCTACGCCCAACTCGTCCTTGGTAATCTTCTTATGCGTGAGCTTGAGATCGAATATCCTCATCATGGCATCGGTAAACAGAAGGAGCAGGAACCGGACCGGGAATATCAGGACATGAAAAAGCTGCAAAAGGGGCAGAAAATTTTTTGAAGTAGCCTTATATGAATTCAAGGCTATTATCTTGGGAGAAATTTCGCTGAATATGATCACGAGCGGCGTGACCACCGCAATAGATATGAAATGCCCCCAGTCAGGCCATACATTGAGAAAGAGCTTCGTGGAGATCGTGGAAAAGATCAGGTTCGCAAAAAGATTGCCGACCAGAATCGTGATGAGGATCTTCTGCGGATTCTTCATCAATTTGTAAATGGATCGCTCTTTCCTGTTGGTTGATTGGGAAAAACGGTGTATGTCCGACTTTGTCAGCGAAAAAAAGGCGCTTTCGGATCCTGAGAAGAACGCTCCCAGAATGAAGCATAAAGCCAATATGATGATTTCAACGGTAAATTGATCCATAGCCGAAAGAGACTTACTTGTTCATATCCAATTTTACGTTAAAAATAAATTCTTTCTCCGTTTGATTTCCTGAATAATCGGAGGCGCTGACCTTGAATACATTCTCGCCTTCGGCATAAACCACTCCTTTAACTTTATAATAACCTTTCCGGTCGAATAGATCGTCAAATCCCCTGCCGCCGATGTTCAACCGGCCTTTCGAAAAAGAGAGGAAATCGCATTTAAAGTTCAGAATATTCCTGCCGTTGAAAATCACCGAGAGCTCGTAAATCCCCAGGTTTTCCCGACCGCTGGCGGAATCGACGATTCTGACCAACAGGGGATAATTCCTGGTGAGGCGTATATTGGACCGGTCCCGCACTATGACATATTTGTCCCCGATTTTAAACGCGATCTCCTTAATCTCAGGCGGCCTGCTGTCCGGAAAAACGGGAAGGAGCTTAAGAGGATTTATCGAGCTTCTCCGGTTGACGTTGAGGATCGAGAAGTGGAGGTGGCGGTTCAAGGAATGGCCGGTGTCGCCCATTGTGCCGACGGGATCGTTCCCGGTATAAATGCTTTTCGAAGGCATGCCGTTCTCCTGGTGCATATAGATCGAGTAAAGGCCGTTGCGGTGTCCCAGCACCTTGTAATTCCCGCCGCCCGGATAATTTTCCATGGGAAAGAGCGCCTTGTCCCAATAAAACAGGAGGACGCCCGCCTCCACGGGATAGACCCGGCTTTTTCCGGAGACCACATCAACCCCGTCATGAAAATGATCCCAGCGTGATTCACCGAAGGTCGAGGTTACCGAACCGTCATCGACCGGCCACCGGAACGACATGAACGACAGAACGGCAATGATAATTAAAGCGTGCGATTTAATTTTTTGTCTCATCCTTTTTCTTCCCCTCATCTGTTTCCCTGCCTGCCTCCCCGGTCTTTTCCTTGAGCACGTGAATATGGCAGTAGCGGCCCGGTTCGGACCCGGAATAATAGAGTTCCCGGGATACCCTCGGGCATTCCCCGTTCCTGCCGGCCACCTCGCCCGAATCAAGGCATATCTTTTCCATGGATACTCCCTGGTCCGGGATTTTGAAATCAGCAGGCGGATCGCCTTTATAGATACCGGTAATATAGTCGGCCCAAACCGGTGCGGCAAGGGAGGCGGCTGCCCGGCCCCATCCGAGTGAGATAGCGCCTTCCTTGTTCCCGATCCATACAGCAGTGGCCGTGTTGGAGGTGCATCCGACAAACCACGCATCATTATAATTCGTGGTGGTCCCGGTCTTGCCCGCTATCTGAAAATCAATTTTTTTATTCTGCACCGCGCCGTAGGCGGTGCCGCCCTCCTCGAAAACGCCCCTCAGCATATTCAGGGTTATCGAGCAGGCGACCGGATCGATGATTTTCCCGAGCTCCTTTCTCCTCTCGTCAGTAAGGCGTGAAACCTCCTCTTCATTATTCCATACGACGTTGTCATTGTAATCCTTTACCTGCCTGATCCCATACGGCCTCACATATTCCCCGCCGTTGACGATCACGGCCCGGAGGACGCAGCTCTCAAGGGGCGAGAGCTCATAGCTCCCCAGAGCAAGGGAAAGCGTTCTCCCGAACCGCTCCCGGAGGTCCGCATCAGACAAATACAGCGCCTTCTTCAATGTCTTCATGATACCGTCATAACCGGTTTTCTCAAGAATCTTGACCGCGATAACGTTGATCGATTTTGTGAGGGCTTCACGGGCAATGACCTCGCCCCTATACCGGTCGTCGTAGTTCCGCGGCGTGTACCCTCCCGTGAACGCCGTCTTCTCATCAATAAAAACAGTGGAAGGGGTAATGTCCCTGCTCTCAACCGCGGCGGCGTAGACTAGCGGCTTGAACGACGATCCGGGCTGGCGCCTGATCTGCGCCACATGATCGTTCTGGCTCTTTGCCGAAAATTCATATCCGCCGACATAGGCGAGAATCTCACCGGTGACGGGGTCGATGGAAACAAGAGCCCCCTCGATATTGGCAGCCTTTTCCATCTCTTTTTCCGCCCGTGTCCTGTTCTTAATCCTTTCTGAGAGCTTCAGATGATAATTGCGCTGCCGCTCGATCCCGGCCCTCAGGGATTTGATTGCAACGTCCTGCTTCGCGGCGTCAACGGTCGTGTACACCTTGAGCCCGCCTTTTTTGACGGCATCTTCCCCGAATTTTTCGACCAGTATCCGGCGTATGCTCTCGTTGAAAAAAGGCGCCCGGTTGATCCGGTACGAGCTGTAGACAAAATTCCCGATAAGGGAGGATCCCGCCTTGCCCGCCTCATCAAAATTAACCTCCCATTTCGTCAGGAACCCCTCGTACATCGATGCCGCTTTGCCCCGGCCGGCATAGCCGGCGTCCACAAGGGACTCGAGTATCCGCCTCGTCTTTTTGACTGCCGCATCAAGGTCTGAGAGGGGCGAATAGACTTTCGGATTCGATATGGTGGCGACGATCATGGCGCATTCAACGAACGAAAGCTCCCTGACCGAAGTGCCGAAAAACATCTTTGCGGTGGACTCCACCCCGTAAGCGCCGTTGCCGAAATAGATAAGGTTCAGGTACATGGAGAGAATATCCTGCTTGTCATACCGCTTTTCGATTTCCCGCGCGCAGAAGGTCTCATATATCTTTCGCTTAAAATTCCTTTCCATATCGGTAAACAGCACCTTGGCGAGCTGCTGGGTGATGGTGCTCCCTCCCTGGACCACGTGGAAATGCACGAGATTTACCAGGAACGCCCTGAATATTCCTCTATAGCTGATCCCCCGGTGCTGGTAAAAATCCCGGTCCTCGCTCGCGATCACTGCCTTTATGAGCCCGGCAGGGATGAAATCGTACGGTACGATCTCCCTCTTCTGTTCAAAGAATTCGCCGATGATCTCGCCGTTCCGGTCATAAATCCTCGTCGGTATATCCACGACCTTGGCGCTGAGGTCCACGCTGCTGTAGGTATAGGTGTATCCCTTTTTCAGCTCTTCTGTCCGGTCAATGAGCTGCTTGTATTTGGCGAGCTTTTTCAGGGCGTCATCCTTATCATGCTGCCACATGAGAAATATGACGACCACGAAGGAAATTAAAATGAATGCCGCTCCTCCCGGAGCATAGATGAACACGATCTTTTTATGCGTTCCGATCCAGGAGAATATTTTTTTTAAAATTTGCACTATCACCATGAATGGATCACCTCTTCCGCATACCTCTTCCCGGAGAGCTGGCCGCAGGCTCCGGAGATATCCCTTCCCAAGCTCTTCCTGAAGGTGATCGGAACATTCATGATCTCAAGCTCCTTCACAAAGCGCGCCGCCTCCTCATCGGAAGGCCGGCCGTATCCATGGGAGCCCTCATTCAAAGAAATGAGATTCAGCTTAATCCGGTTGTATTTGAACATTTTTTTGAGGCGCCGCGCATCTTCCGAAGAGATGTTGTCCTCCCGCATGACATACACGATGGTGAGGCGGTTCCGTGAAGCCGGGAACTTGTCATTGAGAAGCCGGACGATTTCCGCGAAAGGATATCTGCCTTCAACCGGCATTATGCGCCGGCGCTTTTCAGACAGGGTATCGTTCAGGGAAATCGCCAGGTTATAGGGCCGGCCTTCGTCAATGAACCGCTCGATCGCGTCCCTGATGCCGCATGTGGAGATCGTTATTTTTCTCACGGAAATGTGGAATCCGAACGTATAGTTCATGATATCGGCGGACTTGAGAACGTTGTCATAATTTAAAAACGGCTCGCCCATCCCCATAAACACCACGTTGTTGTTCCGCTGGCCGGATATCCGCCGCACGAGGCAGATCTGATCCAGGATCTCGGCGGCTTCAAGGTTCCTGATAAAGCCGAGCCTCGCGGTCTCGCAGAACCCGCAGCCCATCGCGCATCCGACCTGGGTTGAAAGGCATATGGTAAGCCGGGCCTCATCGGAGCCCTCATTGCGTATGAGCACGGATTCAATGTAGTGGCCGTCATGGGTCTTGAAAAGATACTTCTCGGTTTGATCAACAGACGACACACTCCGCTCGACACAATGGAGCGCGTCTACGGAGAAATTCTCATCGAGAAGGCCCCTGAGCTCTTTGGAGAAATCCGTCATTTCATGAAAAGAGCCCGCGTTCTTCTCATAGAGCCAGTTGAAGATCTGCCTCCCGCGATAATCCTTCTCTCCGATTGAGCGGAAAAAACTGCTCATATCATCGAGGGTATAATTTTTCATGAATTTTTTTTCCATCTTGGGAATATCGATCACAAAGACTAACGCAGCTTTCTGTCCAGCATCTCCATGTATCCCTGCGCCATGTAAACAAGGGCCCGGTCAAAATAAAGCGTCACCCGGTTGTTCAGGATGAGCGCCTCCATATAATCGGTTTTATCATCATACATCTTGTCCATTACAAAAAGCCAGATGTGCCTCCGCTGGAGAATAAGCCCCTTTATCACCTGCTGTATGGGTACGCCCATATCAAAGCGCTCCCTCCCGAATTTGACGTACCGCTCCTCAATTTTACTCTTGGGAAATTCACGCGATATCCATTTTGACAGATCCTTGTAGATCAACACGCTGAACTGGTATAGCTTCTCCTGATCCACGGTGCGGTATGCGTCGGTCTCCGGATGGCGCAGGAGATCGTTCATGAATATTTCGATAAGAGTATTGTAATTTTCTTCAATGAGTTTTACAAATCTGTTTGTAAGGATATTTTCTCTTCGTATCACCTGCCGCATGATTACGCTCCTTCTTTGTAACTATTCGACTTAGGCGTATTTTGTTAAAAGTGGTTCCCCTCCCTTGATGGGAGGGGCCAGGGGAGGGTGAACTTTTTCATACAAAATCACCCCCACCCCGACCCTCCCCCATCAAGGGGGAGGGAGGGGTGCTCCTGGCTAAAACCGTCCGGTGCATTGTAAGATCGCCCCCGCATACGGGGCACGCCGTTATTTCATCTCTAACCGGATACGGATTTCCGCAATAAGGGCATTGTTCTATAATGAAGTCGAACCTAATCAAATCAGATCCGCCCTTTCCCTTGAAGTTCTCCATACATCTCCCCGGGAACCCAGACTTTTCTTCCAGATTTGGACCCCGCCTTCATATTCTTTTTCTATTATAGAAAAACATCAACAAAAAATTAAACTCTATCCTTCAACTCTCGGAAGGCTGCCAGCGCTCCGTCGAAATCATACCTGCTCAGCATAAGGTTTATCTCCTCAAGTTTATCCTGTAGTGAAGGCTCACGCAGAGCATCCCGGAGAGCGGCAAAATCCCTCAGAGCCTGGGTTTCGCTTCTCTCAAGGGAAGATTCGAAGTCACTTATAAGCTTTGATATCGTCTTCCGGTCCACATCGCCTCTTACTCCCCCGGATGACTCTCCGGCCTGATCCGGCATGCCGTCCGCCGGTGCCGGCAGACCATGGCCGGGAATCTCGTGCCCGAACGCCTCGAGCCCGAAAATCACGATGAATGAAAATACGCTCCCTTCGCCGGGAGTACTTTGAACGCCTATCTCGCCGCCCATCATTTCAACGAGCCGCTTGCAGATGGCAAGTCCGAGCCCCGTTCCGCCGTACTTTCTCGTAGTGGTGCTGTCCGCCTGGGTGAACGTATGGAAGAGGATGTTGCGCTGCTTGTCGGATAACCCGATGCCGGCGTCGCGCACCGAAAATCTCAGAAGCACCCTCTTTTCACGTATGGTCAGCAGCTCGACTGAAACAACAATTTCGCCCTTGTCGGTGAATTTCACCGCGTTTCCCGCGAGATTGAGAAGAATCTGCCCCAAGCGATAGGGGTCGCCTATCAGGTTCCACGGCACATTCCCGCCGGTAGTGATGGCAAGCTGTAAGCCTTTTTCCTGGGCTCTCAACGATATGACGTTCGAGAGATTTCCTAAAACGTCATTCAGATCAAAGGGGATGCTTTCAAGGGTAAGCTTGCCCGCTTCGATCTTGGAGAGATCCAGGATATCGTTGATGATGGCAAGAAGGTTCTGCGAGGAGGCCATGATCTTGTTCACGTAATCACGCTGTTTCGGCGAGAGCTCGGTTTTTTGGAGCAGGTGGTTCATGCCGATTATGGCGTTCATGGGGGTGCGGATCTCATGGCTCATGTTCGCCAGGAACTCGCTCTTCGCGCGCGTGGCCGACTCCGCCGCGTTTTTAGCCTCCTCAAGCGCCTGCTCCGCCTTTTTCTTTTCCGTGATATCCTCGCTGACCGCGACAAAATGGGTGATGCACCCCTCCTTTTCGAAGATCGGCGAAATGGAGACCATGTTCCAGAGGAGCTCTCCGTTCTTCTTCCTGCTCCTCAGTTCTCCTTTCCATACCTTCCCGTCCAGGAGTATATCCCAGATCTTGTCAAAATAGCTCTCCCGCATATCGCGCGACAGGAGTGAACCGGCGTCACCGCCGACAACATCCTCCTGAAGATAACCGGTAACCCTCGTGAAGGTAGGATTGACATACTCGATTATTCCGCCAACATTAGCTATCAATACGATCACCGGGCTCTGTTCAACCGCGAGCGAAAGTTTTTTCACCTCCTCTTCGTTTGCCTTCAGCTTGGTGATATCGAGCCCCATCCCCATGATATAATTTTCATTATCGATGACTATCCTCTGCCCGGTGAATATATACGGATAGGAAACGCCGTATTTTGCCTTCAGCCTCGCCTCCAGCATGTAGAATCCCTTTTCATCCGCGGATGCAGCGGCCTGAAGCGCCGCCTCCCGGTCCTCGGGGTCGATCAATTCAAACGGGTCCATCTCCGTGATTTCTTCCGGAACATACCCGGTAACAATTTCATAGTTGTAATTCCAGCGGATCACGTTCCTCTTTTCATTAAAAACATAAAATATTCCCGGGAGGCTGTTAATAACAATCTCGGAAAATTCTTTTTCCCGGAGCAGGGCTTCCCCGATTTTTTTGCGCTCCAGTATCTCTTCAGCCAACAGCGCGTTCTTCCGCTCAAGCTCGACCGTACGCTCGTTCACCAGCTCCTCCAGACGATCACGATAGCGGATCAGGTCTTTCTCTGCGCGTTTGCGGTCCGTGATGTCATTCTGCCGTATCCATAAGCGCGTAAGCCGCCCATCCAGAATCTCGCCGAACATGCTGTTCAAAAAAAATTTTTCATTTCCCCGACTATCGTACTCCCGGGTCTCAAGGCCGTCAAAGGCATACCCGCTTTCAATAAAGCGTGACAGCATGAGGTGTATCACATTAATATACGGCACGGCTTCGAACATCTTCGTCCCCAGAATCCCTTCCCGCTTTATGCCGTACATCGCGGGAAGCGCGTTATTACACTCGACGCACACGGAGTTCAGGCAATCATGCATCACCTTCTCGGGTGGGGCGGGGATATCGATCGGCCTCTGCGGTTCAAAACAGGATATGCCGTCGCTCACCCGGTCGAAAAAAATCCGGTACTTTTCCTTACTTTTCCACAGCGATTGCTCCGCCCTCTTCCTTTTTGAGAAGTCACGGACAATGCTGGATATAACCGCTCCTCCGGAACGATCGATCAGCCGGCTGCTCATCTCCACGGGAATTACTTTGCCTTCTCTGTTCACATGCCTTAATTCAAATACCGCTCTCCCTTTTCTGCGGATCTCATCCATCCGGCCCTGATACAGGAGGGCGTCGTCGGAATGGACCAAATCCTCTACCCGCATGCCCAGAAATTCTTCTTTGGAAAATCCCATCCACTCCACGGCAACCTGATTGGCCTCAAGGATCATCCCGGATAAATCGTGTATGTACATGGCGTCGTTGGTATTATTGAAGAGATCGTAATTATTCATATTCCGGATCGCCGCATCTCCCGTGAGCTCGGATGCGTCAATTCTTATAATCCTCTCTCACCTTCAGTATCTCAGGAAGCCGCTTCATAAACGCGGCGACGAGAAGAGGGTAGAAGTGCCTCCCGCTTTCATTCCGGATATGCTCCACCGCTTGATCCGCAGGCCAGGCTTTTTTGTAAGGCCGGTCGCTGGTAAGCGCGTCAAAGACATCGGCGACCGCGATGATTCTCCCGATCAAGGGGATGTCTCCGCCCTTCAACCCGCGCGGATATCCGGTTCCGTCCCACTTCTCATGGTGGGTCAGAGCCCCCAGACCCGCGTATCTCAGAAGATCGGATTGATGCTCGCCGATTATATTATACCCGATCTCGCAGTGGGTCTGCATGATCTTCCATTCCTCTTCATCGAGCTCCCCCGGCTTTAGCAGAATATGGTCGGGAATGCCGATCTTGCCCACGTCATGCATCGGCGCGGCGTTCACTATAAGCTCAACTTCCTCCTCCGGCAGGCCTATCTCACGGGCGATGCTCTGGCAGAACTTGCTCATATGAATGACGTGCATTCCGGTCTGATAGTCCTTATACTCGGCCGCGCGGCTCAGGCGCCTGATGATCTCAACCCGCGTGTCGTTAAGCTCCCGGGTGCGCTCCCGCACCTTCTCCTCAAGCTGTCTGGCTTGATTGAACAAAGCGAGGTGCGTCTTCACCCGGGCAAGAACAATGTGCGGGCTTACCGGCTTGGTTATGTAATCGACGCCGCCTGATAAAAATCCCCTGGATTCATCGGCGACTTCCCCGAGCGCGGTGACGAATATAACCGGTATCCTTTTCGTAGAAGGATTTTCCTTGAGCCTACTGCACACCTCGAATCCGTTCATATCAGGCATCATGACATCCAGGAGAATAAGCTCAGGCTGGTCCCGGCTGCCGGCGATCTCTAGCGCTTTTGTGCCGTTTAAAGCGACCTTTATCCGGTATTCCGGTTCAAGTATCGCGGCAAGTACGTCAACATTTTCTATGATATCATCAACAATGAGGATGCTCCGCTTGTCGTTATAATCATTCATCCGGTGTGGCCTTACTCGATGACGTTAATAATAATATGGATTTTTTCATCCCATTTCAAGTATTTTTAGTAGGGGCCGAATTTTGAAGGCGAGGATGATCATCCTCGCCTTCAAAATTCGGCCCCTACACTCAATGACGGCTGATTCAAGCGTCATACTATGGTGATCCCCGGGAATGAGCTTTTTTTAACCCTGCCGATAATCGAGGCGGCTTTGATACCCTTATCATGCGCTTCTGCGCAAAAACGCTCAGCATCATCCTCCCTCATCGCGATCAGGAGTCCTCCCGAAGTTTGGGGATCGAACAGCAGGTCGGATATCTCGAGCCGTACGGACGCGCTTACCGAACAGAGCCCGCCGACGAAATCCCTGTTCTTATACAATCCGGCCGGCATCAAACCATTCGCAGCCGCTTCGAGTGCTCCGGGAAGCAAGGGGACGCTTGCCGAGTCGATGGTGATCTCCATACTATTTTTTCCCAGCATCTCGCGCAGATGGCCGGCCAGTCCAAATCCGGTAACGTCCGTACACGCGTGGGGATTATGCCTGAGCATGATTTCCGAAACCTGCCGGTTCAGCGCGGTCATGGATACAACGAAGGAAGACACGACCCCCTCGTCAACGCCTCCTGCCTTAAGCGCGGTGGCGATCACGCCGGTGCCGAGCGGCTTGGTCAGGAGAATGACGTCGCCCTCCCTGATCGTATCGTTGCGAACCACCCGGTCCGGGTGTATGATGCCGGTGACCGAAAGGCCGTACTTCATCTCCGGGTCATTGACGCTGTGGCCTCCCAGGAGCTGTACTCCTGCCTCGGCCAGCATGGCAAGGCCTCCCGTGAGAATATCCCGCAAGATATCGAGCGTGAATTTTCCGGTCGGAAAACAGACGACGTTCAGAGCGGTGAGCGGCCTTCCGCCCATAGCATACACGTCCGACAGGCTGTTGCACGCGGCTATCCTGCCGAAGGTGAAGGGATCGTCGACAATGGGCGTAATAAAATCCACGGTCTGAACCAGGGCCGCTGATTCAGATATCCGGTACACCCCCGCATCGTCGCTCGTGTCCATGCCGACAAGCACGTTCCCGTCATAGGGAACGGCGATGCCCTTCATAACCGCCAATAGGTCCGCCGGACCTATCTTGGCTGCTCAACCGGAACTCGTGACCGATTCCGTGAGCCGCTCCCTATTGAGCTTTCTGATGTCGCAATTATCGCTCATATGCCCCTTTTTCGACTCCTTCTCATGCAAATATATCCTCTGCATCCCTTCCTGTAAAGATAAAATATGGGAGAGTGAATTAAATTCTGAGCTCGCTCCTCCGGGCTGACTTCTCTTAGACTTCTTGCAAAACTACCTCAAATGTCTTTGCGAGGAGCGTCAGCGACGAAGCAATCTGCGTTAGAATAGAAAAAAAGCATTATTATATATTAACAACAGTCATTTTTTGTTGCATTAGCGGATTGCTTCGCTACGCTCGCAATGACAGTGAGTTTTGTCCCCTTATCTTACACATGAAAATGTGGATAGAAGTTAGCCCTCCTGGAAAGAGACTTCGAAGATTACTTTACAATAATTCCAATTAGAATGATAGTGGATTTATGGGGAAAATCAAGTTAGGGGGCGTAATCCTCTTTGCGTTGCTTGTGCACGTCGGCGGCATAAACGGGAAACCACTAAAGCCCGTCTTCATTCAACTCCATATAACAAATCCGCTCTCGAATATATCAGAATCAGACCTCGGCCAAATCCTCTCGGGCAGGATCGGGAATTTTGCGCAGCTCGGCGGAATGGGCGGGAAGATCCGTTTTTTTGCCGATCCGGGCGTTGCCGAGGAACTGAAAAAATCGTATCCGGGATTGAAACTCGATGAGCGCTCTTTCGACGATGAAGCTATCATGTCGGACGGACGCTTTATCGGCCTGAGCGATGTACGCGGTTTACGCCCCTTTTTCAAGACCGCCTATATCGGCCATACCCTGCCCTGGGGGAGGATACGGGACGACCGCTCCCTGGAGCGGTCGGATGCCTATCCTTTCGTCATGGAGGGCGCGACGGCATGGGACCCCGGTTCGCACCTATCAATCGTCCAGACCGGCGTGACGGCCATGACCAGGGCGTTCATTTATGCAGTTGAAAAATCAGGCGACCTGTTTTCTCCGATACGGTACACGGAAAAAACAACCTCCGGCGCCGATCTGGCGATAGCCTCCAATGAAGTATCGTTTGTGGAGCCGTGCTCCTATCCGCTGAAAAACAACATGATCTTCTGCTCGCCCCTGCGCTACTTCAAGATACTATTGAAATCCGGCTTTGACGTGATAGAGCTTACCGGCAATCACAACAACGACTACGGCGCACAATATAATACCCGCACGATTGAGATGCTGGAACAGGCTGGAATCGCCTATTTCGGCGGAGGGAAGAAGAAAAGCGATGCAGAAACCGTGCGGTTTGTCACCGTCAAGGGAACGGTTATAGCCTTTATCGGGTTTAACGAATGCGGCCCGGAGATCGCCTGGGCTGCCGGTTCCCGGGCCGGGGCCGCGCGCCTGTCTAAAGAGCTCTTTGCCAGATCCATACGGGAGGCTGCCCAAAAGGCTGACGCCGTATTCGTCTCGGTTCAATGGTGCAATGAGAACGATCCGGTACCCCACCAGATCCAGAAAAACTATTTCCATGCCGCAGCGGACATGGGGGCCACCATTATTGTGTCGTCATCCGCCCACCGTCCCATGGGGCTTGAGTTCTACCGGGGCAGATTCATCTCGTACGGGCTGGGTAATTTTCTCTTTGATCAGATGCAGAGCGAAAATAACCGGTTGGGACTGATCGCCCGCCACCACCTGTACAAGGGGAGGCACGTCGCCACCGAGCTTATCCCGTATATGATACACGACTATTCCCAGCCGCGGATCATCTCCGGCAGCCGGGAGAAAAGGCTCATGCAAGAGGTCTTCCGTTACAGCATCGGGCTCCCCTTCTCTGACCTCACCCGCGCTCCGCGCACGCCGAGCGCTATTTGGACGTCCTGTCCGCGCTCGGCACTGCAACATCCTGTTGGGAGCCTCTCCCATTAATCTCGGAAAAAAGGAGAGGGTTTCCGAAGCAAGAAGCTTTGCCTTCTACTCCCCCTCTCCAATTTGGTTAACTTCTACCCACATCTGATTCTCTCATGCCCCCCAACCCCCCGGAGGGCTAACAACTACCCACAAGTGTGTAAGCAAGGGGGATAAGAAGATAGAAGAGATGATAGAGATACATTTTTAACGGAATATTGTTAAAATTGAAGAGGAAAAACAATCATTTAAGCTCAAAAAATAAAATTATCTCTGATATCTCTTCAATTCCCCTATCCCCTGTTCTTACACATGGAGATGTGAGTTGTTAGCCCCTCCGGGGGATTTAGGGGGCCAAAAGATTGGCTTATGAGATGTGGGTAGAAGTTAGCCAATTTGGAGAGGGGGCCGGGGGGTGAGGTCGTCTCTGCGAGAATTTATCAATTAGTTGATCGGTATATTTTTTCCGCAACCATCAGGTTCGATTTCTCCGGAACGAATCCGTATCCCAGGCTGAAAGGAAGCGGACCCGCTGATTTTATTTTCATCGCCGCATCAAGCGCCCGCTGGAACCTGTTGGAAAAAATGGCAATGACCCGGTACGTGCCATACAGGGATATCTTCCATTCAGATGCGGAAAAGTATTTGAAGGGAATGCCGCTGTCTTCCTGAATGATGCACCTGCTGCCGGCCAGCAGAAAAGAACGCAAAATTGTAAAATTATTGTAGCCGAGCAGATAGGAGGCTGATTTGGTGAAGGTTATGAAATTCTTCTGGGTGCTCAAAAACGCCGCAAAACCCCTCAGACGGGAAAGGGAGCCGTCGGACAGGTCCGCGCTGATGAAGCAGGCTGTCTGCACCGGGGATCCCTTCTTTTTCCTGAATAAGAACTCAACGCCCTCCGCCTCTCTATGAGCCGGTTTTGAAGGCTCGTACGCTATCATCCCCGACCTGCCGATATGAATCCTCCTGACATCCAGAATATCATATCCATACCGCGCAAGAAAGAACATCATGATCCCGGTGATATTGCTGTATGAGTCACTTCTGAAGTCCGCCATCATCTCGCTGGTGCGGAAGAGATTAAGCTGGAGTATGGTTCTCAAGGCGTTTTTCATGCCCCACAGCCCGGCATAAACGCTGCCCTTATAGTGAAGCGGATCGGGAATATTCCCGGGAAGCTCAAGGCCGATCATGATAAAGCGGTCCGCGTCGGGAAAAAACGCGAGTGCATTCAGTATGTCGGGTCCGCTGAAAGGATACAATACCGCGCCGGATCCCGTATCCGGCATGTTGGCCTTCCTCCACTCCTCAATTTTCATGAGGTTGTGCGTTCTATATTGTTCCCATATACCATCGATCTGTTTGCTGTACAACCCGTACTCCTGGTTCCGGGTGACCGGATACAGCGAGGACCCGGGGCGCGGATCGATTCCGGCCAGGAAGGCGGCCGTATCGTTCAGGTACCGGGAATTTTTATACAGGGATTGGATTTTTGATTCAGGAATTATGCGCTTGTCAGTGCAGTATGCAAACGACAGAGCGATCAACACGGTTGCGATTGTTAACCTATTCTTCATATCTAATCATTCCTATTTATTTGTGGAGTTGCTTTTTTATTATAATGCTCCTGACCGATACCGGGCCCAGAACGCCGAACCTGTTCATGATCCGGGCGCGCACGACATTGACGCCGGGTGCGAGCTTAATCGGAAACCGGTCGTCCATTATCTTCCAATCCGCATTATTGATTTTAACGAGAAACTCCATAAAGTTGGGGGTGTAATTATATTTCCCGAATGCGTCAAGCCTCACCTCCGCCGTGCCCGGATAAAACCCCTTGCGCGTGCCCCTCTGCTGGGAGATTGCGATGTCGACCCTGTTGAGGTCATAAAAAAGAAGCTTCGGCCTGGAACGCTTTCTTTTATTAAAAAAAGCGGTGATTTTATCCTTCCGGTTGGTTCTATCACGGATCAGATACATCGGCTCCCATGCGGGTGATCCTTGCTTGCCGCAGCAGGAAAAAAAGTCATTCCTGCCGAGCAGTGCAATTTCATGGGTATAGCCCAGCCAGGTGCGGTCAAGGGGAATATATCTCCAGATATCACTGTCTTGCCGTATTATGGGCAGATCGCGCGGCCGGTATCTCTTGGCGCTTTTCCCGGCCCCGAAAACATACATGATCCGGCTCCCCTTGTTTTTGAGCCATTCATTCCTGATCTCATATATCGAAAGGGGAATGCCGCTCTTCTCAATATGTATATTCCAGGTTGGATCAATATACACCCATTTCCGGTACTGGTTCGACCATATATCATTTCCCGCATGCTCCTCATTCGTCGGCCTTCTCAAAAGTATATACCGCGCGGTCCATCCCCTGCTCACGGAGCAGAGCAGATATACGGAGGCGATGTTGGAGCAGAGGAACGGGCTCCCCTGCCGCGCTCTGCGGAGGATATGGATCGCATTCCGCAGCTCCGAGTCATTGTAATTCAGCGCGTACGGTATATGACTATATACCCAGTCCTTCAACAGGGTCATCTTTTCGAACTCGGTGATGCCGTCGGACAGATACGCGTCATAATCGAACTCATTTATGAGCTGTGCAAGCTCCGGTTCCTCGGCGGACTCATGGTAATAGAGAATCGGCGAAGTCTGCACGTCTGTTGCATGAAGAATACTCCCGGGATAATAGTGTCCCAAAAGCACGATAACGATAATGAGTATTCTCCCGGGGGACACTTTATTTACTCCTTCAATTCAGCGGCTTTGACGAGCACCCTGCCGATTACGATATCCGCCTTTCTCTTCGTATCAACGCCTGACCATCTGCAGACCCCGAGCCACTCTGTTCCGGTAAAGACGGAGGTATAGTCGACTGTATCAAAGTCGCCTTCAAAGGTGATGAAGTAGCGGTTGGAGCGGCACCCCGGGGAATCAATTATATCCTGCCTATACTGGCCGGGAATGACGTCAATCCATCCCCGACCGGGGAAATAGACCTGATTCCAGGCTGTGCACTCCTCGGCTTGATTATGCGCAGATCGATCCAGGAGCAGGCCGCCTGCGGCCCTGGCCGGGACTCCCAAAAACCTTGAGAGTGCGGCAAAGCTGACCGTACAGCCGTATGAGTCTCCCCTGCCCCTGAACAGATACTCGCTCGCTCTCGGCCATCGCGGATTCCGGCCGCTGTATGAAACCGCCTTATTGATATAGTCGCGGACGGCCAGTATCCGGTCCAGGTACGTGCCGTTCGCTGCTATCCTTGTGGAGTGGGATCTGATAATGTAGCTCGATGTGTCGAAATTCCCGGTCTCCTGAAGGGAATCGTTCAGGATTTTCTCAGGGATATCTTTCATTTCGGCCGTATCCACCGTATCCAGGGTGTATGCGGCGGCACAGCTGAGCATGTCGAATTTCAAGAGCGCCTTTACGCTGCCGCTTGCACCGCGCCACGTGATATGAGCCCATCGGTTCCCATACCGGTCCGGAACCACTTCATGCGGCCGGGGGTCAATGGCAATCTTGCGGACATTCTGAAATCTCCGGTTCATCGGATACGGGATCCAGAGATCCGCATCATAGGGATTGGAGTTGCCGCTTATGAGGGGGAAGGTTATCTCCAATCTTCGAATGATCGGATCCGTGATCACAAGGTTTTTATCAGGCAGAACCGCCAAAGGGTACGCGCGGGCCCCCTTCTCCAGCTTCTCCATCATATAAATACTTCTGTCCGAAGCAGCGAAACCCAGCGGTTCAGCGTCTACAAAACGGACCTTATTTTTCAAACCGCTTTTCAGGCTGATGACGAGCAGCCACCGGCTTGCATCGGTGCCGAAATCTTCCAGGCATGCTATCAGGTTGCCGCGAAAAAATGCTATCGCGGGGATAGCGCCGCGGAACGAATAGAGCCTGGACGGGAGCCGTGCGGCCGGGTTGATCATACATATGTCCGTTCCAGCCGCAGAATGAACAGTGAATATGAAATTGCCCCCGGCGAAAGCGAGGCCCCTGATTTTTCCTTCAGGCAGGGAATTGATCCCGATATCTTCAATCCCTTTCCCCGCCGGGGAAAGCCTTCGCAGGAAATATTTCTTTGATTCGCTCAAGATCCAGATAGATTGAGCGTCAGCGGCAATAGCCTCGGCATTGAGTCGTCCGATTCCCCATATGGCCTGGATCCTGCCCGTATCGCGCCTAATGACGAATATCGCGTCCGCGATGAGATTGAAATTCTGGACCAGGAGATATAGATTTTCCCCCTGCAGGGTGAAATTTTTTAAAATGCCTTTGATAGGGGGAATTCTTATATTCTCAATCTCTTCACCGAAGACCCTCTTCAGGCAATCTTCTCCGCAATCCCTCCATTCAAGTACAGGATCAGCCGGCTTGAGCTGCCTCGATCCCACCTTTTTATTCTTGGATTGCTTCAACGCCTTATAGGGTGATTTCGCCGATTTCGGAAACAGGTCTGCCTGGAACAGCAAAGAAATAATACTATAGATCAGAATTGTAGATCGAAACCGGGTCATATAAACACACAAGACAAAGGGGTTAATTATTGATGATACATGAAATGATTTATCATTGATAAAGTCAACTTAGAATCTAAAAACAGCGATCAGCCACGCCGAGAGGCTTAAGATAATATTCAGCGCAATCGCTCCCTGCAGCCCGAGGAGCGGCAGAACAAGCACGACGGTCAGGAGCGAGCCGGCTATGCCCCCGAAGTGGTCCATTGAATCCAACACCGATGCTGCCGTATAGTATTCGGTGCCCCCGCCCGAGGCAAAGAGCAAAGGGAACAGTGCGCCGCACAAGAAGGAGAAGACGGGGATAAGCGTCCAATAAAGAAACCCGGCTTCATGAACGACGAAAATCAGCATTGAGCCCAGGGCGGCCGCGATGGCTATAAAAATTACGGGGAGCTTCAGAATCCGCTTTTGATTAAAGGTAAAACCGCCCAAAGCGAGCCCCAGCATGTACAGGGCGCTGATAAGCGATATCCGGTAATACACGATGCCCTGCGAATTCTGGTAGATCAGAATTAAAACGATCATGGTGGAAATGCTGATAAACCCGGTGAGATACATGAAAAGCCCCTTGAGCAGGGCTACAGAGCCATGTTTTCTCCGGATATCCCAGAGGGCGGCGCCGGTCAGAACAAGCAGGATCAGGGGTATAAACACAAAATTGCGCAACACGAAATGAAGGGCGGACTGTTCTTTAAAGGCGGTAAAAACTATATTCTTCCAATACGCTCCCGGCTTCAGGTCCCGATTGGCATCTATCGTACGCGCACGTGGCGCAATAACGCTGTCAAAATAATCAAGCTGCGTGCGCTCAAAAAACATCTTAAGCTCATCGGGAGAAAAGTTCTGCATGACCTCTCTCTCAAATCGGTTGTCTCGCGCCGGTGCGGAACTGCCGTACGCGGCAATGAGGGCTTCAATGCTCTCCGGAAGAATCCCCCTTTGCTTGGCTCCGATCAGGTAAATGGTGTCTCCGGATGTTTTCAGGTGCACGGGGAATTCCCGGGAAAAGGCGGCATAAATTGAAGCTATGTAATCGCGCAGATCATTCGACATATAGTTGCTGAACCCGCGCAGGCCGGCGATGAATATGCCGCGGCTGGTCAAATGGCCCCTGCACTGGGCGTAAAACTCCCGGGTGTAGAACCGGTTGAGCATAATGTTGTCCGGCTGCGGAGGAACAGTGATGATCATATCGAACTCGTCCCTGCTGTTCTTTAAAAAGTGCCTCAAGTCTTGCCCGGGGACAGACAATTTTTTATTGTCATGCGCGCCGTAAAAACGGCGCGCGTAGGGGTGAAGTATCGGCCAGAGTTCGGGATCCGTGTCGAAATAGGAGATCGCGTCAATATCCGCCCGCAGAAGGTTATGGAGAAGCGAGCCCGGGCCTGAACCGAGGATCAGCATCCTCCGCCGCTCCTGACGAAGGGACTGGACCAGGTGGAATATCCCCCGGGCCTCGTATCTGTCCGGAATAGTGTATATCAGAACGCCGTCACCGTACGCAGTCACTGTTTCGCCGGATGATTCCACCGCCACGGTCTCGTATTTGGTCCGCTGGTGCTGGATCAATCTGCCCGTATGAGTGCGGTCCCACACATATGCAAACATCTTTTTTTCGATCCCGTCTGAAAAGATCGCCAGTACCAGGGGAACAGCGGCCAGGAAGAGAAGCCTGCGGTTTCCCCGGACAAGGATAATGCCAAGAGCAAAAGACAGAAGGAGCGACGATATGGCGAGGGGATTTGCCCGATCCACAAGCACGAACGAGAAGGCGATGCCGCCGGCAAAGGAGCCCAGGGATTCTGCATAAAACACAAGGCCCCCGGACTTGTCCCCGGTTTCGCCTGAGATGAGGGACACCAGGGCAGGGAAAAAAAATCCGACAAAGAAGCTCACCGGCAG
The DNA here is from genome assembly GCA_001829495.1 of Spirochaetes bacterium RBG_16_49_21. GTDB lineage: Bacteria > Spirochaetota > UBA4802 > UBA4802 > UBA5550 > RBG-16-49-21. The sequence continues at coordinate 5,265 of MIBJ01000049.1, read as the reverse complement.
CGTGAAGAGGAGCGCTAAAACGACCTCAGTGGAAATAGAGTAAAACGAGCCCGCAGCCCGCGGGAAAAGAACCTGGACCAGGCCAGATGAATAAACCGAAACAGCGGTAAGTACCGGCATCAGAATAACTGAAACAAGCACCCGCCGTTCAAGGGTTCTTTTCACCGGGGACGGCCGGTACCGCGCGCCCCAATAGATCCCCAAAAACCAGGATGAAAAAATCATGCCGATTATGAGCTCATTTCCCCTGCATAGGGTGAGAATCTCGCGGATAAGGAGGATCTGCGCAATACTGGATGAAAAGCCCATGAGCAGGGCCATGAGAAGGAGCTCACCTTTGGCGATATCTCTCACGCCCACACTCCGGGAATCCGGGTGCCGCAGAAGGGACAGGAGCCGTTACGGATCTGATTTACCACATGGAAGTATCCGCTTCGCTGGATGAGCAGTTTTTCGCACCGGTGGCAGTAAGTGCTTTCCCACTGATGCCCGGGAACGTTTCCGATATAGGGATATCTGATCCCCTCCTCCCGTGCTATGGCGCGGCACCGCTCCAGCGTGGAGACCGGCGTGGGCGGAAGGTTCTGGAGCTTGTACATGGCGCGGAACCGGGTGAAGTGCATGGGCACGTCGGCCGACAGGTTCTTTTTTACCCAGGCGCACATTGCGCGGATCTCGGAGGCTGAATCGTTCAATGTCGGTATGACAAGAACCACGATCTCGAGCCATTTCCCGGTCCCGTATATGGACACCAGGTTGTCGCGCACCGCCTTGAGGCTTCCACCGCAGATCGAGCTATAAAACTTTTCCGTAAAGGCCTTGAGGTCGATCTTGACAGCGTCAAGGTTCCGCGCAAGTATTCTGCCCGCTTCAGGCCGTATGTATCCGCTTGATATGATAATGGGCCGAATGCCGTATTTCCGGGCGACCGCTGAAGAGTCGATAATATACTCGAACTGCACGGTCGGCTCATTGTAGGTGTAGGCAATGACCCTTGATCCGGAAGACTGGGCCCTCCGCGGCAGGTCGTCGGGAGCGATCTCCTGTGCCTCCAGCTCTTCCGGGCTCGCCTGGGACAGCTCCCAGTTCTGGCAGAAGGTGCAGGTGAGGTTGCATCCGGCCGTGGCTACGGAAAATGCCCTTGATCCCGGAAGGAAATGGAACATCGGCTTTTTTTCTATGGGATCAACATGCGCTGATGCTATCCGGGAATAGATCAGGGTATGCAGACTCCCCCGGATGTTTTTGCGCACCCTGCATAACCCGCGCTCCCCCTCGTCGATCTGACATCCGTTGGGGCAGAGGAGGCACTGCACGCGGTGATCATTCAGCTTTTCCCACATCCGCGCGGGCTTGACATAATATTCGGGCCTGGATTGGGACAAGGCATTTGGAGCCGGAAGTCCCGCGCTTCCCAGCGCGAACAGGCAGAAAGACCGCCCTCCTCTCTTTAAGAATTCCCTTCTGCACAGGTAATCCGGCGCATGCTTCATCTCGTATCTTCCTCGCTGAAAACAACGGCCTGGAACCGGTATATCGTGGTGCTTCTCTCCTTCCAGGCGTGGGGAGGGAGCCCCGCCTTAAGGCAGGCCTGGCTCAAGAGCGTGTCTCTATCCCATCTCTGCTCCACGGCGACCGGGGGCAGGAGCAGGCCGCGGTGCATCCCCCTCTCGATGATAAGGCCGTCCCTGCCGATCAGTATTTCTTCAACCGAGATTACGCGAGCCGGCACGGTAAGGAGCGATATCTCAATCACGGTTCTCTTTAACTCTTCAGGCCGCAGAGGCTTAAACCGCGGGTCCTTGAATGCGGCATTGTACGAACAATCAAGCACTATCTGGATAAGCGGCCGGTCTCCGAAAATATTGCCGATGCAGCCCCGCAGACCCCCGCTGTTTTTCAGGGTCACGAAAGCGCCCCGCTTCACCATGCAGCCGGGCGGAATCGCAGCGGGAAAAAATCGAATCCCCCTTCCCCGGTCAAGCCACGAGACGATATTATCCCTCGCTGCTTTAAGGAGGAATCTCTTATCGTCAGCGGTGAGGCTATGGGGATTTTTTCCGTACTCTTCAATTCCCCTGACAGCGCCGCAGTACACTATGGAGGCGTAGCTCACCGAATTCGTGTAATCGCCGGTGGCGCTCCCGGATGTATCGTAGGATACGCGCTCGGCTCTGAAGCCAGCGAGCGGCATGGCGAGCGCTATTTTTATCGGATTCCTGCCGCATATGGTGATTCCCGTCTTTTCAATATAATCCGAAAATCCGGCGATATCCTTTTTCAGTATGAAATTAATTGCGCCGTTATCCAGTTCCTTCAATTTAAGAGCTGTTTCGCCGCCAACGTTACTGAAGGGCATATACCCGAAATCAGGTCCATAATGGGTAAAATCCGAGCTTATGATAAATAAGGGCCGGCTCCCGGCCAAAGCGGAGATTATTGTTGAAGCAGAGCGCTCGGCGTCGCCATTGTCCAGTTCCCCCACCAGTATGGGAAGTATCTGAATGTCGCCCGAGAGCCTGTCGCCGAATATCCTTTGCAAAAACGGCAAGAGGATCTCAATGGAATGCTCCTGCTCGAATGCGGAAGGATACTCCTTAAACAGGGTGTCGGAGAGAAGCCTTTGTGCGATTCTTCTACTTAGTTTTACCCTTCCCAAGGGGGTTTTAAAATAATCCACCGAGATTATCGAACAGCCCCGAAAAGCCTTGTAATGAGACGGGCCCAACAGAACAATAAGGTTCGGATCGATACTGCTTTTATCAGGGGCGCCTATCGTCCGAAATCCTGCGGCCGCGGTGTTGCCTGAATACCGGTATCCGGCATGGGGAAGTATGAGCATGACCGGCCGGCCGCAATTCTTACTGACAACCGCTTTCTCCAATAATGTATCTATCTGTTTCGATAATTCTCCGGCACTTGAGGGATACCACTTCCCGGCGAGCGCGGATTCTTTTACGCTGGCGGATGAATCTGGTGCAATACCTGAGGATAAAATTACTATTATGGAGACAATTAATAAACGCCGGACAGACATGTCATTTATTCAATAGACTTGTTGTAAAAATCAATAATTATGAGTAGTTATGCAACAAATCTAATATGATGCATAATTAAAATGCAAGATATTTTCAGTCTTAATCTAAAAAAGTAGTTGAATTCTACATTACGGAAGCTACGGTAAGCACATCAGCAAGAGACACAAGCAAAGGCCGCCGCTATTGATCTCATGTCCCCGGTTATTGCAATTTTCAGCTGAGAATAGACTTGTTTCAAAATTACAATAATATCAGAATTATTCCCCTGCCGCATGCAGCGGGGAATGGATTCCTGATTGTTGAGTTTCACAGCGAGTCTAATATCTTTAAAAAAAGGTTAAAAAATATGGAGCTCGAAGAATTTTTTGATAAAAAGCAGATCATTAAATTAAAATCCACCGAAAAGCAATTGGTCATAAAAGAGCTGGTGGATAAGCTTCAGGAGCTTCAAGTAATAAACAACAAGGAGCGCTATTACGCGCAGGTCATTCATCGTGAATCCCTGGAAAATACCGGCATCGGGAACGGTTTCGCAATCCCGCACGCGAGAACCGAATCCGTGTCTGAATTCATATCGATTTTCGGCGTGCTGGCGCAGCCTATCGACTACCAATCCATCGACGATAAACCGGTACAATATGTCCTCCTCAGCATCTTCCCGACCGAGATGAGCACGAAGTACCTCTATCTCATCGGCATGATGGCGCGGATTTTCTCCAACAAGGAAAAAAAGAAGATGATAGACGGGGAACCCAGCCCGGCCAAGCTGTACACCATTCTAAAGAAAGAAGCCAAGTCCTACTATGAATCGATTTCCGAGAAAGAAAAATCAAGCGTCGGCAAGGTTGAAAACCTGTCCGGCGTGCCGTCATCGGACCTGGATCTGTTGATACGCCTCGACAGCCTGTACCGGCAATACGATGAGGGGAACAACAGCGTATCCCTGAATAAAAAAATAGAATCCCTGAAAAAGCTGATCGACAACCGGTCGCTGACCTACTACGAGCGGATGAGAAAAAAAAGAAACAGCCCCTTTTCCATCGTGGAAAAGAACAGCTGCACCGGATGCCACATGGAGATCCCGCCCATCTATATCGAGCAGATTAAAGAAAGAAAGGGAATATCCTTGTGCACGCACTGCGGGAGATTCCTGATACTCCTATGAGGCTCCCTGATTCCGGCTTCGTTTTATATAATCCTCAAGCCGGTGATAAATCCCGATGGGAATTGAGCGCTCTTTCGTGTAATTTCCCAGTATTTCTTCCTTGTCTCCGTGAAAATCGCTTCCTCCGGTGACCACGAGATCGTACTTATCAGCCAGCCGGCGATACTGCATCGCCTGGTCAACCGTGTGCATCCCTGCATAGACCTCCATCCCCCGCACGCCTGCATTGATAAATTGCTTCAACCTGCCTTCAAATTCGTCATAGTCCCGGCACTCAAGGGAGACCGGATGGGCGATGACCGGTATGCCGCCTGAATCCTTGATAAGCGAAATTGCGGCATTGAATTCTATCCGCTCTTTCTTCACGTAGCCCGGCTTTCCCTTCACCAGATAATCGCGGAAAACATCCCTGATAGAGGAGGCATAACCGTGATCGACCATGACCCGGGCGATATGGGGCCTCCCGATCGCGCCTCCCCCGGACTGGGCCAGCACCTCATCAATGGGGATATCTATATCATGCCTTTTCAGATCCTCGACTATCTTATACGCACGCGCGCCCCTGAATTCAGCCAGCCGCTTCACCTCCTTCCTGAGTCCGGCATGGGTGTAATCGATATTTATTCCCAATAGGTGAAACGAGCCTTCATCATAGTCGATGCTGAACTCAACCCCCGGATATAATCTGATCCCCGCCCGGGCCGCGTACTTGACCGCTTCGGGCAGGCCGTCAACCGTATCATGATCGGTAATCGCCAGGGCGACAAGGCCGTTATGTATCGCCGCATCGATCAGCTCCCGCGGAGAATAAATCCCGTCAGAGGCGGTGGTATGCGTATGGAGATCGAGCTTCTTCATTTCCGATTAAGCAATTAAAAAAATTTGCGGATGTTACAGGTTGTTACATTTTGAAATCAAATAGAAACAGTCAACATATAAATTTCAACGGTAAAACGAATTCATAGGGTGGAATTGCCCTCACCCGCGCTCCGCGACACCCTTAGCAGCAGGACGCTGCGTATGCAGCGGCGTGCACGGATGCACTAGCCGCTGCCTCCCATT
>MIBJ01000048.1:73170-131682 GCA_001829495.1 Spirochaetes bacterium RBG_16_49_21 | reverse complement strand
GATCTGATATACTTCATACCCATGATCTCCAAAATTACCGGTACGATAGACGAATTGAAGCCCACTGAGGTCGTTCTCGACGTTCACGGGGTCGGTTACGGGCTGAGCATCCCTCTTTCCACGTATGAAAAAATACAGGCCTGCAAGGAGGTGACCCTGTACGTGTACACCCTCCACCGGGAGGATCAGCTCAGGCTCCTCGGCTTTTACACCGAGGAAGAGAAAAATATTTTTACTATTTTATTGAATATCAGCGGCATCGGCCCGGCGATGGCGCTTTCGATCCTGTCGGGGATTTCCATCGCGCGGCTCATTGAAGCGGTGCAGACCGAAAATCCAAGCCTGCTCACCGGAATACCGGGGATCGGAAAAGCAAAGGCCGAGAAGCTCATATTCGAGCTGAAGCGGAAAATGAAAAAACTCACGCAGTATGCCGGCAAAACCGAGGAGCGGTATGCCAATACCCTGCGCAATGACGCGATCGAAGCTCTGGTGAACCTCGGTTATGATGAGTCACGGGCCTCGCGGGCCGTGGACGGGATAATCACGGACAAGCCGGACAGCGCGATCGAGCATATCATAAAAGAAGCATTGAAATCGTTATCGTGAAACTTAGGCTGGATTATCCGGGTAATGATACGTATTGATTACGGTAACATTATTGAAAACAGTTGACATTCTAAAATTAAAAAATAAGGCTGAAATATGATTCAAATATCAGAGGAGATTTTGCAGAAGATGACGGATGTGATCGTGGACATGATTCAGCCGGAAAAAATTATATTGTTCGGCTCATATGCTCGCGGAACCGCGAAAATCGGTTCTGATGTGGATCTGTTGATCATAGAAAAAGAATCATTCGGTCACAATCGCAGCCGTAGGCAAGAAATGAGTCGTATTTGGCGGAAATTGGCGGATTTTGCTGTCCCCAAAGATATCTTGGTTTACTCGCAGGATGAAGTCGAATATTGGAAAGACTCGGAGAATCATCTGATATCGCGGGCGCTGCGTGAAGGCAGACCATTGTATGAGCGACTATAAAATTGCCGCACAATTGCTCGCTAAATCGCAGCAGGAATTGCAGGCCCTCCATGAAATGAGGGACAATGCAAATATTGTCGATGAGATCTTCGGTTTTATGGCACAGCAAGCTGTAGAAAAAGCACTGAAGGCCTGGATGGCTGCAAAGAATATTCCGTACGCACTTACACATGATCTCAGCATCCTGCTTGCCGATCTTAAGAACAATGGAGAAAATATTGAAGGATTCTGGGATCTCATTGATTTAAATCCCTATGCCGTCCAATTCAGATATGAAACATTAAGCTTAGAAGAACCGCCGATCGACCGTCAAAAATTAATCAATCAGGTCAAGGAGATTATCAAAATTGTTAAAACTATCATTGATCATTCATAGCATTCCAATTAAGCAAAACCACCCTGGCCCAGCGGGCAGCCAGGCTCCCGTTCCCCTTTCGTAAAACCGCTACGATCCCCGTATCGCCGCACCCGCCGATGAACAGGCCGTAGCTCACCGGCCTGTTCGTTCCGTCCAGGACCGTCGCCGTCTTGCCCCATATTTCTTGGAGCTGCTCATTGCCGCCCCCTCTCCCTTTCCCCGCTGCCGGCCGGATGTAATTATACGGGGAGCCGTACGGCTTGAGCGTCCCTGATGCGGTGCCCTGCGTAAAGGTTTCCTTCATCGCCTGGAAAATCGCGATCCGCTCCCTGAGCGGGATATGCAGTACTGCCTCGTTTTCTTTGACCGGCGAATCCGCATTTATGAACCGGACCAGCCGTACGTAATCGTTGATCGAAAACAATATCCTGAAATCAAGACCGGCAAGCATATTCGCCCATTGGACCTCACCGGTGATATCGGGAAGATCAGCCTGAACTCCCAGGCACCGGCACAGATCGCTGAAAAATTTTTTGAATTTCTTAAAAGAAACAGCTTGATGGAGCGAGGCAAAATAGAGATTGCAGGAATTCGGAATAGCCTCCCGGATCCCGACGCTGCCGTGGCCTTCGCCTTTCCAGCACCTGACGGGCATCGTTGGAACATGGCTATTTTTGCCCCGGCAGGGGTACCGGTAATCGGCAAAAATATCCTGCCGCTCCTTAGCAAGATAGAGGGCTATAAAAATCTTAAATATGGATCCGGGCGGAACCCTTCTGGCTGAAAAATTGGGTCCATGGCTGGTTGAACGTATCGCGCCGGAGGATAAATCAAAAACGGAGTAGGACAGATACGGAGGACACGAGTGCGAATCGTCATTTTCCCTAAAGAATATCCGGGGGAAATAGTGCTCGATAATCTCGTACCGGTTATAGCCCAGCCGGGAGAGGCTTAGGGCGCCATGCTGGCAGAGTCCGACGCCGTGGCCGAGACCTGTTCCTTGAAAAATAAAAAATTTTTTTCCCTGAGCCATATGCTCCGCGATCAAATAATTGTTGCTCTTCAAAAAGCTCCACCCCTTGACCCGGTTTATCTTCAGCCTAAATGTCTCAGGCGGGAATGTTACGGCGCTTTCTTTGGCCCGCATTGTTATCCGCATAAGGTTTTTATTATAATCGAGCGTAAGATCGGAAGATACGGCGGATGGAGGATTCCCGGACAAGATTTTAACCAGATCTTCCGAGCTTACGGTGCGTTTCCAGGCCGAACCTTCATTCAGGCACAGGTTCATTCCATCCCGGTACAGCCGGTCAAGCACCCCCGGATCTGAAAAGCCGTCGCTCCCGAACACTCCGGCGCCGAAGGTCTTTCCGCCGCACCGCGAATGGAAAAAAAGATTATGCTCCAATTTCTCATGATCAATGAGCCATGCACCGCTGAAACTGATATCGGTCTTTATTCTGCCGCGGTATACCTGGCAATGGGTGAGATCGCAGAACCGGGCGTCATCGTGCTGCGGTGTCCTTTGCGAATAATAGTAGCGCGCTCGTATGATGTGTGCAAGCGCCAAAACCGCTTCCCGCTCGCTTTGGCGCAACGGCCCGCATTCTGCAAGAGCGGAATCAACGATGTAGCGGCTAAGCCTCTCTTGTACGTAAAAGCGCGGTATACCGGAATCGTTGACGACGACAAGGGGAAGAGGGTATTCCCTCTCTTCGCCGGAAAACCGCGCCTTGAAAGTGCCGTGTCCGGACGGATCGTATATTTTTATTCTCCAGGGGCTCTCTATTTTTCTGGCGCCGATACTTATACGGTATCCGCCGCCATTTCCGGTCAGAACGACTTTTTCACCCGAAATCTCCTCATTATTCAGCTCATCCCGGATAAGGGCGCCCTTATGCAAAACACAGGCGATCAGCGGCAGGGAGCCTTCTTTCAGCAGCCGTACCTGCTTGGAAAAAATATTGATGGTAACGAGCGGATTGTCATTACCGGAAGCGTGCGAGAAATGCGCAAAAAATATTGCCCCCACGATAATTATAGGAACGGCTTTGCAATATCTCATTTCTAATAATCATTGGAGCTTTTATTTTTTTTAAAAATTTTAAAGACGCTCCTTGCTAAATAACCGGCGGCAAAACCGATTCCCAGCAGAATATACATTAAAATGATGAGCGGATAGGTCGCCTGCCAGAACAGCATATTGACGACAACGGATTGAGTATTCTGCATTGACAGAATGGTTATTAAAACAACCAGCACAATAATAATTATGGACTTCGCATTCATGATATTATTTTACCCCGCCATGCAAATCGAGACAATACGAATTATTCTAAAAGACAACACTATCGCCTCTCATGAATTTCTTCAAGTAATTTTGTTCTCTATCTGATGAGAGAATGAGAGGGGATAATGGGTAGACCCACTGAGGGGAGCTGGGGCAGGGGTGATTTAATCACCCGGATATTCGTCTGAGAAATCCCTTATTTCTCTTCTCGTACGGAGGATACCGCCGGGGAATATCGATAAACCGCGAACGGATCATGATACTTTTATAGTGTGAAAAGGTATCGAAGCTTGCCTTGCCGTGGTAGGCTCCCATGCCGCTGGCGCCCACGCCGCCGTAGGGGAGATAATAATTCCCTATCTGAACCACCAGATCATTCACGCATACCCCCCCTGAAGAGGTGCCGCTCGTAACCTGTTCTACCGTTTTTTTGTTATTGCTGAATATATAGAGGGCCAGCGGCTTCGGCAGCGATTTGACGATCGAAAGGGCATCATTGAGATTCCGGTACGTCATAACCGGAAGGATCGGGCCGAATATCTCCTCCTTCATCAAGGGCTGGTTGAGGGTCACCTCGTCGATGACGGTCGGCTCGATATAGAGCTGGGAAAGATCCGCTCTGCCGCCGATTATCTTCGCCCCGCTTCTGAGAAGACGGGTGATCCTGTGAAAATGCCGCTCGTTTACGATCCTGCCGTAGCTCTTGCTCTGCTTGGGATTATCCCCGTAGAACTCATGGATATACCGCTTGATTCTCTCCAAAAGCTCGCTCTTCACTTCATGGTGCACCAGCAGGTAATCGGGCGCCAGGCACGTCTGGCCTGCGTTGATGAATTTCCCCCACACGATCTTTTTCGCCGCCATGTCGAGCGACGCGTCTTTATCGACGATGACCGGGCTCTTGCCGCCCAGCTCCAGGGTCACCGGCGTTAGGTGATTGGACGCGGCCTGCAATATTATTTTTCCGATCTCGGTTCCGCCGGTGAAGAATATATAATCAAACTTCTCAACGAGCAGCTCATGGGTTATATCAACCCCGCCCTGGACCACGGTGATGTATCGCGCATCAAAGGCCGCGCCGATAATCCCGGCCAAAACCTCCGACGTAGCCGGAGCAAGCTCCGAGGGCTTGACTACGGCCGTATTGCCTGCCCCAATGGCGCCGACGAGGGGTGCCATCGTCAGTTGAAAGGGATAATTCCAGGGCCCTATAATGAGCACCATGCCATACGGCTCAGGCACGATCCTGCTTTTGGCAGGGGCAAGTGCCGTCGGAGTGCCCACTGTTCTGTGTCTTGTCCATTGCTTAAGGTGCGCAGAAGCATAGTCGATCTCCTGAAACAGCATTCCTATTTCCGAAGTATATGCCTCAAACCCGGGCTTCTTCAAGTCGTCCCCCAGCGCTTTCAGAATTTGCCCCTTGTTCGCGGATACAGCCTCGCGCAGCTTCTTCAGCTGGGCGAGGCGGAACTCAATATCCCTTGTTTTTCCTGAATTAAAGAATTCGCGGCTCTTCTGGAGCAATGACCTCAAAAGTATGGTCTCCTTGCTCACCTGCCGCAGTTCTGGAGTATATTTATGATTTGTTTTTATTCTATGCGCAACATTCATATATGCCACCCCCGCCACCAAGTATTTTAGCAGCAACTAAATTATAGTAATATACTATAGGAGGGGAAGTGAATCAAGTGGAGGGGAAAAAACAATGGTGAAGGCGGGGATGCGCATCCCCGCCTTCGCGCCAAGCTGTTTTCATTTCTTCACTTCAACAACAACCGGAGACGACCATCCCTGAACAGTAGGCTCGTACATGCACTCCATGCGCGAGGGCTTGACCATGAAACTGCCCGGCAGCTCCGCCCGTATAATATAGGCCACTTCATATGCCTCATTTTTCCTCAGATCGGTAAAAAAGTATACCATCCGATTGTCCCTCCGCTCAACGTGCACATAGGGGGCGTACCCCTCATAAGCGTCCATCCTGACCACCTCGAACCCGGACGGAAGATAATCCTCCAGCACCAGATACTGGAAATCATCCTGAGCGGAAAACTTCACCTTCACCAGAAGCTCCTCCCCGACCTGAATCGCTTTCTTATCGGCAAGGCTCTGGGGTACCAGGTATTCATTGTTGTGCGTATCCCTGACCCGTGAAAGGGCGGCAAAACGCCGCGATATCACTATCCCGTTGGTCAGGCCGGCCAGGCTTCTCTCCTCTGATTTAAACAGGGAGGAGAATCCCTTTTTCTTGAAATAGAGCGTGCCGGCTATGGTGACGTCAAAGCTCGTGTCAGGCCCGGCTGTTCCGCTTGCCTCTATGGTGAACGCCGGCTGCGCCGTAATCTCCGCAAGAGACACTGTGGCGGTAAGACTATCCGTATCCTTGAAATCGGCAAGGTCATAGCTCACATCCGCGACCCTTTTCCCGTTAAGACTGAAGCTTAGTGCACCCTTTGCTTCAGGTCCGCCCCCCTTTGCCTCAATGTAGCGGCACAGGGCAAGGATCACCGAGGCTGTTTCCTTGGTTGAGTTCCATGCGTTTCCCCTGGCCCTTTTTGCAAGCGAGCTTACGATCTGGGCCGGAAGGGTCGAGGAATCATTTGCTTCAATAAGAGCGCACAGCACATGGGCGGTAAGCTCCGTGTCCCCGCCCGGCCAGCCCCAGCGGTCCCGGGCCCTGCTTTCCCAGTATATCCCCCTGCCGTCTTTGCGTGCCAGATTCTTGATGGCGACGATAAGCCGCGCAAGGCTCTCATTGATTTCGCTTTTGATGTCTTTGTTTAATTTATTATTTGCCGAAGCCAGAGCCAGGGCCCGGGCAACATGCACCATCTGATAGATGCCCGGAGCTTTCACTTTTGAAATTCTCTTGAACACAGCTTGATCCCATCTTCCCCACAATGCGTTTATGTACATGAGATAGGCAAGGGCGTCCGCATCCTCCAGATCCGGATTCTTGAAATATTCCGTAAGAGCCGTGAGCCCCCTTTTAGCGCAATCATTTTCAACGGCGTATCCGGCCCTGGACGCGACAAGGAGGGAATAGAGCGCATAACCGGTAACATAGGCGTTCCCCCTGCCGCCGGACCACCATCCCCAGGTGCCGTCATCATTCTGATGCTGCTGGACCCGGTTGATGCCGGCCCTTACCTTGTCATCGAGCTTTTTCTTGGCGGAATCATTGATGAATCGCGTATATCCTTTTTGAGCGAGCACTGTGTGGAGGGCAAGATTGGGGATAAAGCTGTTCAGGGTCTGCTCGATGCAGCCGTACGGATATTCGCTCAAAAACCTGGTCGCCTTAAGCATCTGGATGATCGGCGAAGGGTTTACGGAGATTACAATCGATTCCGGAACAAAATCAAAATCAGATGCGTCCTTGACCGGCGCGATAACGGCGCTCCGGTTGCCCGCCATATCGCCGGTTCCGTACAACTTATAGGCAACGCCGCGCCGCTCAACCGGAACCCTGACCTTGAGCGCATCCGCCGCGTCCTTGTCCGCCCGTGCGCTGAACTGCAGCACGACCTCGGCCTTATCGCGGGGCACCATATACGAATAATAGCTTCTGGCTGATCCGAACCCGGGCAGGCTCAAGGAACGCGCCTCGTCCGGCTCAAGCGTATCCGCGTCCGCGATAAACCGGGTTTCGACTTTTTTCAGGCCCCGGCCGGTATTGCTGTTCACGATGCCGATAAGGCTCATGCGGTCTTCTTCAATGAAGAAGCGCGGCTTGCCGATCCGGGCTATCAGATCCTGGGTGACCGGAAAGGTCATTTTCTTCTCACCGACCCTCCCCTCCCGGTCATGTCCCCGCGCGGTGAGGCGCCAGGTTGTAAGATTATCCGGCAGGGTGAACTCTGCCTGAGCGGTGCCGTCGGCGCCGGTTCTGATCTTCGCCTTCCAGAATGCGGTGTCCTCAAACTTCTCGCGCACCTTCACCTTCCCGTCCTTCGCCGCTCCGGCAAGCAGGGTGATGGGATACGAGTAGCTCGTCAGCACCCAGTTGGACATCTTCGCGTAGAAAAAGTCCTTCATGGCGGGGGTATGGTCATGGCGGATATAAAAGATCGACTCATCCACTGCGGCAAGCGACAGGTCCGCCGCTACCGGGCTTCCCTTTGGGTCAGCAGCCTTCAGGTTGACGCGCGCCGTATCCCCCGGCTTATACCGGGGCTTATCCGTATTCATGGTTATGACCAGATCGGTGTCGGAGAGCGGCAGGGATATCCCTTCAGAGGCGGTATACAACGCCCGCTTACGCTGCATGGTCGCGGTGAGAAACAGGTTGGGGGCGTATGCGGACGTTATGTTGAACGCCACCGGCATGACATTGCCGGTCATCTTGATCACCCGGGATTCATACACGTCCCTCCCCTCCAGGGTGAGGCACACATGCGCGTCCGTAAAACAGCTTTTGACCAGGCAGGTGACCGTGCCGGGCTTTTTCAGATCCGGAACATCGACCGAGAGCTCGAGGTTTTTGAACCGCGACGCAGCCTCCGCGCCCTCGGGGCTGTAGATCCATATCACCCGGGAGGCGGTGATCACGTTGTCCCTGCCGTCCACACCGGTTATGACGAGGTCGAACTCGCCGTAGAAATTGAACTTTTTCGGCAACTCAAGAAGGGAGTATCCGTTTTTATCCGTACTTATCTGCTCGGCGAACAGGGGCATCCTCTCATGCACATAGACCCGCTCCCGCGCCTTCCAGATGTAGCGGTACAGCTCGGCCTTGACCTTGGCGCCGTAGGGCTTTCCGGTCTGCGTGAGGGTGCGAATCCGTATTTCTTTCTTCTCGCCTCCTGAAAAAAAATTTTTCAGGGGCTCGATCTTTATGTAATACTCGCCGCGGCCGACGCGGACCTTGTTGCTCGCGGTTATGCTTATGTTGGACTTGTCCACGACCGTGGCCTCGCAGGTTATCTCCCGGTCAAAGGGATAATTGCCGGCGTGAATCCTGAGCACCGCTACGCCGTTATCGTCCGCATATTTGTCCCCCTCCAGGATCAGCCGGTTGTACGATCCCGAATCGGGATAATCCTCCTCCCACCAGTAACGCGTGCCGGCGTCCTTAAGCTTCGTCTCGTAGAAGCGGTATTTCACGAACGCGCCTTTGAGCGGGGCGCCGAAGAAATATTTGGCTTCTACCTTGAATTCCGCCGTGTCGCCGTTTACGAAATAATCCCGGGCCGGGGTTATTTCGATGAAGAATTCGGGCTTGCGGTACTGCTCCACGTAGAATTTTCCCCCGGAGTACAGGTTGCCTTTTGTCGGACCGGCCATGATCTCGTAAATCCCGAGGCTCGCTTCCTTCGTTAGAAGGAGCTTGGAGTCGGCAGTGCCCCATTCATCGAGCATAAACGAGCCCTCGTCAACGGTCTTGTTCATATTCCAATTCGCAATCTTGTAGAATATCCTCTGCCCCGGCACCGGCACAAACCGGGTTTGGCGGTTCTTGCCGATGATCTTGTAAAAGACCGTGTCTCCGGCGCGGTACACGGGCCGGTCGGTATAGATGAAATATTTCCTCCGCTCCTTTTGGGAAAAAGCGGGCGATCCGGTATTGCAGATGGCGTAGCTCCCGTCCCTGCCGATCACGATCGCTGAAACGATCCTGTCGGAGCGGTACTTCCGGTGAAAAACGCCGTCCCGGTTCGTTTCACCGCGGAGAAGCGCCTTGACCGGCAGATCCTCCACGCGCTCGGGCGGCCGGTACGCTGATCTTTTCTTTTTCTTTTTGACCGGATCCGTGGAATCGAATATGACTATTTGCGCGCCCGCCAGCGGATTGTTGTCCACCAGGCCGGTCGCGTAGGCAAAGATCGAATCCGGCGACCGCTTCATGACCACGCCCACGGTGGTAAGGGTGAAGAACTTCCTGTTTACGACAGTGCCGCCGGCCCTGACCTCCATGCAGTACCCTCCTGTGGGAAGCGCGGATTTGACGCGGAGGGACTGATACCGCCACTCGTAAGGATCAAAATCCTTTACCGGCTCATCCCAGGATGCGACCGGGGTCATCCCCGCATCCCCGGGGTCCAGGCCGTCCGGATCGACCCCTCCCTTCAGGAGCAAATCCACCGGAACGCGGTAAACCGTCGCCGTTACGCGCTCGATGCGGAACGTGCGCAGATTGAATTCAACAGGGTCTCCGGGAGCGAAGGTGTAGCGGTACGCATGGATCGACACCTTCGGCTCCTTCGGCTTTACGCTGAAGTCCAACCGCTCTTTTCTGTCGCCCTCGTTTATCTTTATTACCGGAGACTCAAGATCATAAAAACCCTGGTGCGTGACCCTGATCTTATAATTACCCGGCTTTACGTCCTCAAGCCGGTAGGTGCCGTCCGGGAAGGTGGACGCGGTATAGGTCACCGCGCCGCCCATGGTAAGATTTACATTGATAGCCGGAGAATTAAGGTCTGCGATCATGACCCGGCCGGCTATTGTTGCCGGCTTTACCATGACCATGGGAAGGCTGAAGGTTTCCCCCTCTTTTACGTATTTTAACTGTGCGGTCTCGGTGATATATCCGGGATAGGTGAAAGTGGCGATATAAGAGCCGCCGGGAAGCTTGGCAAACCGGTACGCGCCGCCGGCATCGGTTGCGGCTATAAGCGGCTTTTCAGGATACTGTTCGCGGTAGTATTCCCCGGGCTTCTTGAGCTTCACCTCCACTCCCTTAAGCGGCATGCCGGCGGTATCGCGCACGACACCGGAAAGTATCGCTTCCGGCATCAATTTGTATTTGTATTTACCTTCCGAGATTACGGCCGCCGAGGTGTAGGTAACGTACCCGTCCGCACTGATCTCAACGATATAGTTCACATACGGGATAAAATCTTCGATTTTAAAATATCCGCCGTATCCGGTTTCCCTGACATAATATCCGACCCCCATGTTCGCGTTTTTGATTTCAACTTTCGCGTTTCCGATTCCCTTGCCGGTGCGCGCATCAATGACGTATCCCTCGATCATGGATGCGGTTGAAAGCTTTGCCGCTCCGCCCTCATATCTGGCCCTGCCGTCTGAGAGGCGGGTGACCAGGGGCGTGTCGCAGGCGATGAGGAAGAAGAATGAAATAAAAAAAATGCTCAAAAAAAACTTTCGCGCCATCAGATTCTCCCATTAATTACGTTAGGTGCCGCGTGTTTGTTATGTTTTGGAAAGAAGGAATATATTATCCTCATAAAGGATTATCATAATATTTCAACAACAATTTTATTATGGAGCACGAAGGCCCGCTAAATCCTTCTCTGACCTCACCCCCCGGCACCTATTAAAAAGCTTGACTGATACTGAGATGAACTGAATGTTCATCCAATACAAAAAGGTTTTATCGCAGCGGATTTACCATACAATGAACAGAAACGTCATATTCTTTATCCTCATGATTATCGCCATGCTGATATGGGGAGGAGCATGGGTGTGCGCGAAGGCGGTTTCCCACAATCTTCATTTTCAGAAACTCGCCCTGATCAGGTTTGCCCTTACCTTTCTGTTCTTGATACCGCCTGTTGTTATCTTTAAAGAGAGGCTTAAAATCGACAGGATCACGGTCCTCAAAATATTCATCGGAAGCCTGTTCTACACCCTGTACAGCCAGATGTTTTTTCTCGGGCTTTCCCGGGGAACGGCCGGCCTCGGCGGCGTGCTCGTTACCTCGCTGGTACCCATCTTCACGTTTGCCGCGGTTTCCGCTTTCTCAGGCAGCAGAATAAGATTCCAGGACGCGGCAGGTCTCCTCATCGGGCTCGGCGGCTCACTGGTGATCCTTAAAATCTGGACGATCGATATTGAAAGCCTTTTAATTTCAGGGAATCTCTTTTTTATCATCGGCGCGGCGCTATGGTCCGGCGTGACCATCAACAGCCAGAAGACCCAGTCGAAGATATCGATCTGGGTATACAGCTTTTACCTGAACGGATTCTCCATGATACTGCAGGCGTTATTTGTCATTCCCCACGGGACGAGCGGTATGATTCCGGCCGAATTTTCCTTCTGGGCGTACATGGTATATCTATCGCTCATTACCACCGTATTTGCCACATCGCTCTATTTTTATGCTACAAAGCATATCGGCTCGCACAAGGCCAGCGCATTTACGTTTCTTGTGCCATCGAGCGCCGTTATTCTGAGCTGGATTTTTTTGAATGAGATTCCGGAAATCCCAACCCTGTTCGGCGGGCTCTTGTCCGCCGGCGCCGTGTATCTCATTCATTTCACGGCCCCGCTCGATGATGCTCCGGTCCCTGCTGAATAGTTACCGCCCTGAAAGCCGAGACCTGGCACTCTTTCCCCTTTACGAGCTTTTGTATGCGCCCCGCGTCCCGCAGCTCGGCCGGCACGTAAACGCCCGCGAGCCCGTCCCCGCAGGCTACGGCGATCCCGTACCGGAGCGCATCAATCGAATCAAGATCAGTGACCGCATACGGCTGAGTGGTGATCGAGATGATGATATCCGTTTGACCGAGCTCGCCTGCATCAAGCGGCTCATAGCGCGGGTCCCGGGTTAATGCGCCGGAAAGGTAATCGGCAAGCACGGACGCAATATCCGGCGAAGCATGAGAAAAGGCGCCAAAGCATCCCCGCACCTTCTTTCCTTTTTTGAGGGTAATAAAAATTCCAAGCCTTCCAAAAAAGGAGGGCGGAACCGCCTTCAACTCTTCGCCGCACCTGGTTCCCGCAAGCTGTGCGTAAGCCCGGCATCTGAGCCACCGGACAAGCTCTTGTGCTTCAGGCTTTTGCGAAAATTCCTCCCACCTGGCCAGCATAGGTTCTGTTATCGCGAATAATTGAAGGAGGACTAACAATACCATCATAACATTGAAAAATTTATACTTTTATGAAGTCAATCGAAAGGCACCGCAAAATCAATACGGGTAATGAAATTATTTAAACTTAGGTATTCCCAGATTCTTTACCCAGAGTCGCTTCTCACTGCTTAAAATTATTTTTGATGCTGGCGTTTTCTCAAATATAATTGTTATAATATGATATAACGTCAATACCGCGTCCTGGAAGGCTTGATCATCTTCAAGATTTTCAATGATTAAATCTTGCGATTTAGCTTCATTCCGGTCAATTCTTCGGCCATGATTTTTATTCAGATCGCAAATATTAAAATATTCTGCCACCTTTGAACCATTAGCGAAAGGATCAGGATGTGATTTGAACATGCGCTTGGCTAGCCATCGAACAACCATCTTTTCGCCATATTCCAATTGATCGCGTGCTTCTTGAAGCAAGGCCGGACCTAACGACTGAAGAATGGGTGCCCATATATGGGCGGCCCTTACATCGCCAAGAATTTCATTCTTAGCATTTTCAAATTGATCTACTATTGCGCGCGCGGAAACGGGTCTTCCGCCAATATTAAGCTGCGTATCAATCGGTCCTAACTGGCTTTGTCGGCCCATAATTATTGTATCAGATGCCAGACTGATCATAGTACCGGCAGACATGGCAAATGTTGGAACAATTACTTCAATATATTCAAATTTGGAATGCAAATACTCGACAATAGTTTCTGCAGCGCTTGTGATGCCGCCGGGTGTATGTAAAATCAAGGTAAGGCCTTTACTCCAATCCATTCCTGACATTACGGACATGAATCCATTAATATCTTCGTATGTAATTGAAAGTAAATTTGCCGATGCTTGAGGTTTTTGTAAAAATGCAGATGCGTATAAAATTATATTTGTATTTTTTCTTGAATTCCTGATTTTTTCAATCGTATCGTTTTGATAATTCTGAAGCCATTTCTGCCCTTCAATCGGATCAGTATGCTTTTGCAATTCGTCTAAAAGCTCATTCCACGTCGGCATTTATTCAATCCTCGTTAACGAAATGGAAAGAGGATGATCCCAATTGAATGAATTATAATTTTCATCGACATTATCATTGATATTTAAAAGGGTGCGTAACTGGTTTATCTGTTCATATTGCTTATATAGCTCTTTAGCTCTTTCTAATTCCTGGAAGACGATTTTATCGGTTTCTTTGGTATTATTACAGTTCTTTAAATCCATAATGGTTTCCTTTTTTATTATAAAGAATCAATGCTTCTTTAAAAGTTAATATATGCAGAAAAACAATGTATAATTGATAACGTATAATTTTATGAAACGAACCTTTTCTAACAATTTAACATTTATATCAAAAAAATCAAGAACTTTATAGAAGTTCCATTATTTGCCTAAAATAGGCATTAAATGATACAGTCCAATCAATTCGATTTGAATTTACATCACAGCAAAGTTCATTTTCCCCTCTTAAAATCAAAATTCGCCAAATTAGTTAAAAAACCACTAAACATAATAATAAAAACAAATATCTGACTCATGACAAGTACCTTTTGAGAACAACATAAAGAATCGATATTATCAACGCTCCAATCGGTAAAAATCTTTAGTGTTTTAAACATCGCTCCCGATTTTTTTTCAGGAAATATATGAAAATAATCCGTCGAATATAAAACGGTATAGCTAATAAGAATTTCAATAAAATTAAATATAAAAGTTAAGAATGATCTATTAAAACTTTGGAATTTCGCCCGTTGAAATTGGAAGGATAATAGTTCATTCAATTTAATAAATAGTATTGCTGCTATACGCCATAAAAAATAATTACTGATAATACATTCAAATGTTCTGTGGAATATATTGAATTTATAGAAGAGAACTATCAAAATTAAATCGATAGTGAAATAGGTCAAAATCAATATATCATTACATTTTTTATAGCTGTCATCTGATTTATTATTTGAATGGTGTAATAATTTAGATAGATTATAGAAAAAATCAATTCGTAAATAAATGAAATACACAAAACATAATGCGATTTTTTCTATCACCCAGTCACTTTTATAAAGCCATATTTTTCTTAAAAAGATATCGCGCTGTAAAATATTTTTATTATAAAAACAATACTTCCTGATTTTTAATAACCAAATCAGAATAAAATTTAATGTAATGTTAAATAAAGCAAAATATATCAACTTAAAATTCCATCATTTGTTACAATTCGATAACATTTCACCGGCTACGAAATGCCGTTACAATCTCAAGGAAAAAGTCAGAAATTTTATTCCATCATCGCACATACGCCGGCGGATAATAATCCTTATACAGCAGCGCGCTGTTTATGAGCTTGTCGCCGGAGAATTTTTTCCGGTACACGAGAACGGATATCCCCTGCCGTATTCTGTCCGCATCTTCCACGGATGGCACCGGTACCTCATCCTCCTCCGTATAGATCTCGTAACGGTACTGAAGCTTGTTGTCCGCTTTTATTATCGCAATGACGCTTTTTTCACTCAACTGCATCTCAATCCTGATGCTCTGCTGATGGGGGTTTTTTACTTTCAGATCTTTCTTTCCGTATTTGATCGTCGCGTCAAGCCCGGCCGGGACGTACGCCACCGGCTGGGAATGGCGGTGGCGCTCGATGATGACGCATCCCGCCAGAAGAAAGGCGTTAAACAGGGTGGACGATACCTGGCAGAGTCCGCCGCCCGGCTCCATTACAACGCTGTCCCGGTACAACACCCGGCCCGTCAGATACCCGTTCTTCGCAGAGGCCTCTCCCACCGTATCGTTGAATGAAAAAACCGAGCCCGGCGCTACAACAAAGCCGCTCAGCCGCTCGCACGCGATCATGATATTGCGCTTCACGTTGTCGTCCTGCTCGGCGACGGACGTGGAAAAAGAGGCTGCGATGTCCGTTTTATCGGATGCGCGCAGATCGGATGCGGAATTAAAATAAGAAGAAAACAACAGGAGTATGATTACAGCACCGCGGTTCTTCATCGTGGCTTCGGCTTGGACTTTGGTGATGCCGCCTTCTTTGTTTTTACGGATCGCTTGTCCGACGCTCTCTTTGCTCCCCTCCTGCCGGACTTTTCCACGGCTGCTGCGCGGCCTGCCGGCTTTTTATATTTAATGACATACATCAGATCAATTACAGCCGGAAGAATAAAGAGCGCGGTAAAAAGGCACAAGATAACGCCGATCAGGAGCATGACCCCAAAATCAGAAACACCCTTGTGCCGGACGGGAACGATATTAGACAATCCGGTGATACTGAATAATCCGGTAATTACGGCAAGCGCCGCGAAAGCAAGTCCCCTGCCGGTCGTTTTCGTTGCGGCAAAAGCCGTGATGTGTATATCCTCCCTCCACCGGTGCACTATCCTGAGTCCGTAGACGATGCCGAGCCCCAAAAGAAGAGGAAGGCCGGCGATATTGGCTACGTTATAATTAATTTTAAACAGCCAGAGAACCAATTGAAGCCACATCATACCGATAAAAAGAGGCACGAGCGAGAGGGCCACGCCGTTAAAACTGCGAAAATCCACGATCAGCAAAATCAGGATGATCCCGAATGAATAGATCATCGCCCAGAAAATCGCGTCCGCAGCTTGGCGCACGTACACGCGATGGGTCACCGGGAACCCGGTCACGTTGGGGGTGATATTTTTAAGCTCGCTCACGAATTTATCAAGAAAATCGATATCCCAGATCGATCCCTTCGGATACACGTACGCGGCATAGGTTCCCTCCGGGCTTTTAAATCTGCTTATGATCTCTTTCGGAAAAGTCTTTTCGGTAATTATCGCGGGGTTAAAGCTCTCTCTGATGATCTGCGTCGCTTTTTCAATAGTTGCGAAAAGATCCCTCTCAAATCGACGCGTCCGCGCCAGGGCATATTCTTTTTTCCGCGAAGATAATTCTCCCGATATAGAATTGATGTTCTTGATCAGCTTCTCTATCTGCTCCACCAGTTTTGTCTGATTTCCGGCAAAGGCCTTGTCCTGGGCTTCCTCAAAATATGATCTCATCTGGTCGAGCATCTCGATATAATCGCTGTTCGTGTAATCACTGGGTATCGGGTTGATGTTGAATTTTCCCAAAAGCGGCTTTATTTTTCTTATTATTTTTATCTTTTCCTGCTGATGCGTGGGTATGTATTCCGCCAAGGAATCAATCCTGCTCACCGTTGGAAGAGCCTTTACCTTCTGCGTAGTCTCTTTCAGCGTATCAAAATTCTTTTCAGTTATGACGGCCGAGGACATCTTGAAATCGCTGTTCTCCTCCATTTTGAGCTGATACATCGTGGACTCGGTATCCCGCGGCATGAGCTTGAGCACATTGTAATCCATCTTGAGCCGGGTAGCCGCAAAGATGCTGAAGAGCGTCACCGCAGAGGTTACGCCGACGATGGCGAGGTACAATTTTTTCCTCTCATATTTCGCGGCAGAGGCGATCGTCTGCCGCAAATGGTAATCGCGCGGCTCAATCGGGATCAACATCAACAGCGAAGGCATCATGATGAAGGTTGTAATCATCACGACCAGAAGGCCGATGCCCGCCGCAAGGCCCAATTCGGAAAATCCGACGAATTTCGATAATGATAAAGCGAAAAACGCGAGGCAGGTCGTGAGCCCGCCGGAAATAATAGACCGGCTCGTAAGAACGACCGATTTATACACGGCCTCGTTGTAGGGCAGCCTGTTGCCCAGCTCTTCTTCGGTGCGCTGGATCAAATAGATGCCGAAGTCTATGCCGATGCCGAAAAGGACGGCCAGAAAAGAGGAGCTGATAAGATTGAGCCTGCCGATGATTATCGTAATAAGGCCGAGGGAGATGAAAAGCCCGGCCACGGTGGGGACGACCCCGATGATCATTTTCTTTACCGAACGGAAGCCGATCAGGAGTATAAGCGAAACGATGATGACCGATACGATGCCGGCGGTGCCGACATCCGAATATATGATCTCCGTTTCCGTAAGAACATGCGCCGGCATGCCGGTAAACGCGTATTTGACTTTTCCTTTCAGATGCGCGTGCCGCGCCAGCGCCCGGTCGCACGCCTCCCTCATATGGCCAATAAAAGGACGCAGATAGGTGATCTCGTCGCTGTATGATACCGGCTGGACTAAAATAAACAGCATCTTAAAGTCGCGGGAAAACAGATATCCGCCGTGCTGCAACATGCCCAGTTGGGGGAAGTCGTCCACCGGCAGCTTTTCGGCGATTCTCAATTTTATCTGGTTCGGATTGGACAGCCATTCATTCCATTCAAGGAAGAGGGCATTAAAAAAAGAAACGATTTTCGTGGCCGTATCTATGGACACCTCTGTATTGGGGTCCTTAAAGCTGGCGGTTGTTTCTTTCAAAATATCATAAAGACTTGATATTTTTTGAATTTTATCTATAAGATCTCTCTTCCTTTGCAGCAGATCAAGGATCTTCTGCAGATCCTTTCGCGAAAAATAGAGCGGAGCGCTTCTGACGAGCACGCTGGCGTCAATCTTGTAGAATACGGATTTGACCCATTTCTTTTCCTTTAGTATCTCTGACGCGAAAGTGTCTGCGGATGCCTTAAGGGCGTCGCTCTCCCCGTCAAGAACCACGATGAGATTATCGGACACGCCGAATTCCTTCTGGAATGCGAGAAATTTCGCCTGTTCCGGATGATCGCGGGGAATCAGATCCTGCTGTGATGATGAGATCTTCAGACGGGGGATGAAAGCTCCCAGGATGATGCTGACGAGCGCCATGATAATCAGCAAGAGCCTGCCCCGTTTCAGCGACTGGTTAAAAATATAGTCTAAAATCTTCTTCTGCATATTCTGCAACCACCCTCTTTACCTTACAGCGTGACAAGAAATCAAGCCTTATTATTTAACAACGTTACCGACATTCGTTGCAAGCATTTTTTCCTTGAAAGGCGGAGAAATATGACTCCGGTGTCCATAAAAATTCATTGACATTAGTTTTATTGTTGACAATGTATTTATGCAGATAAGCCGTAGATCATTAAAATATTTATTCCCTGACAAAATTGGAAAACCTCACCCCCCGGCACCCTCTCCCATTAAGAAATAAAAAAAGAAGAGGTGGAGTCTACGGATGAAGCGTAATATTTCGGAAACCCTCTCCTTTCTTCCGAACTTAATGGGAGAGGGTGCGCGGAGCGCGGGTGAGGTCAGAGAAGGATTTTATAAAGGAGATCGTGCATGAAAAAAAGAATATTCATCATATCAGCCATACTGACGGTATGCGCGTTTCTGGCGATTCCGTTTCGACAGCCGGGATATTGCGATGATAAAATCAACTTTGCCGTGATCTTTTTGGGAGGGCCCGACACCGGCGCAGAGGGCGAAAAAATCATCAGCCAATTTATAAACTCGCTTTCAAAATCGACCGGGTTGAAAAAAGATACGCTGCAGGGAAAATATTTCAACAATATCAGCGACGCCAAGGCGTATATACAGCAGCACCAAAATTCCTATATCATGGGATCGCTCGGGTTTTTTCTTGCCAATAGAAAGGGAATGAACCTGGTACCCCTGGCAGTGGTCAATCTGCACGGCAATGATGAAGAGCGGTACTACCTTGTAGCTGAAAAGAGCAAGTATAAATCCCTGTCGGAGCTGAAAGGCAAAGTGCTTTCCGGAAACATCCTGTATGAGGATAAAAAGTTTATCAACCGGATGATATTCAACGACACCCTCGATGTATCGCACTATTTCAAGTTGAAGCCGACCAGCCGGCCATTAAGCGCCATCAGAAAACTTATAAGAGGAGATTTCGACGCGGTGCTTCTTAATTCCATGCAGTATAACAACCTTAAAAAACTCTCCGATTTTAATAAGATTCAGATCATCCATGAATCACCCAAAATGCCCGCGCTCGGCCTCATGATGATCAACACGGCCAAAGACAACTCGATCAAAAGCAGGATCGTCAATGCAGTCACCACAATGTGTAGTCATAATGACACAAAAGAGGCATGCATGAATTTCGGCATTCAGGGCTTTGCCACGATAAAAGCGGAGTTGATCGACAATGAGATCAAGAAATATGAAAACGGCCGTTAGTATCTTCGTTATACTTCTTATCAGCGGATGCTCGTTTCAGAAAAGGCTGGTCGGCGGGGCGGAGGTTGTGCAAGCCGCGGGAGAGGCTCAGCCGGACTGGTTTGGGGCCGATATCAAATTATTGCCGATATCGAACAATACCGACGCAATGGCGGAAATCGCTGCCGCATTATCGGTCAGGTCCGCTCCCCTGGGGCAGAAGGTGTACGCCATGCGGCTGGCTTTATATGCCAACAGCCTGGATAAAAAAAATAAACACGCAGCGATCGTACTCGCTCGTGCGGCGTTCCTCCTGGCCGACTCCACCGAGGATGAAGAGGCGATGAAAAAAATTGCCGAGATCGGCGTAACGGCGGCCCGGACAGCCGGCGTTAACGAGAATAACCCTGAAGCCTGCTACTACTTTGCATTGAATCAGGGATTACTCGTCCGCTCAAAGGGGCTCTTTGCGCTCAACAAACTCCCCGATATCCTCAATGCCCTCAAAATCTCGCAAAAAAAAGACACAATCGATCACGCCGGGCCTCTGCGCGTTCTCGGCATTCTTTACCTTAAAGCCCCGGCATGGCCGAGCGGCATCGGCGACCTGGATAAGGCTCTTGAGCTTCTGGAAGAAGCGGTCAAAAAGGAGCCGGCTTATCCTCAAAACTTCATGTTCTACGCCGAAGCTTTGATTGAGGACGACAGCAGGGAGAAAGCGCTTCAGAATCTGGAAATCGCCTACCAGCTCGCCGTTCCCGAGATCTGGGGCGTCTATTATTCAAAAAAGTGGCGCGATGAGATAGAGGCGCTCAGACAAAAAATTAATAAGAGCTAGACTGAAACCATCAAATTTTGATCGACCCAAACAACATACCGACATGCCCGGAATTGTAACACATAACATAATCCTCAAAGATACAATCAACCTGCTTGCCAAAAAACATAAAAAAAGCTATCTGCTGAAATCCATTGAAGCACTGTTCAAAACACCGGAACACCGGACTTCCGGATTATTCGGGGCCATCGGCCCTAATATATTCGATTATATCCCCGGAAGAAACAAGCGAAATTCTTACGGAAACGATCTGTCTTTTCTTATTCATGACGGCGGTTCTGAGAAGATTATACGATCGATGATAAAAAAAATATATTCATATAAGGATAAAAACAATGAATGGGCTGCGCTACAGAGGGCGTATCTTTATGGATTTATCAGCCATATAATCTCCGATTCGATTTTTCATCCCTTTATCTTTTATTATTCCGGCTTCCCTGCAACAAACTCGAAAACAGAAATCCATCATTACCGGGAACAAAATCTGTTATTTCAATACAACGTTGACAACTATTTTCAATACCATGATGAAAAAACGGCACATTACGGATTTAATCTTGATGAGATGTTGCCGGTGAGAAAAAAGCGTCTGTTATACCGGTTGAATCATGCGATAAAATACCTGCTGTTTGAATCAATAAAAGAATCTTATCCCGAGATGTACTCGAGAATAAATCCATTGGACAAAAAAAAATCCGGGAGCGCGAGCCCTGAAACGGTCGGCTGCCTGGACCTCATACCCTCCCTGATTAAGCTGACTTACTGGGCGAAAAGAAATGACAATAAGCGCCTGTCACGGCTCACCAAAGCAATGCTGAAAAAAGACATTTTATTTTCGGATTTTATTGTTCAATATCCCCAAAATAAAAAGTACGACAAAAATATCTTAAACAAGCACGGGGAGCGCTGGGAAAATCCGGCAGGCAAGCCGGGGCTCCACTATGAATCCGTTAATAATCTCCTGACCGCCTCCAGCGAGAGAACCGTGGAGCTATGGGAAAAAATTGAATCCAGCCTCTACACAAAAGAAAACCTGAGAGTCATGGATGAATTCAAAATCAACGCTTACACCGGGGACGCGAAGCTGACGTATCGCGACATGAAAATCAAGCGCCCGATCCGATTGACATAATAATGTATTTTCGCGCTGGGTTATTTGAGATTTTTCATGATGGCAACATAGTGTCTTTTTGCCAAACCCTGGATCTCGCCGTAGGTCAAGTATTTGACCAATCCCGGATTTTCTATGATCTCCGGGTTGCCGGTATTTTTTGCAATGAATCGTATATAATTCATCGCCGCGACGCGGTGGGGATTTATTGCGCTGTAATTTAAATAGCTGTAGAGCACGGACAATCCGAGCAGGGGATTCGCGTACATCGTGCTGCCCAGCGAAAGCTCCTCTCCCTGGACCTGGTCAAAGTTATTATACCGGTTATTGAGAACCTTATGGGTCAGCTCATGAACGATAAACATTTTCCATATCTCATTTTTTATATTCTTCTTGTCCCTGAATGCCCGCGACAGGCAATACTTTATGTCATCGGTCAACTGGGACCCGACGAAAAACATTGAGCTTACATTTTCTCCATTGATGATCTTTTTCGCTATGATGTAATCGTTCTCAACCTCGGCCGGATTTATGTAAATCATGTCGAAGTAAAATGTTGAATTGCTGGTCGAGAATTCATCGTAATAGATGAACGGCCGGATGTTGTAAATATTTTCTTTTATCTCGAAGAAGGGATGCCTGACATCAACAAGCTGCTTTTTCCCGAAAATGCAATAGTCGAGGGATATCTTGTCGGACCATGATGTTTTGTCGTTTGAAAATTTTAATATGATATTCCTGTTCGCCAGTATGTCTTCGACGCTTCGCAGCTCTTTTGCATCATATTTTCTCGGCTCCAGATAAATTGTCAGCAGGAGATTAGCCAGGTTCTTCAATTTCTTATCGCGGATGGAATTCAGATAGTTTCTATATTCTTTTATATGAAATCCTTCATTCCCCATGATCTTTAGCGGTATGCTGTCTTTTTGGATCATGTTCACAAAATGGGGATTTTCATTGAATAACAGTACTATATAGGCATATAATTTTCCGTTTATGCTTTTGATGTTGACTGTCTCCGCATAATAATCATAACCGGCGGTCGCAGCGTCATGGAGATCCGCATGAGCGCCCGTCATCATAAAGCTTGCGACAACAATCAAAACGAGCCCGGCTGCCAAAAATCGATATGCTCTTTTGTAATACCGAAATATCATAGTACACCAAATTTTAATGTTTGCCCATAATTGAGCTATCAATAACGTAACTTGTCAACTGTATTAAATCCGATCGCCCCCTTGACCTCGCCCGCGCGCTGGGCACCCTCTCCCATCTCTATTCCTCATCCCCATTTCTTACACACTTGTGGGTAGAAGTTAGCCCTTTGGTAAGAGGCTGAATTAAATTACGGGCAAAAAAGCGGGCTCAATAAAAATATAAAAAGAACTTTACTCATTTTATACTTTTTTTGTTACTGTATATTACATCTACAATACTTGTGAAGATACCGCATATAGGAAAAAGCATGAAATTAGAAGATTGCATAAAGTGTTCCAGCTTTATAAGCCACAAAGCTGACTGCGTCCTCTGCAAGCACGTCGATGAAATCGAACATCGAGTGGTCGATAGAAATATAGTCGTATCGTGCCCGAAAAACAAGTAATTATTTCATAATGCGGGCTTCGCCGCAACCCAAACTGACAACGCAGGGAGGCCCTGCGGGGCTTTTTAAGGCCGGCATTATTGAAACATCCTGTTTCGTGCCGGGTGCGGCCAGGACGGCCGAATGCGCTATTCAGGATGAATGAGTGCCGAGCCGCAACAAGTCTATTTATAAAAGATGCACAACCATCCCGCTTCTCAGCTTCGGCGCAAACCAGGTTGATTTTGGCGGCATTATGGCGCCGGCATTTGATACGGCCATGAGCTGTTCAATCCCGGTCGGATACAGGGAAAACCCGACCATATAAGAGCCGCTATCCACCACGGCCGTGAGCTCGTCCACGCTTTTTTCTCCGCCGATAAAATCGATGCGCTTGTCTGTCCGGGAATCACGGATTCCCAGAATCGGCTCAAGAACATAATTCTGCAGCAATCTGACGTCAAGGCTGTCCATCGGATCATCGCCCGGATCAAATCGGGGTTTGAGTTCATGCCAGGTATGGTTCAGGTACATGCATATTTCATGAATTGCTTCCGGGGCCGGTTTATTCTTTTTTTGAATATAAAAATTTTTAGATATTCGCTCAATAAAACCCTCGTGCGAGAACCCGTTCAGGTCCCGGACCACCCGATTATAGGGAAGAATCTGCAGCTGTTTATGCGGGAAAATAACCGCCATGAACCGGTTGAATTCCTCCTCTCCGGTGTACCGAGGATTTTCCTCCCTTCTCTTTTGCCCTACCCGCGCCGCGGCTGCTGCGCGGTGATGCCCGTCGGCTATATAGAGAACGTCACTCCTAAAAGACGATATGAATGAGGCGATTAAGCCTTTATCATCGATGATTCTGATTATCTGGCGGACTCCATCCTCGCTTATAAAGTTGTACTCAGGCGGAATTTGCATGGCTTTCTGAAAACAGCGCGTTTTTGAGCCGTCGTCATTAAAAAAAAGAAAAACCTGGCCGGTATTGGCGCCGGTTACCTCAATGTGATTTGCCCGGTCATTCTCCTTGTCTTCTCTCGTAAGCTCGTGCTTTTTTATTACGTTGTTCAGATAATCGTCAATGCTGATACAGGCCACAAGACCGGTCTGCTCCCTGCCGCTCATGATCTGCGTGTATAGATACATGCAGGGAGAATCATCCTGCGCCAGGATGCCGTCGCTGATCATTTTCTCAAGATACGCTTTACCGTGCAGGTATACCTCACGATCTTGATAATCAACGTCCGGAGGAAAGTCAATCTCAGGCTTTGATACATGGAAAAAGCTTAAGCTGTTGTCCGCTGCTGCCTTCCTTGCTTCCTCGGCAGTTACAACATCGTAGGGTAAGACCGCAATTCGGCGTACAAATTCCTTTTTCGGCCGAAGGCCTTTGAATGCATGAATAATTGCCATACAGCAACACTAAAAATCGGGGAGGCATATTTCAAGTAAAATTTGAGAAAAATTTCACAAAGTTTGATCTTTTTTTAAAAAATATCACTATTTTCTAAAAAATTATTTGACAATATCTGTGAAAAAAATCACATGTTTAAATAAACTTATCCTCCTCTTACCGAGAGCTAACTTCTACCCATAAACATATGAGAAATGGGGGATGAGGAGAAAATAGAAGAGATTGTAGAGATAAATCTTTAATAAAATTATCCCCATATCTCTTCACTCCCCTTATCCCTTTATCTTATACGGGGAAATGTGGGTAGAAGTCAGCCCATCAAGGGAGGGGGATAAAACGTAAATTATTAAGAGATGAAACCAATTACGAAGAAACATAAAATCAAAAAAATTCCGAGTCCTGCCCTGTCCAGATTATGTAAAATATATAGCCTGGCTGAAGAGCTTGAGGATAAGGGTGAGATATCGATATCATCAAAAGATATCGGGAAAAGGCTCGGCGTGGGTTCCCACAATATACGAAAAGACGTCAGTTACATCGGCGAAACCGGAACCAGCGGATCAGGATATGACATAAAGAAGTTAAAGGCCCACATTGAGGAAGTGCTGGGTCTCAAAAAAGAACGAAATGCATGCATCATAGGATTGGGGAGCCTGGGAGTCGTAATCATGAATTACCAGAAGGACCTGCTCCCCAGCTTAATCATAGTTGCGGGTTTTGATTCCAATGTTAATAAACTGGAAACCATCAAGATAAGTATTCCCGTTTATCCGACCTATGAAATAACGGAAGTGGTAAAACGGGAAAACATCGAGCTGGCGGTGATTACCGAGCCGGACCGCAACATCGAAAAGATATCCGAGCGCCTGATGCAGGGAGGGATCAAGGGAATCATCAATTTTACGCCGGTAATCCTGAATCCCGGACCAGGCTCGGTATATGTGCGGAATATAGATATCGTTTCTGAATTCAGATATCTGTCGGCTCTTTTTACGCTGAGTGAAAAGGAGTAGTGTATTAATTTAACGCAAAATTTGTCATTGCGAGGAGCGCAGCGACGAAGCAATCTGCTAATGCTTTATATCTTGAACTATGACACAGAAAATACTTATGAATAATGATTTTTATGAAAAAAAATACAGATTGCTTCGCTTTGCTCGCAATGACAAATTATTTACCCGCTTAATTGATACATTAGGAAAAGGAAAACAGGAATAATACACCATAAATCATAAAAAGGAGTAAAGTGTATGGCACGAGTATACAATTTTTCAGCAGGGCCGGGAGTGCTGCCGGAGCCGGTTCTTAAAAAGGCTGCCAGCGAATTAGTGGAGTATAAGGAAGCCGGCATGTCCGTGATGGAGATGAGCCACCGCTCCAAGGCGTTTGAAGAAATAATCCAGAGCGCCGAGCGGCTTTTCCGTGAACTGATGCAGATCCCGCAAAACTATCACGTGCTCTTCCTCCAGGGAGGCGCAACAAGCCAGTTTTCGATGATTCCGCTGAACCTTTTCAGGAAAAGCAACAAGGTGGATCTCGTCCACACGGGCACATGGACGAAGAAGGCCATGGAAGAGATCAAACACTACGGCACGGTCAACCTGATCGCATCCTCAGAAGACAAAAATTTCTCCTACATCCCGAAACTGGAAAAGAATAAGTTCAGCAAGGATGCCGAATACTTCTACATCTGCTCGAACAACACCATTGAAGGCACCCGTTATACCGCATACCCCGATACCGGCGGCGTTCCCCTGATCGCCGATATGTCCTCGCACATCCTTTCCGAGGTAATCGATGTGAACAAGTTCGGCATAATCTTTGCGGGGGCTCAGAAAAATATAGGCCCGGCCGGACTGACCATCATCGTCGTACGGGAGGATCTGGTCGGCCATGCCATGGAGATTACACCGGTCATGTTCAACTACGCGACGCACGTGGAAAACAAGTCCCTGTACAACACGCCCCCGACGTACAGCATATATATGGCTAAGCTGGTTTTCGAATGGCTGAAAAACCTCGGCGGAGTGGCCGCAATGCAGAAGATCAATAAAGAGAAAGCGGATATCCTGTATAATTTTCTCGATAATTCCTCGATCTTTAAAAGCCCCATCGTCAGGGAGGACCGCTCGCTCATGAATATACCCTTTGTCACCGGATCGAAGGATCTGGACGCCAAGTTCGTCAAAGAGGCCAAGAACGCCGGCCTGGTTACGCTTGAGGGGCACCGCTCGGTGGGCGGGATGCGGGCGAGCATATACAACGCGATGCCGGCGGAGGGCGTTAAAAAACTCGTCGATTTTATGAAAAAATTTGAATCTGAAAATAAGTGAGGTCGCCGTCATGTACAAAATTCAAAAGCTCAACAAAATCTCGCCGAAGGGCCTTGAGCGCCTGTCCGGCGATCAGTATGAGCACGCAACCGAGATAGTGAATCCCAATGCGATACTGGTCAGGAGCGCGGACATGCATTCAATGGAGCTGCCGGAATCGCTCCTGGCCATTGCCCGCGCGGGCGCCGGCGTCAACAACATACCGGTCGGAAAATGCTCACAGAGAGGGATCCCGGTGTTCAACACGCCCGGCGCCAACGCGAACGCGGTCAAGGAACTCGCCCTTATGGCCCTCATTCTATCATCGCGCAAGGTTTTCGCGGGCATATCGTGGGCAAAAAGCCTTGCCGGCAAAGGAGATGAGGTGCCCAAGCTCATCGAAAAGGGCAAGTCGGAATTTACCGGCCCGGAAATCAAAGGTAAAAAGCTCGGGGTGATCGGCCTCGGCGCAATAGGAGTGATGGTCGCGAACGATGCCCTCTCCCTCGGCATGGAGATTTCCGGATACGACCCTTTTATTTCAGTGGAAGCCGCGTGGGGGCTTTCCCGGTCGGTCAAAAGAGCGATAAGCCTCGATTACCTCATATCTGAATCCGATTATATCACCCTCCATCTCCCTCTTAACGACAAGACAAAGGGGATAATAAATAAGGAAAAATTCGCCATCATGAAAAAGGGAATCAGATTAATCAATCTTGCGCGGGGGGGCCTCGTCAATAACGATGATCTGAAGGCAGCCATTAACAACGGCACCGTAACATGCTATGCGACCGATTTTCCGGACGATGACCTGCTCGACATGGATCAGGTGATACCCATACCGCACCTTGGCGCATCCACGCCCGAATCGGAAGAAAACTGCGCGGTCATGGCCGTGGATCAGCTGAGGGAGTTTCTCGAGAAGGGGAATATTATAAATTCGGTCAACTTCCCGGACTGCATGCTGATCCCTTCGGGAACCAAGCGTATCCTTGTCGCAAATAAAAATATCCCCGCCATTATCGGCCAGATCACCCAGATACTTGCCGAACATAAGATCAACATTGCCGATATGCTCAACAAGAGCAAGGGGGATTGGGCATACAATATTATTGACATTGACGGGGACGTGGATGAGGCAACAATACAACAGATAAAAAAAATAAGGGAAATCGTAATGGTGCGCGTTATATGAAACGACGCCCGGTAGGGGCGATCTTTGAAGGCGGGGATGCGCATCCCCGCCTTCAAAGATCGCCCCTACCGGTTTCTTGTTCCCTGCAATTGATACAACTGCCTGAACGCGGGTTTTCCCTCGCTGTCAAAAATAAGAATGGCGACCTCGTTGAAGAAAAAATAGTTCACGCGGTATTTACTGAGGTGCGTCGTCCGTACTATCAATTTTTCAACCAGGTGGTGCGGCTTGCCGGTATTCGGGTCAATCCCCGCTTTCGAATTTTTGGGGAATTTAACAAATTTAAACTTTTCAGGCCCTTGTTTATCCCTGTTAATGTTCCCCTCCCCGTCAGTGGCCGGATATTGAAAATTTGCTATGTCAGGCGGGTAAGGGACGAAACTCCTGATTCTGTGCGTAGGCGGAACCGGCTTCTCGAAGCTCGATCTGGTCCGTTCCACCTTTTCAAAAGTTGCGATCGTAAAAATATATAGATCCATCGGATCGTCGGTCAGATTCTGTAAAACGAATTGAACTTCAAGGACTTCTCCCTTGCCGCCGATATCTATCACTTTATTAAAATCAATGTTTTTTATCGCGAACTTCTTGCTGTACTGCGCCAGTACGGGGATATTCGTCGTCAATTTTACCGGGCCCTTGGCATCCTTGCTTTCTTTGCTTGTATCCCCCTGCGGCAATACAATTCCCGGGAACAACAATAGTAATAATACGGCACCATACTTTTTCATACGAACTCCCACCCTTTATAAAATGCCTGATGTATCCTGTAGAAGGCGGGGATGCGCATCCCCGCCTTCAGGGCCGCCCCTACTCGTCATGTACATCAAACAGGCTCTCCTGCGAAGCGCCGTCGAAGACCGCGGTGTATTTCAATCCCAGATGCTGATACGCCAGCTGAGTCGCCACTCTTCCCCGGGGCGTGCGCTTCAGAAGGCCTACCTGGACGAGGAACGGTTCGTAATAATCCTCGAGTGTATCGATATCCTCGCTGACTGAAATCGCTATCGTCTTTATCCCCACGGGCCCCCCGTTATATTTGTTGATGATCGTAGCCAGAACTTTCCGGTCCATATCATCAAGGCCGAGGTCATCGATGTCGAGCCTTTCCAGAGCGTATTTCGTTATTGCCGGATCAATTATCTTCATTCCCTCGACGGTCGCGAAATCGGACACGCGCTTCAGCAATCTGTTTACGATGCGGGGGGTTCTTCTCGACCTTTTAGCTATTTCAAGCGCGGCTTCTTCCATTATTTTACATTGAATGATCGAAGATGATCTGAGCGCGATCTCCCTCAATTCCT
The DNA here is from genome assembly GCA_001829495.1 of Spirochaetes bacterium RBG_16_49_21. Taxonomy (GTDB): domain Bacteria; phylum Spirochaetota; class UBA4802; order UBA4802; family UBA5550; genus RBG-16-49-21. Next base: position 102,372 of record MIBJ01000048.1, on the reverse strand, counting down.
CTATGGAATAATAATCGAGGCGCAGGTTGATCCCGAACCTGTCCCGGAAAGCGGAGGTGAGAAGCCCCGTTCTGGTGGTTGCCCCGATCAGGGTGAAGGGCGCCAGATTCAATTTGATGCTCCGTGCGCCGATTCCCTGGCCGATCACGATGTCGATGGTGCGGTCTTCCAGAGCCGGATATAAGATCTCCTCTATGGCCGGTGAAAGCCGGTGGATCTCATCGAGGAAAAGCACGTCGTTTGCTTCAAGGGCGGTTAGAATCGAGACCAGGTCCCCGGCCTTTTCGATGATCGGCGCCGAGGTCGCTTTTATGGATACCCCCATATCCTTAGCAATGATGAGCGCGAGAGTGGTCTTGCCCAGGCCGGGAGGCCCCGCAAGCAGAACATGATCAAGGGTCACGTTTCTCATCTTCGCCGACTGAATGAATATTTTGAGATTCTCGGTTATTTTTTTCTGGCCGATAAATTCATCAAACCGCGCGGGCCGCAGGGCCCGTTCCTGATCTTGTTCCACATCCAGCTTTTGAGAGCAGAGTATTCTGTCTTCTTCCATGGGCGGCTATTTCTTCGGATTTTCAAAATCCTTTATTGTTTGTATTATTTTCTCGGGAGTTTTTAATGTCAACAGCTTGTCCCGTAACATTTCATTGCTCATCAGTTTCGCGATATTCGCCAGGGTCTTTATATGCTGCGTCAGCTTGTTTTTAGGAACAAGAAGCATGATAGCGACCTTCACCGGCTGGCCGTCGCTTGCGTTAAAATCAATTCCTTTCGGGACTATGGACATGAGCACCGCAATGTCCGCCACCTTGGAGGTGGAACAATGCGGTATGGCCACTCCCTTGCCGATTGCGGTGCTCATGGATTTTTCTCTTTCGATCAGGGACTTCTTGATCTCTTCGCTGTCGGATTCGTTTATCTCTTTATTTTTCACGGCCAGATCAACCATTTCATTGATTAATTCCCACCGATTGGCTGACCGTGGTTTCAACAAAAGATTTACTTTTTTGAGATTATCGGATAAATCCATGAATTAAAATTAATTTTAGCGCAATAAAATTTAAATGGATTAATAGACTTATTGCGAAACTCAATAATCATTTATTATTCGCCCCGCCGCCGAAGGCGGCGGGGCGAACATGAATTATTAGTTCGAGTTTTACAACAAGTCTATTATTGATATATCTTTCTATTTTAGTCAAGCTTATATTATTATAGAATTGAAGGCGGGGATGCGCATCCCCGCCTTCAGAGGCCGCAATTCTGCTATAAAAACTAGTTGACTTGTGGCCATAGCGCAGATAATAAATAAAAAAATTTAGAATACGTGTTGGAGAAATTTATGATAGAAGTTTATGACAAAGGGAACGGAGTGTATGTAATCAAGATTGTCATGAAAGAGGTTCATACCTTGGATGTCCCTGATCTTAAAGAAAAACTTCAACAGACGATTATAGACAACGGCATAAAAAAAATGGTGATCGATCTCGCTAACGTTAAAATGATAACCAGCTCCGGCATTGGAATCTTCCTGAATATCAACCAGAGCCTGAGATCGCAACTGCGGCTTGCGGCGGCCAACGAAGAAGTAAAAAAAGTCCTGGATTTAACAAAGGTTACCTCGGTGATCAAATTATTTCACTCCGTTGAAGAGGCTCTATCGAGTTTAAAATAATGCGTTTGTTTCATGCCGACAAAAACCGTTCTGGAAATAACCGTATCGCCAAAATCCTCGCGCCAAAGGATCGCCGTCGGCGACGACAACAGCGTCAAGGCGTATCTCACCGCGCCTCCGGTAGAGGGTAAGGCAAACGCCGAGCTGGTGGGTCTCATCTCAAAAATTCTTAAAATCCCGAAATCCAGAATCCGGATAATCTCCGGCGAGAAAAACAAGAAAAAGCGCCTGCAGTTTGCAGGCGTGACGAGAGAGGAATTGTTATCAAAATTTAAAACGCAGCCGTCCCGTTACGAGCGTCCCGGCTGATAAAGACCCTGCATAAAGAATCGGCCATGCAGAAAATAGGAGTACACCTTTCCATATCCGGCGGCCTTCATCGGGCGCTGGAAAAGGCGAAGGTATTGAACATTAAGGCTGTACAGATCTTCCTGAAAAATTCAAACCGATGGAATGCGAAGCCCTATTCCCTGGAAGACATAAAAAAATTCCAGGATGCTCAATCGCTCGTGCCGGGAATTCAAATTTTCGCCCACTCGGGATATCTTATCAATCTTGCCGGTTCAGGCGAAACCTATAACAAATCAATAGATGCCGTGCTCGATGAGCTCAATCGCGCTTCCCTGCTGGGAATACAACATCTGGTGCTCCATCCCGGCAGTCACGGCGACAGAGATATCCAAAGCGGGATCGAGCTGGTCGCCGAATCCCTGAGCCGGATTTTCAGCAGCGGCCAAAAGGCCAAGCTCCTGCTTGAAACAACAGCCGGCCAGGGCTCATCCGTCGGCTGGCGGTTCGAACAGCTCCGGGGCATCATCGATAAAACATCGCATCCTGATATGCTCGGCGTATGCCTGGATACCTGCCATATCTTCGCAGCCGGCTACGACATTACCACGGAACAGAAATTCGACGCAACCGTATCCGAATTCGATGATATTCTCGGCATCGAAAACTTGAAGCTCGTCCACATCAATGATTCAAAGCGGGAGTGCGGCAGCAGGGTCGACCGGCATGAGCACATCGGCAAGGGGCTTATCGGCACGAAAGGATTTTCACTGATCCTGAACGATCCGAGGCTTGCGCATGTTCCAAAGATTCTTGAAACCCCGAAATTCAACGATGACGAAGCCGACCGGATGAATCTGAAAGAGATACGGAGTCTATTGAATTGATGAAAGCAACGGCTGCTGATAAAAAATCCCATTCATATCCGGGCGTGTATGAACCAGGCGAATACGAGGTACGCGCGCATACGGAATACAGCAAGGGGAACAGGGGTTTTCAGGCAACGTACGTATCACTGTAAAATAAGGGTTACATTTTCCCCATCAAATATTTCACCAGCGGCTTCAGTTCATTGGGCATTGACGCTTCATCCAGAGTAACGCTGTGCTTTCGCTCCCCCTCCTCTACGATAATTTTATATTGGAAGCTGTCGGGATGCCCGGTTGCGTCGATCCGGGACGGCATGTCGAAGAAGCGGGATGATTCGATCAGGCGAGTGAGCTTTTCTTTTGTATCCGGCGAATTGGAATCCGAATCAATCGACACCTGCCTGGGTACTCCCATAAAGCCGCCGCTCCGCTCAAAAAAAACCTTCATGTCATCGCCTTCCCTTCCACCGGTCACAAAAGAACCGGATGTCGTTAAATCACTCCCACCTGTTTCCAGCCGCTTTTCACCGCTTTTTGCTCAATGCTTTTCTCGCCGTAAAGCTCGCCGGCGACCCGCTCGAAGGCCTGAGCCGCCCGCTTGAAATCAGCGCGGGATCCCAGGTGGTCTATCAATGTATGATACCAGATCTTCCCCGCCTGTGCCCATGCAAAACCGCCAATTTCCATGGCAGCCAGATAAAACGCCCTGTTCGGAATCCCGGAATTAATATGCACGCCGCCGTTGTCCGCCGATCCTTTGTATAAATTGTCATAATGATCAGGCTGGGGGTCCTTGCCCAAAACCGGATCGTCATAGGCTTTCCCCGGCTCCTTCATCGAGCGGATTCCAGCGCCTTTGACATTTTTTGTGAACAATCCCGCGCCGATGATCCAGTCGGCTTTGTCGGCATTTTGCTTGAGAATCCGTTGTTTGGTCAATATGCCGAAGACGTCTGAAAAAGATTCGTTCAATGCGCCCGGCTCTCCCTGGTAAAGCAGGTTTGCCTCATGTTGCGTCACGCCGTGCGTAAGCTCGTGTCCGATTACATCCAGTGCTATAGTGAATCTGTTGAATAGTCTTCCGTCTCCGTCGCCGTACACCATCTGGGTCCCGTTCCAGAACGCATTATCGTATTTTTCTCCGAAATGAACCGTCGAGTCCAGGCTCATCCCCTTGTCATCAATGGAATTTCTGCCATACTCCTCATAATAGAGGTCATACGTTGCCCCTGCTCCGTCATACGCCTCGTTTACCGCATCGTCCCCGGTCCGCGGCTCACCCTCCCTGCGGACAACGACGCCCGGGAGTTCCTCGCTATTGCGGGCATCGTAAACGGTCCGCCGCTTGCCGCCGGCAGGAATCGCCAGTGCTGCAAGGCTTCCGATGGCTCTCCTGCGGCCCCGGAACTCCTCGGATACCATCAGCGTGTTTATAGCCCACGTCTTCAACTCATCATCTCCCTTCTTAATGATCGATTCCGCCATATAGGGAGGGATAATGCAATGGATTGGATTGAAATGCTGATACCGATAAAGCCAAGGCGAAATTTTTCTTATCATAAAACCCTCCTCACAGTAACTATCGCAGAACGCTCATCGCCTTTGCGGCGACCTCCTTTTTTCGGATAAGATCCAGATGGTCGTAGTGCGCATAGTCGGCGATCGGCACTCCTCCGGTTATCAACACGGAATAATCCGGCACCATGCCGTCATTCTCATAGTTATAAATATTCTTAAGCACCCAATACCCGGATACGAGCTCGCAGATGATCGGTCCTGAGCCGCATGAATTGCACCCGCTGAAATTGCCGCGTATGGTGTATAATCTGCCGCTGCCGGCGAATTTGATGCCGCGTACCGGATAATTGTTGTTGAACGTACCGTCCACGAACCCCGGGGACAGGTCGTGCATGGCGTTACGCGAGCGGGTGAAAAACGCGGTCCAGCCCAGGACGTCGGCCAGTTGCGAGCCGTGGTTCGGGGTTCCGAGGCACACGATATCCGCCACTTTGCCCGGGTGCTCGTAGGCATATTGCCGGGCCACGAGCCCGCCCATGCTGTGCGCGATAATGCTGAACGGGGAGCGTAACCCCTTGACGCTCTGCAGCTTCGCAATTAAATCGGTCATGTATGCGGCCTGGGTCGCAACGTGCTCGGTCCCGGCTTTACGACTATCGCGGCCCGCACAAATGAGCGTTCTCCCGTTTATCGTGCGCGCCCCCAGGTCCGAAGATCCGTCAAGGTAAATCGCGTACACCTTTCCGGATCCATAGGTTTTCAAACATTCGTCAAGAAGCTCTTCGCTCCATTTATGGTAGTTCAGGAATCCATGGACCAACACCAGATCATAGGCTTTGGCGCCCGCGATCCCATAGAGCAAAAAAATAAATCCGACGGCCATAACCAGGGTAAGACAAGAAATTGACGGTCTCAACCTTTTCATTTTATTTCCTGTCCTTTCCCCATATTTTATCCAAAAACTGATCGCGTCCCGACCGGTATCGGTAGTAGTTGTACCGTATCGGATTCTTTTTATAATAATCCTGGTGATAGTCCTCAGCTTTATAAAACGCAGAGGCTTTGATTATCTCGGTGACGATGGGTTTATCAAACCTCCCGGATCCGGCCAAAGCCGCTTTTGACTTTTCAGCCAGCGCCTTCTGCGTATTATCAAGATAAAAAACGGCTGACCGGTATTGCGGCCCCCGGTCGACAAACTGACCGTCAGGGTCGGTGGGATCTATCTGCCTCCAGAAAACATCGAGAAGTTTCGAATAGCCGACTATCTTTGGATCATAGATAATCTCAACCACCTCCACATGTCCCTTGTCGGCATAATCCTCGTAAGTCGGATTCGCACCTTTTCCTCCCATATACCCGGATGTAACCGTGATCACGCCGTTAAGCTTCTCAAATGGAGGCTCCATGCACCAGAAGCATCCTCCGGCGAAAACCGCCTTTTCGTATTTCGGCCCGGCGTATAATAAAGCAGGCACCAGCATTACCAAAGCCGCGCATTTCAACAGCAGATTCATGAACATACTCATTTCCTCCCATCCATAACCTTCCGCTAATACAATAGACTTGTTGTATAACCAAATTATAATTAATTCCCCCCCCCTCGCTTTCGACAGTGCAGGGCAGCTTAATATTATTGTAGTTTTGCAACATGCATATTATATAACTATTAATATCTTGACAAGAGGAAATCAATAAAATATGAGCAGGTGCTTTAAATTTTATTTAAGAGTGTCTTCTCGATCAAGGTGGAGCTTTATCCGCCGATCAAGGATCGGCGGTGAATATATCCCTTATACCATTCAATATTTTTATGTTCTGGTCGCTGTCTCAGCATTTTATCCGATGGCTCGATAGCCAAAAATAATTGTTCCTCGCCACTCTGGCAAATTCATGTTTTGACCGCTTCGAATTAAGCATTCAATCTTGCTAATGCCTTTTTTAAATTCATCTGCCGGCACTAAATAAAACGTTGAAACATATTTATTTTTTACCCTTTGCAGATACTCTTCATTTATTTCATTTTTTTCAATAAGAATATCATGATAGTGAATATCATTAAAACCGGCGATTTTCATAAGATAAATAATATAATCAATTGCCGGGAATCTTTTTTTCTCAATTTCAACGCAACTCGGAAAAAAATTTTTTGCTACCGGATGGAAGTTCTCGATCTGGTCATGGCTGGAAGTGAGAAGGAGCAACCTCCCATTTTTTAAAACGCGACTGCATTCCCGTATAAAAACCCCGACTTTATTGATATGATGGATAACATATGCCCCGATTATAACATCAAATGAATTGCTTTTAAAGGGGAGATTATTATTCGCGTCGGCGCATAACACCGTTATAGATTTCTCTTTCGCTTTCCTGAGCATTCCAGGAGAGATGTCCAAACAGATCAGATGGGCTCGGGTTAATTTCTTCAATTCTAATGCGATATTTCCCGTTCCCCCGCCTAAATCCAGCACGGTCATTTCGTGAGAAATACTGGCGGTTTCCGCTATTGCTTTTATAACATCATCATTATAAGATCTATATTCATCATATCTTTTTGATATTTCGGAATAATCGACAGTCATGGCGGTGGGTATCTTACTATTTAAGTTGAACGTTAATGCCGTTCATTACTGTATCAACGTTATCAACTATCCTCGTCATGATATCAGATACTTTTTCCACCTTGGTAACCATTCCTGCAATCTGTCCGGTCATGACGGAACCCGGGAATATTTCCTCCTTAATGACGCGCGCATGCAACGCACCGGCCTCGTTAACCATGGTATCGCATTCCCTTGCTTTCAGTATCCTCTCCTTCCATGCCGGCGAAGCGCTGCTTTCCACACTCGCTTCGAAGATGGTCCCCATCTGAACACCCTGTGCCCCAAGGGCAAAACTTGCAATCAGGCCCCGGGCGTCACCGATCCCGCCGGCAGCCACAACAGGCACTGATACCGCGTCCGCGACAAGGGGTACAAGCACCATTGTTGAAATAATGTTCTTGGCAACTATACCGCCGCTTTCGCCGCCTTCCGCAATCACGATATCGATCCCGACATCCTCCATTTTCTTGGCCTGCTCTGTCGTTGATACCACATGCATGGTTTTTATTCCCGCATCCTGTAGCTCGCGAATTATCGCCGAAGGATTTCCTCCCCCTGTTACAACGATTTTAACCCCTTCCTCAAGTATTATCTTGATACGCTCTTTAACGTCCCCAAGATAAAGGCCGAGATTTACGGCAAAAGGATTACCGGTCAGGTCTTTCGTTTTTTTTATTTCATCATGCCATAATTTAATATCAACCCGTTGCCCGAGCGTTCCCAGGCCGCCGGCATTAGATACCGCAGAAGCAAGACCCGAGAGGGATACCTCTATCATCCCGCCCTGAATAACGGGAGTTTCAATGCCCAGCATTTCTGTCAATCTGTTTTTCATAAATTACCTCCAGCTCTTATTTTGTATCAAGAAGCGACCGAATCAGGTTTTTCGATGAGTACTGGCCGCCGGTGAGCTGGTAAAAACTGTGCTCGCCGCCGAAAACCATGTTCACCATCTCATCGACGCTATGATTGTCCCGCGCCATTTTCTTTACTCTATCGGCTTTACCGATCAGATAGTCGATGCATACCGAAAGGGCCTTACGCCCGTCTTCAACAATCTTGCCCACCGATGTAAAGAGCACCAGCCGATCGCCGGCCAGGGACAGAATCCTGCGCATCGATGAGATGAGGTCGCTGATGTTTTCCTCCGGCCGGATGCATTTTATATCTTCACGTGCAAAGATATCGCCTGAAAAGCACCAGCCTTTGGACAATTCCATGAGCGCCACATGACCGACGCAGTGACCGGGCGTTTCAATGACGCGAAACGAATATTTATCTGTCGTAATAATATCAGGTATCGGTTTTACATCGGTCGGTTCGGGATACCCCCAGACTATTTCCTGGTATGGATACAGCACCGGTCTTCCCGCTATAAATGGTATCGAATCGGGGTAAGCATATATCTCGACCCCGAATTCAGCCATGATGTCCTTGTTCCCGCCGATATGGTCCTCGTGAAAATGAGTGTTGATGACCTTCCTGATATTTTTGGTGCTGAGATATGACGTCAGTTCTTTCGATGTATAGAGGCAGCCCGTGTCAATGAGCAATCCATCCACCAGATACGCGGCCACCCAGTAGAGCGCTTTATTGTCCAACTCTCTGCTCAATCGTATCTGGGTTACCTGCTCAAATTCATGAAGTTCCAGCATAGTTTACCGTGCTCAATTTGATTGTGCTCCAAACTGCGAAATCGACAAGCATCACCTTTTATGTTTTGAGAATACACTAACATCTGCAATGAGTCGCCTCATCTTATAATATGATACGAAAAAAATCACCGTTGTTGAAAAAGCGGATAATTTATTTATGACGGTCGCGGAATTCCGAAGGGGTCAGGCCGGTAAATTTTTTAAATGCCCGGTTAAAACTGGCCTTTGAGTTAAAGCCGGACTCATAGGCGATGGCAAGAATTGTGGCCTCCGGTCTGGAAAGGACTTCTTTCTTCGCTTCTTCCACCCGGTAGCTGTTGATGAGATCGGAGAAGCTCATCTCCAGGTAGTTATTTATAAAATGAGACAGCTGATAGGGTCTGATACCGAGTGCCATAGCCAGTCCTGAAAGGGACACTTCTTTGTAAAGGTTATCCGACGACAGTTTAGAGATCAGTTCTCTTTTTAATGTTTCAGGATCTGTCCGGGGAAGAAGATACGCAAAGAACAGCCTGTTATTTGCATTCCGATAGTAATCGATTTTCAATGGGTACCTGAGTGAAATAATATAGCTTGCAAACACTAATACCACAATTGCCACAATGCTGGAATGATATAAAATATGCTTGTTCATTAAACCGATGCCGGCAACCAGAAAACAGAGGGCATAGAGAACATTCAGGACCAGACGTATTTTTATTTTGTCGTCAATATTGTCACCGGCAATTTTTCCCGGTATCTGCCCGGCAAGAAAAATCGCCGTGGCCGTGAAATAGCCCGCTGCATGAAATGTTGCGAATGAAAGCAATAAAGCCGCTGGTCTTTTCATGAGATCACTATCTGTTATTCCCCATATAAATATAACCGGAATACAAAGAACCAATAGCGCCGAAGGGATGAAATGAAAAACGTCAGCTCGGAACAGCTTATTCTCGCCCCTGATGACTGTTTTCATTGAAATATAGTATAGAGGACCAATGGAGAAAATGAACGGCACGCAGAAGATTGCCGCTATGAACAGATTATAGGATTTAAAAAGCGGCGGCAGCAGAAAAAAAATCGTGGCGATTAGACAGAATAGAAAAGATAGGGCCTTTTTAATGTCCTTTTTTTTCCGTAGCTGTGAGAGTATCGATATCGCGAGAATGAAATTTTGAATCACTCCATAGATTATTATAAAAGGCAGTATCCCGGTAATTTTCTCTTCCATAAAAAAGCCTGCTCAACGGATAATCCGTTCGACACGGCCTGTAAAGATTTTGAAGTAAAATGAGGCTATCGCATCACCGATTATAGGTGCTGGCCAGCAGCCAGACCGAGGCCGCCACGATCGACTCCACGCTGATTATGAGAAGCCAGTTGAGCACGCTCGCCAAGGCGGCCTGCGGCGGGCCCCAGATGAGCCGGGAAAAAATCATCCGCAGAATCCAAAAGATCAGGACCACCATGCTCGCGCGGTACATCATCTTGCGCCTCATCACGGTGAAGAGGCCGAACACCATAATGATCCCGCACACGAGCTCAACCAGGCCGAAGACGACCTCCACCGCAAGGTGCCGGTTGCTTATGGCGAAGATTCCCTCATCGACATCCGGCAGCACGCCCATGAACCCGAGAAGCAGGAAAAAAATACCCACGATTGCCTGAAGCGTTCTGACTGACATATTCCCTCCCTTTATTTCTTCACTGAATAGTTGCGTATAATATAGTCATAGATAACGCCGAGAATAGGATCCCGGGAGCTCTCCAGGCCGGTGTTTTTGAGCACGTCCGATCGGTCGTTCTTGAACCAGTTGAAAAGCCTGCGGCCCGCGTCAGCACCGTCCGCCGAGGCGTTGCACATTTTAACGATCTTTCGCATCTCATCCCGCGAAAAAAAATTCTCATACCCGTAAAAATCTATAAAAAAATATGAAAGATCGGCCGCCTCCCGTACCTTAACCTTTAAGGCATATTGTTCCCGCGCTCCCTGTTTCCGGGCCAGAGACTCAGCGGCTTTTTTAAGCCTCCCCGCAGATTCGAGAACATCCCTGTTGTGGATCAAAATCCTGGCCCGGTCCACAAGAGTATCGAGGTCTTCCTCGGCCATGGCGCCGGCAAGCTTTTTCAGCTCATTGAGTAATGAGGCTGCCTTTGCCGCGGATTTTTGTTTATGAGCCGCTTTTTTCACTCCGGATTTTTTTGATGCGCCTTTTTTTGAACCGGCTTTGGTTTTTTTCATGGGAGACACCTCACATCAAATTTTTTTTCATGAATTCCCGGCAAAAAGTCCGGACAATAGTTTTTGATTTATAATTTTTCAATTATATATAATTCCTGTGAGCCATGAAATACTAAAAGAATTTCAACACCATTGTCGTTAATAATCCTGTAAATAATGCGATAATTTTTATAAATTAATTCACGAAGAGAAATATTTTCAAATTCTGGAACAATCCGGCCACTATAAGGCTGGGTTTCAAGAATTTTAATATGCTTGATGATTGAATTGATAAATCGTAGCGCGTAAATAGGGGAATCTTTTGATATAAATTCATGAATGGCATATAAATTAGAGACCGATTTTTCCGTCCATTTTATCTGCCCCATGATTTGACCTTTGCTAATAATTCATCAGTAGTAATGACTTTTCCTTTATTAGCATCGTCTAAACCTTCATAGACTTGAGCAACGAAATCAATTTCATACATGATATCATCTATGGTGCAATTATCGGGTAATTTTTTGATCGTTTCAATGGTTACTTCTTTTAATGCATTCATATATACCTCATATTAATTATCTCAGAACAATGTTAATTCATAATAAAAATATTAATAATATACTCCCGCCGCCTCTGGCGGCGGGAGTATATAAAAATGATTTTTTGTCTAATAAATAATTTTAAGGAATTATTATTGATCTCAGAATAAGTTAATTAATAACAATATAAATTTCAATAATATTTTCTCGAAAAGGTGTAAGAATAAAATTTACATAGTTTTCATATTTATGTACTAAAAAAATTATTTTACAGCCTCCGCCAGCATTTCGGGCAGCATTTTAACGCTATAATCTCCCTTGCCTTGCAGATTCCGTTTAAGATTGTGATAACAGCCGGTGCAGATAGTGATCAAATTTTTAGTTTTCAAGGCAGCAGTGAGCTGTTCGAGGCCGGGTCGCTTGAAGCAGCACAGATCATTATTAAGATAATTGACTTTCAAACCATCAATTTTTTGTAAAAGTCCGGCTGCAGGCTCTATGTCAAGCGGCTCATCGGTAATTCGGCGCCTGAACCGGTAACATCCTGCGTAGTAATCGATTTCAGAATCGAGCATGCCGTTTTGTATATATCGATTTAATAATTCTGTGTAGTGCATAATATTCAATGTTGTATCTTTCTTATAATTACTATAATTCGGCTCACACGCTGAACAGAATAAAACGATCGATTGTGCGCCCAGCGCCTCGGCCTGTCTCAAGTTTTCTGCTATAAAGCCCTTTGAAAGCCCTTTATATTCAGCAATATCTTCTTCATTCCTGGCCATCACCGCCGGCTGGCCTATGGGCATCCAGCCGCAACAATATTCTTTGGAAAGTAACGTATAATTAATTTTAAGATGTTCAAGAAGGTTCTTAAATGCCCTGAATGCCTGCGGCATGGCTTCAGGTTGAACGCATCCGCCTATAATAACGTATTCCGCTTTCTGATCCATCCTGAACCCAATATCATCTCTCAACAATTTAAGCCTGCTTTCACCTGAATCCTTGAATGCGCCGTATTGCTTTATATTCTCTGTATATTTTTGGTCTATCATATCGCTCCTCCTTTATCATCATCGCTTACCGCGTCAGGCAGGAATTTCCGGCAACTTCGCCTTCCCTTGATTGCATAAAAAAACATCCATGAGCTATTTCCTTTATATTAGCATTTAAGTGACCCATCATTTAATAAACATCATCATGAGTCCCGATGTCAACCGGTATAATTTGATCTTCATCAATTATAAAATCTATACATATTCTGTAGGATATGTTAATGGAAACAGAATATAATTCAGATAGTTTTCCCTCTAATTTGTGTAATCGTAATGAAGGGTGAGTTGGATTAACTTCCAATAATTTTAAGGTTTTTTCATATTGTGGAACAAGCTCAGGATGTTTTTTAAAAAATTTTTTGGCTCTTTTTAAATAGCTGTCAGTATAAATAATTTCAGCCACGAGTTATTCTCTTTATATGTTTTTCAACGGATTCTTTTATAAATTTTCCTTCTTTTATATCTTTTCTTGCTTCCACTAAAGCGGCCTCTAATTCACATTCTCTTAAATAATTATACTTTTCAATCGGGAGAACAACGTATCTGCTTTTTCCTCTAACAGTTATAATTACTTCAGACCCTTCGGAAGTTTCGCTGTTTAATATTGTAACACCTTTAGTTTTTAAATCATTTGCAGTAATGACATGAGCCATTTTTTACTATCCTGTTTATAATATTATATATAGTATTTTTAATAATACTATATATAGTACTATTAGTCAAGCTTTTTTTATTAAAATTGTTGGCGGCTTTTTTCACCTAACTTCACCTAGATGCCACAAAGCCGTAACAGCTCCAGCCCTGCCTACCTTCCCGACATCGCCTCGCGGGCCTTGCGCGCGAGATCGCTCATGCTGAAAGGCTTCTGGATGAAATTCACTCCCTCCTCCAGCACCCCGCGATGGACGATGACGTTGGACGTGTATCCGGACATGAAGAGCACCTTCATGCCGGGCCGTTGAGCCTGAATCCGGTCCCGCAGCTCCTTGCCGCTCATCCCCGGCATCACCACGTCGGTTAGAAGAAGATCAATATGCACATCGTCGTTCTCGCATAATGATTCGGCCTCGGCCGGGTTTCCGGAAGCCACAACCGTGTATCCGCTCGCCTCAAGCATCTCGGAAGTCATCCCGCGGACCATATCATCGTCCTCGACCAGCAAAACCGTTCCGGAGCCGGAAGCGACCAATTCTTCCTCGGCCTCCTTCTGCATATCGCCTTCTTCCAGGCTTCGGGGAATGTAAATTTTAAACGTGGTGCCCTTGCCCGGCTCGCTGTAGACGTTGACGAATCCGCTGTTTTGCTTGACGATGCCGTAAACCGTGGCAAGCCCCAGGCCCGTGCCCCTGCCGGGCTCTTTGGTTGTGAAAAACGGCTCGAACAGATGCTGCAGGGTTTCCTTGTCCATCCCGGCACCGTCATCGCTCACCCCCAACAGGACATAGTGGCCCGGCGAAAACCCGATATGCATTTTACAATACGCCTCGTTAAGATAAATGTTCGCGGTTTCAACGGTCAGCTTGCCCCCGTCCGGCATGGCGTCGCGGGCATTGGCCGCCAGATTGATGAGGATCTGCTGCACCTGAGAGGGATCGAACTTTATCTTCCAGAGATCCCTAGCGGGATAGAATTGCAGGTCAACGTCCTCGCCGATCAGGCGGGAAAGCGTTTTCTTCGTATTCATGACCAGCTCGTTCAGATCAACGGGGACCGGTGCGATGATCTGTTTTCTGGAAAAAGCCAGGAGCTGTCCGGTGAGGTCCCGGGAGCGGGTGGCCGCCTTTTCGATCTCCAGCACGTCCTTTAAGAGAGGATCATGTTCAGGCAGACGGAGCTTGATCAGCTCAGCATATCCGAGAATGACGCCGAGCATATTGTTGAAATCATGCGCCACGCCTCCTGCCAGGCGGCCGACCGATTCCATCTTCTGGGCCTGGAGCAGTTGTTCCTCAAGCTGGGCTTTTTCCTTCTCCACCCTTTTGCGCTCGGTAACATCCCGCGCCAAGATTCGGAATCCCTTTGGCTTCCCTGAAGCATCTCGCAGGAGTGCTGCATTCAACTGATGATTCCGGACCGACCCGTCCTTGCGCTTGACTTCATAATCCAGCAGGAATTCAGGTTTTCCGGTCTCATATATCCGGTGAAAAACCTCGTACAGCTGCCCTGCCTCATCAGGCGAATGGTACTTCCGGTAATTCTTGCCTATAATTTCATCACGGGTAAAACCCAGCAACCTGGTGGCGGCATCGTTGGTAAACGTGATTGTCCCCCCCAGGCCAACTTCGAAATACCCCTCTTCCATAGTTTCCAGGATCGTCCGGTATTTCTCCTCGCTCCGGCGCAGGGCCTCCTCAGCCTCCTTCCGCTTGGAGATGTCGCGCGCCAGCAGATGGAACCCGACCGGTTCGCCCGAGGCGCTCCGCAAGAGCCCGGCCGACATCTCATGATATCGAGTCGTACCGTCTTTGCGGATCACCTCGTAATCCAGCATGGTTTCAGCTCCTCCGGTCTCATATATCCGATGAAATGCCTCATATAAACGCTGCGCTGTCTGGGGTGAAGTGTAAGCCCGGTAATTCATGCCCCTGAGCTCATCCGGCTCGTATCCCAGGATTCTGTACCCCGCGTCGTTGAAAAACGTAAAATTGCCTCTGAGGTCGAGCTCATAATATCCGTCTTCTATGCTCGCCAGTATCCTCCGGTACTTTTCCTCGCTCCTCTTAATCGTCTCTTCAGTATTGATTCTTTCAGTGATGTCCCTGGCCACACCCTGAAATCCGACCGGCTCTCCCGTCGGCCCCCGCATCAGGGAAATCGACTGCTCGATTATCATCCGGGAGCCGTCTTTTTTGAAGACCTCATAATTGACCATGGTTTTCGGCTTGCCGGTGCAATAGATCTCCTCGTAAATACGCTTAATAATCTCTATGTTTTCCGGTTTGGAATAGGCCCTGTAGTTCATATCCATGAGTTCTTCCCGGCTGTACCCCAATCTTCTGCAGAGAACATCGTTAAAATAGGTATAATTCCCTTTCAGGTCCACCTCAAAGTAGGCTGTCTCGATATTTTCCAGCAGGCTGCGGTACTTCTCAGCGATTTCACGAACGAGATCCTCGGTTTTCTTCCGCTCCGTAATGTCATACACCACTCCCCTGAATCCGACGGGGTTGTTCCGTTCGTCCCGCATCAGTGACACGGAGGACTCCACGCACATTATTTTCCCATTTTTATTTCTGATCTCCCACTCGAATCTCCGTATATTTTTGCCGGTTAGATATGCCTGATGAAAGGAATTGAAAACCCTTCCCACATTCTCCTTGTCCATGTATTGCCGGAAGTTCATGCCCATCATCTCTTCGTCGGTATAGCCGAGGTTCTTGACCGCCGACGGATTAAAAAAAGTGAAGTTCCCCTTCAGATCAACTTCATAATACGCCACCTCCATACTGTCCAGGATGTTCTTATACCGCTTCTCGCCCCTGCCAAGCGCGTCCTCCAATCGCCGGTACTCGGCAATGCACCCGCGCATTTTATCGAGCAGGTCGTTGACCGCACGAGCAAGCAGATCAAGCTCGCCGTTCTTCCGCGAAACATCAAGCCGTATCGAAAGATCCCCCGCCGCAGCTTTCTGTATTGCGCCGGTCATCCTGCCGATACTCGTTGATTTTGATTTTTCAGCCATATCCAGCCCGCACGAGGCCTCACCTGTTTGCTCGATACGTGATTCGTCTAAGTGGGATTACGAGGTACTATATAATAGATAAGCATTGCTGTAAAGCAGATTTTAGTGCGGCACGGATCAGGCTTTAATTTTGCAGGCGGCGAAGCCCGCCCACTCGTTCAAGGGCTTGCTTGAGGTAAGAATAAATTCTCCCTCCTCCCCGTCGTCGGCAGAGGAGATTGTCACGTCGCCGACGAGATCATGAAGATCGGCAGCGATCACGAAGGTGAGGCCGTCGATCTTCTCCATCAAGTCGCCTTCATCGGCCTCGTCGACTCTCAATCCGAGGGACGACTCGCAGCACCCGGTGAACCGGAGCTCAATGCGCACCGGTTTTTGAAGACGCCGGTCAGCTAAAAAGGCGCTGATCGCCCGGCCTGATCCTTTCTCTAAATTCACCACCGGTTATTTTTCCATGGCATTGTACACGTATTCAGCCACGTCGTAGCATTCCATGTTCTGGATATCCAGCTCGGTGATGCCGTCTGAGAGCATGGTCATGCAGAAGGGGCACGCGGTGCTGAGCCGCGTTGCGCCGGTCGACTGCGCGTCCTTGGTCCTGAACTGGTTTACCCTGGTTCCCAAATGCTCCTCAAGGAACATGCGGGCGCCGCCCGCGCCGCAACAGAAGCTGGCGTCATGGTGCCTGCTCATCTCAACGAATCTCACACCCGGGATCGACTTGAGAATCTCACGGGGCTCTTTATAAATCTCATTGTACCTGCCGAGGAAGCAGGAATCGTGATAGGTAACGGTTTCATTCAGGGGGTTTGCGAGCTTGATTACGCCCCTCTTGATCAGGTCATGGATGATCTGAGTATGATGGTATACCGCAAAGCCGTATTTGAGCGGCTGACCGTCGGATCCCTTGCCCACCTGCGCGAATTTCTTGTATTCCTTTTTTATGACGTTGTAGTCATGCGGGCAGGTGCACACGATCTTTTTCACGCCGTATGAGCTAAAGAGCTCGAGATTCTGGGTCGCCAGGCTGTGGAACAGATACTCATTGCCGGCGCGCAGGGCCGCGTCGCCGGAGTCCGCCTCCTCGGAGCCGAGGACGCCCACCTTGATTCCCGCCTTCTGCATAATTTTAAGGAAGGCTGCGGCTACCTTCTGGTTCCGCTTGTCGTATGACGCCGCCGAACCGACGAAATAGAGGTAATCTATTTTAGAATCCTCGGCAAGGGTCTTCACACTGAGATCGGCAGGCAGCCATGCCCCCCGCTCTGCAAAGGCGAATCCGTAGGGATTGAAGTTGCTTTCCAGATTCATGAAGGTTGTCTGGAGCTCGGGCGCCATGTCGCCTTCCATGAGTATCTTGTAGCGCCGCATATCGATCATCTTCTGCACATGCTCGATATTGACCGGGCACGCCTCCATGCAGGCCCCGCAGTTGGTGCATGACCAGAACTCGTCCGGCATGACCGATCCGTGCTGGAGCGTTTCGTTGATGAGCGGCGTGGTCTCCACGGTCGTGGGGTCGTCGGCGAGCATGAGCTTGGGGATACGCTCGTCCATATTGTCCTTGATGTCGTTCACCACCTTCTTGGGCGACAGGGGTTTTTCCGTGAGCCAGGCAGGGCAGTTGTCCTGGCACCTGCCGCACCGGGTGCAGGCGTCGCTGTCCATGAGGTGTTTCCAGGAGTACTGTTCGACCTTGGATACGCCGAAGCTCTCCGCAACCTCGAATTCAGCAGGGTCGATCAGGTTAAGCCTATACTTGGTCGCGGGGCTCTCATTGCCCAGATTGCCGAAATACACATTAAAAGAAGATATCATGATATGGCCCAACTTATCGGATCCGACCAGGCCGATGAATATGAACGCGCCGAGCATGTGTGTCCACCAGCTAAACTGGTGCATGCCCCTGAGCGTTGCTTCGCTGAAAACCGAAAGGGGATACGCGAGAACATATCCGAACGGAGACCATACCTCCCAGGCCGGGAATTTCGATATCGCTATCCTCATGGCCTCGCTGGTGTATCCGGTTATGATTATTATGAAAATGAGCGCTATGGCGAAGGTGTCGATCGGCTTGGTGTCGAGCCTGCTCGGTTTCGTAACGTATCTGCGGTAGGTAGCCATGACCAGCCCGATGAACACGACAACGCCGAAGAGATCGCCGGCCAGCGACCAGAACAGGTAAAAATTCCCTTGTATAAAACGTATATGGAGAAAGAGCTCGGTGAAATCGTCCTGGACCATGATGATCATGGTCACGACGAACAGGACGGCGAAACCGAAGAACAACGAGGCGTGCATGATGCCCGCGAAAGATTCCTTGAATATCTTCGCCTGCAAGAATACGTACTTGATTACCGCCAATATCCTCTTTTCCGGATAATCGGTCCGCAGCTCGCCTTTCCCGCGCCTCCAGATCAGCACCCTCTGCACAATGGTATACGCAAGATAGAAAAAAGCCGCGAACATGAAAAGATATATTCCCCATCGCATAAATCCATGCGGCCCGCCGATATTAAAGAACGATTCTCGCGTGATTTCCGATATCGGAACACCATATGCGTCAGCAAGCTTCATACAACTTCCTCCTGGATATGGTAGGGGAACGGTCGCGGCCACCGCGGAACGGTCACGACCGTTCCCTACGATAATTGCAAATATCTGCCGGCTTCCGTTATCTTTTTTGGATTCATTAATGTCAACAAAAAATGTGTGTTATTTTTTTTCATTGACGCTCCGATGCTCTTCCATTATTTCATCTACAAAAGTAAAATCGCATGAATATCGGTATTGACGCATATTATCTTTCTTCAGAACACCTTGACGGACTCGGGATGTTCCTCCTGAGGCTGCTCAGGGAGCTCTCCGGCATGGATTCCCGGAACGATTATTTCCTCTATACGCCCGGCGTCTCCCAGGCGGGCTACGCGGACAGCATACTCCGGAATACCCGGTTCCAGGTGCGCAAAATCCCGGGCATATTCAGGAACCGGCGCAGACTCTGGCTCCAAAGCCCGTCGCTTAAGAAAGCCATCGTAGCCGACAGCATAGATATGTTTTTCGCGGGCGCCGAATACTTTCCGCTCTTCCTTCCCCGGCCGATATTCGTCGCGACCGTGGTTCACGATGTCGCCTTCAAGGCCATACCGGAAGCCATCTCCCTGCCGAACAGCATATTCTATAATTACCTGTTCCCCTTTTTCATTCAAAGAGCCGATCAGTTCTTCACCGTATCGCAGCACTCCAAAAAGGAAATGACCGGCTACCTGCATATTGACGAAAAAAAAATCAACGTCATATACAACGGCATAGACCTGAAAAGATTCTCTCCGGTGAAAAACAAAAATAAAAAGCATTACCTTCTCTTTGTGGGGACCCTGCAGCCGCGGAAAAATCTGGTCAACCTGATTAAAGCCTATTCATACATATCCGACAAGATCGACGAAACCCTCCTGATCGTGGGCGCGAGCGGATGGAAAAACAGCCCGCTCCGCGACGTGATCCGGGAACTCAGGGAGCCGGTGAGACGCAGGATCGTATTCAAGGGATATGTCGCCGAAGAGGAGCTGACGCGGCTCTACCGGGAGGCGCGACTCTTCATCCTTCCCTCGCTGCACGAGGGGTTCTGCTTCCCGGTCCTTGAAGCCATGGCGTCGGGCACGGCTGTGCTCACCGCGCGCCGGAGCGCGATTCCGGAAGTCTTCGGCGACGCGGTCTGCTACGCTGATCCCTTTTCGCCCGATGACATCGCCAGCAAGATCTGCGAGCTTGTGGCCAACGAAAAAACGCGCGCGCATCTGGAGAAAAAGGGCCTGGCCCTGTCAAAAAAATACGACGTGAAAATCCAGGCAGCGCATTACCTGAGCGCTTTCCAGACAATAGCCGGCATGCTGGGGAAAGGATGAGGACGCAATGAACATCGCCATCAACGCGCGGGTGCTCAACGAGCGGCAGGGGGGGCCTTCGCGCTATACCCTCAACATCATCAGGGAGCTGGCTTCGATCGATAAGAGGAACCGCTATCATATTTTAATGTACGGCGCTCCCGATTTTGATTTTTCCCTGCCCGCCAATTTCACGGTGAGGGTCGTGCGCCTCCGGTCAAAGCTTTTCTTCGACTATGTCTACGTCCCCCTGTTCTCCTGGATGAACAGGATCGATATCTTCTTTTTCCCCAAGAATACCTTTTCCCCCCTTGTCCGGGGGAAGAAGATACCCGTGTACCACGACCTTGTCTATTTTGAAAATTTCGGCTTCCGCGAATTCAAATTCTTCGACAATCTTCACCACAAAATCATGATCCCGGTTGCGGCCAGATTCTCATACATGGACCTGACCGTATCGGATTTCACCGCTTCCCGGATGAGGGAGCTCCTTGGCATAAAGCCTGAAAAGATCCGCGTCATAAAAGAGGGGGTCGGGCACGTGTTCAAAAAAATAACGGATACGGCCGCCCTGTCGCGGGTTATACAAAAATACGATCTGAAGAGGCCGTTCCTTTTCTATGCCGGGTCTTTAAGCCCGAGAAAAAATATAATCAAACTGCTCCGGGCATTTTTAAAAATAATGAATATCGTTCCCCATAATCTCTATTTTACCGGCGCTGATTCATGGCTGGACGGCGAAGTCCATCGCATGATAGTCAAGGACGGTCTTTCCGACAGGATAATGACCCTGGGGTTTATAAGCGATCCGGATCTGGCGGCGGTCTACAACCTGGCCGAATGCTACCTGTATCCTTCTTTGTATGAGGGATTCGGCCTGCCCATCCTGGAGGCGCAGGCGTGCGGGTGTCCGGTCATCACCAGCAACGCATCAAGCTGTCCGGAGGTTGCGGGCAAGGGCGCGCTCTACGTGGATCCCCATGATGAGGACGATATCGCCGCAGCCGTGCTCCGCATCATAAAGGATAAAGAGCTCAGGCAAAAAATAGTAAAAGAGGGCTTTGAAAATTGCAGAAAATACACATGGCGAAAGACCGCACGGCAGATACTGAATCTTTTTCAGGAGCTTCATGATGAGAATAGCTGTTGAGGCGCATGCCTTGAGCCAGGATACGATAACCGGGGTCGGCAACGTTGTCCTGCATTACCTGAACGAGCTGCAAAAGATCGACGGTTCAAATGAATATTTCATTTATACTATGGACGATTTACAGCACGTGAAGCTTCGCAGCAAGAAATGGCGCCATGTCGATTTTCACTATGCGTTGAAAAAACTGCGCATGCGGACGCGGAACAAATGGCTGAAACTGCGATCGGGGAAAAAAGGCGCGGGAGCGGCCGCGTCTTTGCGGATACTGATCTACCGCGCCGCTAAAATTTTACTCGAGATTGCGGATGAGATCGTTTTTTCCTTCAAGCTCGCGTCGTCGCTGAAAAAAAACCGCATCGACATCTATGTCGGCACCTCAACCTATTATTATCCCTACTTTTTCTTTTCACGGATGAAGAAGGTCGGAATGCTTTACGATCTGGTGTGGAAGCTCTATCCGGATACCATGGAGTTCGGCAACAGGGTGCGGATGAGATTCTTCACCCTCGGAAACATGAAGAAGCTGGACCTGCTCGTGTCCATATCGGCCAATACCAAAAAAGACGCGCGCCGGCTCCTCAACATCAACACCCGGATCGAGGCTATTCCGCTTGCGGCAGACAAAACAATTTTCTACAAGGCGCCGGCCTCCGCAGTTAAAGCCATGAGAAAAAAATACGGGATCGCTAAACGCTACATACTTTCGGTATGCACCCTGGAGCCGCGGAAAAATCTTACAGCACTCTTTGAGGCATTCAGCCGGATGCAGGGCCGCCATGATTACACGCTCGTCCTGGCCGGAATGTCCGGGTGGATCGGCACCGAGTTCTTCCGTAGGATAAAAAATTCGGACATCTATGATAACGTGATTTTTACCGGATATGTCCCGAACTCCGATCTCGCCCCCCTGTACGCCGGGGCGGAGCTCTTCGTGTTCCCTTCGCTGTATGAAGGATTCGGACTCCCGGTTCTTGAGGCCATGCAGTGCGGCTGCCCGGTCGTAACCTCGAATAGATCGTCAATTCCGGAAGTGGCGGGAGATGCTGCGATACTGATCGACCCTGAAGACACGGCCGGCTTGGCGTCGGTTATGGAACAAATCTTAAACAATAAAGCTCTTAAAAAACGGCTGTCGAATAAAGGCTTGCGGAGATCGGAGCTTTTTTCCTGGAAGAAATCAGCGGCAATACTGCTTGAGCTGCTTGAGTCGCTGTAGAAAGACTCCCCTCCCTTGATGGGAGGGGACGGGGGAGGGAGTATCTGGAGTGATATTGAAATGAACAAAACCGTCACAAAAGCACTCTCATGGCGCATACTGGGTACGGCAATCACCTTCGGGCTCGTGTATGCGCTGACCGGAAGGATGGATATCGCTGCGATTGTATGCGGATTTGAGGTATTGATCAAGCTGGCGGTTTATTTTTTACACGAGCGCGCGTGGGATAAAATCTCCCCTGGAACAAAAGACCGGCCGGCCTTTGTGCTCTGGTTCACCGGATTATCCGGGTCGGGCAAAAGCACGATAGCGGACAGGGTCTTTGCGTATCTGACGAGAACGGGGTGCAGGGTTACCCGGCTCGACGGGGACGCGGTCCGGTCAGTCTTTCCGGAAACCGGTTTTACCCGGGAGGAGCGGCACAGCCATATTAAACGGGTGGGGTATCTCGCTTCCATTCTGGAAAAGAACGGCGTCATCGTGATCTCGTCATTCGTCTCGCCGTATATCGAATCGCGCGATTTCGTGCGGAACCTGTGCGCCAACTTCATCGAGGTGTATATATCAACACCGTTAGCGGCCTGCGAGGAACGGGACGTGAAGGGTCTGTATAAAAAAGCGCGTGCCGGTGAAATACAAAATTTCACCGGTATCGACGACCCGTACGAGCCGCCGTCAAAACCCGAAATTATCATCGATACTGAAAAGAGAAGCATTGACGAGACGGCTGATATTATTATTTCATATATTAATCGTAATTTTTTGAGTGTCTCTCGCAAAGACTGACCTCACCCCCTGCCCCTCTCCAAATTGGAGAGGGGGGAGTAGAATGAGACTAATTCTGAGGAAACCCTCTCCTTTCTTCCGAGCTTAAATAGGAGAGGGTGCGCGGAGCGCGGGTGAGGTCAGAGAAAAGATTCTTCGCGCCTTTGCGTCTTTGCGAGAAATTATCAAATATCGGATATAGAGGAACGCGATGGATCATCTTGAAAATCTGGAAAATATAAGCATTCATCTCCTGCGTGAGGCGTACGCGAATTTTAAAAACCTGTGCATGCTCTGGTCCATAGGCAAGGATTCCACCGTGCTGCTCTGGCTCGCGCGCAAGGCCTTCTTCGGGCACGTTCCCTTCCCGCTCGTGCATATCGATACGACCTACAAGATCCCCGAGATGATACAATACCGGGACCGTCTGGCAGGGGAATGGAAGCTCATGATGATCGTGGGGAAAAACGAGGAGGCCCTTGAAAAAAAAGAAACCTTCCCGGACGGAAGCGTCGACCGGATCGCCTGCTGCAGAAATCTCAAGACAAAGGCGCTCGTAAGCACCCTGAACGGGAGCGGAAAGCGGTATCGATACAACCATCACACGAACCGGTACGAGGTCGATAAAAATACCGAGCCGTACACCGGCGTGATCGTCGGCGCCCGCGCGGACGAGGAGGGCTCACGGTCGAAAGAGCGCTATTTCTCTCCCCGGGACAACCGGAGCGAGTGGGACATCGGGGACCAGCCTCCCGAATTCTGGAACCAGTACAAGACCGATTTCGCTCCCGGCACGCACCTGAGGATCCATCCCCTGCTCGACTGGACCGAGCTCAATATATGGGAATACATCGATCGCGAAAAAATACCGACGGTTTCGCTCTACTATAACCAGGGAGACGGCACACGGTACCGCTCCCTGGGGTGCTGGCCCTGTACCTTCCCCATTAATTCGGAATCGCGCACGGTTACGGAGATTATAGAAGAATTAAAAAGCGGGCAGCTCAAGAACGTCGCCGAGCGGTCGGGCAGGGCTCAGGACAAAGAGGACGGCGGCGGGCTTGAAACGCTGCGGCGCGAGGGGTACATGTAGATGGAAAACAGGAAGAAAATGAACATCGTGTTCGTCGGACACGTGGATCACGGCAAGAGCACCGTGATCGGAAGGCTGCTTGTTGATACCGGCTCGCTTCCGGAGGGAAAGCTCGAACAGGTGCGCGAAAACTGCGAGCGGAACTCAAAGCCCTTTGAATACGCCTTTCTCATAGACGCCTTAAAGGACGAGCAGTCCCAGGGGATCACCATCGATTCGGCCCGCGTCTTTTTCAAAACCACCAAAAGGGACTACATCATTATCGACGCGCCCGGCCATATCGAATTCCTCAAAAACATGATAACCGGAGCGGCCCACGCGGAGGCCGCGCTCCTCGTGATCGACGCGAACGAAGGGGTGAGAGAAAACTCGCGCCGGCACGGGTACATGCTCTCCATGCTGGGCATCAATCAGATCTGCGTGCTCGTCAACAAAATGGACCTGGTCGGCTATAGCCAGGAGACATACAACGCCATCGTAGAGGAGTACAGCGCGTTTCTCGGCCGGATAAACGTGAAGCCGTCCTGCTTCATCCCCGTGAGCGGCTTTCTCGGGGTCAACATCACGGATAAGGATAAAACCATACCCTGGTACTCCGGCAACACGGTTCTGGACGCCCTGGAAGAGTTTACAACCGCCGGTGATACCGTGGAAAAGCCCTTCCGCATGCCGGTGCAGGATGTATACAAGTTTACCCGGTTCGGCGACAACCGGAGGATCATCGTCGGCTCCATTGCCTCGGGATCCGTAGCCGTGAGCGACGAGCTCCTCTTTTTCCCGTCAGGAAAAAGGGGCATGGTGAAGGAAATCGAGGCGTTCAACGCGCACCCGCCGGCAGTCGCGTCCGCTCCGGCAGCGGTCGGATTCACGCTGAACGAGCAAATATATATCAAGAGGGGCGAGCTCGCCGTAAAGGCCGATGAAAAAAAACCGCACATCACCTCCCGCATCAAGACCAGCCTGTTCTGGCTCGGCAGAAAGCCGATGCTCGCGAAAAAAGAATATTATCTCAAGATCGGAAGCGCCAAGGTCCCGCTCAGGCTGGAGCAGATTCTCAGGGTGATCAACGCGAACAGCCTGGACTGGAGCGACATCAAGAACAGTATCGAGCGGCATGACGTGGCTGAATGCATACTGACGCTTTCCCATCCAATAGCCTTTGATACCTCCGAAGAAAACCCGCTCATGAGCCGGTTCGTCATCATCGACGATTATGAAATTTCGGGCGGGGGCATAATAAACGAGGAGCTCGGGGACAGCCAGTCACGGCTCCGCGATAACGTGTACCTGAGGAACTACAAGTGGGTAACCAGCGGCATTCCGGTCGAGCAGCGCGCGGACCGGTATAATCAGAGGTCCGCGCTTATCCTTATTACCGGAAAAAAAGACGCGGGGAAGAAGACCATAGCACGCGCGCTTGAAAAGAAGCTCTTTGAGGACGGCAAGATCGTATATTTCATGGGCATAGGAAACGTGCTCTACGGCGTCGACGCGGACATCAAGGGCAGCGACATCGTCGAGGACGTGAAGATAGAACATATCAGGCGGCTTGCCGAGATCGCCCACCTCATGATGGAGGCGGGAATCATTCTGATCGTCACCGCAATCGAGCTGCGGCAGAGCGATCTGGAAATAATTAAGACGATCGTGAATCCGGATAAAATAGAAACGATCTGGATCGGCGAACAGGAAGCGACCGACCTGGCGATCGACAAGCATATTGAGAACGCAAAAAATGTCGACGAGATCGCGGGAATCATAAAAGAGACCTTACAGGAGAAAAGGATCATATTCAAGCCCTGGTGACGGCGGTGCAATGACATGGCGCAAACATACGCGATCATACTGGCGGGCGGCAGCGGCAGGCGGCTCAAAAGGGATGTGCCGAAGCAGTTCCTGCCCCTCGGCGATAAGCCGGTATTGGCCTGGTCTCTTCTGGCGTGCAACGGGCTCGCCGAGGTTGATCATATTCTTCTCGTTACTCCATCCGAATTCATTACCCGGGCGGATGACATCGCCAGGAAATATAATATCCATAAAGTATCAAAAATAATCCCGGGCGGAGCCACCAGGCAGGAATCGGCCCTCAATGCGCTGAAATCCTATGATTTTCAGGAGAGCGATATTCTGGTTTACCATGACGCTGCCCGGCCTTTCATAAAGCGGGATATACTGCGGAACTGCATCATCGCCGTGAAACGACACGGGGCCGCGGCCGTGTATATCCCGGTACAGGACACCGTTGCGGAAGTGATCGATGGATTCGTCGCGTCAGTCCCGCCGCGGGACCGGTTTCATGCAGCGCAGACCCCCCAGGCCTTCCGGTACTCAATCATACGCACAGCGCATGCGGATGCCCTGAGCGCAGGCTTTCAAGCGACCGACGACGCGTCACTTGCGCTCAACGCGGGATTTACGGTAAAAATGGTGGGGGGGGATCATCTGAATTTTAAAATCACCACCGATTTCGATTACCGCTGCGCCTGCCTTTTGGCTGAGAATATTGTAGCGCAGAATTCTGAGTGATGCTTGTGGCAAAAATTGATTTACAAACTCCCTCCCCCTCGATGGGGGAGGGCTGGGGTGGGGGTGAAAAAGGTAGTGAACGGCAGTTTAGTGTATTTTATGAGGTAATTGCAAAAGAATCAAACAGGAGCAGAAAAAAACTAATCACCCTCCCCTAACCCCTCCCATCAAGGGAGGGGGACAAGATAACGACAAAAGAATAAAAAGTTCATTAGTGAATTAATCAATCATGAAATTCGAAAGCAAATCCGCCCAAAAGCTCACCGCGCTCATAACCGGAGCCTCGTCAGGACTGGGCGAGTCAATCGCCAGGAATTGCGCCGGCCGCGGCCATGATCTCATACTGGTGAGCGAGAACGCGAAAGAGCTTAACCGCGTGCGCAATGAGATTAAAGGGCGCTTTTCCTGTTCCGTGACGATCATCGTCCTGGATCTCTTCAGGCCGGATTCCGCAGACCGGCTCTTCGACCTCTGCAACCGGCGAAGATTCACGGTGGATATACTGGTCAACTGCGCCGGCATATTCTTAAATATAGACCGGGAGATGCGGGAAATCGATTGCGTTGATAACATCCTGAATCTGCACATAGCATCGTTTACGAAGCTCTGCTTTCTCTTCGGCAGGCTCATGATCGAACGGAGGCGCGGCTATATCCTGAACGTATCCTCAATCGCGGCCTACTTCCCCGATCCGGCCTCGCTTACCTACGGCCCGACAAAGAGATATATCCTGTCGTTATCCGAGGCTCTCCACTGCGAATGGAAGCGCCATAACGTGCGGGTGACCTGTATCACACCCGGCGGAATTGATACGAATTTTTTCAAGGCGAACAATGTCTTTGTTCCCCGCATTATAAAATCGAGCCAAATATCGCCGGAAAAATGCGCAGAGATCGGCCTGGGCGCCCTGTTCAAGGGTAAGGCGAGGATCACGCCGGGTATCCGGGGAAAACTGCAGTCGGTCTTTTTGCGCGCCCTGGCGCGGCCTTCAACGTATGATATCATTAAAAAGTCCTACTTTTCGATGAAGGAGCGTCAGTGATTATTAAACACTTGACATGAAACTAACTGGCCAATTTTAGTATCCTTGAATATAATTACTCGATTTAGGTGAAAATTGATCCAAAAACTCCCTCCCCCTTGATGGGGGAGGGCCGGGGTGGGGGTGAAAAGGATTTGCCGTAATAAAACTTTGGAATAATGAAGTAATGAATAATATTGATGGTGTATTAGCAGTCATATTTAATTTCTGCTCTAATCACCCTCCCCTAGCCCCTCCCATCAAGGGAGGGGAATTAAAAAATTTACTTACTCAAGTTAGCTAATTATTTTCATTAGAGGAGAGAGCCATGATCGGATGCAGCTACGGCACCTTCTTTCAGGTAGCGGTCGCGGGCGGATCATATCAGGAGGGACTGATAACGCACATCCAGGGCGTCCCTTCCGGCATATACATTGAAGAAGAGGAGATATATTTCGACCTTCTGCAGCGGAAACCGGGCCAGGGCGAGCTCTCCTCGCCCCGGCGTGAACCGGACATTCCGATCATATACACCGGGGTTAACGCCGCAGACACCATGGAAGGCTTTTCCAATGAAGGATATACCAACGGCACCCCCCTGACGGTTTTAATTCCCAACCTGGACCGGCACTTTGAGCACATTGAACAATACCGGGCTACCAACCGGACGCCGCGGCCCGGCCACGCCTCGTACGCCTCCTATCAGAAATACGGCCAGTGGGACGATTCGATCGGAGCCGGCATTTTCAGCGGCCGGTACACCTCGACTCTCGTGGCGGCCGGGGCATTGGCGAAAAAGATCCTGCTTGACCACGGCATCGAGATATTTTCGTTCGTGCGCGAAGCTGCGGGAATCGCCATGCCGGACATGGATTACGGCGCCATACGCGACACGGTAAAGGCATTCAAGCAGGTCAGAAGGGACATGGACCCCATATACGATCTCGTTTATAAACAAGGCCGCATTAAAAGGGGAATGCGCTTTGTTGAAAAAATCGCGGTACTGGCCGAGATTGAGAAGATCGTGCCCGATATAAAGCGCAAGCCCCTGTCCGAAAATGAAATCGCCGGGCTCGCTGAAAAGGGCCTGCATCCGGTCCTGAACTGCCCGCACCTTGAGAGCGCCCGGGCCATGTATGATAAGATCATATCCATCAGGGACGACGGCGATTCAAGCGGCGGACTCGTCGAAGTCGTGGCGCGCGGCGTTCCCGCCGGAATCGGAGAGCCGGTCTTTTCCAAGCTCGACGGAGAGCTCGGAAGGATGATGAGCATCGGCACGGTAAAGGCCGTTGAGATCGGGGCGGGCATAAGGGTCAAGGACATGACCGGAAGCAGCTGCAATGACCAGATGTTCATGAAGAACGGGAGCGTCGCCTTTACCGGCAACAACAGCGGCGGTATTACCGGCGGCCTTTCCACCGGACAGGATATAATCGTGCGGCTTGCCGTCAAGC
>MIBJ01000048.1:68653-73164 GCA_001829495.1 Spirochaetes bacterium RBG_16_49_21 | reverse complement strand
CGACCATAGCGAAACCGCAAAAAACCATCGACAAGGTCTCCCTTACCGACGCGGAGCTGGCGGCGGTTACCCGGCGCGACCCCACGATCGTTTCCCGCGTGTGGCCGGTGGCGGAGGCTTTCACCGCTATTGTCCTGCTGGACCAGTTCATCCTTAATGTCGCGTATCAACAGATGAGGAAGAAATATACGCAGTAGCCATCCATGAAGATATACCACCATCTGCCTGAAAACAAAAACATTTTCATAACTCCGGCAATTACCATCGGCACCTTCGACGGCGTGCATAGGGGGCACCGGAAGATTTTATCCGCGCTTCTTGAGGTATCGAAAAAGGAATCCCGAGATCCGGTGGTCATCACCTTTTCCGCGCATCCCCGCAAAGTCCTCCAACCCGGCGCGCCGGTCAAAATTATCACGACCCCCGAGGAAAAAATAAACGCCATTTACGACTTCGGCATACCCAACATCATTCTTCTGAATTTTACCGAACGGATGGCCCGAATGCGCGCCATTGATTTTTACAACGATGTCCTTATCAGCAAGCTCGACGCCAAAATCATCGTCATCGGTTATGACCATGCCTTCGGCAACAATCGCGTCGGGAACTATGATTTTCTGACGCAGCTGACCGCAAACACCGGCGTTGAGATAATCAGGGTCGAGGAGGAAGATATCCATTCCAAGCCTATATCCTCATCGTGGATAAAGAGGGAGATAGAAAAAGGGAATATCGGTAAAGCCAACAGCCTTCTGGGATGGCGCTACTGCATCTCCGGCACCGTGATAAAGGGCAAGGGCCGGGGCAGGGACCTGGGGTTCCCGACCGCGAATATCGTCCCCGTTCATTCCGACAAGGTGGTTCCCGGGGACGGGGTATACGCGGTCCGGGTCAAGCTTGAGAAGGACGTATTAAAAAACGGTATTCTCAACATCGGGACAAATCCTACCTTTTTTGAAGATACCAGAACCATCGAAGTTCATATCCTCGACTTTAACGGCATCATCTATGATAAACCCATTACCGTGGAATTTCATAAACGGTTACGGGAAGAAATAGCGTTTGATTCAAAGGAACAGCTCATCGACCAGATCAAACGTGACCGGATCGAGGCCGTGCGGCTGCTCGGAGGAAAAAATGATCAATGACAGATTCATGGAACACCGGGGAGAACAGGAGGATGTCCGGTATTCGCTGCGTCCGTCCCCGGTCGGAGCGATCTACATTCTGGGAACTGATGCAAGCCTGAAAGCGCTCGTGTTCAAAAGCACGGGAGCGGCCGATTGTAATATTGAAAAGCTTTTCAAAAAAGGAGAAACCGCGGAGATCAGATCAGCCGCATTATTTCTTGACGACTATTTTTATGCAAAAACAGAAACATTATCAAGCGCACCCAAACAGGAATCTAAAAAAAATTCAATCATCCGGCTTCTCTATAACGGGCATGCGTTTCATATCGACCTTTCAGGGTACACGCAAAAGGAAATCAGGGTATATCGGGAGCTGCTCAAAATCCCGCCAGGACGAACCATATCATATAATAAGCTATCGGAAAAAGCCGGGATACCTTCAGGGGCCCGCTTTGTCGGCAATGCCATGGCAAAAAATGCCTTCCCGATCATCATTCCCTGCCATCGCGTGATCAAATCCGGCGGCGCAATAGGAAATTATTCAGGCGGCGTTGGAATTAAGGATCTCCTGCTTAAACACGAGAGCCGATGAAAAAAATTAGAACCAAGCACAAAATTTTTTGTCTTCTATTGAGTGAATCGATACATTATTATTAGTTTTGTTACATAAATAAAAAAATTTTATCACCTTGTTCGTAAATGAATTGTATGGTATCGATGCTATCCCGGCAGAACATTAAGGCGCCTGAAGCTGGATTTATACTCCTTCCATCGGATGGGGGAGATGATGCCTTCAAGCGAATAAAGAAGCCTGATGACAAAGAATGCAGCCATATTACTCGTCGAAGATGAGCCGGTAACCGCGCGCTTGATTCAAAAAATGCTTGAGAATCTGGGTTATACGGTTGAAGGAATAATTCCCTCGGGTGAGGAGGCCATCCAAGTTCTTGAAAAAAATCGTCCGGATCTCGTCATTTTGGACATCACCCTTGCCGGAGAAATCGACGGCATAGAGACTGCAATGTATATCAATGAGAAACATAACATCCCGATCATCTATCTCACGGCAAATACCCATTACAGCGTGATACAGAAAGCAAAAGAAAAGACGAAATCATACGGCTATCTGCTGAAGCCGGTTAAGGGTATTGACCTTCACTGGACGATCAGCACCGCTATCAGGCGTCATCAGCTTGAACAGGGCCCGTAGCCTTTATTCCCATTCTATGGTGCTCGGCGGTTTCGACGATATGTCGTACACCACCCGGTTGATTCCCTTGATTTCATTAATTATCCTGTTCGATATCCTCCTGAGCAGATCCTCCGGCAGACAGGCCCAGTCAGCGGTCATGGCGTCCACTGAGGTTACTCCGCGTATCGCGATCACGTTCTCATAGGTCCTGTTGTCCCCCATAACCCCGACGGATTTGACCGGGAGATATACGGCGAAGATCTGCCACAGCGTGCGGTAAAGGCCGGCTTCTTTTATCTCCCCGACCACGATATCGTCAGCCTCCTGCAAAATGCGTATGCGCTCCGGAGTCACCTCCCCGATGATGCGGATAGCCAGCCCCGGTCCGGGGAAGGGGTGCCGCTCCACGATCTCATCGGGCATGCCCAGGGCGCGTCCGAGATCCCTGACTTCGTCCTTAAAGAGCTCTTTCAGGGGCTCGATAATCCTTCCGGATTTAATGAGCCGTAATACCTCGGGCACCCGGTTGTGGTGGCTCTTGATGGTGTCCGACGGCCCCTTGGTCGAGACCGATTCGATCACGTCCGGATAGAGCGTTCCCTGCGCGAGGAAATCAAACCTGCCGATTTTCTTCGCCTCTTCCAGAAACACCCTGATGAACTCCCTGCCGATAATCCGCCGTTTTTTCTCAGGATCTTCAACACCCTCGAGCTTCTTTAAAAAACGATCGGACGCATCCACATAAATGAGGTTGAGCTTCATATGCCTTTTAAAGCGCTCCACTACCTGAACATGCTCGTTCTTCCGGAGCACGCCGTTGTTCACAAAAACGCAGGAAAGACGGTCGCCGATGGCGCGATCGATCAGAACCGCGGTTACCGATGAATCCACCCCGCCGGAAAGTCCCAGGAGGACGGTTCCGTCCCGCACCTCTTTCCTGATCGATTCAATCGAGGATTCAATAAAAGATTGCATGTTCCAGGTCGGGCCCACCCCGCATATCTCGAACAGGAAATTTTCGAGAATCCTCTTTCCCTGTATCGTGTGGTAGACCTCGGGATGGAACTGCACGCCGTAGATTTTTTTATCCCTGGATTCAATGGCCGCGATTTCGGCATTCTCCGACGATGCGATCACGATAAATTCCGGGGGCGGAGATACTACCTTGTCGCCGTGGCTCATCCATACCTGCTCCTTGTCAGAAAGCCCCCTGAACAGGGGGGAATCTTGCCGTATCTCAATAATGGCCCTCCCGTATTCCTTTGATTTTGCGCTGACTATTGTTCCACCGAAGGCTTCAACGATCTGGTAGAGGCCGTAGCAGATGCCCAGAACGGGAATACCCAGCCTGAAGATTTCAGGCGAGGCGGCCGGAGCGTTTTTCTCATAGGTGGACGAAGGCCCGCCGGATAAGATGACGGCTGCCGGCTGTTCCCTTATTATTTCATCCATTGAATAAAAATAGGGTACTATCTCCGCGTAAACGTGCAATTCCCGGATCCTTCGGGCAATGAGTTGGGTGTATTGAGAGCCGAAATCAAGGATAATAATCCTCTCCTTCGGAATAGTAACGGTGTGCTCCATCTTGCGCTACGCCTCTAATTTCCTGATATACTTTTTATGCCCCGCCCTGCTCAATCTTTCATTTGTCCTCCTGATTGAGTCAGCCATCTCTTTCCGGTATTCGACAAGCTTTTCCGCATACGCAGGGTTCGCAAGCGACAGTATGCTGACGGCGAACAGAGCGGCATTGGCGCCGCCCGCCTTTCCGACAGCCATGGCCGCTACCGGAATCCCTGAAGGCATCTGAGCAATGGACAGGAGCGAATCAAGTCCTCCGGAAATTTTCGTCTCGATCGGCACGCCGATCACCGGAAGAGTCGTACGGGATGCGACTACGCCGGGAAGATGGGCCGCGCCTCCGGCGACTGCGATGATCACCTTTATGCCCCGGTCGGATGCGGCGGCCGCCCATCCCATCGTTGCTTCAGGACTCCGGTGGGCCGAAGAGATGATAATTTCGAAATCGACGTTGAAAAGCTCGAATATCTCAAAGCATTCTTTTACTTTCGGCAGATCGGATTCGCTGCCTAATATGATTCCGACTTCAGGCATGATTGTCTCCTTTTCTCTCCTTACGTAACGCTTATCATTATCCACATCTCATACTCTCATGCCCCCCAACCCCG
>MIBJ01000048.1:8881-68573 GCA_001829495.1 Spirochaetes bacterium RBG_16_49_21 | reverse complement strand
GGAGAAGGGGGGAAGGGGGGGATGAGGTCAAGTCCCCCCTCCGGGGGATTTAGGGGGCCGAGAAGCTTGATTTAAAGATGTGGATCCCCCTATAGATACGCCCATAATATACTTGACTAAATGATAAACGTCAGCAGATTCTACAATCAAATATTTTTGCACGGTACCGAAACAAAAATCACATGGTATATTACATTATTATTTCAGCCGGCATTATAGTTATCATAATTGTATTCATTATTTTAAAATCAACCTCTTTTCCGACAAGGCTCAGAAAAGCAGAGGAATTTCTTGAACAAGGCTCCATCAGCGAGGCTAATGAAATTGTAAAAAAAATCCTTGATAAAAAAAGGGATTACGTACCCGCGCGGTATCTCCGGGCGCTCATCTTGATGAAGCAAAACCAATTTCTCCTGGCTATATCTGAATTAAACGCCGTATTGAGTCTGCCGAACTTCAACTCCTTTATCAATGAAATTGACCTCCACTACCACCTTGCCCGCCTGTATAATGAGACTCAAAACTTTCGGAAAGAGATCGATGAATATATAATAATACTGGCCTTTAACCCGGACGACCTCGTGGCGAATCACCGGATCGGACACGCCCTGTACAAAAAAAAGGAATACAAAAAGGCGCGGGAGCATCTGCTCAAGGCAATCACTATAGACCCGAACCTCACCGACATTTTGCTTCCCCTCGGCATATCCTGCTATCATCTCTCGGATTATGAAAAAGCGGAAGAATGCCTCACCAAGTCTTTAAAAACCGGGAGCGACAACAGCGAGGGTGAATTTTACCTGGGATCGATTTACCAGATGAAAAAAGACTATAAAAGCGCGCTGGCCATGTTGCAGAATGCGAAACAGAACCGGAGCTATTTCTTGAAAAGCCTGTATAAGATCGGAGAGATCTACTCCCAGAGCGAGGAATATGAAAACGCAATAGAGGCGATGGAGCAGGGGCTGGGCAGCCTGAATGAAAAAGACGAAGAATCTCATGAATATCGTTATCTTCTTGCGGAATGCTACGAGAGTCAGAGTAAAATAAAAGAGGCGATGCATCACTGGCAGAAAATCGCCGAGGAAAACCCCGGATTCCGGGGCACCAGGATTAAATTGGAATCGTATCAGGAGATTCTCGACAACGAAAGCCTCAGCACCATGTTCGCCTCATCCCTTGAGGCCCTGCAGCCGACGATCGTTGAAATGATCTCAAGCCTCAATTACAATATCATTTCCAAAGAAAGAGTGAGCCCGAACGAGTATCAGTATAAGGCATATAACATTAAACGCATAAGCGATCCGCCGATCCTGATCTATTTTCTTCGGACGACGCGCGAGGTGACGGAAAACAACATCAATGATTTCCACAAACAGCTCGGCCAGGAAAAATATAAAACCGGCATATACATAGCCACGTCCCGGTTCAGCATCAGAGCCAGGGCAATCGCCCAGGCGAAAATGATCGAGCTGTATGATTCTGAATTCATAAAAAAAATAGTGGAAAAAATTAAATCCAGAAAAAAAATCAAATGAAATCGGAGTTACTTCCCCCGCCGAAGGCGGCGGGGGAAGTATATAAAAATATATATTTGCATAATAGAAAATTATCGTGAAGCATACAGCAGTAAAAAGAATCGTCATACCATTATGCGTAATATTCCTGGGCCGCTGCTCGCTCGATCCTGACAAAAAATTGAACGACGCCGTCAGGCAGTACCGCTCAAACAAACCCGGCGCCCTGCAGGCGCTGGAATACGAGTTCATCAATAATGTTTCGGCTCAATCGGTCGAAACCCCGGGCTTGCAGACTAACGGGAATGCCCTGTATGCGCTGAAAGGAAACAATATTGAGATCCTGGATCCGGTTAAGCTTACCCTGTCGATGCTGGACGGCGGAGGAGTTAAACGGGCCTATCTCAGCGACGACTATTGCGCCATCGCTGATGAGACGCAGCTCAGCATATTCAGGGCAAACGGGGACCACCTCATCGACAATCCGATAGGGGACACCAAGCATCCGATCAGATCGATCATCATATCGGGCGACAATGTCATTTATTATAAAGACCAAAAATTGTACACCTACAACATAGTCCTGAAAACAAGCCAGCAGTTCATCAAGGACGTCTTCCCCCCGCCCTATGCGCCCTATTACTCGGTCAACTTGCTGAAATCCGGCAACCTGCTGGGCGTGAACGCCGGGACGGCCGGATCGTACAATTTCAGCATAATCAACCTTGCCAATGAATCGGTGATCGTGAAAAATATGTCCCTTTCCTCATCAAAGATCCATATGGACGGCACGCGGGCCTATTACATAACCGGTAATGCAGGAAATTGGGAATTGATTCAATACGCCCTGGACCAGATGAAGAAAAAATCCATAGCCCGGTTCAGCGATATCGTTGACATCGAGCTTACGTCAGCGGGTTATGTATACGAAAGCAGAGACGGATTAGGGGCTTCTGAATACGGCAAGGATAAGACGATCATACCGTTCACCTACCGGTTATCCGGCAGGTACCGGGATACGGTTCTATTAAAATACCGGGATATTTATTATATAGCTGACCTGAAAAAAATGTTCGCCGGCTTAAAGAGACTGAAAGACCAGGCCCCGGAGCTCTTTAAAATGCCCAATAATTGATTACAGATTCGGCCGCTCTATGACCTATATTCATCATGACGCTTATTGTAAACGAAATATTCTATTCTATACAGGGCGAAACCGCAACAGCGGGCTTTCCCGCCGTTTTCGTCAGGCTCACCGGATGCAATCTGAACTGCGCCTACTGTGACTCCCGCCACGCCAGCACCGAAGGCACGGCCATGGAGATAGGTTCAATCATCAGCGCGATAGAACAATACCCGTCCGCGAACCACGTCACCGTTACCGGAGGAGAGCCGCTGCTCCAGAACAATACGCAGCACCTTATACGAGAGATTTTAAACAAAGGGTGGAGGCTCCAGATTGAAACAAATGGAAGCATCCTCCTGAAAGACGTGCCTGAACAGGCAAGAAAAATTGTGGACGTAAAAACGCCGTCAAGCGGGGAGGCCGACTCGTTTGAAATGCGCAACCTTAAATATCTGACCGGCAGGGACGAGATAAAATTCGTCATCGCAATCGCAGAGGATTATGAGTATTCAAAAGATTTCATCTATAAATATCTGGCAAAAAAAGGGATCATAATTAATTTTTCGCCGGCGTACAATACAATACCGTATACGGAATTGGCTGAAAAAATACTGACGGACAATCTGCCGGTTCGGCTGAACCTCCAGCTGCATAAGATCATCTGGGGGCCGGACCGCCAGGGCAGATAAAAATTTTTATTGAAAAATATACCCGTGCTCCATGATATGATTCTATAGCTTAATTGAACGGTATCGCGCATGGATTACATAGGAAACATCATCCGTCCTCCGAGCGAGGCGTACAGCATGATCATCCAGGTCACAGTCGGATGCTCGCACAATATGTGCACGTTCTGCGGCACATACAAGGGCCGGAAATTCAAGGTCAAGGACATCGACGTTATAAAAAGGGACATTAATGAAGCCTCCCGGTACGGATATAACCGCGCCTTCCTGGCAGATGGCGATGTCCTGATCCTGCCGAATCAAACCCTGCTCGAAATTATCGGGTATGTGCGGAAAAGAAATCCCCAGATCGAAAGGATCGGCGTGTACGCGAATACAAAATCGATAATCAGGAAAACCGCTGAGGAGTTGAGAGAGCTCAAAGAGGCGGGCCTGGGCATTGTGTATCAGGGTATTGAAAGCGGGAACACGGAGATTCTGCGCAAAATCAAGAAGGGGGCGTTCCCGGACCGAATGATCGAATCAGCGGAAAAAGTTAAAGCCGCGGGAATACTTCTGTCCCAAACCGTGCTTTTGGGAATCGGCGGAATCGAATCGAGCGGCATCCATGCCCGGGACACGGGAAAGCTCCTCGGCGTAATGTCCCCCGATTTCGCGTCCGCGCTTACGGTGATGCTCCTTCCGAACACGGAGCTGTACCGGGACTGGCGGTCGGGGAAATTCCGTCTTCCGGATAAATTCGGCCTGCTCGAAGAGCTCAGGACAATGATCGAGAATATGCACGTGAGGAGCCGGTGCCTGTTCACCTCGAACCACGCATCGAACTATCTCCCCCTGCGCGCGTATCTGCCGGACGAAAAAGAGAATATCCGGACTCTTTTGGATGAGGTGTTGAGGCTGAAGGACGAGAGTCTTCTTAAGCCGGAATATTTGAGGGCGTTATAAAAGCATTAGAGAAGGTTCTGTATGGACAAATCAATGGAAAACGCAATCAGATTCATCAGCCAGGAGCTTTCGGCCAATCCGCGCGCAAACAGATCCAAACTGATCGAGGAAGCAAGCCAGAAATTCGACCTGGATCCGAAGCAGACTGAATTTCTGGTGAATAAGTATATATTGAATCAGTGATTATAATAATTTACTTGAGTTAGGCGATTTTTAATTAAAGCAGTTCCCCTCCCTTGATGGGAGGGGTGAGGGGAGGGTGAAATAGATGTTTTTGGCGTACATAAGTCACCTATTCGTCATACATTTATCACCCCCACCCCAACCCTCCCCCATGTAGGGGGGAGGGAGTAAGAGGTGCTAATCAAAATTTGCCTAATTCAAATAATTTAATCACGGCTACCACGATCGCCTCAGCCAGTGACGTAAAATACCGATGCAGGTCTTCTGCACCCTCGGTTTGAAGCTTCAGCTCATCAAAACTGTTTGCATCCCGCCGAAAGAGCGTGATCGTGCAGATATAACTTTTGCCCTGCCTTATTCTGTCATCCCTGCCTCCCAGTGCAGGTACGAGCGAGCCGTAGCAGGCGTATCCGGCATCGAGCTTGTCGCAGATGCTCATCACCGTGTCCCGGTTAAGCTTCCTGATCTGCCTGATCCGGCTTCCGTGAAACAGGGACTCGACTTCCATGACCGGAACGATACGGTATCCCTTGTCATGGAACGAGCGCATTACCGTCTCGCGCACAAGCCGGTCCTGAATGTCGTTGAGCAGGCGGGAATCAAAGCCGAGGACCAGAATGCGCTCCGCAGGCTTGCCGGGAAGGAAGCAAGGTATGATGACGAATAGTGCGATAATAAAAGCTCGCATGAATAATTTCATGATATATACACCCTCTCCTCGTCCGGCACGACCAGATCGGTATTAATATCGTCAGGCTCAACAGCCGCGAGCGGCGAAATTTCAATGATCCTTGTCTTTTTCGGTATCCGTATCCCCCGGCCCGCAAGCCACTTCCGGTGCTGGTCCATCATCAGCTTCTGCGCCGACTCTATGGAATCGACGCCGGAGGCGTTCTTAACCGGCGCGAATTCATCCTCCCGCACGACCTCAAGCACTATATTCTTGTCCGCCAGCGGAAGCGCGTCAAACACGAACTTCTCGAATTTAAGCCCCTCGATCTCGGCGGTCGTTCCGCCCCTCAGGGCATTGATCTTTTTCCGCGCCCGGTGAAATGGAAGCGCTATCCCGGCCCCGGACGCGACCCGCCCGACAAATTCCCTGCCGAACAGGTGCACGGCGATGTTCCCCGATGAAAACCGCAGATTGCCGTTTTCATCCCTATCATGGAGCTTGCCTTCAGGAAGATCTGAATATTCGACAACGCCGATGGAACCGCCGCCGAAGCGGACAAAAACCCCCACCTTCTCCCCGAGATAAGCTTTTTTCACCGCCTTGCTCGATATGTCGGCGCCGGCCATGACGTGAAATCCAATGAAAGCCGGATCGATGATCTTCACCAGTGGATTATCCACCTGAAAATATGAAATCGTTTCAATGCCTCGATTCTTCAACTGCGCCAGGACCCCTGATGTATGAAGGGCATGCAGGCTTCCGCCGTGGCCGTCCGGATTTTTAAACACGCTCTTTCTGGTTTCAAGGACGAGCTTTCCTTCAGCGTCGAGAGAGGGGATCATGTTCTGCGGAAATATGAACACGTCTTCAGGTGAGAGGCCGAAAAAATCGTTTTCGCTGAAATACCGTGCGGTCTCATAATGATTGGAACGGGAGGTCATTATGAGGAAGGGAACGGCGGTATTATACTTCCGCGAATATTTGAGGATTTTTTCAGCGTGTATCTGGAAGAGCGATCGGTTTGACGCCGGCCCGATCCGAAGCATCCCCTTGGGGCCCTCGTATCCGAGCCGCGAACCCTGGCCGCCGGCCACCACAAAGGCGGCAACCTTTCCTTTTCGGACATACGCCGCGCCGGTTTCCCCTGCGGCCAGATACGCGCTCTTTTCCCGTTCGGTGCCGGGCAGGGGAATACAGGGAGCGGGATCAAAATTCGTGTCCTGAATGCTTTCTTTAAATGATAGCAGCTTCCGGAGCAGATCAAAATCGATGTCCGACAGGTCATCCAGAAGCTCGCCCCGGTCTGCGTCACTGAGCTCGTCCCAGTATTCGAACACGTGCTCCTGGTTATGCTCGTATACCGTGCGGATCAGGTGATCATAGCCTGGATAATCAATCACACGCTTCCCCCTGAAATTATATTGTAATGATCATCCGGATATTGTCAATTAATTTCGTTCATGGATTCAGAAGTGGTGTGAGCCCCTTTATGTTCATGCAAGCAGCCATCATACATTATCGCTATTCTATACTAAGACAAAAAAAGAATGTTGTATAAAAAATGATTGCTTTTTTACGATCAATCACTTGCCTATAAATGGTAATACAATATGCTATGGGAATATCAGTACAACCCTTAAAAGTATTGTCTTTTTAAGGAGCATCCATATGACCTCCCGATACCCCTCCATCGGCAAACTGACGCTAAAATTGGAATGGTTCACCAATCTCTTTCTCTTCCCGCTTACCATCTACTACGCCCAGATGCTGACCGTATATTCCGCGGAAGAAAAAGCAGCCGGCACCGTGATCAACCTTGTAGGCCTCTTTTTTGTAGTCTTTAACGTGCTGATCCACCTCATGATCAGGGTGATAAAGCTACGGCCTATTCTTAAATCTCTGCGCCGCGAAGACCGACCGCTCACCGCGGAGGAGCTGAAAAAACTAAAAAGAAAGCTCCTGAGCTATCCTTTTAGCGAAGCGATCATCATAGCCCTCAGATGGATAATAGCTGATATGACCATCTTCTCTTTAAACGTCATGATGTTCGGGGTCCATCTTCTTCGGGCTGTTAACGTGATCACCTCCATCCTCATCATCGTCCCGATAGCAATGGTGCACTACTTTTCCGTGTCTGAAAATTTTACGGCTGCAATATTGGAAAATCCACTATTAATAGGAGTCGAGATTGAGAGGGAATCATACTGGAAGTTTTCCTTTCCTCAACGAATTCTATTTCTGGTCTTTGCCGTGGCCGTAATTCCCACCTGCGTATTCGGCAGCTTCTTGGTCATTTCGAGCCTCAAAATAAGAGAGTACACCAATATCTTTCTTCATGTATCAATAATCATAGGAGGGCTCGCATTCGCCATCATATACGAATGCTACAACGCCTCACGCCTGATCAAAAACGCGGTGAAAAAAAATATAGGGGTTATGAACGACTTCAAGCAGGGAAAACTGAACGTCTCAGCTCCGATTATAACCAGCAGTGAAATGGCTGAGATGGCCGGCAGCATCAACATTACCCTCAGGACAGTATCCGGCCTAATACGGAAGATCTATGAGACGATCAGAGATATCGACGAATCGTCGTCTTTGATCGCAGGCACGATGCGCCTCTTTTCCGAGAACACGCAGAGCCAGGCCACTTCCACTGAAGAGGTGAGCGCGACCATTGAAGAGATGTCTGCCGGAGTGGAAAACGTATCCAACCTTGCGGAGAGACAATACCAATTGTTCAGCGACCTCATCAAGACCGTAGATGAGCTCTCCACAGCGGCTGAAAGGATACAGGCGGATATGAGCGAAATGATACGTCTGACGGATTCGATTTCGTCCGACGTAAAGTTGGGCGAATCAACGCTCTTGGACATGACCAACAGCATGTCCAAGATCACCGAAAGCTCGGATGAGATGCTAAGCATCATCGGCATCATCAACGACATATCGGAGATGATCAACCTGCTCAGCCTGAACGCGGCCATTGAGGCGGCCCGGGCCGGCGACGCGGGCCGGGGCTTCGCGGTCGTCGCGGACGAGGTCTCCAAGCTCGCTGACCGGACCTCGGCCAGCATCAAGGACATCGATTCGCTGATCAAGGTGAGCAACGAGGAGATCAAGAGCGGCATGGACAAGGTAACCGGCGCGGTGTCATCCTTCAAGAAGATCATTGAAGGGGTCACCAGCATCAGCCGGAAAATGTCAAATCTGTCTTCCTTCCTCCAGAAGCAAGCCGAAGTGAACGCCGTCATATCCAGGGAATCAAAGAATGTCATGACCCATGCCGAGGAGATACGCTATAACATGCGCGAGCAGAAGAATGCGGTCGGCGAGATCGTGACCACGGTGTCGGGGATCAATGAGGCATCTCAATCCACGGCTGCGGGAACCGAGGAGATAACCGCCAAGGCGGATGACCTGGCGCAGCTGGCCAAGTCGCTCCGTGATTAT
The DNA here is from genome assembly GCA_001829495.1 of Spirochaetes bacterium RBG_16_49_21. GTDB lineage: Bacteria > Spirochaetota > UBA4802 > UBA4802 > UBA5550 > RBG-16-49-21. Next base: position 59,990 of record MIBJ01000048.1, on the reverse strand, counting down.
GTGAAATTCTTTGAGGTATAGCAATTTCCCGAAAAATAATTTGACACCTCCCTCCGAAATAAACAATTGACTATTTGTATAACTCACTGTCATTGCGAGCATAGCGAAGCAATCCGCTAATGCTACAAAAAAAATGACTGTCATCTATCAGAGAGGGTATACTATGGAAGACGAAAGCGTTTTAATAAAAATCAGGAAGGACAAGCTCCGGGAAATACGGGAAGAATTGAAGATAAACCCCTTCCCCTATAAATACGATGTTACCGATTATTCAGCCGGAATAATCGAAAACTTCGAAGAATATTCATCCTCCGGAAAAATCGCAAGCGCCGCCGGACGTATAATGGCCTTGCGGGTGATGGGCAAGGCAAGCTTCTGCACCATACAGGACGCGGAGGGAAGAATCCAGCTCTACGTGGCCGAGAAAAGCATCGGCGAAGCGGGCTACCGGCTCTTCAACAAGCTCGATATCGGCGACATCATCGGCGTAAAGGGCGCGGTACGAAGGACGAAGACCGGGGAAATAACGATCTTTATCGCGGATCTTGTCCTATTATCAAAAAATATTCGGCCTCTTCCCATCGTAAAGGAGAAGGACGGCGAGGTTTTCGACGCGTTCGCCGACAAGGAGCTCCGGTACCGGAACCGGCACGTCGACCTGATCGTGACCCCGGGCGTGAAGGAGACTTTCATCAAGCGGATCGCGATCATCAGGCATATAAAAAAAATTCTGGATGATAAGAATTTTTGCGAGGTCGAAACGCCCGTGCTCCAGCCGGTGTACGGCGGCGCTGCCGCGTCCCCGTTCACCTCGCACCACAACGCCCTGGATTTAAGGCTTTACCTGCGCATATCCCTGGAGCCGTACCTCAAGCGGCTCATCGTGGGAGGCATGGAGCGTGTTTACGAGATAGGCAAGTGCTTCCGCAACGAGGGGATCGACCGCACGCACAACCCCGAATTCACGATGCTCGAGCTGTATCAGGCGTACGCCGATTTTACGGACATGATGTCCCTCACCGAAGAGATCATCACGGGCACGGCTGCCGCACTCAACGGGAGCGCGAAGATCGCGTACGAGGGGAAGGAGATCGATCTGGCTCCCCCCTGGAGAAGGCTCAAGGTGGTAGATGCCCTTGCGGAATACGCCGGCCTCCGCGTTGCGGAAATGAGCGATCGGGATCTGGAGGCCGGGCTTGACAAGCTGGGCTCGGAGATACGGGGGGGCTTCAACCGCGGTCTTGCCATCAACGATCTCTTCAAGCTTCTGGTTGAGGACAAGCTCGTACAGCCGATCTTCATCACTCATTATCCGGCCGAGACCACGCCCCTGTGCAAGCCGGACTACGACGACGAGCGGTTTCTCCAGAGATTCGAGCTCTTCATCAACGGGACGGAGATCGCCAATGCCTACAGCGAATCCAATGATCCGATTCTGCAGCGGAAAACCCTGTACGAGCAATCGCTGCGCCGCGACGTGGACAAAGAGGCGCCGCCGATGGACGAGAACTTCGTGCAGGCGATCGAGGCCGGCATGCCGCCCACCGGCGGTCTGGGCATCGGGATCGACCGGCTGGTCATGCTGCTTACGGGGGCAACGTCGATCCGGGACGTGCTTCTCTTCCCCACCATGCGGCCGCAGGAGTAACGCTTACGGCACCAGCGCTCATGACCGCTGGTACCTGCCCATGAGCTGGCCCTGGCCGAGGATATGCCCCTCCATAGCCTTTAGAAGATCGGCCTTGGAAGCCCCCTCCTTGAGATCGAGCATCGCGTCACCTTTTTTTGCATCAGGCGCCTCCTTATAGCTAATCTCAAATATTCGGAAATCTACCACAGGGTCGCACGATTCGGCGGAGGCATCAACCTTTTTTCATGAGAATTATTCAGGGGCCGAGCGCTCATACCTTTTATATTGATGATAAAACACTTGAAAAAAAAATCTAATATATTACCTTTGCATAAAGGAAGAGAGGTATTTATGAAAACATCGATTATTGATGACGCTGTTTCTCTCCCGGTTGAAAAAAGGGTGGAACTCATCGATATATTAATCCAGAGTCTAATTCCTCCTGTTGATAAAACTATCGATAAGCTTTGGGCAAGAGAGGCGGATAAAAGATTTCGTGATCTAAAAAAAAGGAAAGTAAAAGCGATTCCCGCTGACGCGGTATTCAGCGAAATACACAAACGGCTTGCAAAATGAGATTCTTTTTTCATCCTGAGGCCATACGAGAATTTAGCGAAGCAGTTGATTATTATGAAGACTGCGAGAAAGGCCTCGGAGTTGAATTTGTTAAAGAGGTGTATAAAGGCATTGAGCTTATATCCCAATATCCTGAAGCCTGGCATCGTTTATCTAAACATGTACGAAGGTTTCTATTGAGTCGTTTTCCTTATGGAGTGACTCGTATCTCGTTACTCGACCCTTATCCGTATGCCCTCCGAATGGGAGGTGAATTCGGGCGCATACATGCACTGAACGGTCGTTATTCCGGCTGAAAAATCGCCCCTCAGGTTCACCACCAGAGGATATTCGAACACATAGGTCCCCTTGGGCAGCCGCTCGATAAAAAAGTGGGTGGCCGCGTCCTTGGTGCTTTCATAGTAGTAGAGGCCGTCCTGGAAGCGGTGCGTTGACAGGACGTTTTCCGGCTCCACGCCCGCAGCTCTGAGATCCTTCATGTGCACGTAGTCCATGTCCCGGTCCGCCCTGAGGATGATCCGCACCTTGAGCTTGTCGCCGGGCTTGAGTCTCGTGTTCGTTGTCACCGGATCCAGAACTGCGCCTTTGTCCGTCAAACTCTTCCGAAAAAGCCTCTTCTCCAATTTAAGCGGCGTCTGGTGTCCGGTGATAGTATCGAGCTGTTCAAAATACTGCCAGTAGAGCGCTCCCCAGGCTGGATTCCTGTTCCCGTTCGTCACCGTAACCGCGCCCATCTCCGGTAGGATCTCATTTTTGTTCCAACTCACCGTGAAGTATCCGGTGCCTGCCTCAACCCCCGCTCCCCTGGCGCGCGGATCTATCTTCTTGTTGTTGATGAATATTTCAGCCTGCCGGTCACCGGAGAGCCAATTCGTTCCGCCCATGAGAAGGGCATAGCAGGCGTCGGTGGTTGCCTTGGTAGAGCCCCAGTGCTGGACCTGCTTCATCTTCAAGAGCCAGGTCCGCATCGCGTCAGCCGACTTCCGGTCGCTGCCCGCCTCCTCGAATGCCTCGATGAGCAGGGCCTGGTTTTCGGCAGGCGCCTCCCACCACCACCAGCCCCCGACATTCTCCTTCCAGTACATGCCGAGCTCCTCATGGTAGATGGCGTGCTCCCTGAGTGATTCGAGTATCTCCGCCGAGGATCTTTCCTCTCCGAACCGGTACAGGGCGATTGCAGCCAGGCCCTTGGCGTACGGCCCTTCCTCGGGCCAGTACCGTTTCGCCTGGCCCTTCCAGTAGCCGAAGGACTCCTTATATTTTTCCTGGACCGGGATCTCCTTGAAAAAGCTCCGGGTATATAGATAATGATAGATGATATAGCTGATATGTTTCTGTTTCAGATCGACGCTGTTCCGGACAAGATAATCATAGTCCTGCTTCATCTGCTCGTCGATGAACGCGACCGCCTTGCCGGTCATGCCGGAGGTCCTGGCCGGGGAGGCGGCAGCCGCGCCCAGGGCACGGAGCTTGGCCAGGCCGGCAAGGATATGCTGGCTGATGTAGCGGCTTTCCGGAAGACCGGGAAACCAGGGCCATCCGCCGCTTGCACCCTGCATCTGCTTTAGCTTTGCAAAGGCCCGGTCCAGCTCATGCGCCATCCGGTTCAGATCAAAGAGGACGGCCACCCGCTTTTTGCTCTCCTCTTCGCTTGCGCCGTTCAGGAGCCACGGCGTCTCCTGAAGAATGACCGACTTGAGCTCCTCGTTTTTTTGCAGATTTGAGAGCAGGGCCCCGCTCTCCCGCCACCGGTCAAACACTGCTTTTATCCTCGGGCTCGAGTTGACGATATGCGACGCGAGGCTGTTGGCGTAAAAGCGGCTGAAGAGCTGCTCGGAGCATTCATGCGGAAATTCCATGAGATACGGGAGCGCCTGGACCGCGTACCAGACCGGGTTGGAGGTGAATTCCAGCGTAAGCCGGTAATGGGACAGGGTCTTTGATTTCCCGGAGTTCATAAGCTTGACGAATTGAAAATTCTTTTTCTGGTTCCCGCCCACCGGAAGCGGCATCGACTCGGTCACCAGGATCCGGTTCGACAGCACGGGCAGGGCCGACTCCTCTCCGTCGCTGAAATCCCCGGCGCGGGCCACGACCCTCCAGCACACCGCCGCAATAGTCTCGGGGACTTTCACGCTGAAGCTCACCGCGGCATTCCCTTTTCCCGGCACCGTAAAGTCCTGCCGGCCGTTTGTATTTGAAAATTCGCGATCAACCGGCTTCATGGTCACCGCGTCGAAAAGAAAAAGCTCCGCCCTGCCGGAGAGCTTCTTCTCGGTGAGGTTGGATATTTTTGAGCTGATCACGACCGCATCGCCCTGCCGGAAAAACCGCGGCAGATTGGGGGTAACCATCAGCTCTTTCTGGGTGACGAGCTCATTGGCGAACACAGCGGATTTCAGATCGGCGGTGTGGGCAAACCCGAGTATTTTCCACCGGGTGAGCGCCTCGGGAGCCTTGAAGGACACGATCACCTCGCCCCGATCATTCGTCATCAGATGAGGATAGAAGAACGCGGTCTCGCTCAGGTTTTTCCTGACCTGAACCTCTCCGGCGGCCGGCTCCCTTTTCCCGGCAGCGAGAGGCTGTTTTTTATCTTCAGCCGAAATCCGGCCTTTTATCTTTTCCGCCTCCGGCTCTGAAGGTGCCGCCTCTTCCCTTTGATCACCATCCTTTGCCGCCCCGGACACGCTTTCATCCATGGCCGTGCCACGGCTCCGGCTGCTCTTGTAATACCGGTATCCCCTGCCCCTGGCATAGAAATAGGTGCCGAACAGGTCCAGCGTGTCATACTCCCGGTAGTGCGAAGAATAGTAATCATTCCAGTCTACGGCGGCAAGGTTCGAGTGCATGACCGAAAAGGCGGCGTTGCTCTGAAAATGGTTATAATCATAGAAATAAAGGTTCGCATCAAAATACCAGTAATGAGGATACAGGGAATCAAGCGAAGCGTCGTACATGGACGCGGCAAGCTCCGCAGCCGCCATTTCGCCCTTGGACCCGGATACCTTTATCCGCCATTCCTCTTTTTCCCCCGGCTTGAGCTTATTCCGGAAAGTCGCAAACTCGATCTTGAGCTCCTTGTTACTCCAGGGCACCGAGATGGTGCCGTTTCCGGTCATGAGGCGGCCGTATTTAACGAGCGCGTACCGGTAATGGATGTTCCCCCGGTCGCTCTCCCTGACCGGAATCGTTACGAGCTTTTTGGCGGAATCCAGCCTTATTATTCTCTTTTCTGTTTTATCCTTTCGGACGATGTCCAGAATCAAACGCGCGTTTCGTGCGTATGAACCGACCAGGAGCTTTGCGTCGGAGCCGGGCTCGACGCTCGTCTGCAGCAGGACGAGATGCAATAATTTCTTTTGGGTAAAAGGTTCATTTTTCAGGGAATATACGGAGAAGTATCGTTCATAATGGATTTTTTCGCCGTTGACGTCCGCCGTATCTATTGCCACACGGTAATCCCCGTCGGGCCAGTTGCTGATATCGCCCGGCCCGGCAGTCCTGCTCTTTGCCGTGTCAAAATCCGCTGAAAAAAACTTCTTATCCACGCCCCGGGACCGGATATCGTTCTCGTCGTTATAAATATCATGGGGGAAATCCGTGATATACTCCTTCTTGGGTATGACGAACCGGTCAGGCTTGTCCCAAAGCCGCGGTCTTAAGAGCCGCTCCGGCTCCTTTATACGGAAGATTGCGACAGCGCCCTTTGCCGGAACGAACTCGGCGCTCAAATTGGCGGTCCGCAATTCAAGCAAAAGCCTTTTGCCTGAGTCGATGCTTTCAGGCAGATTCGCGACATCCAGAACAAGCGAGGTATACCCTGCCCTGATGCTCGCGTCAGCGCCGTGGGTCTCTCCGTTGACGTCGGTCACGTCCGCGTGGATCTCATAGTAAAAGGCCGGCTGCTCGGACCGGGGTATTCTCGGATCGGGAAGAGCGGCGAAGCCTACGGAAAACTCGCCGCCGGCTCCGGTCCGGGTCTCTCCCTTTTTAATAACGGTTACTTGATTGTTAAAGCGCCGAAAGTACCATCCCCACCACCGGTACACGAACCAAACCCTGCGCACTACCGAGTATCTCACCTGCGCCTCCGACAGGGGTGCGCCGGAATAAGAGCGCGCATATCCCCTGGCCGTGATCGTATCGCCCAGCCGGTAGTTGCCCTTCACCGGCTCGAATCCGGCCTCGAATTTCGGACGCTTGTATTCCTCGACCCTGATGACGGCCGATCCCGAGCTGTTTTGGATCGTCATCTCTCCGGTGAGTACGCCGTACGGCGCGGTAAAGACGCCGCTCACCGTGCCGTATCGGTTGCTGCGCAGCGTAAGGCTGCTTATCTTCTGCTGGTTATAGTCGATGAGCTCGACGACTGTTTCATGATCCGGCATGATCGCGTAGCGCTTATCTCCCGCACGCTTAAGCAGTACCGCCTTGAAGTATATGATCTGCCCCGGCCGGTAGAGCGAGCGGTCGGTGAAAAAATAGGTTTGATGTGCGGACGGGCTCTCCTGCCCGTGCGCATGGCTGTAAAATTCAGATTTGAGGGAATCGTTGTCCTTTTCGAGTATGATGCTCATGTCGCCGTAATAATAGCGCCGGTCCCTGCCGAGAGGGAACCGCAGAAAGCCGTTCTTGTCCGACGCAAGCCTGCCGGTAATCCTGGTGACATACCTGCTTACGGAATAATCATACCTGCGTTCGATTATCGTGGCTTTTACGTTTTCGAGCGGCAGGCCCCGGTCGCGCGAAAAAATATAAAACAGTGCGCCCCCGGATGGGGAGACCCGGTGAACAAAGCTTAAGTTTGATACGGCCATGACCATGAACGCGACCGCGTTTTTGTTGTATGAAAACGATTTATCGGTACCGGCGAGCAGTGCATAGGAGCCGGGGGCAAGGCCGGCGATCTTTATTTCAGCCGAATGCTCGCGCAGGTCTCCGTTATCGGGGAGAGAGAGGCTCCATTCCTTCACCGGATCCATGGCGGCGAGCCGGGCGGCTTTTTGTTCGTTGGTATCATTGCCCGCGCCCAGGTATTCCGTCAAGCCGGGAGAGAGCCTGACTGTCCTGAGATAGAGCAGTCCGATATTCTTATATTTGACCAAAGCCCTGAACGGCCGGGAGGGGACGTCGACCTTCTCCGTTACGATTGAGAGGCTTTTGTCGATAACCGTAAGGGGCCTGCAGAGTAAAGCAGCCTCTGAATCGGGAAATCGCCGGATCACCTCCCGGGCTATTTCAACGGACTTCTTGATGGACCATTGGTGATCATCCGGGTCGCCATCCTTCCATTCATTCCCTTTAGCGCGGTACCATTGCGCGATCTCATACGAGGCCAGGCCTGAGCAGGGCCTGTCGGCAAATCTATTCTCAAGGGCCCGCAGGGCTTTGATATACAGGGAGTCCTTTTCCTGCATAACTGCCTTGTCCAGGGCGAATTTAAGCCGCTTCAGTTCCACCTCCGCCAGGGCGTCCGGGTCAGCGTAACGGCCTTTCAGGTGGATTCGCGTAAGGTCTTGCAGAATAAGGGCCGCGTTATACCGGAGCGACGACGGGTCATTGCCGGTTATTGGGAGCCGCGCGAAATCCTCAGCCGGCTTGAAATAATCCGCTGAATCGATCTCGAAATCATGAGCGGGCTTGGCAAGCTGGTTCTCCTCGATCATGAAAAAGTCGACTGCCCGATGCGCCAGAAAATCGTACAGCGTCGGCCGGCAGACCCGGGGCACGTTTCCCTTGACCAGTATCTCGTCGATGAGGCCGAGGGGGATTTTCCTGAGGTCCTCGGGCTCTGAAAGGGATGCCCGGTACAGAGTGATGATCCGGGAAAAAATCCTGTCCAGGCTCCAGGTGGAGATGTCGTTTTCTTTAAAATTCCTGGTCTGCGTTCTGCTATAAAACATATACCGGTTTGCTGAAAAATAATTCCAATATGCGTCCGCAAGAATAGACTGGAGGATCTGCTTTTCCGGAAAGGCGGCCCTGCTTGTCTCATTCTCCAGCATAGCCAGGATGTCCGGATGCTCCTTTTCGCCGATGGTCATGAGATACTTGACCCGGTGTATCTGGGCCTTGACGATCTGGGGCGCATTGCGCTTCTTTTGCGCCAGGGCCAGTATCTCTTCCACGGCGGCCAGGGCTGAGCGGGGCTTCCCCTTTTCGTCAAACCCGGCCACGATCTTCCATTTATCGGCAAAACTTTCGTACTTTTCCGGAGGTGTGAAGTATCCGGTCTTTGCGAGGATTCGAGCTTGCGAAAGCCAGCCCGGCGTCGCCGGCTCATAGAAAGGCAAAAGGGAAACAGCAAAGAGGAGTATACGGCCGATATATTTTACTTTTTTCATTCAGCACCTCTCTGAGATAATATATATCCAAGTGACAACGGTTCTATGAAAAAAGTTCTCGTTAAACTTACATTATGATTATAAATTTATATGCAGGATTTTTATCCATGATTTTTGATTCCGCAGCTCGGGCGGTGGCGGCAGTTCAGGCGGCTGGTAGCACGTATCCACTTTTCATTTATTATAAATATAGAATCCCCGGCCCGACTTTTCTCCCAGATACCCTGCGGCAACGTACTTCTTGAGGAGCGGGCATGGCCGGTACTTGGCGTCGGAATAACCCCTGAACATCTCTTCAGCCACCGCGAGAAGGACATCCAGGCCGATCATGTCTGCGAGGGCGAGGGGGCCCATGGGCAGGTTAAGGCCGAGCTTCATGACCTTGTCTATTGATTCCGCTGTTCCGGCGTTTTCGTATAATAAGTAGACGGCTTCATTGATCATGGGAACCAGCATCCGGTTGAGCAAAAAGCCCGGGTAATCCCTCGATTCAACGTGCGTTTTTCCCAGCTTCTTCACGAAGGCCTTCGCCGTTTCAACGGTCTCCCGGGTAGTGGCTATGCCGGGGATTATCTCAACGAGCTTCATCACATGAGCGGGATTCATGAAGTGGATGCCGATCACGGATTGAGGCCTCCTTGTTGCTGAAGCGATCTCCGTTATTGAGATGCTTGAGGTGCTTGACGCGAGAACGGCGTCGGGCCTGCAGATCTCGTCAAGCTGAGTGAAAATCTCCTTTTTCAGGCCGATATCCTCAAAAACGCATTCATCGATGATTTCAATATTTTTCAAATCGGTCAAATTATCGCAGATATGGATTCTGTCCATGATTTCCGCGATCTTGGCCTTTTCGATCCTGCCGTCGTCAGCATACCGGTTCAGCCGGTCATGGATCCGATTCAGAGCCGCTTTCGTTCTTGCACCGTCAACATCGTATATCGATACCTGGTAACCCGCACCGGCTGACATAAATGCTATATCCGCGCCCATGATCCCTGCACCGATTATCCCGACTGTTTTCATAAATCCCCCGCCTTGATATTTTATTGATGCACACACTTTGAATTATGCAAGAAAAATTTTTTAATACTTACCCTCATGCCCTCCCCCCAACCCCCCGGAGGGGGGCTAATATTACGTTCTTAAGAATAATACATAACCTTCAAGTCCCCCTCCGGGGGATTTAGGGGGCCGTGAGGCTTGATTTAAAGATGTGGGTTCGGCTCTTTCATGTACAATAACGCAAAGGGCACAAAAACCGAAAGGGTGGGTATCCAAATTTTTACTTGTGGTATCCAATAACACTGCTATGTTTGACTGATAAAAAATCCGTTGAATTGCCGTGAGCGAAATATCATATCAACTCCTCCGTGAACTGTCGGTAATCTCGGAGAACGACAATCCCGAGATCCATTCAATCTATGAGTCCGCCGTTCAAAACCTCGATCTGACCGGCATCGATTATTGTACCATCCGCGACCTGGTGAAGCTCTCCGGACGCAATGATCCGTCGCTTCACCTCATGCTGATAGCTATGTTCGCATCCCTCGGCGAGGGGAGCGTCTGCCTTAAACTCGATCCCGAATCCCTGTCGAGAAAATTGAAACCGATAGCCGGAACAAAGACGGAAACATCGGTGCAATCCATTCTTAAAGATGTAAAAAAATACGCGGAATTGATCCATGTGAATAACGACGCATCGCCGCAGCTTTTTACCGATCCGCGCGACGAGTACAAGCCTCTCATCCTGGCCGGGGACGGCGACTCCTCGTATCTGTACTTCCAGAAATACTATGTTGCGGAGCGGAGTCTGAGGAAACGACTGTCGGCGGTCATGGAGCGCAACGTACCGCTCGCGAAAGACCCGGACGCGGTGAAGGAAATAATCCATACCGTACTTGAAGAAAAACCCGTATTCATAAACAGGGTAAAGGCGATTCTCAATGAGGAACAAAAGCTCGGCGTCACCCTCCCCCTTCATGAAAATTTCGTGCTCATATCAGGGGGACCGGGGACGGGCAAGACATTCATAGTGTTGAACCTGGTGCGCGTCCTGGTGCGGATGGGCGTCCCGGTGCAGAGGATCAAAATCGCCGCGCCCACCGGCCGGGCGGCCCAGAAGCTGACCGAGGCGATCCAGCGGGGAATAGCGTCACTGTCCGGCAGGGATTCCCCTGACCGGGAGCTTGCCGGCCTGAAAGGCACCACCATACACCGGCTTCTCGAATACAGCCCTTCGCGGAACGACTTCGCCCATAATAAATACAATACGATCAGGGCGGACATGATCATCGTGGACGAGGCCTCCATGATCGACCTGGTGCTCCTGGAAAAGCTCTTTGAAGCGATCGACGAGCGGACAAGCATCGTAATGCTCGGCGACCGGAACCAGCTTCCCTCCGTGGAGGCGGGGGCGGTACTGGCGCATCTGATACCCGACGAGGAAAAACCGGCCGGCAAAGTAAAACGCCGTCTGGTTCTCCTCCGCGATAGTTATCGCTCCGAGCCGATGATCCGGGAAACAGCCCGGGAGATCAATAATCAAAATTACGGGGTGATCGATTCCATCCCGGAGCTGGACCTGAGCCAGGGGCTTTCTCTGGAGGGGATCCGGCGCATCCGTCCCGGAAAAACCGGGCAGCCGTATTATAAAGAGCTGCACCGCCTGCTCGATTTCTGGGTAGAACATTCTTATTTCAAACAAGACAAAAAAGCAGGGTCGTTCCGCACCCTGGTGGACCGGGCGTGCGACCATGTCCTTGACCCGGCCGATCCGGAGCTCGCCGCCTGCGTGGAGGATATCTTCTCGTACCTTGATGAAGCGCGCATCCTGAGTCCGGTGAAATCGGGGATTTCAGGCGCATCCGGAATCAACTCCTACATCGCCGGCAGGATAGGCAGCGCCCTTGATCCCCTGGGAGGTGGAAAAATATTTTCCGGCGCGCCCATCATCATTACAAAAAATGATTACGCCAGGGAGCTCTATAACGGGGAGGTGGGCGTGATCCTCAGGGGAAACGACGGCCGGTATTACGGCCTGTTTCGCAGAATGGACGGGTTCAGCGCATTCCCTGCCGAAGCCCTCCCCCCCTTTGAGCTGTCATACGCGATCACCGTGCATAAAAGCCAGGGATCGGAATACGGCCGCGTTTTGTTCATAATTCCCGATGGATTGAATGAAAATCTGCTGACCAGGGAAATCTTGTACACCGGAATCACCAGGGCAAAAAAACTGGCTCTTCTCTACTCAAGCACCGACATGCTTGCGCGGGCGATACGGAACAGGGTCGAGCGGCAATCCGGCATCAACCTTTCAGAACCGGAAAAACCGTTCCGGGAACGATTTATTTAAAAAATCTGCAACCCTTTCCCGGTTTCCCTGTCTTATATAATAATAATTTCTGCCGTTTTTTAGTTAATAAAACAATTTAACATTTCGATTAATTGTTAAAAGTGAAAAACCAGAGTTAATTCCTAAAATATTAGACTTGTTGCGAAACTCCAGTCTCGCGCTCGGGAAAGCCCCTCGGGGGGCTTTTTAAGGGGCTCCGCCCCTTAGCCCTTTTAAAAAATATATTTTCACAACAAGTCCAATATTTTTATATAAAAAAATTTTAAGAAATTAATTAAAAATGAAAAAAATAGTTTTTATTGAGCCGAAAGCTCCCGGCGGGCATATCTTCAGCCGCTTCGCCTTGCCCCGGATCGGGATATTCATTCTCGGGACAATGATGAAAAACCGGGGATGGAACGTCGAGATCTATATTGAGGATTTAAGCGCCATTGACTATAACGGCGTATTGGATGCGGACATCGTCGGAATCTCCACCATAACCCCAACCGCAAACAACGCATACAAGATCGCCGACAGGGTTAAGAGACACGGCATTCCGGTCATCATGGGCGGGCCCCATGTCACCTTCATGAGCGATGAAGCGCTCCAGCACGCTGATTACGTCGTCCGCGGGGAAGGCGAGCTGCCGCTCATGCGCTTTATTGACGCATGGGAGCAGAATTCCGGTTTTTCCGGAGTACCGAATCTGTCGTACCGGCAAAACGGAAGAAACGTCCATAATCCCATGAATTCCTTTGAAAACGATCTCGATCAGTTTCCCCTATGCGATTTTTCACTCATAAAAAATAAACAGAAGCTGAAGGTGATCCCGATCCAAACGTCGCGGGGATGCCCCTATGACTGCTCCTTTTGCTCGGTGACCGGAATGTTCGGCAAAAAATACCGGTACCGCTCCACGGAGCATATCATGGAAGAGCTCAGGCTGTATAAAAATTCAGGGAAATTCGTGTTCTTCTACGACGATCATTTCGGGGCTAACAAAAAGCGGGCCAAAGAGCTGCTGGAGGCGATGCTGGCCGAGAATCTGCGGTTCAAGTGGTCGACGCAGGTCCGGGCCGATGTCGCGAAAGACCGCGAGCTTCTCCACCTCATGAAGAAGGCGGGATGCCACACCCTGTTTATCGGAATTGAGTCATTGAACCCGGAAAGCCTGAGGGAGATGAGGAAGCATCAGACGGTCGAGGAAATAAACAATGCGATGCATATTATCAATTCATTCAACATCAACATCCACGGCATGTTCGTGCACGGATTCGACAAGGACACCTGGGACTCGGTCAGACACACCGTCAAGTTCGCAAAGAAATTAAGACTATCGTCCGCTCAATTCCTTATTCTCACCCCGTTCCCGGGGTCGGAGTTTTACGCCCATGTGCGCAACCGAATCGTGAGTAAAGACTGGTCCCTGTATGACGCGCATCATGTCGTGTACCAGCCAGCCAATTTCAGCCTCTTCAGCCTCCAGAAGGCGCAGATATACAGCCATCAGAAATTCTATTCCATTTATGAAATGATGAAAAAATTCTTCCGCAAAAAATGGATAAGCCTCGGGCTCGCCTTTTACGCCCGCTATACAAATATGAAATGGAAAATACACAACAAGGCGTACCTTTCCATGATCCGCGACATGTCCCACAAGCCGGTTTGAGGAAATTTAGTGATGGCGAAGAGGCTGAGACTTCACGGCAGGGTCCAGGGAGTGTTCTGCCGCGCCTACTGCAGCCAGTACGCGCGGCTGCTCAAGATACATGGAGCGGCGTCCAACCTCGCTGACGGAACCGTGCAGGTCTTTCTCAATATCGACGACCCAGAAATGATACGTCGATACGTCTCATACCTTATCAACAATCCGAAAGACTTCACCTTCTACGGCAGGATCGAATCGGTCGAGGAGGATGATTACTCCGGCTCCATTACCGGCGATTACCAGTTCTGACCGGCCGATCGCCTTCCCGCAGCTTTATCAGCCGTGAAAGCCACGGGCTTACCAGTCCGGCAGCGCCCCCTTGTTCGTGTCACCATTTTCCGGTCCTGTTTACTGTTGGAAGGGGCAGGCCTTTCAGCTCACACAGGGCGGCATCAACCTCGTCCTGATGCAGCTCATGGTCCACAAGCCTCCCGTGCAGGAAGGCGTCATAGCCGTTCAGGTCCATGAGCCCGTGGCCGCTCAAATTGAAGATGATCACTTTTTCCTTGCCCTCTTCCTTGGCCTCTTTGGCTTTACGGATCACGACGGCGACCGCGTGGCTCGTCTCGGGCGCGATGATTATCCCCTCTGTTTTAGCGAAGAGGAGCGCGGCCCTGAAGCACTCGTTCTGCTGGATCGCCATGGGCCTGAACAGCCCTTCCACGACCCCCTGCGATACGAGCGGCGCCATGCCGTGGTAGCGCAGGCCGCCGGCGTGGATCGAATCCGGAACGAAGCTGTGTCCCAATGAATGCATGGGAAGGAGCGGCGTCATTTTCGCTATATCGCCGTGATCGTATATAAAGGGTCCCTTGGTGAGGGTCGGACAGGACGCCGGCTCCACCGGGATGATATCGATTGCCGCCCCGTGTATCTTATCGTTGGCAAAGGGAAACGAGAGCCCGGCGAAATTGCTTCCGCCGCCTGCGCAGCCGATGACTATATCCACCTTCTTTTCCCCGATTTTCTTCAACTGCTTCTTCGCCTCAAGGCCGATGATCGTCTGGTGGAGCAGGACATGGTTCAGCACGCTCCCCAGGGAATAGCGGGTCTGGCCGGTCGGGTCGGTCACCGCAGCCTCAACCGCTTCGCTGATGGCGATTCCCAGGCTTCCGGGCGTGTCCGGGTGCTTCTCTAAGACATCGCGGCCCGCTTTCGTCTCGGGGCTCGGGCTCGGGATGCAGGTGGCTCCCCAGGTCTGCATCATCACCTTGCGCATCGGCTTCTGCTCAAAGCTGATCCGCACCATAAAAACCTTGCACTCGAGACCGATGAGCGAGCAGGCGAAGGCGAGAGCGCTCCCCCACTGGCCGGCTCCGGTCTCCGTGGCAAGCTTCTTGATACCGAACTGCTTGTTGTACCAGGCCTGGGCCACCGCCGTGTTCGGCTTGTGGCTGCCTGCCGGGGACACGCTTTCGTTCTTATAATAGATACGCGCCGGAGTTCCCAGGGCTTTTTCGAGGTGGTGCGCCCGGTGCAGGGGCGACGGCCTCCACCGGTACAGGATTTCGAGCACGCCTTCCGGTATGTCGATCCATCGCTCCTGGCTTACCTCCTGTTCAATAAGGTTCATCGGGAAGACCGGGGCGAGCATGTCCGGGGAAACCGGCTTGCCGTCCGGCCCCAGGGGCGGCTGGAGCGGACTGGGCAGGTCAGCCGCGATGTTGTACCACTTTTTCGGAATCTCGCTTTCTTTAAGAAATACTTTTGTCTGCATACGCTTCTCCTAAAATTATTCTCCCTGCTTTAGGCTTGCAGGATGCTTTTTCATATTTTTCCCGTATCGTTCGATCATGGTCTTGAACGACGAATTCGCTTTTTTAAGCTCACGCGATCCCCTGGTTATCTTGCAAAGGCTCAGGCCCAGGCGCTCGGCTATCTTCCTCTGGGTCATGCCGCCGTGCAGAAGCTTCACCAGCTCCCAGCGGGACGATATCTCGTCAATTTCATATTTGGTGAGTATGCTCCGCAGAAACTCCTCGATGAGGTATTCATCATCAGTATCGGCGAGAACCCACGCTATTTCCTTAAGCTTGTTCATGACAAAGCCGGCTATGTTTCTATAAAAAGAAACATAGCACCGGGACATACCGTTATGTCAAGTTTTTTTTCATGAACGGGCGCGCTGCTAAGACTCACCGGTAATCTCCATTCCCATCGGGCTCTCGTTGACCGTAAATTTATGGAAATCCACCTGCATAATTATTCCGGTTATCTCTTCAGCAGTGTACGAGGCGTTTATCGATGCGATCAGACCGGGGCGCATCTCTTCGGGCAGGGTTGAATAATACATGAATGATACAACCGGGAGATCAATATCCCTGCGGAAGTCGCTGATAAAAAATCTTCCCCCCTTTTTTAATACCCTGCGCACTTCATGAAAGATTGATTCCGGCTCAGACCACTCATGCAGCGAATAATTCGAAAAAGCCGCGTCAAAAATGGAGTCGGCAAAGGGCGCTTTTTTTGCGTCTCCCAAAACATACCGGGCTCTCCCCTTCATGTTGTATTCAGCCGCGTTTTGTTGAGCTACCTTAATCATGCCGGAACTTATATCCACCGCATACAATTCAGTATCATCGGTATGTTTAAGCCATTCAAGCCCGAGATATCCGGGTCCGGGCCCGATCTCCAGGCCAATCCCGGAGCTTATGCCCGATTCAATTATTGAGCCGGTCACCAGCCATCCCTTGTCGCGGAACCGGCGCATCATCGCGTCATAGCTCCGGACGCCGGACTCACCCTGGAACCCGTGATCCGTTTCAAATACCCGCGGCTGTATCATGTTTCGCATCAATCACACCGTCGATTTGATACACGGAGGTATTAAATCGATAGCGTAAAAAATCATTCGATGAGATTCCGTAATAGTTCGCATCGCGTGGGAAATAAAGCAGGCATTAAGTCTTATTGTCTCTCCGTAATCGTCCCTGTTTTTGGCGCAACAAATTTTCGCCAGAGCTCGCTGGTCCGGGCTTCCTCGGATAATTTTTCCGTGAACTCTTTTAACGACAAATCCTTATACCGCTCGTAATTCGCATCTCGTATCTTCCTCACTACGGCCACGCAATCAAAGGTTTTCGTCTTCATAATACAACTCCCGCGGACTACGTATTTCAAGGGGTTTATATCCCTGCTTTAAATTTACTGCATTAAACTGATTAATTCTACTATAATTTACAATATGCCTGAAATTCCAGCTTATCAGCAGATCAACATTGTACACGGTGGCGCCAGATATAAATCTTTTTCATGGCCAACGTCAATGATAAAAATAACGTTCATGAATTTTAAAAAAACTGCTTGAGCTATTTCCTTAAAGGGATTTTATCCGGAGAACGAAGGCAGACCGAAAAGCAGCCCGACACCACAAAGGAGGATCGTTATGCAGCCCGTAGTGCTTCTCGGATTCGGACAGGGAGAATTGCCCGGCGATGCGCTGGACCGGGTGCGCGCGATCGCGCCCAATTATGAGGTTGTCATTGCCGATAAGAGCGACACAGTCGAAAAATATCTGGACCGGGTCGAAATAGCGGTTCGGCACGTTTCTCTGTCCCTTCTCGCCCGCGCGCCGCTGCTCAGGTGGTACCATCACTGGTATGCCGGAGTCGACTGGCTCGAACGTTTTCCCGGAATCCGGGAGAGCGAAGTGACCGTCACCAATGCCTCCGGCGTGCACACGGTTTCCGTAACCGAACACCTCCTCTCGATGATGCTGGCCTTCGCCCGCAATCTGCATCTTAATGTCCGGGCGCAGGCGCGGCGGGAGTGGCGGAAGGAAACCATGGATGCACTGTTTGAGCTCGCGGGCAAGCGCGTCCTGGTGGTCGGGCTGGGAGCCATCGGCACTCACTTTGCGCGAGCGGCTCAATCCCTGGGTATGACGGTCACCGCAATACGCCGGCATGCGATCGCGTCGACCGACGCAGCCGCCCGCGTGTACGGCCCGGAACACCTGCACGGAGAGCTGGGCAAGGCCGACTTTGTGGTAATTATCCTTCCCGCAACGCCGGACACCCGAAAGCTCTTTACCGCGCGGGAATTCGAAGCCATGCGGGAGGGCTCATATTTCATCAACGTCGGCCGGGGCTCCATAGTGGACGAAACCGCCCTGGTCCAGGCCCTCCGAAGCGGGAGGATCCGCGGCGCCGGACTTGACGTGTTTGAGACGGAGCCGCTGCCCGCGGACTCGCCGCTGTGGGACATGGACCAGGTGATCATTACCCCGCACATGGGCGGGTATACGCCGGAATATTTCCGGCGAAGCTGGCCCATTTTCACAGAGAACCTCAAACGCTACGTTGAGGGACGGCCTCTCGTGAACGTTGTGGACAAGGGGGCAGGGTATTGAGGGGCTGAAGGGGTGCTTATACGAAAGGATAAAACATCTTTCTATGTTTTTCGCTGAAATTAATTTCTTACCGGGACGTGGATTATTCCCAGGTGTATAAGTAAATGTAGAATCAGATTCTATGAAATTGAGGTAATTACGAGGTATACCAAAATGCGTAATCGAATAAGGATTTTTCCCTATATAACTATACCTAAAATTCCTTATTGACACATGCGTGCTTATAAGCTAAAAAAGATTAAAAATATAAGAAAATAATTAAAACTAGATTCAGCATTTCATTGATCCAACTCGGGCACGGAATTAAATAAATTTTAAAAAAATTAGTCCATCTGGTCCGTGCGGAGTGAAAAATTTTTTATTTTTTCTAAAAAATTTTTAAAAAATATCAATTTCGTTCGTATATACTTTTAAAGTTTAAATTTTAGTTTTAATTAAAAATGGCAAAAGACATGCTAAACGTCCCTGTTCCATTAGTACTTTTATGTATGAATGAGGGGGTATCCTATGGAATGTAAAAGAATCTCTATATTTTCTGCCCTATTGGTCCTCGTTTTCAGCATCTTGTTGTCAACGTCATGTAAAAAAAGCGGCGGTGGAGGCGGTGGACTCGCTCTCGCACTGATGTCTTCGGGGTCTGCCGGGCCGGATGTTCCTCCCGCATCGCTCGCCAAGCCTACCGGCGTGACCGCCACCGAAAGCTTTACTGACCACGTTACAATCACCTGGAACGCGGTTCCTAATGCCCGATTCTATAAGGTGTACCGCGACGAATCTGAGGCCGGTACCTACGGACTACTGCTCGGCGAAAATAACGTCGCCTCCTATAATGACACGACCGCAACCCAAGGCCTGATATATTACTATAAGGTGGAGGCAGAATGGAGATCCACGAGCGATCCAACCGTCGTGAATAGTGGCAAGAGCGATGTTTACGATGATGGATACGCCTTACTTAACGCGCCGGCTACAATCACCGCGAGTAACAACAATGGAACTGAAGTGACGGTGGACTGGGTTGATGTCACCAACGCCAGTACCTATCATGTCCTGCGCAGCACGACGCAAACGGGAAGTTATACTGATTTAGATACCATAAACGTATCGTTATATAACGATACAACTGCTATTGCCGGTACCAAATATTATTACAAAGTCATTGCTTATTCGGCTACCGATCTTCCGGGTCTGGAAAGCACTGTAGTTAATGGTTACCGGTGCACTGCCGCGCCCGGAAATTTCACGGCAAGCGACGGCACTTTTTATACACGCGTGAGACTGAACTGGGACCCTGCCGCGGATACGACCGGGTACGAGGTGTACAGAGGCGAGACCTTATTGACCCCCACCCCCACGGGCTCCACAACCTATGACGATACCGCTGGGGTTGCCGGCACCGCTTACCAATACAAAGTAGTCGCGGTCCATACCAATGGAGGCAAAAGCTTCCCTGCCGAAGACCCGGGGAAAAGGCGCAGCTATTCGGAGACCATTCCTTGCACCGTGACCTGGACCGCAAACCGGGAAAAAGCGGTCAATTCATCAGGCGGCGGATACCGCGTGTATTACCGTACCAGCTCTATTCCCGACACCGGTTTTGAAAGCATTACGCACGCGGATGTACCCTGGGTTTCTGGTCTGGCGCCAACCATGACTACCATCAACCTGGGACCTGGTCCGGGCACTTGGTACATCAGGGTGGTCGGGTATTCAGGCCTCAACAGCGGGAGCACGAGCCGGCCTTCAACTCAAATAATCAAGACTATTAACTAAAAAGAGGAAATGCCATGAAATCGATACTCAAAAAAGTTTTAAGCATGAAACTGATATTCTTTATAACCGTGGCTATCGTTTCTCTGACCGTCATGGCTGTCTATTCAGCTGCCAATTTTTCCTCATGGAAAAGAGCGTACTTACTAAAGAAAAGTAATTATGTAAAAGACGAAGTCCTGGTTCAATACAAAAAAAATATTACATACGCCACCCGTCGCGCTTCAATACAGGCCAGGGGCGGCACCTTTCTTAAAGAATTCGGCAGGCCCGGTTTGGTTCACGTACGCCTGTCCAAAGGCGAAAGCATAGCCGATGCCCTTAATAAGTACGAAAATGACCCATCCGTGGAGTACGCACAGCCAAACTATATCTATCATGCGACACTGGCGTCCACTGATCCCTCTTACAATCAGGAATGGGGGCTCCATAATACGGGTCAGACCATTACGAACGCGACGTACTACCCACCCTCAGGGCCTACGCATAATCCCGGGACCGCAGGCAAGGACATGAACATGGAAAACACCTGGGGCGTAAAACATGATTGTAGCACCGTGATCGTCGCAGTCGTAGATTCCGGCGTCAATTACAACCACCAGGATCTGGCGGCCAATATGTGGAATGGCGTTCCGGCCAGTTACCCCAATCACGGATATGATTACGTCGACAACGATAACGACCCCATGGATCTGGCGGGCCACGGCACCCATGTGGCGGCAACCATTGGGGCCAAGGGAGACAACGGCTTGGGTACCGCGGGCGTGTGCTGGGAGGCAAGCATTATGGCGGTGCGTATCTTGAATGCCGCAGGCATGGGTACTACAGCCTGGGCAGTCAGCGGGATCAATTTTGCAGTAACCAATGGTGCCAAGGTGATCAATATGAGCTTCGGAGGATCGATTGATGATCCTGCTCTTTCCGGCGCCATAGATACCGCCCGTACCAATGGCGTGGTCGTGGTTACCGCAGCGGGAAACGGCGATGCGTCAGGCATTGGCCAGAATCTTAACAACACCGGAAATGGATATAATGACGTTTACCCGTGCGAATTTACTCAGGACAATCTGCTCTGCGTGGCAGCACTGGATCAAGCATACAGCCGGGCGACCTTCTCCAATTACGGGAGCACCAGTGTCGACGTGGGAGCGCCGGGCACCAATATTTTGAGCGCCTATGCGGGGACGGATACTGTTATCGATGAAAATTTTTCTACAAACTGGATAATGAATGGCGGTTGGGTAAGATTAATCGACTACGATTTCGGGTATGGACCTACAGACATGCTGGTGATTCCGCCAGGTTGGCCTTCACAAGCATACGGCAACAATCTTGATGCAAAGGCATATAAAGAATTCAATCTATCAGGTAATGATGAGGCGCATCTAATGTTTCTGGGTTTTGTTGATGTTGAACCCTCCTGGGACTACATCAACGTAAACTATAATACCAGCGGCGGCGATCCTTTCTCCGGCGGAACCCAGCTATTGAACTATTCTGGCAGCAGCGCGGTCCCAATTGGGGCAATATACGATATAACATCCTGCACAACAAGTTCATGTTCCGTCGGATTCCAGTTGACCACGGATGGAACAAACATTCACACTTATTACGGAGTCGGTATTTTCTATTTCAATATCACGGCTATGGCGCTCAATAATATTTCTTACAAAGTCGCAGACGGCACCTCCATGGCTGCTCCCCATGTTTCAGGCCTTGCAGCGATCCTGAAGGCCTATAACCCTGATTATACGTACGCGGACATCATCCAGTCGATAAAGCAGGGGGGCGATACAGAATCCTCTCTTACAACGACCACCAGCACAGGAAAAGCGGTTGACTCGTGGGGGTCGCTCTGTTATATACAGCCCCCGACCGGAGTGGCGGCCAGTGTCAGTCAGTAGACACTGAAGTAAGGCGTGTTTAATGATCGAAAAAATCTTGACACTCCAGAATAATTAAGAATGGACTTGCTGCAGAACTCACTGAGTAATGATTTCCCTATTCCGCCGCTTTCGGAGGCGGAATGGGGAATGAATAAAAGGAGCGAATATGAAATATAATAAAATAGCTATAACATTGATTATTTTATCATTCCTGGTTTCAATCGGCTGCAGCACCGTCGAAAGAGAGATGTTGACCATCGACAAAAAACCATACGAGTCGTTTGTCTTTACCGCTTTCTCAGAATCGGTTAATCACAAGCTTATCATAAAATTATTGCGGGAGATACCAAGTCAAATTACCCCTGTTGAGTGTGAATTTATAATAGCAAATTTTATCGGCGACCCGGGCGTTTGTAAACAGGCGTCATTTATTATTGATAATGCAAGTTACGATTTGAAAATCAATGATTCTAAGAGTGAGATTAGTATGGAAAAAGGAGGGGTGAGTTATATAGGTCCATATGATCATAGATATCGCCAGAAGCCGAATTCATTCGACTTCGACAAAACATATCGAATTAATGGCAAATTCATTATTGCGGCCGATACCCGGAATAAGATAAAGAGCGCCAAGGAAATGACGGTTAAATTTCAGACCTATAACAAAACAATAACCTTGAAGGTGAAAAAGAGCATATTGGATGAATTAAAGGAGTACTTATGAGAAACTGCAGGGCATTTTTACAGAAGCGGATAAAAACACGTAACCCCCGAAATATGGCTTGCGAGGGTTACTTTGTTTTTAATAATCACTCATCAATTCTCATGAATATTATGTCTTCTTTGTTTAATTTAACGACTCCCGCATCAGTTTTTACCTGTGCACTGTTCGCATCCTGTTTGATGACTTTCCCGAAAACATTACTCCCGTTATTCATCTGAATGGTTATATTTTTAATAAAGGCGTATTCATCATATTTCTTCCCTTCCCTGTCGGATGAGAGCAGCAATTCTCCGGCCACGAAATTATATTTTTGAGCAATTGATAGAGCCGTTTCATTATTCGCATTGGCGATATTCTTATTCACGCCGTGCTTCAACAATGTTTTGATTATATTCGCATTTTGGTAATATGAGGAAAGCATGAGCGGCGTAGACCCGGTCCGGAGATCGCCGAAATCCTTGGGTATCTTATAATTTATGTCCGCCCCTTTTTTAATGAGAAACTCAACAGCTTGTTCGTGCCCGTAATATACCGCCCACAGGAGGGGGGTAAAACCGCTTTTATCAACGCCGTTGATATTTTCCCCCTTTTGAAGGTAATACTGGATATTTTCAACGTCTCCGCCTGCGGATGCACGCATCAGAGAGCCGCATCCGGATAAGCCTAAAATAACTATCGCTGACCCCAACACTAACATCGCGGTTTTTTTCATTTGTTTAGTAATCATATACGGTACGCTCCTATCAGATATTCTTTTATTATTTATTCTCAGGGATAGCAACTTCCATTTTATCATAAATCTTACCGGCAATCTGGTTATCATAGATTATTTTATAAGGGAAATGACCTTTATCATATTCGAATATTAAATACATTGAAAAAGTTTTATCAGGTTTAATTTTTTGGATATAGTCTATTTTGAAAAATAACAATCCTTCCTGAAACAGCGAAAAGTCAATAATTTCCGGATTTATGACATAATTGTCGGATATTAATCTCACTCTGGAAAAATCAAGACTGCGCTCGACCTTATCAAGGTTACGCACGGTCATAAGCATCCATATAAATCCATTGTTTGAATACTGCGGATTTATATTGGGATTTTCTACTCGAGCAGCGGTCATAATTTTTTCCGCAATCGTATTGGTCGGCTTCACTACTATATAAGTCCTTGCAAATTTAGCGAAAGTATCGGGGCCGGCGTCCAATTGCATTATGTTTATTTTCCAGGTTTCATTTTTTAGTGTGACCGGATTGTTAATTAAAGGCTTAATCGAAGAGCAATTTATAATAAAAATACTGGATATTAAAGATATTAATAAGAATAGATGATATTTTCTGCGCATGACTAACAACACCTCCCTTTTAAAATTTATTTTTTCTAATTTAGATTGATGTAACTGCCAATAACACTGGAATGACGATGACTAATAATTAATCCTTTGGTATATGATTTATTTTTTTATATGTAAATGATAAATATTTTTATGTCAATAGAAATTGCTATTATTTATAAAAAATTCGGAGTGCGCACCCTCAGCCATTCTCAATTGCAATCCCCCTTCACTCCCAAATAGTCTTGACAATAATCAAACCCGGCCGTTTATAATAAACTTATTTCAGAACCTCCCTCCCCCTTGATGGGGGAGGGCCGGGGTGGGGGTGAAAAAAGCTCTAATCTAATCACCCTCCCCTAGCCCCTCCCATCGAGGGAGGGGGATGAAAAAAATCGCCTAACTCAGATAATTATGACCACGAAAAAATCCTCTCAACCGGACCTGGTCACGGTCGACAACCTGACCAAATTCTTCAAAACCCGGAAAGCCGGCTTGTTCGAGAGGCCGGGGACCATCCGGGCCGTGGACAATATCTCGTTTTCGATTCCGGAAGGCCGCACCCTCGGCATGGTGGGCGAAAGCGGGAGCGGGAAGACGACCGCTGCGCGCTCGATTCTGCGGCTTATCGAGCCGGACGCCGGCTTTATCAGCATCGGCGGCACCAGGGTGAGCGGCCTTGAAAGGGCGCGGCTGCGCGAATTCAGAAAAAACATGCAAATCGTTTTTCAGGACCCCTACTCCTCCCTCAACCCCCGCATGGCCGTTGAAAAAATAATAACCGAGCCCCTGGCGATCCATACCGCGATGAGCCGGACCGGGATCGACAAAAAATTCGAGGAGCTCATCGACCTGGTGGGCCTGGAGAGGGCGCACCGGGGCCGGTACCCCCATGAGTTCAGCGGTGGCCAGCGCCAGCGCATCGGCATTGCACGGGCCCTGGCCCTGAACCCAAAGTTCATCGTCCTCGACGAGCCGGTCTCATCCCTGGACGTGTCCATACAGGGGCAGATACTGAATCTGCTGAAAGACCTCCAGAAGAGGCTCAGGCTCACCTATCTTTTCGTGTCCCACGACCTGGCGGTCGTGGAGCATGTCAGCGATAGAATCGTGGTCATGTACCTGGGCAGGATCGTCGAGAGAAACACAACGGAAGGGCTGTATTCCCGGCCCCTGCATCCCTATACGCAGAGCCTGATGAAATCGATCCCGGCTGTAAAGCCGGTGAAGCACGGCTTTGCGGTGATCTCGGGCGAGATCCCCTCCCCGGAAAATCCGCCGCCGGGGTGTCACTTCCACCCGCGCTGCCCGTACGTGATGACAATATGCAGGTCGGTGTATCCCGCGTACCGGCGGATCGGATACGCGAAAGTCGCCTGCCATCTGTATTAAAAATTTGCCCCCTCCCCCTAGATGGGGGAGGGTTGGGGAGGGGGTGATGAATTTACAGCAACCAAGTAATTTTGCATGCCAAAGTTCACCCTCCCCTTACCCCTCCCATCAAGGGAGGGGGAGGAGCTGTATCCTTTTGCTCTGTTGCACGGCAGCGCTCATTCTGATCTCGCCCGCTTACGCGGAAAACGAATTTTATAACCTGCAGCGACTGCTCAAGCTCGCGCATGAGAATCCGACGGAGGCTGAGCCCAAGGATAAAATCTATTTTAAGAATGGACTCGCCTACTGCACCGGCGAAAGCAGGCTTGCGCAGGAAAATAACCGGGCTGCCGCGGCTATGGAAGCGGGGGATTTCTCCGGAGCGGCGCAGATATTGCACAAAGCGCTCAAAAAGTCCGCTCTCTTTTTTCCGTTCCGGTACAACCTGGGGAGCTGTTACCTCCATCTCGACGATCTGAAAAAGGCGCTCCTCAATTTCCAAAAAGCGGCAGCCGTGGTCCCGGAATACTACGGCGTCTATCTTCAGGTCGGCGGGATTTACCAGCACTGGAAGCGAGACAACGACGCCATACAATACTACCGGGAGGCGCTTAAGAGGAACCGGAGGGCGCTCGACACCTATGTCCTGATCGGCGACCTTTTCTTGCAGCGAAACCAGATGGAGGTGGCGAAGAAATACTATGACGCGTGCCTGAACATCAACCACCGCTTCCCCAACGCAGTGCTGGGCAGGGCGAAGATCCATTTCAAGCAGGAAGAATACTACAAGGCGCTCGTGCTCCTGAAATCGATCGACACGCGGGGCGAGTACGACAAATCGTTCCACTACTATTTTGCGGAATGCGCCTTCAAGCTCGAAGATTACAAGACCGCGAGCGAACAGTATGGAATTCTTCTCCGGTATAAAAACGACAGGTTTTTTCTCGCCAATTCGGTCGGCTTAATCGAGCACAAGCTGTACTTAAGCAACAGGCTTAAGGAAAAATAAGAACGCAATTGTGCCTCACAACATCTACAGATGAAATCACACGATACAAACATCTCATAATAGCATGCCCCCTAAATCCCCCGGAGGGGGACTTGAAAGCTCCTATTCAAATGAGTGTTAAAGCTAATAAACATATACATTGTCTCTTTGGAGAGCGTGGAGCCGATGGACTGGTGAACGTAAGCCCCCCACTGGGGGGTTTGGGGGGCATGAGCGCGTGAAAGTGTGTTCCACTAGTCAATTATAATCCTCGATATCTCCACCTTGTACAGGTTGTGGACGTTGGACAGCATCTTCCGGACGTTTTTGATGAGCTCCCGGTCGGTGGATCTTTTCTGAACATACCGGTCGATCTCATCAAGCTGGTTCTGGAGGGTATGACCCAGGCTGTCCAGCTCCCGGGCGATCACCATCGAGGGTGCCGCCCTCCGCTCCTGCTTCATCCTCTTGAGCTGGTCTTCAACCTGCTTCTGCATCTGCTCATGCTTGTCCCCCTCTTCCTTGAGGGCCGCCATGATCCGCTCGACAACGCGCAGGAAGTTGACCGGGGCCAGGAGCTCAAACAGGCTCACCGCGTATCCTGCGGCGGACACGACAAGCCGGGGGATCTCCCGTACGCTGTATGCGCTGTTGATGATCTCCGCGGTCGCAGCGTCGACGGCGATTTTATTTTTCAGGGGAAAATTCTGCAATTGTATCCCCTGCCGGATCGGGAATTCAATGATCTCGTCGTTTATGATCTTGACTGTTTCGGTCAATATCTGGGTGTATACATCGATCCGGTGCTCGACGATCCTCGCGGAGTTGAACGCATCCATATTGCGGGATATTTGGATCGAAGCCTCTGCCGCGGATTTCGCGTCGGAAAAATAGGCGACGATGTTGTCGTTGGACATCTTGATTATCACGCCGCTCTTGCCCGCGAGAGCAGAGGCGATGAGCGCTTTGATTCTCAGGTTTAAGTTGATCAGCTCCGGTATGTTCAGGCCGCCGGCCCGCCGGCTTTGTTCCGGGATGACGATATTGACGATGGTGACCTTTTCTGTTTTGACGCCGCTGACGGCTATTTCGCTCGGCTCCCCGGGCTGGAGCTGCACTCCTTCCATAGCCGGAGCCTCGTATTTCCGGAAAATATTGACTATATAGGCGTCGATCTCCCTCATGTCTTCTTCCGGCAGCTTGACGATCACGGGAATGATATCCTTCGATATCCCGTATTCTTCCTTCAAGAGAGACAGCAGAAAGAAGGAAAATTCAATGGATCTCAAATCCCCCAGAATGGTCAGAATGTCCCGCTGGATGGCCTTATTTTTAATAATCAGCATGTCTCGGATGGAGCGGAGCGCCTCCCGGTTGCCGAGATGGACGAGAATGAGGCAGGAATATATCCGCACCTTTATGCCGGGATCTTTAAGATATTCCTGAAGATAGTGCATAAGCTGGCGCTTGTTGTAGCTTGTGCTGCGCGTTATTATACTGGCAATGGCGCGGACGATGGCGTCCTTGGATTCATCATGATTCATTTTATAGAACAGCTCATTCAGATAATCGATATCGGCGTCGAAGCCGCACTCCCCGATCCCCAGAACCGCCAGGCTGCGAACGGCGGGATTCCCGTTTGAGGCGATCAGGCCTTTGAATGTCTGGCTTGCGGTGATATTGCCGCTGATCTCCCGCTCGATCAGGATGTTCAGCGCGCCCTCAACGATCCCCGATTCGTCGGTGATATGATTTTTCAGGAACTCGAGCAGGATGTTGAGCGAGCGCTGTTCGGTAAACAGCGACAGGATGCGGAGGGCGTTTTTCGGATCCTCTCCGCTTCCGGCGGTCATCATCACCTCGATCTCGCCGAGCATATAGGAATAGTTGAGCATTGAAAGGGTGTGCATCACCGCTTCAAGTATCTCCCGGTCCGGATACTTCTTCAGATAATTGTAGATGTTGACCAGCACGGAAGCGGCTTCGTTGATTTTCAACAGTCCGATCATCCTGCACAACCTGACGATCCTGTTCCGTAAATAAAGCTTCTCAAAATTAAGATCCTCGATACGCCGCGCCGAGTTTTCACGCGATTTGCGGTCCTTGTCCAATAAAACCTCGATAAAGAGCGTCAGGTCCTCCGTATCGGAATCCTCCACAAAGGTCGTTCTCTTGGACATGACGGCGAGGAGATCCTTGACAGGCGTCAGATCGTCCTGGGCGAGATAGGCGGCTATCTCCTTCTTCAATTCAGGATTGCCGTTGTTTAAAATAAATCTCCGTATCCTCTGAAAACTCTCCGGCAGGCCTTTTTCAATCACGTCGGTGATCATGAATTCCTTCCGGTAGGTTTCGAAATAGGCTTCAAGCGTGACGACAATATAACCGAAGAGCTTGTCTTTAAGAAGATGGAATCCCCTGGTGTCGACTGGCCTGCTGAAATACCGTACGAACACATCCACGATCAATTCGTTGAACCGGTAAAGCTCGGTGGATATGGCGATCAGATTTCTGAAAAGCTTGTCCGGGTCCCTCAGCCGGACGATATTCTGATTCAGGGAGTAGAGCACCCTGTTCACCAGGTCCGCGTCATTCGAAGTCAGGGCTTTCATTATATAGATCAGATGCTCCCGGTGATTGCAGGCCATCATCGCGCAGATAAAGGCTATCTTCGTCCTGTTGGAATAGGAATCGAAAAAGCCGGTCATCTTCCCCAGGAGAACCCTGATATCCAGCATGATTTTGTCTTCGCTGTCCGGCGAATAGGTGAACAGCCGGTCGTCGTCGGTTTTGAGCAGCTGGGCCTTGTCAACGAGCTCAACCACGAGCAGGTAAACGGCCTTATATACGGCATGGCACAGGGCATCATCGCACTTTTTGAGCACCTCTTCAAAGAGGCCGATCGGCTTAAACGGGGCAAGGGATTCAATTGCGAGGGATCTGAAGTTGGTATCCAGCTTATCGGAATGGGCTTTTGCGGTTAAAAACTTCAGCGCCTCATCGGAACCGGCGCCGATTTTTCTGATGACTTCATAAGCCTTGGTGATGACCTCAAGGGAGGGCTGTTTATCCTCGTGATATTCGATGAATGCGATGATATCCTTGATGTTCGTTTCGCCGCCGCACCTGCTTACCAGGTCAAGGATCATGATCTTCTCTTCATCGGTTATATGCTTTTTAAGCAGGGCGACGCAGGCGGCAAGCACCTCCGGAGTATCGAATCTGACGAGCGTGGATACGGCGCTCTGCCTGATGACCGGCCCCTTATCCAATTCCCTGATGAGGATATTCATCCCGACATCCGATTTCAGAATCCCCAGAATCTTATGAAACGACAGCCTCTCATAAGGGACGAGCCTGAAGCTTCTGCTGATCTCAAGCTTGATTGATTGTAGAAAGCTCTTTTCCTCCGCCAACGCCGGTGCCCCCGCGATCAAAATGGTGCGTGCTGTACGCCAGACTAAAGGGATATTGTATGACTTGTATAATGTGAATTGCAATAAAAAAAGGTTAATGCATTAACTTTTATTTAAACTAAAATGAAGCTCCCGTTTTCCCGTTATTCAGCTATCATTTCCCCGCTTTTGACCTCACCCCCCTGCCCCCCTCTCCTTAATAAGAGAGGGGGGCAGGGGGGTGAGGTCGAATAATCCTTGACATATCCCTATGCTGAATCGACATATTCTGCATATTCTATAGAATTCCGGAACCACCATGATAGTAATACCGATAATACTCGCGGGCGGAGCGGGGACCCGGCTCTGGCCGCTGTCCCGCGACGACAAGCCGAAGCAGTTTCACAATCTCTCGGGCCGGGGGAGCCTTCTTGAGGAGACCATACAGCGCCTCCTGCCGCTCGAGCCGGAGAGGATCATCATTGTCACCTCTGAACGGCACGAGCGCCTCTCATACAAAGAGATGAATAAATTCAAAATACCCGGCACCGTGCTCGCCGAACCCCGACCGCGAAACACGGCTGCCGCGATACTGTATGCTTCCCTGTATCTGCGGAAGCTCTATGACGATTTGATAATGATATCGCTTCCCGCCGATCACCATATCAAAAATAACGCCGAGTTCGTCCGGATTCTGCGCCTGGCCGTAACCGAGGCCGAGCATGGCCGGCTTGTTACCATCGGCATAAAGCCGACTTATCCTGAGACCGGGTATGGATACATTAAGGCCGGGAAGGGTGCGGGCCCTGTCCTTGAAATCGATTCCTTCGTCGAAAAGCCGGATATGGAGCGCGCCCGCGAGTACTTTGAATCCGGGAAATATTACTGGAACAGCGGCATTTTCATATGGAAGACCTCGCTTCTGCTTAAGCAGTATGATATCCTCCTCCCTGATCACGTGAAGGCGTTTCAGCCCCTCGCGGGGCTTCCCGCTTCGGAGATCGCATCCAATGACGGGCGCGCAGGGGAGATAAAGAAAAAGATATTCAACTCCGTGGACCCGGTTTCAATCGATTACGGCATTCTGGAAAAGGCTATCAACCGGGTCGTGATACCGGGAGACTTCGGCTGGACCGACCTGGGAAGCTGGAAGTCGATCGACGACATAGTGCCGTCCGACAAGAACAACAACCGCTCCCCGGAGTCGGACCGGACGATCTTCCTCAACTCGAACAACTGCTCGGTGTTCACGGAAAACAGGAGGGTATCGGTCGTGGGGCTGTCAAACATCGTCGTTGTTGAAGCCGGCGACGAGATCCTGGTGATAGACAAGGACTCCTCCCAGGAGGTGAAAAAGATCGTGGAGATGATAAACCGTTAAGCCCCGCCTCTCACGCCTTGATTATCTTTCTATCCAGGGACACGACCTTCTCTCCGTCCCGCTCCACCAGTTCCGCGATGTGCGGATGATGCCTGAACCGGAGCACGTTGAGCATGAATATCTCAAGCTTGTTTACAATGCCGGGCGGGAGAATATCGCCGTCTATCTCCACCGAGATCGTCGGGAACCGCCGCTCCCGCGCCCAGGGGGTGACGAGTCCCTCGATCACCCTGCCGATAAGGCAGGCGAAGGGCGATATGTTCACGATGCCGGAATAATCCTCCATCATGGCGGTGGAGGCAACGCCGCTTGATACGGATATCTCGGAATACAGCTCGTCGGTCACAAAATGCGTATTGGCATTGCCCATTATCCGGTCCATATCGTGGGGCATGCGGGGTACGAGGCCGGTCGCGGCAAGCACATTCCTGATCTTCTTTTCCACGCTGTGCTTATACAGCTTATCGATCTCCCATAAAAGAAGCTCCCGCAATTCCTTGCAGAAGAGCTTTTTGTACCAGGGAATGAGCCCCCATCTCTTCACAATATCATGCTTCCTCATATAATCGCAGTAATAGATCCACTCGGTTATGCCCGAAACCTTGGCAATGATCCCGCGCCGGGCAAACATCCGGATGAGCTCGTCAACGGCGAAATCGTCGCGTCGCACGTATATCTCGCCCACGATGAGAACCTTGGGGCACTCGTCGATCCTGCGCCTGAGCGGTATCTGGGAAATCTCTTCCGCAATTCGCCTGAGGGCGGGGAGGACATTGGCGATATCGGTCTCCGTGATGTCGACAAGCTCCTGCCAGAGCTCGTCGTATTTCGCGATCGCCGCAGCAGGATCCACCGCGCAGGTCCGGAGCGAGGTCTCAATATCCTTCATATAATCCGCGACCGAGAGACCCCACCACGCGCTCTTGCTGAAATTTTTTCCGAGCTCGTTGTACGAGTTGTCGGAATCCAGGGTCACCACAACGACGTTCGGAAGCCTCAAGTCCTTGAAAAGATTCTCGTAAAAAACAAAATACTGGCCGGTGCGGCAGGGCCCGGTTGTCGTCGGCACAAACAGGAGATAGATGTCCTCCCGGTTGTATCTATCCGAAGAAAAATATTTAAGCGCGCTTCCCAGAACCAGCTGCGAAGGAAGGCACTCCTTTCCGGACATGTGGTTGCGCGCCATCTGCAGGGTGTAGGTGTCGGGAAGGGGCATGGCCTCGCCCCGGACGCCCGCAGCGCGCACGGACGCAGCCAGGAGCTCGGTGGAGAGCCGGCCCATGTTCGAGAGGAGCATCTTCACCCGATCGTTTCCGAAAATCTCTATTTTCCGGCCGGAGCGTATATCCACCAGGTGGAGCGGATCCCTGCCGTTGTTGATGAAGCGTAAATTGTTGTCGTACCGCTCTTCATGTATCTCGTCGATCTTCGACCGGTAGCCTTCTATGATGTCCAGGAACGCCTCGACCCTCGTGTCGATCCCCGCGTCCGCGGAATGGGAATCAAGCTCAAGCACCAGGAACGGCTTTGTTCCCATGATCCATTTCACGTAGTGGAGCATGAATGAATCGGGCGCGCACGAGAAGTTCGTAATGTAGGTGATGTAGACGT
This sequence comes from Spirochaetes bacterium RBG_16_49_21, assembly GCA_001829495.1. Classification (GTDB taxonomy): domain Bacteria; phylum Spirochaetota; class UBA4802; order UBA4802; family UBA5550; genus RBG-16-49-21. The sequence continues at coordinate 27,581 of MIBJ01000048.1, read as the reverse complement.
TCGGCTCGTCTTTCAGGAGAACGCTCGCCTTCATGTCCTGCTGCCCGTAGTACCAGTACATGTTGTCGAATATGTGCGCCTGCTCAAAGGGAAGCATGTCAAAGGGGATGACGGAATAACCGCGCGTGGTAAACTTCAGGGGAATGCCCATGTTCGCGTCGCGGGTAAAGGCGTTGTACGGCCTGCCGAGGATGGCGATAACCGGATGGCCTTCTTTTGCGGCCCGGCCGTATGCCTCGATCCCCATCTGCCGGTATTTGTCCCAGAATTCCTGCTGCTTCAGGCAGGCGACGTCGAAAGCGCGCCGTATCTCCCGCTCTGTGGCGCCGAGCTGCGGCCCCATCGCGACGAAGCCTTCCAGGGCCTTTTCTTTCCCGAACTTGAAGCTCACAACCGGGGCGAGAAACTTCTTCTCATCGATCTCCGGAAAGGCCTTTCTGATGTAATACGGCAGCGCCTGGGTTATGGGGCAGAAGTTGGCGTGCACATTGTCGACGTAGCTCTCCAGATCGCGGAAATGAGGCACGAATATGTAATCGAGCCTAGAATCCAATAAGTTCTGAACCGCTCCGTGCGCGATCTCGGCAGGAAAACAGTAGGAGCCCTCTGTCCGGGCAATCCCATCATGGGAGATTTCGTCCGATAGTCTCGCCTCGATGCCGAGCGAGTGGAAAAACTTTGAATAGAGCGGCCAGAGGGTATACACGGAAAAAGCCCTGGGCACACCGATTATAAAATCCCGTTTTTTAACAAAATCCTCTTTTTTCGGCGCGCATTCGTTAAAAAGAAGCTGCTCCCTTTTTTCTATATAATTGAATATCCCGGCTTCGTCGATCTTCTTCTTCTTTCTCATATTGGCGTATTTATTGCACCGTCCGCCGAACATGTATTTGCGGCCGTTCACCGTAAGCACGCGGATCGGGCACTCGTTTTCGCAGGCCTTGCACCGGAACTCGCGCTCGTAGATTATCTGCGTGTTCAGTATATCGTCGATATTGAAGCTTCCTTTGTCGATGAGCCCGTCCCGGAGCTTCTGCCGGGCCAGTATCCCCACGCCGAAACACCCCAAAAGCTCCGGGTCAGGAGGGATGGTTATATCCTTGTCCATAAGCATGGCAAAGGCCAGGGGTACGGCCTTGTTGAGGGCGACGCCGCCCTGAAGCACGATGTTATCGCCGATGGTCCGGTTACCCACGACGCGGTTCAGATAATTGGATACGATGGAGGTGATGATCCCGGCGGTAATATCCTCCGGCTCCGCGCCCAGCTGAATGGCCTTGCGGATATCCGAGTTGATGAAGGCCGAGCACTGCTCTCCGAACTTGAGCGGTCCCTTGGCCCGCACGGCTATATCGCCGATATCCCGGACGTCGGTGATATTGAGGTCGCCGGACGCGGATTCCTCGAGGAAGGAACCGGTCCCGGCGGAGCAGGCCTCGTTCATGGCGTAGTCTATCGGAACCTTGTTCTTGAGAAGCGCGTACTTGGCGTCCTGGCCGCCGATCTCGAAAATGGTATCGATATCCGGCTTGAAGTAGGTGGTGCCGACCGCATGGGCGATGATCTCGTTGTACACGGCAGGCGTTTCGAGGAACACGCCCAGTATCTCCCGCGACGAGCCGGTCGTGGAAGCGATGGATATGGTTATCGCTGCGTCGCCGATCTGGCTTTTGAGCTGCTTCTTGACCGCAGTAAGGCACTCCTTCAGTGCGTTGACCGGGTCGCCGTGAGTCCGTCCGTAGTGGGAGGCAACTATATCATCGGTCTCCATGTCGATGAGCGCGACCTTGGTGGTGGTGGAGCCGCCGTCCACGCCGAGAATATACTCCCCGCCCGGCTTTGCCTTCCCCCGCCTCGATTTCAGATACGTGACCCTTCCCTCGGCGGTTGTAAGGCTTTTGTACCGGGCGAATTCAATCTGCTGGGGCTTAAGGAGATTGCCCGGCGGAGGGAAGGGGCTTCCCGAGGTACTGGCCAAAAGCGCGGCGCCGTATGCCTCGAAATAGGGGGCCTGTTCCGGTATAATGAACTCGATACCGGGGAGCTTGTTTCTCACGAACTCGACTATGTATCGGTTACGGGCGACGCCGCCGACGAGCAGCACCCTCCCCTTTTTTATCCTGGCGCGTTTCAGAAAATCAGCCACCTTGGTCGCCATGACGTCCGAAAGAGACAGAACAATGTCCGCCTTGGTCGCCTCGCCTTTATTGAGCTTGTGCGTACAGTCGCTTTTCATAAAAACCGAGCAGCGGGAGGACATGTGGCATACCTGCGCGTTCTCCGGCATACGCTCGACATCAGACAGCCGCAGATCCATCCGGCCCAGCTGCTGTTTGAAGAACTCGCCGGTTCCGGAAGCGCATTTATTACCGGCAAAGCTGGTTAGCATTTTGGAATCTTTATCGATCGTATATACGACAAAATTCTCTCCACCCAGAGACACGACGGCGTCAACCTTGAGATCCAGATCATCAAGAGCTTTCTCGATGCATATCGATTCGAGCACATTGTTCATGTTGAGAAGATAACGGCCTTCCGTGCCGGTTACCAGGGAGGCGACATTTTCCGGAACGTGCCGGTCCGATAAAACATTCTTCAGCGATTCCATGAAGTTTCCTTCATGGGCGACGACCGCTTTCCAGTATATCTCTTGATTCTTCAGTAAAATGATCTTGATGCTTGAAGACCCAATGTTGATGCCAAGACTGTACATAATAATTCCTCAAAACAATTTATGCGGTTATTAATCAACCTCTAATCCAAAATTCAATTTATTTTTAGGGTTAATTCTTTAAAAATTTTGCTCCCCTCCGTAGGCGAGGATGCGCATCCTCGCCTACGGAGGGGATGGGGGAGCAAAATTAAAGCATTAATTCTAATTTTTTTAAAAAAAATAAAAAATTATATCTATATTCAGACTTTTTTGTTATAATTGTATATCTTTATAATTAAATACCGGACGCTTAGTCGGTTTTTTATAAAATCAAATTCCCCAGTTAAAATATGGCCTTACTTTTATGAAAAATATATGACTAAAAAAATCCTGCTCGTAGAAGATGAAAAAACAACAATACTTCTCGTGAATAAATTCGTCCACGATATAGGGCATTCAATCAGCACTATCGTCTCAACCGGCGAAGAGGCGATACGGGAAGTGGCTCACACAAATCCTGATCTTGTGATAATGGACATCATCCTCGAAGGAGAGATTGACGGCATCGACGCGGCCAGACAGATCAATGAAATATACCGTACGCCGGTCATCTACATTACCTCATCGTCGGACACGCTCACCGTGCAGCGCGCGTTGGCCACGAACCCTTCAGGCTACATCGTGAAGCCGATTGATAAAAAGGAGCTGAAATCGGCCATTGATATGGCCCTCCTGCGCCATGAGATGGAGGAGAAGCTTAAAGAAAACGAGCTTAGGTTTTTTACGGTATTAAACAGCATAGGCGACGCGGTCATGGTTTTTGACACCTCTGACCGGCTCAGCTATGCAAATCCCGTCGCTGAAAGATTCATGGACTTGACCATCGACAAGATCGTCGGCAAACGGTTTAATGAAATCATTAAATTAAAATATCACGGCATAGATAGTAGCAACGGCGGCCAAGCGAACGACATATCCTATTATTATTTCATGTCCAGAAGCGGGAATAAAGTTCCGATCAATTTCACCATTTCACCCATCAAAGACATCAACGGAGCCAAGGTCGGGTCGGTCATCATTCTCAGAAACGATACCGACCGGGTCGATTTCGAATCGAAATTAAACGACTCCTACCATAAGATAAAAAAGGCGATCAACGGCATCGTCCAGGCCATGGCGCAGACCCTTGAGACGCGGGACCCCTATACCGCAGGCCATCAGCGGCGCGTTGCGGACTTGGCCAAAACCATAGCGGAAAAGATGAGCCTGCCCGAAATTGAGGTTGAGGGAATCTTCATGGCGTCCGTCATCCATGATTTGGGCAAGATATCAATACCGAGCGAAATCTTAAGCAAGCCGAGCCGCCTCTCCTCCCTGGAGTTCGAGCTCATGAAAACGCATCCCCGGATCGGATACGACATCCTGAGATCCATGGAGTTCCCCTGGCCCCTGGCGGACCTGGTATACCAGCATCATGAACGGTGCAACGGCTCCGGCTACCCCCTCGGCCTCACGGGCGATAATATTTTGATCGGCGCGCGTATTCTGGCCGTTGCCGACGTTGTCGAATCCATGGCCTCCGACCGGCCGTACCGCGCCGCGCTCGGAATCGACAAAGCCCTGGAGGAAATTACGTCCAACAAGGGAAAACTATACGACAGGGACGTGGCGGATACCTGCGAGAAGGTCTTCACGCAGTATAATTATCAGATGCCTTGAGACAAGCGATATTGCAGAACTTTTGTGTTGTAGCCGTCATTATCCTCCGCATTATCAATAACCTCCCAGCCTCTTTTCGTATAATAACGCTCGAGCCTGCCCCTCCTCTTCCGGCCGAGGAAAAGGTAGAGCCGGTCGAACCCGAGCTGGCCGGCCCGCACCATGACCGCACGGACGAGTTCCTGTCCGATTCCCCGGTTGCGGAACCGGGGAACAACCAAGAGCGAGGAGAGCCATGGATTGAGATCTTTCCGTGACCAGAGGTCGTCGAGCTTAAGGATCACCATGCCGACCGGAAGAGAATCTTCGACAGCGACAAAGCACTGGGGCAGGGAATCGTCCTTCACCCTTTCGAGATATGCCTTCAGCACAAGATCAAATCCAAGGGAACGATCCTCGTACCATTCCTGGTATGCCCAATACGCGAGGATGGGGGCATATTCGGGACACTGGTGTAACGGGATAATGGTCACCCGCGTATTTCACTTGATAAATACTGGTGCGTCAATCCAAATTCAATCAAGAAACTCGGGCTTTTTTTCTCCTATAGTTTCTTGACAATTTTTCATGACTATGATATTTTTCAATATGAAGCGGGAAGTATCCATGTTCACGGCGAAATTGGCAGCCCCATACGATTAACAGCTTGCAAAAAGCCAGGAGGAGCCTTTATGGCTATCAATTCTAAAAAAATAAAAAGAAAGAAATCCGCCGGCAAGCCGGCCAGGAAAGCAGCAGGGAAAAGAGCCAAAAAAACAGCCGGGAAAACCGCGGTAAAGCCCGCGAGAGTCATGAAGATATCAACAACGAGTGAGAAAAATTTTCCACGGGAAGCTCGTCCTTTTGAGGAGGAATACCGGAGCGAAGATACCGCGCTCTTGCAAAGAGAGGGAATGCGGGAAAAGAAATCGGGCACAAGAACCGCAGCCAGGACAACGGTGACGATAATCATTGTTCTGGTAATAATCGCCATCGGCCTGTTCCTGTCGCCTGAAGCGCGTGAATGGATTAACAAATATATATCCATTGGCGGGATTTCAAAATCGCGGACTGCGGAGGAAAAAAAGGAAATCACCGCATTACCGAAAGCCGCAACTGAGAAGGAAAGCGTTCGTGTCCCGGATGAAGAAAGCGCGAACTACTACACGGTTCAGGTAAAAGACGACCTGGTTTCCATCAGCGAAAAGCTTCTGCATGATTATTCAAAATGGAAGGATGTCTACCAGGCAAACCGGGACATCATTAAAGACCCGGCAATTATTTATCCGGGACAAAAGCTCAAGATCCCGGCCAAAGACAAAAAATAAAGAGCCTTCCGGTCAAAATCTCGGACAAGCCCTGCCATCGTTAATTTTTCTTGACTTTTTTATGAATTTTAATTGTGGTTGTGTAGTTGTCAATTTAAATCGCTTTTGATCACAAAAAATAGAGCACGGTGCCTTCTTCCATACAGCCTCCAAGCGATATTAAACCGAATACTGCGAACGCGGGAAGATGCCGGAGGATTTCTTAATGACGAGAGAAATGATTGTTGATAGAATTTTGGCGATTCTCCAGGAAGAATTTGAAATAATAAATCCCGCTCTGGATGAAAACCTGACCGAGAAATATGAGTTTGACAGCATAGACGCGATTGCGCTGCTTGAATATGTCGAAGATTTAATCGGCGCGCCCCTGACGCAGGAGGAGAAAAAGCGGGCCATGGAAATCCGGACCATCAACCAAATCTGCGATTATATTGAAAAAGTTATGAAGAATAAGAAATAATTTTATATGGTGGGACCGTCTAATATCCCCCTAAATCCCCCAAAGGGGGACATAAAAAGCTGAAAATGAATAATATTTTTATTATATGGAAAGAAGAGTCGTAATCACCGCTGAAGCGGCAATCACCCCGATCGGGCACGGGAAGAAAGAGATATTCAATAATCTTGTCAAGGGTGTATCCGGCATAAAAAATCTTAAAAACCAGGATGATCTTCTGTCAAGGTATCTCCACTCCAGGGTATTCGGCATAGTCGATTATGAAATAGTCTATGATTTTTCGCGCAAATTCGCCAAGACGCTCGGCCCGGTCGCTTACTACGCATGCCAGGTGGCGAAAGAGGTAATAGATCAGGCTGGATTGAGCCGGGAAATCCTCTCCTCCGGAAGAGTCGGGGTCGCCTTCGGCTCGATCCATGGAAGCCCGACGGTCCAGCGCAACATCTATGAGGCTTTCTTCGACCCCAGCCGTAAAGGGTATACGAAAGTCAACGCCACCGATTATCTGAAATCGATGGTGCATACGACCGCGGTGAATATCACCCGCATGTTCGGAATCACCGGAAGAGTCATATCATCCTGTACCGCATGCACGACCGCAAGCCAGTCGATCGGGTACGGGTATGAATCCATAAAATACGGGCTCCAGGATGCGATGATATGCGGTGCTGCGGATGAATACGACCTGACGACGGTGGCGGTGTTTGACAATCTATTGGCCTGCTCGATCGCATTCAACGAGACCCCGCATCTGACCCCACGGCCTTTCGACGTCAGGCGCGACGGGCTGGTCATCGGCGAGGGCGCGGGCGCCGTCATGCTGGAGGAATACGATCATGCCAAAAAGCGCGGAGTGCCGATACTGGCCGAGGTAATAGGGTTCTCCTGCAGCAACAACGGCGGGGATCTGATTCTCCCCAACGCGGAGGGCGTTAAAAGAACCATACGGATGGGCCTGGAGAACGCACGGATCAACCCCGATGATGTCGATTTCATCAGCGCACACGCCACGGCGACGAAGGTCGGCGACATCGTGGAAGCCCAGGCAATACACGCCGAATACGGGAACCGGCCGTACGTTTCCGGATTCAAGGGTTTTATAGGACATACCATGAGCGCCTGCGGGGCCATTGAAGCGATTTTTGCCATATATATGATGCAGGAGGGTGTCATCATTCCCACGCTCAATCTCGAGGAGGTCGATCCGCGCTGCAACATGGTGAATCATGCGATGAAATTATATGAACGGGATGTCAACATCGTATCAGTACACAATTTCGCGTTCGGCGGCGTTAACACGAGCCTTTTCATCAAAAAATGGAAGTAGCAATTCATGGCTCCGGTCTTCAAAGTATTTAAACCGGCGGTTGATTTCCTTCTGACATTCCTCCTCTGGGTCTATTTCATGTTCGGGTACCTGCTCGTCTACATACCCTTCCTCATTCTGTTTTCCCCCTTTATCGGCGACAGAGAGACATTGTTCCAGATGATGAATCATTATTTTTACCGGATATTTTTCCGCGGACTCCGCGCCCTTGCTCCCGGGCTCTCCATCACGGTCGGCGACGAGGTGAAGAAAATCAGATCTTCAGTGGTCATCTCAAACCACGGCTCTTATCTTGATCCGATCCTGCTCATATCCCTATTCCCCCGGCATAAGACCATAGTAAAGGGTGTTTTTTTTAAAATACCGATAATGAGCTGGGTCATGAAGTCGGGAGGCTATATTCCCTATATACGGAGCGGGGAATTTAATAATTACCTGGAAGAGAGCTTAAAGAACATTGCCCGTTTCATGGACAAGGGGGGAAATCTATTTATCTTCCCGGAAGGCAGAAGGAGCCGCAACGGCAGCCTGGGGAATTTCCAAAAGGGCGCATTTACGATCGCCCGAAAATATAAGGCGCCTCTTCAGATGATCTACATACATAACACCCGCCGTCTTTTCCCGCCCGGAAAAATTTTTTTTAATTCCTGCATCGAAAATACAATCTCCGTTGAGAAACTGAGCACCATCCAACCCGGCAGCATGACCGTACGGGAGATGAGGGAAAAGGCAGTCAAGATATATAAGAAGAGAATGGAAAAGGATAATTAAACAGATTTTGTATAGCCGAAGTTGTCTAAAAAGCCGTGTTATATTCTCCCAAAGGCGACCTCACCCGCGCTCCGCGCACCCTCTCCCCTGTAGAGACGCAGTGCACTGCGTCTCTACAGGGGAGAGGGTTTCCGAAATATCAAGCCTTATCTTTAAACTCCCCCTCTCCTTTTTTCATTTCTTAATGGGAGAGGCCGGCTTCCGCCCTCCTGGCTCCGCCGGCATTGGGACGTCCATGTCCGGCAGGGGCCGGGGGGTGAGGTCGCCTTTGCGAGAGCATCTTTTTGGACAGCCCTGGAATATAATGCGAATATTATTAAATAAATCTTATATCCCGATAATATAGTTGAGGCAAATCATAATCAGATATGAGAAAGTATATTTTAATCGCCGCCAGGGCTATTTTTTCCGTGCTGCTCTGTTCCGCAGCCGTCTTCGGCGGACAATATATCAAGATAGAAAAAATCGATGCTGAATCCGCCTACCCGGCGGTTAACCTGTTCATATCCGCGCTCACTCCCTCGAAATCCCTCCTCCAGAAGGACACTATATCACTCTATGAGGACGGCAACGAGGTGGCCGGTGATTTTACACTCACCCCGCAGCCGGACGTGGAAGATTATTCGTATCTCGTCATCTCAATAGATTCAAGCAAAAGCATACGAAAAAAATTTCTTGGGTTCAGCAAGGCATCCGCCAAAGAATTGGCGAAGAGAAGGGGGCCAAAAACAAAGACAGCCGTTTATCGATTCAACGACTCGGTCGTGCTCTTGACTGATTTCAGCCTCGATACGGACACGATAGCCGGACAGATCAATTCCATCGAGCGGCACGGCAAAAGGACCCTTCTGTACGACGCCCTGCATGATGCGATTCGCCTGTTGGATAAAATCAAACAAGGAGACAAAAGGATAATAGCGTACACCGACGGCAAAGATGAGGGGAGCTGCGCCACGGAAGAGGATATCGCACGAGCGGCGCGTGATGCCGGAATACCGATATATTTCATCTGCCCCCGCCGTACAGGCTATACAAAACTGTTGAAGCGTATATCAAACCTGACCGGCGGCGTGGTCGCCTACCATGCGGACAGCGCCCGGATAGCCGCTATATTCAGTGCCGCCCCTGCAATGAGTAAACATAATTATCTGGTACGGTACAGATCGAACCTGAAAGCCGACGGCCGGCTTCACACTATTGAAGTCCGGTTAAAGCGGGGAGCCACAAAGGACAGCGACAGCGCTGTCATCCGCGCAGCGAAAAGCGGCGCCGATCGCTGTCCGCTCCCGTCCGAGAACACTCTGCTCATCGGGATAATCGCCCTGCTTTGTATAATCCTGTTCGCGATGATTATATTCCTTCTGCGGAGAGAAAAAAAATTTTTTGAAGAGATATTTAAGATTGAAAGGAAATTGACGGCTGAAAAACCTGGTCAGGGAGCAGCGGATATGCAGGCTCCCGGACTTCTCCAAAGCCGCATAGATCCGGAATCGTTATACCGAAATGCGTGGCTTTTTCAAAAAAACGGACCTGACGCGGGCAAAAAATTCCCCGTATATTTACGGGAGGTCACGATCGGACGCAGCAGGAGCAGCCATATAGTAATAAACGACGATGCGGTATCGGATTACCACGCGAAGATAAAAAACCGCGGCGGCGCGTATCAGTTATACGATCTCCTCTCGGAACAGGGCGTTTTTTTAAACGGTAAAAAATTATTGCGCCCGAAACAGCTTCATGATTGGGATGAAATCAAACTGGGAAGCACCTTCCTCATTTTTAGAGGCTCATAGAGAGCATCCGCTGATTCCGGGTAATCTCTTTTCATCCTTCTTTCACGAGGGTTATCTTCTCCACCCTGTTCAGATCCCGCTCATAATAGAACGACCCTATAAAGAACACTATCGCGCTGAACATCGGGGCCAGCGGCAAAAGTAAAAACGCCGTTTCCAGCCCGTACAGGTCGGAGACGGCCCCGACGAACAGCCCATGGAGAAAATATTATTACATACTGTCTGGGAATGCAAGTATCATATTGTCCGGGCACTTAAAAATCGACGAAAAATATAAGGGAGATATTCATAATTATAATTGACGTTTGCAGTATTGTTTAATAAATCAGCTATGGAGACACCGGGACGCTAAGGTGCCCGATGAACTTCAATTTTTGCCTTAATTCAGCAGCACGTCTATTCTAAAATCCTGTTTTAAACAATGAAAGATATTAGATCAATAAAAAATGAAGCTGATAAGATATTGATTGTCGACGATGAGCCTTTTATCCAGAAAGTCTTATCGAAGTATTTAATCGGAAAAAACCATGACGTCGAAACCGCCGACAACGGCGAAATCGCCTTGGAGAAACTGGAGTCAAAACCGTTTGATCTGGTGCTCACCGATCTGCGCATGCCCAAGATGGGCGGCAGAGAGCTGCTCCAGATCATGTCCGAAAACTTCCCCGATATCCCCAAAATCGTATTGACCGGACACGGCACCAATGAAGACATCATCCTGGCGCTTCAGACCGGCGCGTACGACTTTCTCACGAAACCGATCACCGATTTCGGAATACTCGATCATTCCATTAAAAGGGCGATTGAACGGAAAAAACTGAATGATGAGAGAATCCGGTATTTGTCGCAAGTCAATCAGATTAATGAAATAATCGCCCTGCTCAACAGGGGGAGCAGCACCGAGGATATATTTAATGCGCTTGACATTACCTTGAAAAAGATAATGCCCTTCAATACCCTGGCTCTCATGCTCATACATTCAAGCCGAAAAGAGATATCGTCGCGGCTCGTCGTATCCGATTCGCAATCAATTTTTAAGCAGGACACGAAATTTGATCTTGAGGACAGTTTGCTTAAAAAAATTACGGAGACCACGGAGGTTCTCTCGCTCAACGATATCCATGAATCGGCGTTCCAGTTCCCGAATTCCCGCCTGATAGATATGCTGGAACGGGATGAATCGAGATCGGTATTGATCCTGCCCCTGATTGTGAGCGACCGGATCCGCGGATTTCTGCTGTTTGCATCCAAGAAGACAGGGGTCTTCATCAAGGAGCATATTTCATTCCTTGAATCGATCGGCGGGCAGATCTCCTTCAGCATCGAACGGGGCGAGCTTGTGGAGGAGATAGAGCGCCACACGAAGAATCTTGAACACACCATTGAAGTCCGTACCAAGGAAATCTTAAAAACCCAGAAAACCACGATTTTCGCTCTCGGTAAAATAGCGGAGACCAGAGATCAGCCCACCGGAGATCATCTTGAACGAATCCGGAGTTACTGCGTCTTATTGGCCCAACTCCTTAAATATTCCGGATCCGGAAAAAGCATTACGAACCAGTTTATCAGGGATTTATATGACTCGTCGATTCTCCACGATATCGGAAAAGTCGGAATACCCGACAGTATCCTCTTAAAAAAGGACTCTCTGGAGAATGAAGAGATCAAGATAATTGAATCGCACGCCTCCAAGGGATACGAGGCGTTGAAATCCGCCTCACACGACCTGGGAGAGGATTCCTTTCTTAAAATGGCTATGGATATCACTCTATATCATCATGAGCGCTGGGACGGCAGCGGATACCCGAAGAGGCTTAAGGGGAAGGAAATCCCCTTATCCGCCAGGATCGTCGCCATCGCCGACGTGTACGATGCCCTGACTACGGCCAGGTCGTATAAAAAAGCGCTGCCGCATGAAGAGACGTTGAAAATAATGCAGGGTGAGTCCTCGAAATTCGATCCTGAATTATTTCAACTGTTTTATCAGAATGCGGATGAATTTAACGAAATAAGAATGAGATTTAACTCTTGATACGTTGAAACCATGCTAGGCCAAAACACGCAATTGAGAATCGGCGGCCCGCTGACGCCGTCTGTAAAAAATATTATGATCATAAACGGCATAATTTTTTTGATACAGCAGATAACCGGGATGTTTTACCCGAATCTGATCGAATATACATTCGGGCTCAATTATACGGGGTTCGTTCATGAGTTCAAGTTTTGGCAGGTGTTCACCTACATGTTTCTTCATGGAGGATGGCTGCATATTTTTTTTAACATGCTCGGTCTCTGGATGTTTGCGGGCGAACTGGAACAGGTATGGGGGAGCCGGCTTTTTCTCCGCTATTATATATTTTCCGGGACCGGCGCTGGATTATTTATAGCCCTGCTGAGTTATTTTTCCTATATCCGTTACGGCGCCAATACAACGACCATAGGCGCCTCCGGAGCGATCTATGCGATACTGCTCGCCTACGGCATGACCTGGCCGGATCGAAGGGTGATAATATTCCCGCTCCTTCTGCCGGTAAAAGTAAAATATATGGTGCTGATCTTCGGGATCATCTCGTTTTTCGGCACCCTGTCGGCGGCTTCCGGATCACCCGGCACCATCAGCCATATCGGCCATCTGGGCGGGATTATCTCAGGCTACCTGTATCTGCTGGTGCGCATACGGCGTCCCGTACGATCCGCCGAAGACAAGGCAAGGAAAAATTTTATATCCCTGGCCATTAAGAAGGCCCGAATGAAAAGAAAGAAAAAAGAGATTGAAGCCCGCATTCAGGCAAAACAGATCATCGATGAGCTGCTGGAGAAGATAGCACGGCAGGGGATGAGCTCATTGACCGAGAAGGAAAAAAGAGATCTTGAGTGGGCCCGGAAACGCTATTATCCCGACAGCAACGACATGGTGCATTAACACACGGCCGTTATTCTGCCCGGATACCGCTGATTTTATCGGGAACCAAGCCGCTCATTCAGCAATTATAAACTCCACCCTCCGGTTCACCGCCCTTCCCTGTTTGCTCTTGTTGCTGGCGATCGGTTTGCTCAATCCGTAACCGGCAGTTTCAAGAAGCTCGGGATTGATTCCCTTGCCGACAAAATACATCTTTATTGAATCAGCCCGCCGTACGGAAAGCGCCTGGTTAAAAGCGGCCGGTCCCTGGCTGTCGGTATGCCCCTCGATTCTGATCCTCACTTTTTTTTCTTTCATTATCTGAACGATTGTATCAAGCTCATCATAGGAGTTGCGCAGAATTTTCGAGCTCCCCACCTCAAAATTAATTTTATAGGATATAAAGAGAACCTCCTCGGTATGAATGGAGTTCAGGATTGACCGGATTTTTGTTACCTCGTACTCGGTCAATTTCTCCGGATTCGACGGGGGGTCGTTTTCTTTCACCGCGAGCTTGTTCTGATATGAGAGTAAGACCCGCTGATCCTTGAATTTAGGGTTGTAAATCTCCGTTATTCCTGATAATGAGTATACCGTCGTGGCTTCTTTTCCGGTCTCGAATCCCAATTCAGTCCCGCGCACGGCCGCGATCGTGGTCGGCGTCTGTACATTGATGCTGTACTCTTTGAATAATTTTTCAAATTTTCCATATATTGATCCGCGGCTCATATTGATGAAAACCTTCCTCACCGTCAGATCATCAATCTTCATGATGGAATTATCCGAAACGCGGATAGCCATATCATTATGAAAACGAATGTCCATCTGTGAATTTTTATCGGTTTTGACTTCATAGCCCGTCTGCAGCTTCTGGCCCACCATCGCCTGATTCCAGCGGCCTGCGACCGATGTCCGGTAATAAGCACTGCCTGAAATGAAGGTGATTTTGGGGTTTTTCTTGATGATTACCGGAAGCCGCGCCATCATCCTCTCGCTGTATATGAGATAGGCGATGAACCCTCCCAGGATGGCGAGTATTGCTAAACTAATGCTGGCAATTTTTTTCATGATCTGTCCTCGGATGCTTTTTCAGAATCTAACTAGATCGAGTTAGGCGAATTTTAAATAAAGCAGTCCCCCTCCCTTGATGGGAGGGGTGAGGGGAGGGTGAAATAGATGTTTTTGGCATACATAAGTCACCTATTCGTCATAAATTTATTACCCCCACCCCAACCCTCCCCCATGTAGGGGGAGGGAGTAAGAGGCGTTAATTAAAAATCGCCTAACTCAAGTAATTAGACAATGATTCCAATCCAGATTAGACTATAAAACATCGTCGGGAAAGTCAAGATTAATAGATTCCCGACTCCTCACGAGGCCGCCAGAAATAGACGCCGCTGCCGGGATTGCTGACATCCATGCCCCGGAGATACAGGTAATAGACGCCGCCGAATAGAGCTTCATAGGAATAGTCGGCTACGACCCGTTTCAGCCATCTGATCGTCGCCGAGGCGTATATCGAGATCTGCAGATCGTAATGCATATCCCTGATGTTCTTTTCAAGCTCATCCGCAGCATATCCTTCTTCGAGATAGTTGGACTTCCAGTCCACGATATAATACCGGTTGTTGAACAAAAAGATCACATCTATAAAGCCGTGCATGAAACCACACCCGTGCGCGATTCCCGGAGCAGGGGAAAATTCCCCGGCTGAACAGGGATAGTAGAATTCAACCTCATGAATTTTTTCATCCATTGCGCAGAGGACAAGATCGGAGCCGTTCAGGGGCGCATGGAGCGCATTCCACACGATTTTTGCCGTTTCATTCTTGATGAGATCACTATCTTCCTGTTGCAGGAGCCCGGCATGTTTCTGCACCGCCGCCCTGATTATCCTGCCCGCTTCGGCGTCCGGAGCCAGAAGCTTGCCCGGAGATTTCGCGCTCCGGACATGCCCAAAGTCGATACGCTCCAGTATTTCATGCAGCATAAGGCCGGTTTCCCGGGAGGGAGGAAGCTCCGGTATTGATTGAGGAGTCCCCGGCTCATGCTCCGGAACAGGCGCGAATGGGATATCGTCCTCCCCTGACTGCAGGCCGGCATCGCCGAATTCAGCGAATATCTCCTCCGGTATTTTTTGCCGATCCAGTTGCAGCCTTAACCCTGAAAAGGAATCCACGGATATCCTCCGGTCCAGAAATCCCAGATGGGGATCGGGAAACAGCGGATCAGGCATCATGATGCTCCCTTTCTTCATGGGCGAACCGATAGGACTCGGGGATTTTTCAAACTTATCTGAATCAAAATCTACCCATCTCACGCCCTGTTCATGCCTGACCGTTTCAAGGGCGACCGGCATCTTTTCTCCCAGCATCCCGCAGCTCCCTTTCGATGTCGCGGTCGGCTGAAATACCGGAACATACAGCCTCTCTTTCGCTCTGGTCAGGGCGACATAAAAAAGCCGCTCCTCCTCCCCGTTCATTTCCCGGTCGTAGAGCCCTTTGCTTCCCTCGTCCCGGAGGAGGTCGAAGGTCCTCGCCGGGCGGTGGTATGTCCAGAACTCCGCTGTATCCCGCTGCGTGAAACCGCCTGCTATAAACACGACCCTGAACTGGAGGCCCTTGCTCGCGTGTATGGTCATTATCTGCACGCCCGGCTCCTCCAGGTCGATTCTCTGCAGATTATGGCTCTCCGGCAGGGACGCGTCCTGATTCCGCAGGCGGCTCAGGTAATCGACGATATCGTGAATGCCGTAATTCCCCTTCGCAGCCTCAACCAGCAGATTCTGCATGATAGTCCGGTAATTGATCATCGTACGGTCATAGTCGTCGATCTCGGATCTGAACAGAATCCCGGAATCCTCCATGATCGACTGAAATAGATGGGGCCAGTTTTTCCGGTCGGAAAAGGCGCGCCACCGGTCGAACAGGACTGAAGCGGGATGATCGGCCGGAAGATCATCATACTGAGGAAGAAGACGAAGCGGCACATTGAAAAATCTCGTCACGAGCGCTTTATTGCGGCCAGCCGTGTCTCCCGGCTTTGCAAGGCACGACAGCAGATAAAAAAGCTCAAGCGCTTCCCGGGACTGATACAATCCCTCCTTCTTGTAATACGAATATCTGATGCCGGCCCTGTTCAAGGCCTTTTCCACAGCCTCCGCCTCCGCCCACTTCTTGACCAGGACAGCTATATCCTTCGGGGCGACGCCCGCACCGCCGTGTATCAATCCGTTGATTTCGCCGGCTATATACCCCGCTGCCCTGAATTTCGCCTCGGTTCCGGTACCCCGTCCGCAGTCTATGACGCAGAGCGGGCTTGTATCAGGATGATCGGGCGGGTCTTCTTTTGAGGGGTAGCGGCTCGGAATATAGTCGATCCCGCTTGCGAAAAACCAGCCGCTGCCGAATAGGGCGTTGAAAACGCCGATCAGCCCCGGCGACGACCGCCAGTTCTCAATCAGGCAATAGTACCGAGCCGCATGGGAGCGCAGCATCTCATCGCGCGCCAGGTAATAGGCGTTGATGTCAGCGCCGCGGAATCCGTATATCGCCTGCTTCGGATCACCGATCACGAACAGCCTGTTCTGTTCCGTTTCTAAAAATACGGCCTTGAATATCCTCCACTGCTGCATGTCCGTATCCTGGAACTCGTCGACCAGGGCGTACCGGTACCGCTTCTGTAAAAGCCTTTTCAAGCCGCCCGAACCGTCGGTGAGCGCGGCGTATACATGGTTGACCATATCGTCATAGCTTATAAGGCCCCGGATTTTTTTATACTCGGCCGACTCCGTCTTGATCTGCCGTACGGTCGCGGCAGCAAGAAGGTTCCGCAATCCGGCGAAATCCAGGGACCTCAGTTTTTCAAGCACCTCGATGATATCTAAAAGCCGGGGAAATTTTTCATCATAATCGCTCACCCCCTTGAGCCAGCCCGTGTTCAGCTCGTGAAACCCGCCGTCAGGAATATCCGGGCCGGCCAAAAAATCCGCCACCTCAGCCAGGGATATTCGTCCGTTTTTGTGCGCGGCAACGAGCTCCAGAAGGGAGCAAAGTATTCGCACCCTCTTCGGGATGCTGTTCTTTCTGATATTCAAATTTGTATATTGGCGGCACAACGCGCTCCGCCCTATGTCCTGCTCATCGATCGCCCCTGCCAGGCTCGCCAGCGCTTCCAGACAGCCGGTGCAGGCATCCTCCATGCCGCTGATTTTACGCACGATGTCCTGGTCCGGAAGAGGAACGAGCGCGTCGCCGGCTGCGGGCTCGTATCTCAAGGCGATTTCAATGACCCGGGCTTCCCATCTGCTCCTCCCATCTGCGGTGATATCCGGGAAGTTCGACAGCTTCAATATTCTCTGTAAGAAGCCGCCGTATTGCCGGGGCCATTGCTCGCGCAGTATCTTTCGGAGTATTTTCCGGTACACCAGCCGGTCGTCGACCAGCTCATTCTGAAATTTCTCACGATTTTCAAAGGCATACTCTTGGAGGACTTTATTGCAGAAGCCGTGTATCGTATGGATCGAGGCTGAATCGAAGTTATCGAGCGAAATCTTCAGAATTTCAGACCGCTCCTTTGTAAGCGCTTCTTTAATGTTATTCCTGATCCGGTCCTTGAGCTCGCCGGCCGCCTTTTCAGTGAAGGTGACGGCAAGAATCTCATCCAGGCTCTGCACCTTTCCGCGCCGGAGCAGCTCGACCACGAGATCCTGTATGGTATGGGTCTTTCCGCTCCCGGCAGAGGCCTCAATGACCGAATGGGAATCCAGATCGATCTCGTCAAAGCCCCGGATCGGCATGGGAGATGTCGCTTGTCCGCTCATACCCCTGGCCCTCCTCTTGCAACAAAGGGCTTAAGCAATACAGCCAGCCGGTCCCGCACCTTGTCATAGGCGTCTTCAGGTACTTCGGCGCTCGCGACCTCAAGAATACGCATGGAGCGCAGCAGAGGAAAAGACCGGTCAGCGTCGTCGTTGATCAGCCGCGCCAATTCTCTGCGGTACTCTCTCCGCTGCGAATCATCAACGTCCGGTTTCATAGCAAGAGGCAAAAGCCGCTTAATGCCTGATATGATCCTGAGGGGGAGCAGGTCAAAGCAGGACTCGTCCAGGAAGTCGTGCATCAGCCGG
This sequence comes from Spirochaetes bacterium RBG_16_49_21, assembly GCA_001829495.1. Taxonomy (GTDB): domain Bacteria; phylum Spirochaetota; class UBA4802; order UBA4802; family UBA5550; genus RBG-16-49-21. Next base: position 9,524 of record MIBJ01000048.1, on the reverse strand, counting down.
TCCATATACTCTCTGCTTTCCCGCCCGCCCAGACAATACGGAAACGACGCTATTCCGCCCGTATACGACACATGAATGGTAGACGCGCCGGAACCGATAAAATCCTTAAGACCCTCCGCATACCCGGACATTGCCGCGACATAAGCGAGAAACGGTTCTACGACGCTCGTGGCTGAAGGCTTGGGGCTGCTGGAGATGACCAGCGTTTCACATTCGCCGGCTTCGGCGTTTTTCCATAAAAAGGGAAACACGCCGCTCAGCTCGATATTCAGTATCTGCTCCCCTCTTGCGATCCCGCATGCCGCCGGAGGAAAGATCATATCCGGTTTCGAAAACAATACGGAAGAGCCGAACACGACATTCCGATAAAAGGCGCTGCTTTTGCGCTCCTGAACGAATCCGGAGATGCCTCCCCGAGAGTCCACCCTTTCCATTATTATTGACTTAATCTCGTCCCGGTCAATATCGCTGAAAGCGCCGTCCGGGGTGATGCTCATCAGCCTCGCGTGGTCATAGTAGTCGCGTATGAACCCTTGCAGGTCGATATCCGATCCGCTGCGGATATAGGCATGCAGCGAATCCGCGATAATCCGATAGTTGTGCGGATAAACGGAAAAGAACGGCTCGTCTTCCAGCCGTTGCC
>MIBJ01000048.1:0-8872 GCA_001829495.1 Spirochaetes bacterium RBG_16_49_21 | reverse complement strand
CGCCATCGTCAGAGATGCCGTGGTGCCACCGCAGGGTTGACTCGACCGGATTTATCAGGAACCGCGCCAGATCCCTTATGGAAATGCGCACGGTTTGCCGCAGGTCTCTGGCGGCCCTTTGAGGCGCTGTATACCGGGGAATTCTCGATCTCAATTCTTCGGCTACTGCGGCACAGGCCGCGGGATCCACGGGATATCTTTTAGCCGCGTTATGAAGGAGCAGGAGACGGTCGGCAGCAGAATAGTTGACCGGCTGAAATTTCCCCTGCGCGCATGAAGAGATGAAATCGGAATATTCCGCACGGCCGCCCGGGCTTAAATATTTTTTGCTCGAGCCGGACGGGGGAACTTCGACCGTGTTGAAGTCTTCGGCCAGTACATGATTATTCAAATAGGTGATAAGCTGGCCCACGACCGAATTAGGGTAGAAGTCCTGATCCCGTTGCAGATCTTTTGAAACATAGGTTATATAGAGCTTGCTGCGGCAGCCGAGCAGGGTCTCCAGAAAAAGGTAGCGGTTGACGTCCTGCCGCGTGACATCGCCTATCTTTCTTTTTATCTTCATGAGGTTAAGGGTTGAAGAGTCGCTCATCCCGGGGAAGATACCCTCCTGCATTCCCATGATATAGGTTATTTTAAAGGGTATCTGGCGTTTGGGAATCAGGGCAGAGATATTCACGCCGCTCGTTAGGTACCCGCCCCGGTTGCCGGGTATGCCCGTCAGGTTTTCGGCGATGAACTCCTTGACGAATAAAAGTGAGAGGCGGGGAGACCCGGCGGCCGTGCCGGGGCCGTCCAGGGCGGCCAATTTGGACAATCCCTGCCTGATAGAGCTCAGAACCTGAAGCTCTTCAGGCCGGTCCGATGGCATGGCGCAGAAATCCGCTATGAGCTGCTCGATGATATCGACCCACTCCGCTCCGGTAGCCTGCCGCGTCGCTAAATCCCCGGTCCGAAAATGAAGGAGCTCGATCGCCGTGTTGAAGGCGTCGATAACACGCTGGTCTGCCGTATTGAAGTCCGAAAAGGGAACGATATTCCGGTAATCGAGAAACACGCCGTTGCGCCGCTCGATCTCCGTCGTCTGCATGATCCTTCCCAGCCGCAGCCTCGCCAGTCCCTGCTGCCAGGTATGGAGATTGAGCTTCGGATCGATGTCCTCGACTTTATTGAAGTCCCGGAATATATTCAAGGCATCGACCCAGGAGAGCCATGTGTCCGCGTCTCCGGCGGCGATAGACCAGGCTTCAAGAAAACAGGGGTTGGACACGAGCTCGAAGACCGTATCCCGGGTGAATGATCCCGACGCGATCTCGAGGATTGCGCCGAGCGCCGCGCCGGCCAGGCTGTCCGAAGCAGCGCTTGAGTCGATGATGCTGAATGAGAGCCGCTTCGGATAGGGCGAAAAAACGGCCCGGAGCACGGGTCCGTACGCATCCATATCCGGGGCCATGACCGCGATGTCGGTCATTTTGAGATCTCCGTCCCGATCAAGATTATATAAAATGCTGTTGTACACCGCCTCTGCCTCGCGGAAAATGTCCGGGCACGCGGCAACCTGGATGCTCGTATCCTGCGAAAGCCTGCCCGAGGATCCGGCCTGCGTACTTCTCCTCAGCACCTGATGTTGCACCTTCCTCAGGCAGGTATCAGCAGCATCAGGAGCCTCTGCCATAATCCACTCGGACATGAAGCCGAACTCCTTTTCCCCCGCCTCTTCGAGCAGGGAGAGAAGCTTTACGGTCTCCCTCCCGGTCTTTCCCCAGAGCTTGAGCAGTGGATTTTCGTCTTCATTGTCCGTCAACATGTCCCCTTCCCGGTTTTGTCCGATCCGGATCGACCGCACCCGCTCCCACCGATCCTCTCCGGGGGTGCTAACGTCCTCCCAGAACTCCGAGCAGGGATTCATCTGGTATATGGTGATGTCGCAATGCCGCCCCAGCTCATAAATCATTCTGACATGGAAGGGGGAGAGCTGCGTCTTGCCGAACAGGTAGAGTGCGCGCCGGGGAGCCTTTTTGATGCTGCGCGACGCGCCGTTCCAGTACTGGGGCAGGGTACGCAGGGCCTTGTGCAGGGCATCGCGGTACCCGCCCTTTTTAAAGACGGCGTGATACAGATGCTGCTGAGCAGCTTCCATGTCGGTATTATATAAAAGCCTCCCCTCCATCCAGACGCTGATCATGTCCTCGCGATATAATTCATAATCCAGAAAATAGCGCGCAAGCCGGGAGGTGAGCTGCCAGATCTTTTTCTCATAATCCGTGCGCCTGCCCCCGTCGGCATTGAAGAGATAGTCCATCAGGGGCTTGACGCGCCTGCCTGCGGGATCAAGGTCGGCGAGCGCACGATAGAGCATCAGTTGAAGGTCGACCGGTTCGATCATGACGGGCTCGCGGGCATCCGCACTGATGGCCTCGACGATTTCCCAGAGGCCGCCGCTCAGAAACTGAAAATTCAGGTTCATTGCGATCCCGTTGATCCGCGCCGTTTCAAGCTGGAGCCATTTTTTAAGATAGGGATTGGGGACGATGACCGCAGGGGGCCCGAGCCGGCTCTGCTGGGCTGCGACGTTTTTTGCAAACACCTCCGCCAGGGACTCGATGTTGTTGCTGAAATAGAGCTTTGTGGGCATATAGTGCTTCTGGGTAACTATTCTACCCGGTCTCTCCGGGGTAAAATGGCGTCCGGATCAATCTCTCCCACATTCTGGAATATATAATCGGGCTGGTAGGGGAATCTGAGAGCTATTTTATTTGAGGTGACGCCGGAAAGCACGAGGCAGGTCGTCATTCCCGATTCGATGCCGCCGATGATGTCGGTGTCCATCCGGTCGCCGATCATGAAGCAGCTTGCGGAATGCACGCCCAGCTTTTTCCTCGCCCAGTACATCATGGCCGGGTTCGGCTTTCCCAGGAAATAGGGCGAAACGCCGGTCACCTTCTCTATGGGCGCGACCAGGGCGCCGCAGGCGGGCACCGGCCCCCGCTCCGTCGGCCCGGTAATATCCGGATTGGTGGCGATGAACCGGGCTCCCTCCTGGATGAGGTGCGTCGCCTCGACTATTCTTTTATAGTCGTACTCGCTGGTCTCTCCCACGATGACGTAATCCGGTTTTTTTTCGGTCACGGTGATATTCGCCTTTTCGAGCTCTTCGAGCAGGCCCCTTCCGCCGATGACATAGGCTGAGCAGCCCGGCTTCTGGTATAATAAAAAGCTCGAGACGGCCATGGCGGACGTGTAAAAATGATCGTCTCCCACGTCAATGCCGAGATTGGAGAGGTTCCTATTAAGCATCTGCGGCGTATAGTATGAGTTGTTCGTAAGAAAGAGAAATTTGTGATTTCCCTTTTTCAGCCTGTCGACAAACTCTTTGGATCCCGGAATGAGGGACATCCCCTTGGTGATCACGCCGTCCATGTCGATCAGAAAGGCCTTGTCGTAGCTTCGGTTTTTCATCGCATGACCCGCTGGAATTGCCTCCGCCATGGTAAAACCTCATATTTCATCAGTGATCATCTCCAGCATCTCTCTCACATCATGGATGTCTTCTTTTAACTTGCGCATCTCCCCGATCTTCTTAGCGTCCTTCACCCTGTTGTATTTGTCGACAAGGGCCTTCAGCGTATCGGACAATAATTCGATCTCGCCGTCGATCGAGGAAGACGCGTCCCGGGCGTAGTGCGGCGCGATTTCGCTTTTCATCGAGCCGAGATCGAATATCTCACCCCCCTCCGGGACCTGGGGATCAAGGCCCAATTTCGACTTGAGCATCTCGGCAAAGGAGAGGGCGGATTTTTCCTCGCCGTGCACCACGAATGTTCTGAGATTCTTGTTGGTTATGTTTTTGACCCATGCAAAAAGGCCGTCGCGGTCCGCATGGCCGGAAAAGCCGCCCAGGGTATATACCCTCGCCTTGACGGCGACATCCTCGCCGTACACGCGTACCTGCCGCGCGCCGTCGATCAGCCGCCGGCCGAGCGTGCCTTCCGCCTGATAGCCGACGAATATGACGCTCGATTCCGGCCGGTACAGGTTGTATTTCAGATGATGTTTGATCCTCCCGGCCGTGCACATGCCGCTGGCCGAGATGATTATCGCTCCCCTGGCTTCCGTGTTGAGCCATTTCGATTCCTCGGTCGTGCGGGTATAATGCAGATGGGGGAAATCCAGGGGGCTGTTCCCGGCCAGAATCGTGTCCGTCGTCTCCCGGTCGAAGCACTCTTTATTCTTTCTGAAAATCTCGGTCGCCGATATGGCGAGGGGAGAATCGATGTACACCGGAATATCCGGGATATCGCCGCTTTTGAGCAGCTTCCCGAGCGTATAGATGATCTCCTGGGTCCTTTCCACGGCGAAGGCCGGGATAATGATGTTCCCCTTTTTATTATACGATTCGAGAATAATGTCCCTGAATTCCCGGTACGTGTCCTCCTTGGTCTTATGGATCCGGTCGCCGTACGTGGATTCGATCAGCAAAACGTCCGCCTCCTCCACGGTCTCGGGATCCCTGATGATGGCCTGATCCCGGGGCCCGATGTCGCCGGAAAAAACGATCTTGGTCTTGCCGTAACCCTCGTCGACCCACATCTCAATGAATGACGAGCCCAGGATGTGCCCCGCATCGCGGAACCTGACCTCGATCCGCGGATGTATCTGAACGATCTCGTTGTAAGCAACGGGAACAAAATTCTTCAGACACTCCGAAGCGTCACCGATCGTGTACAAGGGCGAAACGGGATCGCGGCCGAGCTTCAGATTCTTCCGGTTTATAAACCGGGTGTCCATCTCCTGGATATGGGCGCTGTCCGGAAGCATGACCGAGCAGAGATCCACCGTGGCTTTCGTTGCGTATATATTGCCATAGAAGCCGTTTTTGACGAGCCTCGGGATGAGGCCGCTGTGATCGATGTGGGCATGAGTCAGCAGCAGGGCGTCGATTTTTACCAGCGCGTAATTCGCTTGGATATAATTTCGCTCCCGTATCTCATTGGTCCCCTGGAACATGCCGCAATCCACCATGACGGCGAAATCGACGTCGCTCACCAAAAAAGAAGATCCGGTGACGGTCCGTGCTCCTCCCAGAAATTGAATCTTCATGCTCGTCCCTCATGGCTCTGCCGGAGCGAATGGCACAAGGCGATGGCAAGGGCGTCTGCCGCGTCGTCGGACTGGGGAATTTCGGTCATCCTGAATATCGATTTTATGACTAACTTCATCTGCTCCTTGCCCGCGCGGCCGTATCCGGTGACCGCCTGTTTGACCTGCGAGGGGGTATATTCAGAATATCCGATGTTATGGAGCTTGAGAGTCAGGATTATCGCGCCCATGGTTTTGGCGACATCGATTCCCGTCTTGATATTCCTGGTGAAAAAAAGCTTCTCAAGCGCCGCGAACTCGGGTTTGTACAATGCAATGATGGCCGCCAGCTTGTTATGGATTTCCAGAAGCCGCTCATCGAGGCATGCGGCCGGGCCCGTAGTGATGGTGCCGTAATCAATGAGCTTCTGGTCTTTATCGATGACCGACCACCCCAGGACGCCGTACCCGGGGTCGATGCCGAGAATTCTCACTGCGCCTCGCTGATCTTCATCATTATATTTTCCGGTATGTCGTAATTGGAGTACACGCTCTGGACGTCATCAAGCTCCTCCAGTGTCTCAATGAGCCTGAGGCACTGGGACGCTTTTTTTTCATCGAGGGGCACCGTCGTCTGCGGAATGTAGGAGATCTCGTCTATGATCAGCTTGTAGCCTTTATCAGCCAGCACATCGTGGACCTCGTTGTAGCCATCGGGCGGGGTGAGCACCTGAATGCTTCCGTCCTCTGTCTTTATATCCTCCACGTTGTAGTCCATGAGGAGCTCCATGATCTCATCTTCCGTGCTCCGGCCGGGCTCGATTATAATCATCCCCTTGCGGGCGAAAAGATAGCTGACGCAACCGGCCTCTCCCAGATTGCCGCCGTTTTTGGTGAACGCGGCCCTTACATCCGCGGTGGTGCGGTTCCGGTTGTCGGTAAGGCAGCTCACCATGATAGCCACGCCGCCGGGGCCGTAGCCTTCGTATTGAATCTCTTCATAGGTTACCCCTTCAAGGGTACCCATTCCCTTCTTTATGGCGCGCTCTATGTTGTCGCTGGGCATATTGCTCGCGCGGGCCTTCAGCACCGCGCTCCTGAGCCGGGAATTGGTGTTGATGTCGTCGCCGCCGGAGCGCGCCGCGACCGTGATCTCCCGTATCAGCTTGGTGAACAGAGCGCCCCGTTTGGCGTCCTGGGCTCCCTTTTTCCTCTTGATTGTTGACCATTTTGAATGACCGGACATGACAGCACCTCGTTCAACGGTAACCTTTTAATAGCCGCGCTTAATTTTCAACTCCAAATTAATAATTTTTTCTCTCGCCTGATTCGGGTTATAATCGAAGGCGATTGAATCCCGGTAATAGCGGATGGCCTCTTTCAGCTTGTCCATGCGCTCAAGGGAGTAGGCGATGCTCCACCGCACCTTGCCCGCGTTCAGCTTGGTATACTCATGCCGTATCTGTTTAAGCTCGAGCTCTTTTTTCCCCTTTTTATCGAGAAGGTTTTCATACTCCTCATATTTTTCGAAATTCTCCTCGCGCAGGAGCAACGATTTCAGAGTTCTGATCTTCGCGCTTAAATCATCGATCTCTGATTGTTTATTTTTGATTTCATCGGAAATCTTATCCTGGTACGTTATCGTTTCAGAATAGTAACGCACCGCGCTGTCGAAATCAAGCTCCTGCAGGGCGATGTCCGCCTTGTATTCATAGGTCTTCGATATCCTGAACTTCTCGCCTTCCGGGAGAAACTGGAGCGCCTTGTCGAACGAGCGGAGCGCCAGGGGATAATTACCGGTCCTCATGAACGCGAGATACCCGAGAGCGAATTGGATGTAGCCGTCGTCCGGCTTCTTTTCAAGATATTTGATATAGTACTTTTCAGTCTCAAGGTATTTGGCGATATCCTCATACAGGTTTCCGAGCATGAGGTACAGCTCAGACGATACCGCTTCATCGGCAGAATTGATATATCGCTCAAGATGAACAATCGCCCGTTTTTTCTGATCGGTGCGGGCGAGCGCCTTGCCCAGCTCAAGGGAATAAGAGTAATTGTCCCGGTTCAGGGAGCTTGCGGTTTCGAGGTTGTTTACGTAGGCGTTGAAAAATTTTCCCTTTTTATACACCTGGGCCATCTCGTAGTATATGACGTCGTCCTTTTTCTCCACTTTCTTGAAGCGGAGCGCCTGCACGTAGTGGTTCAGGCTGTAATCCAGATTCGAAAGCTTAAAGTAACAGCGGGCGGCGTATACGTGGAGGGAAGAAATCTCCGGATTCTCCTCAATAAAAAAACTCTCCGCCTTTCTGTTCCTGAAAAGCTCCTTGAGGTCCGCCCGTTTTGCCGCTTCCTTCATGGTAATGAACCTGATCGGCACGCGTTTGTTGTCCACGCGGGCGGTGTAAAAATCCTCCAGCTTTTTATTGATCGCTTCCAGGGCTTTGGGGCAGTTCCCGGAATCATAGAGGCTTTTGTACTCATCCGGGGCTTTTTGAGAATAAGCGGGCGCGGGGAAAAATAAAGGCGTGAGCGCCATGCAGACGACGCAAAACGCGAACATGTACAGAATTCTCTGGATCATGGGCTTAGACTTTCTGGAATTTGGGATATAACGCTATTAATTATGTTGGTTACAATATACTATCGGATAAAAATCATGTAAAATAAAATAAGGGGATTTATCGGCGTAAATCCAGCTCCTCTGCCCCCTTCCCTCACCCCCGGCCCCTCTCCCATTAAGAGATGAAGAAAGGAGAGGGGGGCAAGGTTTATATTTCTCTCCATTCAATATCATAAAATCACCCATCGCAATAAGATGATTTATATTTATGGAAAATTTTTATTGAGACATAGCCAAAGCTACATATATCACAAATGCAGTCAACTGCATCAATATTGTATTTAAATTGAAACTCACCTCCCCTGTAAGTTTTTCCAAAAAATAGGCCCGGTTTTTTTTAAGATCCTTAAAATTATTAAGAAAATAAAATTTAAAGCAGAAGAATTCTTTTTCATTTGTTTGTTTATCAGGAAAATAATGGACGAGATAATATTTATCGTGCCAGTCGAAAAAATCATTACCTCTTTCCGGGCCGCACCATCTGCCTGGTGAAAGCTTATGCCATATTTTACTTATTTCTTCTATTTCTTCTTTTACGCATATATTAAGGAATAGCATTTCAAATGTAGGCAGCAACGAAAAATCGGCATCCATTTCAATCGATTTTTTATTATCTTGAATAAATTTTAAAGCAATTTGTTTTTCTTCTTTTATAACTCGATTTGAATCAAGCTTTTCTATAAAATTTATTAATCTCTTGCATCTCGATTCCAAAAGATGGTCTTCATTAATAGTTAAATTGCTTCTTGGAAAATTTTCACCGTTAGTTAATCTTTCTTCCACCATCTCTCCTTCATCAAGCCGATAAAAAGGACCAATTTTTACGCCATAAGGAATTTGTACATAATATATCGGACCGTTAAAGCTGCGTCTGGTATCTTCAGTCAATAGCGGGTTTGAACGTACATCAACCTTATTCTTCAACGAAATAATTTCTGATGGTGTGACAGTGATTATTTGTTTTTTCATAAATGACTCAATTTATGGCGAAGTTTGTTTTTCTGGCCCGTATTCCATAAAAAACCAATGAATCTGTGGTTGTCAAAGATAATTGACCACATTTTTATGGAACTATTTTAAAGCATCAATTAAACTATACGTTACAGAGTAGAATTTTATATCCATTTTCTGTCTCAAAATATATAAAATATGAGACACAAAATACTTTGCGTC
>MIBJ01000047.1:1442-42794 GCA_001829495.1 Spirochaetes bacterium RBG_16_49_21 | reverse complement strand
TCCTTTATTATCAATACTGATCTGCATAGGAGGCGATCAGGAAATAATCCGCGCCCAGGCCAGGCAGAAAATCATCCTCAGTGGAAGCATCACTAGTGCCGCAAAAAAACCGATCACAGCTTTTATCAACATAAAGGAAGCCCAAATATTGGGAAGGAGCGATAAAAATGGCCGGTATCAGGTGATGATCCCCGGACCCGGGAACTATACCATTCGGGTGACATCTCCCGGCTTTAAACCCGTAACGATGAATCTGGATATTAGTACGAGCATTCGGTACGATTTTTATCTGAAACCTGTCGGAAGGGATGAACAGGGAATAGTGATCAGAGGCGAACGGCCCATACAGAAGCTTTCCCGTCGATCCATGGATGCCGAGGACTTCAAGGAAATCCCCGGGTCGTATGATGACCCTCTGAACGCCATGGTGATTTTTCCCGGAATTCAGCGCACCAACGGACTGAAAGGAGATTTGATAATCAGGGGAGTAAAACCCGCCTTTAACCGGTATTATATTGACGGCATGCCGCTCAATTATCCCCTGCATTTTAGCTCAGAGAACTCGACCATCGCGCCTGATTTCATGAAAGGGATAGACCTCTACTCATCCTGCTTCCCTGCTAAATACGGAAACTCCCTGGGATCGGTCATAAATATCAATACCGCAGACTCTGTCGACAGATTCGGGGGTGTCTTTGATTTGAACATGCTCACCACCTCGCTTCTTCTAAAAGTCCCCCTTCCTCGAAACAAAACTGAAGATGAAGCGGCGAAAGAAGAAACTCCCGGTTATGTCCCTGGTTATGCTCCCGGTTATGCAATTTTCGGAGGACGATACAGCGGTTTAAAAAACTTATTGGAATATACCATAGCCGAGATTGAGGCCAGCTCACAAAATCAAGAAAGAGGCGGCGGCCCGGGAGGCAACGGGAATAATGCTCAAAGCAAACCCGAGTATTATGATTATCAGTTTAAATTAAAGTACAATTTTAATAAGAATCACAGCATTACGGTCCTTGGCGTGGGCGCCGGTGATAAGCAAATCAACTCATATCCGAATGATAGAGACGAAAGAATTGATGATATGTTTCATAATCAAGGACTATATTACACGTATTCGTCAAAGCGCTTTACCAATCGCCTGCTTGCATATTCAAGCTGGAGCGAACATAATTATCACATAACAGATACAAGCTTTCTCTCGACGTATATAAGAGCTAACTTCCTTCCCGGCCTTCCAAATTACGGCACGTCAAAATCATACCCCTACCAGTTCGGCGTAAAAGACGGCTTTCAAATCAATTGGATTAAAAATCACGCCTTCCTCCAGGGCGAAATGGAATACGCCTACTATTTATACGATTATCACGGAAGCGGGGACCTTGGTTACAATTATTTAAGATCTGGAAGCCCGTTAACCGACGATTTATTCGTGACCACCTACCCGGTAAATGCCAGTTTCCAGAACCACGCTTTCGGAGGCTATCTGGAAAATCGTTTTACCTATAAGGGATTAACCGTCACTCCCGGAGTGCGGGCCGATTACTTGAAGCGCTCCAATACCGCTACCGTAGACCCGCGGGGAACCGTGAGCTATGAATTTGAAAGCGGCACCACGCTTTCCGCCGGCGCAGGGATGTACAGCTCGTTCGTTCAGATTAACCCCAACTCAATAATAAACAACAACCCCCTGTATGCAAAGGCGCATTATGCAAAACCTGAACGGGCGACGCATGCCGCGGCCTCCATGGAACAGGTATACGATCTATATTCCTTTTCACTTGAAGGCTTCTACAATTATTTCTACGATTTATTCGAAACCTATCCCCATATCGGCAGTGGTGGGTCATACCGCGTCGGAATGAATTCAGGGAGGATGCGTTCGTACGGCCTGGAAGTTATGCTTCGAAAAAAACCAAGCACAAACACGAATACATGGTTTGGCTGGATGAGCTACGCGTACACGCAGTCCAAGGAGCGATCGGGACTCTTTCTCCCGACAACGGGGTTGGAATTCCAAACGCAAAACGAGTCGCAGGATACCATGTTTTGGAGGGGCATTTCAAACCCCTCGGTATATGATACGAGCGGTAACCGGTGGATAAATGCCCAATACGAACGGGTGCATTCTTACAAGGTAATTCTCGGCTACATTTTCGGGAAGCATACGATCAGCGGCCAATGGCAAATCTGGACATCATTCCCTTACACCAATATTAAAACGAGTTCCACATTGACCGGTACCGGAAGCGGCCCGTTTAGCGGCACATTTTACCTTCCCGTATATAATCCGACAAGAAATACGGCGCATTTTCCGGTCAATCACCGTCTTGATCTCAAGTATTCTTATAAAGAGCCGCTTTCATGGGGTTATGTGAGCTTCTATATCGGCGTAATTGACGCTTATGCGCCCCTTTTCAAGCCTACAACCAATTACGAAACACCGTATCCCTTTTTACCCTATATCCCGGGGGTTAATCCTAAAGGATATTCAAGCCGAGAATCGGAAGGCGGATTCAGAGTGCTCGGAGGAATTGCGCCGGTAATCGGCGTAGAGGTGAAATTTTAAGGAAGTCTGGAAAAACTATTTCCTGAATTTAAGAATGATCGAGGTCCCCTTTCCCACGCTGCTTTTAATATCTATCGCGCCTCCATGCGCCTCGATTATTTTTTTGCAAATGGAAAGCCCGAGGCCGTATCCGCCGGTCTTTCTCGACCGGGAATCGTCTACACGGTAAAAGGGCTCAAAAACATAGGGGATATCCCTCTCCGCAATGCCCGAGCCGTGGTCCTGAATCTCGATAACCAGCATATCATCGCCACCGCTGAAAAAAATCTCCGCCGGATATTCATCCGTGTTTGAGTATTTTACGGCATTATCCAGGACGTTCCGGATCACGATCTTTATCCATGTCCTGTCGCCCCGAACCATTACCGGCGAACCGGGACTCTCTATCTTTAACGCGGCGCTATTGATATTCAGCTCATTGGCTATTTCGTTTATCAACGAGATAACATCGATCTCTTCTGTTTTCAGGTTCCCGTTCAAATACGCGAGCCGCTCGGTCTCCAGTATCTCAGAGATCATCTGTTCCATCTCGTTAACCTCTTCATCGATAGTCCCACGAAGGCCCTCGTCTTCGATAAATTCGATTGCCACCTTGATTCTTGTAAGCGGCGATCTGAGCTCATGACTCACATCCAGTAAAAGCTTTTCCTTGGATTTCAGCATGTCTTTTAGAGTGTTTTTCATGTCGTTAAAAGATTCAGTGAGCTCGCCAAGCTCGTCTTTACTGCGTACCGGAGCCTGGTACTGAAGATTTCCCGCTGCTATCTCGCTGACGCTCCTTAAAAGGAGCTTTAGCGGCTGCAGGATTCTCCTGATCACCAGGTATACTGCTATGAGAATTACGGTCAACAATAGCGACAGAACAATAAAGTATCCTTCATCCCATTTAAAGGGACTCCTCGATTTAAAAAGCATGAACGTATATCCGTTTCTCTCTTCAAGAAAAATAAACACCCCTTTATCGAAACCGATCAAGGCATTCTGTACGTTTTCAAAATGATACTCTCGCCGTATTGAACTGATGTCCGGAATTTGATCGGATGAAGCCCATTGCATCCGAGGGCCATTGATTAATATGTCAAATCCTGTTTTGTCTGATAGAACACGGGCCCGGGCAATATCAGGCGGGAAGCCGATGTCATTAATCAGATAATCGGCATAGATTTTTATATTTTTCTTTACGGTAATTCTTCCGGTATCGCGAAGAAAGTTAAGCCTGAAGAATCCCGCGACCAGCAGATTGATAAGAATACCCGTGGCTATGATGACAAGAAAAAGCTTGGTGAAAATCGAAACCCGTATCTTCATACCGATCACCCGTCATCATCGAGGGTGCCGATGAATTTATACCCCGCGCCCCATATTGTTTTTAAAAACAGGGGATTTTGGGGGTCGTCGTTAAGCTTGTTTCTCAGGCGGCTTATCATGACATCAATGGAGCGGTCAAAGGAATCGGCGTCCAATCCCTTGACTTTTTCGAAGATCGTATCCCTGCTCAATACTATTCCGGGGTTTCTTGAGAAAAGCGAAAGTATCTCAAATTCCATGGTGGTCAGATCAACCGGCTTCCCGGCCAGCTTTACCTGGTGCCTGCTGTAGTCGATTTCAAGCCCGCCGAAGCTCGCCCTGTCCCTTTTCTTCTCCCCTGAACTTCGCCGCAATATCGATTGGAGCCGCGCCGCCAGTTCCCGCGGTTCAAATGGCTTGGGCAGATAATCGTCCGCTCCCAGCTCAAGGCCGACAATGCGGTCGGCAACCTCCCCGCGGGCCGTGAGCATAATTATAGGGATACTGTGGAGTTTCCGTATCCTCCGGCAGACCTCAAAGCCGTCCATGCCGGGAAGCATGATATCCAGAATGATGATATCAGGAATAATTTTTTTTAAATCCCTGAGCGCCTGTTCAGGCTCGGTAATGGAATACACGTCAAAATTATATTTGGTCAAATAATCGGTCAGGAGGGAATTGAGCTTTCGATCGTCGTCGATGATGAGGATACGTTTTTTCATATTTTTATGATGGGGCGCGTCTGAAGGCGGGGTTGCGCAACCCCGCCTTCAAATGCCCATATTAATCGCAATAATGGTGGAACTTCTCCATTTTTTCGGCAAGCTTATTTTTTTGCTCCGGAGTAAGCATGCTGTGGAACTCAATAAGCTTATCGATTATCAACGGCTTAAGCTCATTCCAGGCCTGTTCACGCCTGCTTATCAGATTATTAAACGCATTCCTGTCAAGCTTTTCGCTTTTGACGAGGACCAACGCCTCATTGCGGAAAGCTTTCCGCTCGTTCCTGATATTTTTCGTAGCCGCCAGGATTTCGTCCTTGATTTTATTGAGCTTTTCTACCTGCTCCTCAGTAAGATCAAGGGTACGAGTGAGCTTCTTTACGATAAACTCCGCCCTTTTTTCCGGCGTTTTGCATAAAAAATGTTTTTTTGCGCAGCCTGCAGCCAAGATACCGGCTGCTGCGATCCCCGCAATAATCGTGAGTGAAATCACTTTCTTTGTCATATATCGCTCCTTCTTATTCATTTTTACCGGGCTGTCTCACAACACTCCCCAAGCTCCCAAGGAGGGGGGAGGAGGTCAAGTCCCCCTCCAAGGGAATTTAGGGAGCTTTTTAGACAGCCTACTTACCAGATATATAGATTAAAAACATGGATCTTTGATTTCAAATTGTAACAGTTTGTAACCAATGAAATTTATTTTTATGTTATTGAATTTTCTGGGCGGTTTGATTAGTTTTACCAAATTCATATCTGGAGGATGCGCCGTAATGGGTTTAATGCTGGAACGATTTAAAGAACAATGGGCAAGGATCTCAAGGCTTGAACAGATAATTGCGGTTCTCGGCTGGGACATGGAGACCTACATGCCTGAAGGCGGAGTCAAGCCGCGCGCGGACCAGCTTGCCCTGCTCTCGGACCTTGCCCACCAGTGGCTCACCTCCGAGGAAACGGCGCGCCTCATTGAAGGGGCGGAAAAAGAGGTGGGAGGAGATTATTTTTCGGATGCAGTGAGCATGATCCGCGTCGCGCGGAGGGCATATGACAAAAAAGTGAAAATTCCCCGGGACCTGGTAGCGCGGCTCGCGCGGATAACGCCGAGAGCGAACTCGATCTGGATCAGGGCGCGCGCAAATTCCGATTTCCGGCAGTTTCAGCCGGTGCTGTCTGAAATTATTGAGCTCAACAAAGAGCAGGCTGAATGCCTCGGATATGCGGAGCATCGGTATGACGCGCTTCTTGATCTGTATGAGCCGGAATTGACGACAACCCGGGTTGTCCGGCTTTTCAATGAGCTGAAGATCCATATCGTCCCGCTGGCAAGGGAAATCGCCGACCGGAAGGATAGCGTGCGAACCGGCTTCCTGAACCAGAAATTCAGCACCGCACAGCAGGAGGCGTTCGGAATGCTCGTATTAAGGGACATGCATTACGATTTCACGAGGGGCCGCCAGGATAGATCGGCGCATCCGTTCACGACCTCGTTTTCTCCCTATGACGTGAGGATCACGACCCGGTTCAGCGAGGACGATCTCCTCTCCGCTCTCTTCAGCACGATTCACGAGGGAGGCCACGCGCTCTATGACCAGGGGCTCCCCCTCGACCTGGTCGATACGCCGCTGTGCCAGCCCATATCCCTCGGCGTCCACGAATCCCAGTCGCGGCTCTGGGAAAATATCGTGGGAAGAAGCAGGGGCTTCTGGAAGCACTATCTCCCGATCCTCAAAACCTATTTCCCGGGCCAGCTCGATTCAGTTGATCAGGAGCAGTTTTACCGGGCCGTCAATCAGGTAAAACAAAGCTATATCCGGGTCGAATCGGACGAGCTTACGTATAACCTCCACATCTTCATCAGATTTGAAATAGAGAAAGACCTCATCGCCGGCGTGGTAACGGCCACGGATATCCCGGAGCTCTGGAACGCGAAGTACCATGAATACCTCGGAATCACGCCGCCGGACGACGCGCAGGGCTGCCTTCAGGATATACACTGGGCCCACGGATCCATCGGATATTTCCCGACCTATGTGATCGGCAATCTCCTGTCAGCCCAGCTCTTCCGCAAAGCGGTAGAAGACCATCCTCTTCTTCCGAAAGAGATCGAGGAGGGAAGATTTGACGCGCTCCTTTCGTGGCTCAGGAAGAACGTCCACAGTCAGGGATCCCGGTATACGCTCGGAGAGCTGGCAGCCTCGATTACCGGAGGGGATATCCCGGTCGCTCCGTATCTTGGGTATCTGACCGAAAAATTTCATGATATGTACCGGTGATTTGCATGTATATAGGAATCGATATCGGCGGAACAACGATCAAGGGCCTTATGGCCGATCATTCCGGAAGGGAATTAAGCTTTAAGCAGATCGACACGCTGAAAACCGCACAAGAGATAGATGAGAGTATCTATGACCTCATTGGAGCCCTTGCCGCATCCGCGTCCCTCCAAACGAGGGATATTAACGCTGTCGGCATCGGAACACCGGGCCCAATCGACAGGGACAGGGGAATAGTCCTGAAATCCCCCAACATACCGGTATTTCAAAATCATCCTCTCGCAAAGAATATTGAAAGGCGTGCCGGCATCAAGGTTGTTTTGGAAAACGACGCGACCGTCGCGCTTATCGGCGCCCGGTGGAAGGAGATCGGGGATAGGTTCCGCACCTGGATCATGATCACCCTGGGTACCGGCATAGGCGGCGGCCTGGTCCTTCACGATACTATCTATACCGGGATTTCAGGGAATGCAATGGAAATCGGGCATATGAGCATTGATCCTGACGGAAAACGGTGCGGCTGCGGCAGCAGGGGATGCTGGGAGCGGTACGCATCAGCGACCGGAATGGTTGAGCTGGCGCGGTCGAAGCTGAAAAGAAGAAAAGATTCCTCAATCGGCGCAAGAATCAGGAATGAGGATCTCACGCCGCTTCTGATCCATGAAGAAGCCCTCAACAAAGACAGGCTGGCTCTCGAGATTTTTGACGAGTATTCGACATACCTGGGGATCGGGCTGGCAAATCTCGTGAACATCTTCAACCCTGAAGCCATAGTCTTCGGCGGCGGACTGTCACGCGCATCCAAGCTCATTCTTCCGGTTGCCAAAAAAGTGGTGAACGAGCGGGCCTTGAAAGGCTTGAAGGAAAACGTGCGGTATATTCCGCTGAAACACCCTCATAAGATTCCCACCTTCGGCGCGGTGAAGATCGCCATTGACTTGAATTCAAGTGATTAACATTTTTCTTGACTTTTGTACTCGGTTAAACATAGCTGTCTTTTAAATCCTATGGAACACCAACTAGCCGAAATACGCGCCACCGCCCTGTCAGCCATACAATCAGCGGACAGCATCGACATCCTTGAGGAAATACGCATACAATATCTCGGCAGAAAAGGAAGCCTCACCCTCATACTCCGCTCTCTGGGGAATATTCCCGCTGAACGGCGGGCTTCCATCGGGAAGCTCTCAAATCAATATAAAAATGAGATCGAATCCGGCCTGGAAGACAAGAAAAACGAATTATCGAAAACCATCGGCAGCGATCTGCTCCGCAAGCAATTGATCGATGTGACGCTTGACAGCGAGAGCGCGACCGAGCGCGAGAACCTGGGAAGGCTCCATCCGATATCCCAGATACAGTACGAGATCGAGGATATCTTTACCTCAATGGGGTTCGAGATTCTGGACGGCCCTGAGGTCGAGACCGACTATTACAACTTCGAGGCCCTGAACATGCCCCGGCATCACCCGGCGCGGGACATGCAGGATACCTTCTGGACGGAAGACGGGAATTTACTCCGGACGCACACCTCTGCAATTCAGATACGCGGCATGGAAAAGGTGAGTCCTCCATTCCGGATCGTCGGGCCCGGCCGCGTGTTCCGGTACGAGAGCACGGACGCCTCCCATGAAAACACCTTTTACCAGGTGGAGGGAATGATGGTCGACCGGGAGATCACCGTGGCGCACCTGATATTCGTGATGAAGCAGCTTTTAAAAGAAATCTTTCAGCGCGATGTCGCGGTGCGCTTGAGGCCGGGCTACTTCCCCTTTGTGGAGCCGGGGTTCGAGCTCGACATACACTGCCTCATCTGCGACGGGGCGGGCTGCAGCGTGTGCAAGCAGTCCGGCTGGGTGGAGCTTCTGCCGTGCGGCCTGGTTCATCCCAATGTGCTGCGCATGGGCGGTATCAACCCTGAAGAGTGGTCGGGCTTCGCATTCGGCCTGGGCCTTAACCGGCTGGTCATGATGAAATACGGCATAAACGACATCCGCCATTTCCTGAGCGGGGATATCCGCTTTTTGAAGCAATTCTGATAAAGGCTGGTTTTATAGAAAGCGCATGCACCTGTCACTGAACATCCTGTCGCAAATGGTAGCTACGAGCGACATACCGTTGGAGGAGCTGGCGCTCCGACTCACCATGTCGACCGCGGAGATCGATTCCGTCGAACAGGTCAACGCGCACTTCCGCACGGTCTATACCGCCAAAATAGCGGGGCTTCAACCTCATCCGAACGCTGATGCGCTTTCTCTGGTTGATGTTGATACCGGAAATAAAAAATACCGGGTGGTTTGCGGAGCCCGTAACCATAAAAAAGGCGACATCGTGGCCCTGGCAATGGTCGGCACCAGGCTGGGCGAAAATATGCTTATCAATAAGGCGAAAATCCGCGGCCAGGAGTCGGAGGGCATGCTCTGCTCGGAGCGTGAGCTCGGCATCTCTGACGATCATTCCGGCATCATGATACTGCCGCCTGAAACAAGAGTCGGAATCCCCCTGTCGGAGCTTTTCCCCCATAGGGTAGACGTGCGATTCGAGATCGACAATAAGTCCATAACGCACCGGCCGGATCTCTGGAGCCATGAGGGCTTTGCCCGCGAGATCAGCGCGTTGTATAACAGGCCCTTCACCAGCGTCGTGGACATGAGCCTTGTCGACGAGCTCAAGGCGGATTCAAAATTATCCGTGAAGATCTTGAGCCCTGAAGCAGCCCCCCGTTACAGCGGCCTCGCCGTGGCCGGTGTGGTGATCCGGGAATCGCCCGACTGGCTCAAGGCCATGCTCCAGTCGATCGGCATGCGTCCCATCAACAATATCGTCGATATCACCAACTATGTCATGGCCGAGCTGGGCGAGCCCATGCACGCGTTTGACCAAGAAAAGCTCTCCGGGCCGGAAATTCTGGTGCGGATGGCCCGGGAAAACGAGCATCTCACGACCCTGGACGGCCAGGTCTTTTCCCTGTTTCCCGAGGATATCGTCATAGCAGACTCAAAGGGCGCGATAGCCCTCGCCGGAGTGATGGGCGGAGGTAACAGTGAGATTGACGATTCCACCACGGAGATCGTACTCGAGGCCGCCAATTTCAATCCGGTGAACATCAGAAAGACCGCCAACCGCTACAGCCACCGGACAGAGGCAGCCATACGGTTTGAGAAATCGCTCTCTCCCGAGCTCACCGTACCCGCGCTCCTGCGCAGCTATGAGCTTATAAAGCGCATCATTCCCGGAGCGCATGCGGTAACGAAGATCATAGACGCCTATCCGAAGAAACAGAATACAATCGTTATCAGCACTGACGCCGATTTCATCCGCAAACGGCTCGGACAGGATATAGACGACAACCGCATCAGGGAAATTCTCTCCGGCCTTGATTTCAAGATACGCTCAAAGGGTAAAAGCCTGTCCATCGAGGTTCCCCGGTACCGGGCCACCAAGGATATATCCATACCTGAAGATATCGTGGAGGAGGTCGGAAGGATTTACGGCTACGGCAATATCGTCCCGAAGGCGCCCCGGGTGTCGTGCGAAACGCCCCCCAGGAATCAATTCAGGCTGTTCGAGCGGAAAATCAAGAGTATCCTTTCCGGCAATCATAACATGATCGAGGTAAGCGGCTATTCATTTACCGGAGAAGAGACCCTCAATAAATTGAAAATAAACGAGGATGCGGAGCTCCGCTTGCGCAATCCGCTCTCCAGCGAGCAGGACAGGCTCAGGAGAAGCCTCCTTCCCGATATCGTCAATGTCCTTAAGCTCAATGCGCGCTACGGGGACGAATTTCTCATCTATGAGCTGGGGAGGGTCTATATCAAAAATGACCGGACATCCCCTGAGCTTGCACAAGAGAAAACTATGGTGACCGGAGCCGTGTACCGGAAAAAACCCGACGATCTGCTTTTCTACGATATTAAAAAAATCGTGAGCGGCATCATGGCGAAACTCCGGGTTGCGGATTACGCACTGATCCCGGAGGGAAAGAAGCTCCCCCCCTACGCCCATCCCGCCAGATCAATGGCGCTGCTGGTTGAAAGCGCGCCGGCAGGATATCTATTCGAGCTCCATCCTGAAACGGCACGGGAATTCGACATCACGGGCGCGGCAGCCCTGTTCGACATCTGCGTGAATTCCCTGTTCGAGGCGAAAAAACGCGACCAGGGATTCATCGAGCTGCAGAAATACCCGGAGGTGCCTTTTGAGGTGAGCGTTATTGCAGATCAGACCGTATACAGCCGCGATATATGCTCGATCATTGAGCAAAGTAACAGCGAATTAATACAGGGCGTCGACGTGGTTTCCGTGTATGCCGGGCCCCCTATTCCTGAAGGGAAAAAATCGGTTTCCCTGAAGGTAACGTTCGCCTCCAGAGACCGAACCCTGACGCCGGATGAAATTGAAAAGCTGCAGAAAAACATCATCACCCTGCTCATCAAGAGCGGCTTTCAGCTTCGATAGTGCTTTTCAGGGGCCGTCGCAACGCTCCGTACGCTCCTTTAGAGACTCACCCCAAAATGTGAAAAATCATCCTTGCATTTTGAAAGATAATGTTTCAAATTACAAGGATGATTCGCGGAGAGTTGAAATCAAATATTATATTTCAGCTCAAGATACGACCGGCGCTCAAACCGGTCTAACCCGAGATCCGCAGCCAGGCTGAAGAGCTCCCCCTCGGCCTGCTCGCGCTCCGAGCCCTTCTTCTCCAGCTCGACAAAAAATCCCAGACTCTCGACCTCATCGAGGCAGATAGTAATCTCGTCGAAAAGATAAATCTCCCGCATCTTAACGACCGATCCCGCCTCATGAAATCCGAGATATTGGAGTATGTTCAAAAGGGAGTCGAAGTCGTCCACAGCGACCTCCTGCTCAAGCCGCGTCTTTGCTACGGCGCTGAGTTTTGGTCCTTTGTACGTGAGGATCGCCCTGCCGTTGGCCTGCCGTATCCGCAAGGCTTCGTCGGTGTTTTTAAAATCACGAGCCGGATGATTCAGGTACAAGTCCCTTTCAGTAACAAGGCCGATATGCCGTGCCCCCAGGGCTTTAAGCCTTTCGGCAACCTTCGCGCGATCATCGCAATAGGCCTTTATCTCTATCTCGAGCGCAGCCATCACTCTCTCCTTTGGAGCGGACCTCCTATGGACAGACCGTCCGCTCCAAGGGCTTCCTGTTTCTTCCCATTGATCTTTATAATAACGCTGTTCACCGTGTGAAACTGGGTTGCGGTATAAACGATCTGATCAATTCTGTTCAATAAAATGCTGCCGCTCGCACCCCGCTCTATTGTGCCGTTAAAATCGAGCTCAGCTGTTCTGTTCTTTATCCGTACGCTGTTCAGCTTCAGGTCGTGCGGAACTGCGGTCAACAGGCCCTTCTTTTTTTCCGAGGGCGTTGGGCCTTTTATTAATTCCTTCATGGCGTTTTCAAGAAGTGATTTTTTTTCAACCTTCCGGGGAACCGACGACAGATACATCTTTTCCGTCTTTTCGTTGAATTTTATAAAAAATAATTTAATATCCTCTTGGCCGGGCTTTTCTTTTGAGGTCTTTTCAATAATCTCATTCTTCGAATCCTTCAAATGGCCCGTATCCCTTTGTTCCGGCTTCATACCTGCATCATTGCCCGGCTCCGCGGTTTTTCTCAGATCCTCTGAATTGGAGAATTTATTCTGATCTTTTTTCAGTACGGGCCCGGTTTTTTCATAAAATCTGTTCACCAGCACGGCCAGCACGGTCAAAAGGCCCATGATGACGAGGACATAGGCCGGATTCCGCCCTTTCCCGCCCTTCACTCTCCGGTTGACCGGATTTGCCGGTTTGGATGTTTTAGGCTTAGCCTTGGCGCCGGCCTTTTTCCGCGATGAGTTTCCGCTGTTTTTCGCCATGCTTCCCCTCCCCCGGATTCCGCCCTAACGTCTACCCACACGTGTGTAAGAAAAGGGGCTCTTCAATTCCTCTATCCCCTTATCTTGCACAGGGAGATGCGGGCAGGAGTTGGGATTTCGCCGACCGGGATATAATGATGCTTTTTGCTAATATAAAAGTTGACTAATTAACTCTGTATAATACTATTATAATAATAGAATCTTTTGTAAAGCAATAATTATTCTTAGCACAGCCTACGGCTGCAATCAAAAGCGGGAGCTTCGCTCCTAATTGCCATGTGTGGAATTACTTTGACATTAATACTCACCATATGCATCCTGATGACGGCCACGTGCACCAGTGAAGGAGAAACCTCTATGGAACGGCTTCGCGAACTCATGGTAAAAAATCAGATTGAGGCCCGCGGTGTAAGCGACCTGCGGGTACTGGAAGCCATGAGGAAGGTTGAACGGCATAAATTTATTCCCGGCCATCATGTAGCGAGCGCATACGAGGACCATCCGCTGCCCATCGGCCATGGACAGACCATTTCCCAGCCGTATATTGTCGCCCTTATGACCGAGCTCTGCGAGCTGAAGGGGAATGAAAAAGTCCTGGAAATAGGCACCGGATCCGGCTACCAGGCTGCGATTTTCTCGCTGCTGGCGAAACAGGTCTACAGCATTGAAATCGTTGATCCACTGGCGAAGAGCGCGCGCCAGAAACTGAAAGAACTCGGCTACCATAATATCGAAATCCGGACGGGCGACGGATATCTCGGCTGGCCTGAAAAGGCCCCGTTTGACGTCATTATGCTCACGGCATCCCCGCCAAAAATACCGCAGACCCTGATAGATCAACTTGCGGACGGCGGCATTCTGGTCGCTCCGGAAGGAGACTTCACTCAAGAGCTGATAAAAATTACAAAAAACAAGGGAACAATTACCAAAAAAACCGTTACCTACGTGCGGTTTGTACCGATGATACGTGGATCGGAGTAAACGATGGCGCGAGAATATATCCAGGACAAACGATTTCCCTTTCTCCACTCGCATATTGCGCGGGAACCACATATTTTTGAAGTCTTGAATGAAATCATGACCTGCCAGAACAATGTGCTCAAGACAGGGATCGGCCATTTTGCGACCATTGAGGATTTGAAGACGTCGCGGAATATCAAAATTCCGTTCACGTTTATGAGAAATAAAACTATAGCCACCCTGGTTAACTTAGTAGTAAAAAATTACCCTGACCAGTTGAAATCCCTTATTACTTTTTACTTTACCGTAGAGCCCGAGAGCAAAAAATTGTCGATTACCGAGGAGCGGGAATTCACCGTATTGCTCAGCAACGACGAATACAACCGCTTTCAGGAGGAGCGAAACCGGCAGTCGCTTGTAAACTTTCTGAATCTGATCAGCCAATTCAGGCTTTTTAATCTGACCAAGCTCCTCAGGAAGACTAAAGAGCGGAACCTCCTCTCCCAGATAATCAAAACCGAGCTGGGAGCCACCGTCTTTACGTTTAAGAACTACATCATCAACAAGCAGAATAATGAAATCACCGAGGACTTCTGCTTTCACAAGGACAATTACAATGCGGTAAAAAAAACCGTCACTATTGAAAAAATAAAAAATATTATTTCAGGCAATGCGGTTCCGATCAATAGGAGATTGAAAAAGTTCGGAATCCTCAACGCCGACTTCAGCGACTATAAAGATACGAAACTCGATTATCTGCTGAATATCCTCCTGGATGATATCGCCTCTTCGCTTTCGGCAGCGGAGCTTACGGAAGTAAAAAACTTCAATTCCCTGAGAATATGCCTGCTGAAAGTCGAAAGCGTCATTGATCCCCTCATTACGGCCAGCAATGATATCGCGGCCTATATAAAAGAAAACAATCTGTCCACCATCGGGACGCTGGCCTCCATATTCACGGAGATCACTGAAGACAAGCTGTCGAAATGGGCCCACGAACAGGCGATCAAGTATAAAATTCTCACCTATAAAGACGAAGATGGGATCACCTACCTGATCGATGGGGAGCAGCTCCTGCCAAGATTTTCGGAACTCCACGATAAAATATTGTATCAACAGGAAAATATGGACGGATTGAGCTATTCCGAAAAAGAAAAAATGTTCGATGAATTTACAATCCTGTGCAATGCGGGGAAAAATCTGCTGAATTCCGAAGAGAAGCTCAAGAATGTCATCGGCATTGAAGACGATATAAAGCTGCTCGAACAATTAATCGATGAATATGAAGGATACCAGAAGAGCATTGCAGTTGGTTCGACGCTTGCTAAAGAAGAGAGGATTTTTATAAAAAGGAGATCCCTATTATCGGCGATTGCGGACTTTCTAACGACATTGTTTACCTTTAAAAAAGAAAACGTAAAACTGCGGGTGCCGAAAGAGGAGCGCGATCACATCCCCGCAGCGGATTCCCGAACCTTCATTTCACGGGAGGTCAAGAGCATACTGTACAGAATTAAAAACAGCCCCGGGAATATCATTCCGCTGTCCAACTACATTGAGCTTCTCCCGGCCAATGAATCGAGCATTGAAATCATAATAAATGACATCAGAAAGCTCAACATCAAGACCGTTATCCCCATATACAACGCCAGGAAAATCCTGTATCCGAACAGAAGCCAGCAGTATCTCATACCCGATATCGAATACCTGATGGTTCCCCCGGAAATAATGCAATCCCTTGAATTCATACGTGAATTTTCCGACTCAATTACCGGGGAAAAATTGAAGGACGAAAAAATACCCCCGGTGGCGATCTTAAATATTGAAAAATACCTCATGAGCCTTTATAACCAAAAGAAGCTGATGATGCACAGAAAGGGAAAATCAAAGAAATAACGAGGTGCAGGAATGTGCTAGTCGCTGGTGCTGTTCGTTTCCGGATGCGATTCTGAGTCCGCCCGGGCAGGCGTCGCCTCCGACCGGCCGTCCTTATTCACTCCGGCGAGCCTCTCTTTTTGCTTATAGTCGGTCGTGTAAAAACCGGAACCCTTAAAAATGATCCCCGCTTTTCCGAAAAGTTTTCTTACCTTGCCGTTGCATTTTATGCACTGTTCAATCGGGTTGTCATTGATCGACTGAAACACATCAAAACGATTCTTGCATTCAAGGCATTCATATTCATAGGTCGGCATATTTAATGCTCCTGCTTCGGTAAGCTGTTATTATGGAGGAGTGCTTCATTATTGTGGCATTAAAATTTGTCTCGCTGTTATGTCAAGTTAAATTCTTAAGATCCGCCAGCCACT
Organism: Spirochaetes bacterium RBG_16_49_21; assembly: GCA_001829495.1. GTDB lineage: Bacteria > Spirochaetota > UBA4802 > UBA4802 > UBA5550 > RBG-16-49-21. The sequence goes on along the minus strand of MIBJ01000047.1, from coordinate 26,796 downwards.
GACTAATCATTACCCACATCTTTAAATCAAGCCTCACGGCCCCCTAAATCCCCCGGAGGGGGACTTGAAGACTATGTATTATTTATAAAAAAATATACAGGAATAATAAATTATTACTCTTAGAAATCTATATTAGCCCCCCTCCGGGGGGTTGGGGGGCATGAGCGTGTGAGATGCGGGTAATTGATAGTCAGGGGGTTGAAAGGGTCTACATTAATACAATTGACACCTAATATCCACAAGCTATAATTCTGTCCATAATGAATGGGGGGACCGGGATGTTGCTGAATAAAGTACCGCCATATATATATGTTTCAGCTTTACTGCTTATCCTGCACACGAGCTATATGCACGGCGCTGCGGTAAAAAAGCAAGAGCCGGGTCAAAAATTCGTAAAGCCGCCCGCGCAATATATTTCGGCGCGACGGGTGGTGAAGGATTTTACTGCCGGATATAATGCTCCTCAGGGAACTAAAACATTACAAGTATATTATGCCGGAAAAATTCGAAATTTTACGGAAACCGTCGGCAACGCTCCCGTGCCCGCGCAGGGTCACCAGGTTGCCCTGATCTACAGGCTCTCGGAATGCGGAATTCAGATGCGCGATCTCTGGGAGGTGCAATACTACAAACTTGAAACAGAATGGATTTTTCAAAAAATATTCAGAATAAAATCAACCCAGCTCACGAGGAATCGGAAAAACCTCCCCGGACTCGCTGATGCTGAGATCAAAAAGCTCGTATCCGACGCCTTCCTGAAAACATACGGCGGTTATCAGGCACCGAATATTACGGTTTTAAATAAAAAAGGATACTGGAACCTGTGTGCGCCGGTGTACGAGACGTCATCCAAAATAACGGTAAGCCGAAAGGACGATATAAATAACACCATCGCCACCTATGAATGCGTGTTTGCCGTGACCCTGGCCCGGCGAGGCGGGAAATGGGAAGACGTCAAAATCGCGTGCATCTACAACGGAAAGGAGGCGGAGGATTGCCGTATCGGAAGCCATTGCCTGCAGATCTCCGGTACAAGCTCAATTCCTGAAATATCCGACGAGGAGGCCGTTACCCTGCTGCGGGCAGGCTTTGAAAAAGAATACGGCCTTATCAAGAACAATGTTGCCGTCGAGAGGTTTTCACTCATCAAACGCCTCCCGGCTGAAAACTTTAATAAAAAGATCCCCTGTATCCTCGGTGCAAGCATCGTCATAGACGAGAACAAGAATCAAACAATAAACGAAGCGGGCAAGGAGACCAGAACCTACCGAAAAGTGAGGGCGGTGTATGACTGCGTCGTATACGGTCATCTGAATTACTCTCTTGTTGAAAAAAAATGGGAGGGAATCATCGAATCATGCTGTTCCTCGGAAAACGAGCGATGCGGCCGGCCATGCTCGATCCCGGAGAAAGGGTGTAAAAGACTCGGGGAAAAATAAAAGAGCGCAATGAACGGAGACACATTTTCATAGGAGTCCGCAATGAAATCATTAACCGAGTATCTTACTTTTAACACGCAAAATCGAAGGGAATATATCAATATCACGGCCGCTGTCGAGCGGATCGTAGCAAAAAGCGGCATTCACGAAGGGCTCTGCCTGGTCAACGCCATGCATATAACCGCCTCGGTCTACATAAACGACGCCGAGAGCGGCCTTATTGCGGATTTTGACGACTTTCTTGAAGGCCTGGCGCCGCATGAGCCGGCATCGCGCTACCGGCATAACCGGACCGGCGAGGACAACGGCGACGCCCATATCAAGAGAAACATCATGGGCCGCGAGGTCGTCGTAGCGGTGACCGGCGGCAGGCTCGATTTCGGGCCATGGGAGCAGATCTATTATGGCGAATTCGACGGCAGGAGACCGAAGCGGGTTCTGGTAAAAATAATCGGTGAATAACCCTATGCGCCTGGTTGATGCGCACTGCCATCTTGAAAGCGTTTTATTTGCTGAGGATCTCGGCCGCATCGTCAGCGAGGCGTTGGACGCGGGCATCATTAAGCTTATCACTTCTACGATCTCGCCGGATCAGTGGGATCTTTCCCGGAATATCGCGCAGCGGTTCCCCGCAGTCGAATATGCCCTGGGAATCCATCCCTGGTATATACAGGAATCGTATCGTGCCCGAATCCCCGGTCTCCATAGGGCGAAAGAGCTGGGAGCTGTGGCCATCGGTGAGATCGGCATTGACCGAAAGATCGAAAACGGGGATTTCCTGTTGCAAATGAGATTCTTTGAAGATCAGCTCGCTATTGCAAAAGAGATCGATCTTCCCGTCGTTATCCATTGCCGGGGCGCCTTCAACGAGCTTATTCATTCGTTAAAGCGCATCGGATCGCCGCAATCGGGAGGAATAGTCCACTCATTTTCAGGCAGCGCCGAGCTCGCCGATGAATTGATGCGGTTCGGCCTGAGTTTTTCCCTGGGCGGGATATTGACCCTGCGCAACAGCAGAAAAAGAATCGAGGTGATGAAAAAAATTTATCCCAACCACTTTCTGCTTGAAACCGACAGCCCGGACATTCCGCCCGTTCAAAAAAAGGGGGAAATAAATTATCCGAAATATATCGTGTACAACCTGCAGGCTGCGGCGGAGATAGTCGGCGACACGATCGAGAATGTGGCACAGAATACAACCAGGAATGCTTTCAGAATATTTAACTTGAGTTAGGCAAAAATTGATTCAAAACCTCCCTCCCCCTTGATGGGGGAGGGCCGGGGTGGGGGTGAAAAAAGCCAATGTCAGACAGTTCTAATCACCCTCCCCTAGCCCCTCCCATCGAGGGAGGGGAATATTAAAATCGCCTAACTCAAGTAATTAAAAATTATGATACGGGGAATTGTGCGGCCGCCTCAGGCTCTTCCGATGCAATAATACGTAAATCCCTGTTCCTTGATTTTCGCCGGATCATATTGGTTTCTGCCGTCGAATATGACCGGGCTCTTCATCAGCGATCTCATTTTATCAAAGTCGGGCTTTCTGAAATGATGCCATTCAGTCAGAAGCAGAAGGGCGTCCGCGCCTTCCAGGACTTCATAATTGTTTCGGGAGTATTCAATATTCGTATCCCCGAGCAGATTACGGGCGTTTGCAACCGCGATAGGGTCATAAGCCCTGAACCGGGCGCCCCGTGCGCGCAGCTCCTTGATAATATCCACAGATGGCGCCTCCCGCATGTCGTCGGTCTGAGGTTTGAACGCCAATCCCCAGACCGCGAAAACCTTGCCGTGCAGATCCTCCCCCATATGCCTGATCACCATGCCGGTAAAATACCGGCGCTGAAGGATATTCACCTCCTGGACAGCCGCCAGCATCCTCGCCTCAAGTCCATGGTTCTTCATGGTGCTGATAAGGGCTTTAACATCTTTCGGAAAGCAGGAACCGCCGTAGCCGATCCCCGCGTATAAAAAGGCGCTGCCGATCCGGCTGTCCGCGCCGATCCCCTTGCGCACGCTTTCAATATCCGCCCCCGTGGCCGAGCAGAGCTGGGCCAGCTCATTCATGAAGCTGATCCTTGCCGCCAGCATGGCGTTGGCGGCGTATTTCGTGAGCTCGGCCGAGGGGATGTCCATTATGATGACCCGATCCCCCTTCCGGACAAAGTCTGAATAGAGCTCCCGCATTATTCCCGCCGCGCGATCGCTGTCGGTTCCTATGATGACCCTGTCGGGCCTGATGAAATCCTCAACCGCGTCCCCCTCTTTTAAAAACTCGGGATTGGACACAACGTCAAAATCGATATCTCCTCTCCCTCTTTTTTCAAGCTCTTCCCGAACCGCACGGCGGACTTTCGCCGCGGTGCCCACCGGCACCGTAGATTTATCCACAATAATGATATATTCATCGATGCACCTGCCGACCTCCCGTGCCGCGCTTATGACATGCTGAAGGTCGGCGGATCCATCCTCATCGGAAGGCGTGCCTACGGCGATAAAGGCGATCCGGTTCCCGCCCAATCCTTCTTTCAGATCGGTGGTAAACCTGAGGCGGCCCTCGTCGTAATTCCTTTTTACAATCTCCTCAAGGCCGGGCTCAAATATCGGCAGTATGCCGTTTTGCAGGCCTTGAATCTTTTTCTTATCAATGTCAATGCACCAGACATCGTTGCCCATATCGGCAAAACAGGCTCCCGTAACCAGGCCGACATAACCGGTTCCGACTACCGCTAATTTCATCTCGCTCTCCGATTCAACTCTAAAGTCTATTATTATTTGAGTGATTTTTTCAGGAAATCCGACATGCCGGATTCAGCATCCTTGAGGCCTTTATAATACGCCTCGGCGATGTAAAGAAGTGAATCTTCAAAGTAGCTAAGATGAGGGATCAGAAATTCCCTTTTCAGATCATTGCGAATCGGGGAGACGGTCGTGTTTTTGATCTCTCCCAATTTTTTATTATCCAAAACGATCTTGCCGCGGAGTATATAGGTGAATACGATGTCGTCGGTGCCTTCAGACATCGGGGAAGGATCGACGATCTTTACGATATTCATCATTCCTGAATAATAGTCCTGGTCATAAATCTGGGATTCAATCTGGGATATGCTCTGGCCGTCGGTATATATCTTCGTTTTTTTCACCTGAATTCCGGTGATATCCCGGGCATAAATATCGTCTTTTATGAACGTATGCTTCTCCATTTCAATGAAATTCTGGCCGATCACATAGGTCATTTGGTACGGCAGTATCCTGACCCCGGTCGTCTTCAGGAGGTCGTATTTCTTAATAATGCCGGCCAATTTAGTATTCAGGCTGCTGATCTGGGCGTCCAGCTCCTTCCCCTGCTGATCAAGCCTCTCAGACATCAGTTTATATTTCTGCTCGCCCTTATCCTGCGCTGCGGCCGCTACTGCCATGGAGATGCAGCATGAGACAACGAGAATCATCCTTTTCATTTTATCCTCCAAAGTTAGCGCTCATCGGCCAATGAGGCGGTGGATATGCGCGTACCACGCACCATAAGCCTGATAGGTAGAATGAATCACTATAATTTTCGTACAGATCAAGACATTTTCTGAAATTTTTTATTAATTTTTCTTGCAATAACAAGTGATTCGGTCCATTAAATGGCGCCATGTACAATGTCCTCGTAGTTGATTTTTCGATATTTAAGAACTCAATAGTCAAAATCTTCAAGAATAAGGGGTACGACGTCGAGTTATGCGAATCCGCCTATGACGCAATGAAACGGCTGAAGGCGGTGGACTTCGATCTGGTGATAGCCGACGTCGAACTGCCGGGAGACAACGCCTTTGATCTGTATAAGTACATATCAACCCACTACCCCCACATCGCAACAATAATGACGACCGAAAAGAGCATGGACACCTTTTTCGACGTGATATTCCATGAAGGAATAGGCAACGTCCTGTCCAAGCCTTTCAGGAAGGATGAGATCCTCAATCTCGCGGGTAAATTGATAACGAAAAAAAACATCTTCGGACTGAACAATTATATCAATAATATCGTGGAAACAAAGAGAGTGCGGATAACGAACTCACGGCAGATTAAACCGGCGGTTTCCATTATTATCAATGAAATAAAAAAATGGGGGTTTGTTATTAAAAACGAGATTTCCCTGAATTTAATCCTCAATGAAACGATCATAAACGCGGTTTACCATTCGCACGGCTTGAGCATCGAAAAGAAACAGCGCATCCCGGTTCAGCTCGGAGAGGGTGAATTCGTGGACACCTTTTTTGCGCGCTCCGCTGATAAGTACGGCATCGCCATCGATGACTACAACGGCAAATTGTCCAAAATAACCATACTCGACACCCTATACCAGGGTATCGTTCAAAACATGCTGATCGATAAAGCGTTTGAGAATGACGCCGATGTATCGGAGCTCATCTCAGAGACCGGAAGGGGCATTGACCTTGTCCGGAAATTGGCCGGGGAATATTATTTCATTATTAAAAAAAACGTGAGAACTGAAATAATCATCATATTCGACACCCTGTATGAGAACGACGCAACGCTGACTCATTCCTCGCTGAAAATCATCGAAGACCAGTCTCAGGAATGATCCGGAATCAGGGGGCGTCTTAGCCACTCTCCGGAGGGGGCCTTTTCGACGGTACCGGCAGAATCCGGTTTATCAATATACCGGAAAGACTTTTTTTATCTTGAGGCCGAGCCGGGTCAGTATGTCCCAGCTGTATCTGAGATCGCGGGTTACCGAAGTATGGTTTGCCACCAGACCGATATTCCTGTTTCTGAGCGGGCCGACATCAGCTGCAAGGCGCTCCAGCCCCGGCCGAACAATGGAATTATTAAACACTTCCCTACTGCTTGATCAGATACACCAGGTCGTGAGGGCGAACGCGGTCCTTTACTTTGATCCCGATGGACGCGCCTTTATCAGCGGTTGCAACGCTGGCATGCTCGATCTGTATCGATTCCACCGTCTGCTCTATATCCGTGCTGTGGCCTTTGATATGAATCGCATCGCCAACTTTAATGGAACCGTCGGTCAGCTCGATGGCTGCCACGCTCGGCTGCGCGAAAAATTTGGAGACAATGCCGACCTTCACTTCTTCCATAACAGGCTCCTTCTTGAATGAAATTATTCAATAACAGATGAGATAGCTCTATTTTAATTAAAAGTCAAGAAAATAAAGTTATTGGAAACGCTGCGCGAAGAATTATATTATTGACTATAACCGTTATTAAAATATATTATTATAGCGCAACTTTATGCTGCAGTCAAAATGTCTTGATGCAATGCCCTCACCCGCGCTGCTGCGCACCCTCTCCCATTAAACTTGGGAAAAAGGAGAGGGTTTTTGCATCGTTAAGCTTTCCTTGCTCCCCCTCTCCTTTATTCATTTCTTAATGGGAGAGGGGGCCGGGGGGTGAGGGGATACCAGGCGCGATATGAAATTTTATCTTCGGACAAGCACAAATTTAATATCTATAACTGCTTTCCTTATTTTATCGATGGCCATAGGACTCTTGAATTCCGGCTGCGCACAATATAGAATCAAAACCCTTCTCAAGAGCGGATATCTTATCGGCACAAATCTGTCCGGCTTCGACCTGTACAACCTCGATTTGGAAAATGCGAATTTTTCAAAAGCCCGGCTTATAAGGACAAATTTCAGCTTTTCCAACCTCAGAAACTCAAAATTCGTCAATGCCGATCTCCGCGAGGCAGATTTAAGCGCTGCGGACCTGACCGGATCGGATCTCAGGGGGGCTAACCTTCGAAGGGTCAAAGCGGAGAATGCCGTCTTGATCAAAGCGAATCTCATCGACGCATATTTCTATGACGCGAGCCTGAATAGTGCGGATTTGCGAAACGCCGTTTTTGTAGCGCCGGGAGCTGAAAACGCCACGTGCGATAAAATCTGCGAAGATATCAGGCGGGGAATAATCGTAAATTATGTCCATCTGAGGAATGCCGATCTTTCAGGAGCGGCGATCAGCTCCGAATGGAAGCAATTTATTCAGATGCAGAAGGTGAGAAACTTTGACAAGATTGTATGGGTAAAGTAAAATTACGCGCCGTCGTAATGGCTTCTTTCTTTCCTCGAAAACCAGGCCTGAGGATCCTCAATATATTCAATTGATTCGCTGATCGAGCGGAAATGCCCCTCCTCCTCAATGACAAGCTGCGAAAGGAATTCCATAACCATAGCGTCGCCGGCCGATTTCATGGCGTTTTGATAATGCGCGATGCTCTTTTGCTCGAGCTTTTTGGCAAATTGCAACGCCTCAATCTCGCTGCCCGCAGGCTGATCGGATTTAATGTCCCTGATGAGGGAATCGAATATCCTCCCGCTTTTTCCGCTGAGCTGTATGTCGTTTTTTGTTATTTCTTTTCCTTCAGCCAGCATTCCCGCAATCTGCCTGACCCTGTTATAATGAACGATCTCCTCTTCGGACAGCTTCCTGAAAAGCTCCTTCGCAAACCTGTTTTTCGTTTTTTCCATTGAGCTCAAGTAATACCGGTGGCCGTCCTGCTCAATCGTCTCGGCTTCGTGCAAAAGCTTAATGAATTCTTTCATAGCCGCCTCCTCGCCCCCTAAATCCCCCAAAGGGGGACTTAAAAAAGCTGAAAAATGAATTAAAATGCGACAGTTTAATCTCCATTTCAAATATTAGCCCCTCTCCGGGGGGTTGGGGGGCTTGGGGATCAACTATCGACAGTCCTGGCAGACCATCAGGGTTTCAAGCGGAACATTCGTCACCTTCGATATATACTGAAGCTGCTCCACGGGCGCGTGGAACCGCGAGCATTCCGGGCATTGCGCAAGAGGGAATTTCTTTTTCCAAATCGTCCTCACGCCTTTATCGTCTTTCATGAAGATGTGGCCGGTCGGACAGGCTACCACGCACGCGCCGCAGGCTATGCAGGTGTCCGAGGGCTCATCAAAGGGGGTGGTGACCTTCTTAGACATCCCCTTTCCGCTGAAGCCCAGAGCGGATACCCCGACAATCTCCGCACAGGCTCTAATACAGATATTGCAGAGTATGCACTTGCCCTTGTCATGATCCTTGGAATAGCGGACATTCTCGACTCCATACTTTTTCGCAAGATGCCCGAGAACTTCGGCTTCAGGACACCGGGCATAGAGCAGCTCGAGCACGGACTTGCGCACGAGCATAACATCCGGCGCGTTCGTTGATACCTCGATTCCGTCAGCGACCGGATACAGGCATGATGTCACTATCCTCTTCCGGCTGCCCCTCTTGACCTCGACGACGCAAATCCTGCACCTGCCGTCCGAGCCGAGCGCTTCATGATGGCACAGCGTCGGAATGTCAAACCCCTCGCGAAGGGCCACCGGCAGGATAAACTCCCCCTCCGTTGCCTTGACCTTTTTGCCGTCTATTGTAAACTCAATCATTGCAGGCTCCTTGTTCATACGACGTTAACCGCGCCAAACTTGCAAACCTCATAGCACATGCCGCACTTGATGCACTTTTTCGTGTCTATGGTATGGGGCTTTTTCTTGTCGCCGATAATGCAGTTTGAGGGACATTCCCGTGCGCACAGCGTACATCCCGTGCAATTATCCAAAATGGTATAGTTGATCAGAGGCTTGCACACTCCGGCAGGACACTTCTTATGCGCTATATGAGCCTCGTATTCATCCATGAAATATCTCAGGGTTGAAAGAACCGGATTGGATGCTGACTGGCCGAGGCCGCACAGGGACCCGATGTTGACGGCCCTCCCGAGCTCCTTGAGGTGCGCGATGTCTCCTTCATCTCCCTCGCCGTCGCATATTCTCTCGACTATCTCAAGCATGCGCCTGATCCCCTCCCTGCAGGGCACGCACTTCCCGCATGACTCCTCAACGAGGAACTTCAGGAAATATCGTGCGACATCGACCATGCAGTTTTTGTCATCCATGACAATCATGCCGCCGGATCCCATCATTGAGCCGAGCTCCCAAAGCGTGTCAAAATCCACCGCAGTGTCGAGATATTCTTTCGGTATGCAGCCGCCGGAGGGGCCGCCAGTCTGCACTGCCTTGAACTCCTTATTGTTTTGGATGCCGTCACCAAGATCGAAGATTATCTGGCGTAGGGTTGTCCCCATGGGAACCTCGATCAGCCCCGTATTGTTAACCTTGCCGACCAGGGAGAAAACCTTTGTCCCCTTGCTCCCTTCGCTTCCTATCGATGCGAACCATTGCCATCCCCTGTTTATGATCGCCGGGACGCAGGCCCATGTCTCGACATTATTCAAATTGCTGGGCTTGTCCCACAGGCCCTTTTCAACAGTATGGACATACTTGGCCCTCGGCTCTCCCGACTTTCCCTCAAGCGAGGACATGAGAGCGGTCGACTCGCCGCAGACAAACGCTCCGCCGCCCCTGACTATTTTTATGTCGAAATCAAATCCGGAGTTGAATATATTTTTTCCGAGAAAGCCGTATTTCACCGCCTGCTCTAACGCGATGCCGAGCCTTTTCACGGCGAGAGGATATTCGTCCCGCACGTAGATATATCCTTGATTCGAGCCGATTGTGTATCCGCCTATTATCATTCCCTCAAGTATAACGCCGGGGTTTCCCTCCATGAGCGACCTGTCCATGAACGCGCCAGGATCTCCCTCATCGCCGTTGGCCATGATATATTTCGGGCCTCCGTGAGCATCCTTGCATGACTTCCATTTTGTCCCTGTGGAAAACCCGCCGCCGCCCCTTCCCCTCAAGCCCGACTTCTGCACCCAATCAAGAACTTCATCAGGCGTCATTGCCGTGAGCGCCTTTTGCAGGGCGCTGTAGCCGCCGTGCGCAATGTATTCATCTATATCCTCCGGATCAATGGCTCCATTCAAATCGAGTACGATCTTTTTCTGCATTGCATAGAAGGGTATCTCCTTGGTCGAGACGAATTTCTTTAATTTGTCAGCGCTTTTATAGAGGAGTTTATCCGCGACTTTGCCGTTTTTTATCGTATCAAGAAGAAGCGCGATGTCTTCTTCAATTTTTTTCTTGCCGACCGACTGATAAAAAATCTCATCGTCGTTGAAAACGACAATCGGGCCCTTCTCGCAGAATCCGTGACAGCCTGTTTTTACTACGCGCACCTTTTTGTTTAATGATTCTTTTTCAAGGGCGCCGACAAGTCCGTCATACACCGCCTGAGAACCGGACGATACGCACCCCGTGCCGAAACATATCTTCACCGTCTTCCCGTATTTCTTTATACGGCCGGCAAAATCCTCTTTTATCTTTTCAAGATCATCGAGCGACTGTATCATTTTAGGCTCCGTGTTTGAATTCTTTGATTATTTTCTTAACGGTAGGCGGACTGGTCTTGCCGAAATCTTTTCCATCGACCCGCACCAGCGGCGCGAGCGCGCAGGCGCCGAGACAGTTGACGGTATCAACGCTAAACATGCCGTCCTCTGTGGTGTCGTCCCTCTTGACCTTGAGCTCGCGCTCGAAGGTCTCGAGTATTGCGGGGCCGCCCTTGAGGTGGCACGCTGTACCCAGGCAGACGCAGACTGAATGCTTGCCTTTGGGTTTGAGGGAAAGTGCCTTATAGAACGTTGCGACCTCGAATCCCTTGACAAGCGGGATATCGAGCCGTCCGCACACATACTGAACTGCCTCTTTCGGAAGATAACGGTACTCAGACTGAATATCCTGATATATAGCGAGAATCCGGTTACGCTCGCCGCCGTTTTTCTTGATTATCGTATCAAGCTTTTTCTTGTCGATATCCATCCATCCTCCTATTTGACGCCGCACAGGGTTTTCAAATCTTCCCATTCTTTTATGGTTCTCTTCTGTATCTTGTCGATGTATTCATCGGTGAGATGTCTGAACCTTCCCTGCCCCTTGAAATAGTCGGTGACCGGCCTCAAAGGCTCGGGGTTTAAACTGAGCCGGTACGTGCCGTTCTCCACCTCGTACAGAGGGAATACTCCCGATTCGACCGCGAGGCGGCCGTAGCGTATCGAGAGGTCCGACGCCGTTCTCCATCCCGTAGGGCATACGGAGAGTATATGCAGATACGCAGGCCCGTCAGCCATCTTTGCCTTCTTCACCTTCTCGATGAGGTCAAAGGGATATGACGGACACGCGGTCGCCACATAGGGGATGTTGTGGGCCACCGCGATCTTTACCATGTTCTTTTTCCAGGTCGGCTGGCCCATGCTCAGCTTTCCGGGAGGGCTCGTGGTCGTCATGGCTCCGAAGGGCGTGGAGGAAGATCTCTGAACCCCCGTGTTCATATACGCCTCATTGTCCACGCATATATATATGAACTTATGATATCGCTCGAACGCTCCTGAAAGGGACTGAAGGCCTATATCGCTCGTCCCGCCGTCGCCCCCTATGGCGACGATATTGATATCGCTCTTCTTTACCTTCCCCTTTTTCATGAGAATTTTAAGCCCTATATCCACGCCGGAGGCGACCGCAGCGGCATTCTCAAAGGCAACGTGTATCCACGGGAGCTTCCAGTCCGTTGTGGGAAACGGGGTTGATACGATCTCCATGCAACCCGTGGCCATAGTCAATATGGTATCGCGGCCGAGCGCCTTCAGGGCGAGCCTGACCGCGAGTATCTCGGCGCAGCCCTGGCAGGCCCGATGGCCCGACACCGCATATTCCTCTTTGGGTATTACATTGGCGGCATACAGCTCAATATTCGGCATTATCATTCTCTTACTCCAACAATCCGGTAGTTTGTTTTTGCAGCTTTTACGAAAGTCGACGTTCTGGCCATCGATTCGTTGTAAATGTCGATAAACGCTTCAGGTACGACGTCCCTTCCGCCAAGTCCGAGTATGAAGTTTGACAGTATCGCGTCAAGACCGCGGATCTTTGCGAGGGAGGAAATCTCGCTGAAAACCGGCCCGTTCATGGCTCCGCCCGGCATCGCCCGGTCAATGACGATTATCCTCTTTTTCCCGGAAAGGACTTCAGCCAGCTCTTCGGACGGGAACGGCCTGAAGAGTCTGATCTTGACCAGCCCTGCTTCTTTGCCCCGGGACTTCAGCTCATCAATAGCGGTCATAATATTCTCGTTCATGGATCCCATGGCTACAAAGACCGTGTCCGCCTTTTCGCAATTATAGGACTCGACGACCCGGTACTCCCTTCCGAATTTTTTCCCGAATTCCCCCATGACCTCATTGATAACATCTTTAGAATTGATCAGGGCGTTCTCCTGGGCGTACCGCGCCTCGGTATAGAGCTCCGGCAAGGCGTACGCTCCCATGGTCAGGGGCCGGTCAGGGTGCAGCGTATACAGCGGATCATAAGAAGGAAGAAACGCGTCAACCGACTCCTGTGCGGGAAATTCGATCGGCTCGACGACATGGCTCAATATGAATCCGTCCAGGTTCACCATGACCGGAAGAAGAACCCTCCGGTCCTCCGCGAACCTCGTGGCGATTATTATCGAATCCACGGCCTCCTGCCCGTTCTCGCAAAAAATCTGTATCCATCCGGCATCCCGGGCGGCCATCACATCGCCGTGATCATTCCAAATCGAAAGGGGCGCGGACAGGGCCCTGTTGGCGACTGCCATAACAATGGGCATCCTGAGTCCGGAGGCTATGAAAAGAATCTCATGCATCAGCTCAAGTCCCTGCGAGCTCGTGGAGGTGAATGTCCGGGCGCCGGCGGCGGAGGCGCCGATGCAGGCGGAGAGCGCCGAGTGCTCCGATTCTATTGTTATGAATTCAGCGGCGAGCTCGCCTTCGGCGACGAGCTCCGACAGATGCTCCACGATATGCGTCTGGGGAGTGATCGGATAGGCTGATATGGCCTCAAAGCGGCAGAGCTTGACCGATTCCGACAAGGCAATCGATACCTCGATTCCTTTTTTGTTTTTGTTGTTCATTTCTCAACCCTCCACCATGGTGATGGCGCAGGGCCAGCATTCCCTCGCGCATATCCCGCATCCCTTGCAGTAATCCAGGTTCGCTTCAAAATAACCGTCTTTCTTCTGGTATATCGCCGCGTCAGGGCAAAACATCCAGCATACCCCGCACTTGATGCATTTCGAATCGTCCCATACCGGCTTCTGCACGCGCCACGAGCCGGTCTTGTATTCAGAAGCGCTTCCGGGCTCGTCAATGACGCAGCCCGCGTTGAGCTCGTGCCATTTATATTGTTCCATTGGTTTCGCCATTACAGTCTCCTCGTCGGATTAAATGATAACTGTTTCATTGTATGCCCTGCGGCAGGCGTTTATATTTTTCTGGGCAAGCCGTCCGAACCGCTCGGTTATGGAGTCTTCCATCGATTTCATGCTTATTATGTCCGTCGCCTTGACCAGCGCGCCGATCATCGTGGTGTTGGCGATAGGAATGCCGAGCTCGTCCCGTGCGACGGAGTACGCGTCAATCGCCGCGACCCTGAAACCGGGGAACATGTTTTTAATCTCCTGGGCGCTCTTGCCGGTATTGATCACTATCGTTCCCGACTTCTTCAATCCCAGCGTCGGGTTCTCGGCGGCGAGGAGAGAAGGATCGAGAACAACGATCACGTCCGGCTCGTATATCCTGGATCTCAATTTTATGGGTTTTTCCGAAACCCGCAGAAATGCCAGCACCGGCGCTCCCCTCCGCTCCGGCCCAAAGCTGGGAAAGCCCTGCGCGAACTTGCCGTCATCAATCGCGGAAACGGCGCATATCTCAACCGATGTCACCGCACCCTGTCCGCCTCTGCCGTGAAATCTCACCTCAATCATAAATCCTCGCTTTATTTATACGCGGGCGCTGCCCGCAACCCAAACTGGGATTGCAGGGGGGCCCTGCGGGGCTTTTAAGGCCGGCTTTATTGAAACGTCCTGTTCATGCCGGCAGGCGAACCTCCTGTTCGCTCGGGCTTCGCCCCTTAGACCCCTAAAAAATTTTAAAAAAATACAATTCTTGCAAGATAATATCACAAAAGGCACTAAAAAACTCAACCCATGCATGTCAAGGTTTTTATGAAGTGTTTTATAAAATTATTGCTCTCTTATTGTTTCATCAACAGCCATGCCAAAGTGGCGGCCGCCTTTATCAATAAAGCCGAGAACATGGTCTCCCGGCCGCAGTGCGGCCACGCTTACCGCGGCGCCGTCCGGCGCGGTCAGCCGTATCGTTTCCGCATTCTGAAGTATCACCGAATATTCAATCTTATCGCTGCCGGCCGCATACACGACCACGAGCGGCCGCTTCTCGATCTTTGAGCGGCCCACGTACGATATATAGGAATCCCCGGCCTTGTTCACGATGAGGACCTGATCGCCGGTCTTGAGCTCTCCCAGGTAGCGTGTCTTTCCGCCCGGCACCCGTACATACGAATGTACCGCTCCGGCGTTTATCCTGAAAGGGCGCGGCGCGACATAGGGATTATCGATATTCTCGGCATGAACGAGAAAGAGCCCTCCGCTGGAGTTCCCCACCAGAAGCCCCTCGCCCAGATCCAAATTACCGCAGGTATCCACGCAGACCCTGTCGCCGATCCCGATATTCTTGATAGTCCTTATCTCAAGCTCCGCAAGACTATATGATTCGTTGTCCAGGTCCTTGATATAGCCGGCTACCCGGGAGATTTCGCCCGGATCGCCGGTTTCAAGTACCACGCCGGCAACCCCTTTTTCCAGTATCCCTGCCGCAAGCTTCGCGTCAGCGAGGCTCCTCACAAAGGTAAAGAGGCGGTCGCCGCCCTGAGGAATCAGATTTTCAATCGGAATGATGTCCCAGTCCGTGGTGCGCGCGATCACGGTCTTTGATTTAAGCGCCGCCGCCGCCCGCTTCTCGTCATCCTTGTTCTTAATCACGATGACTTCGACGTCCTCGGGGATCTTCCGGTCTCCCGCTTCCGCGGACACGACCATCATCCTGCCGAGCTCTTTGATCCGGGGAACGTGCTCGGGCGCCGTGACGATCGCATCAACCCCGGACTCGAGCGCCTCCGTCACCAGGTTCTTGTTCCAGGCGGTAAGATGCAGCCATACTTCCTTCATTTCCGGATTCCATTCACGATTTCCGATATTTTCATTACTATGGCCTCAGGATTATTGTGCTGGAACACGTTCCTGCCGATGGATACGCCCGAGCCGCCCGCTTCTATGGAGCCGCGGACCATCTCCAGTACCTCCTCATCGGTTTCCATCTTCTCTCCGCCGGCGATGACCACCGGGACCGGGCAGCCCTGCACGACCTCCCTGAACGACTCCGGAGAGCCGGTATAATTGACCTTCACGATATCCGCGCCCAGCTCCGCCCCGACCCTGGCGGCGTGCTTGACCACTGCCACGTCGTATTCATTTTTGATCTTGGCGCCCCGGGTGTACATCATGGCCAGGAGCGGCATGCCCCAATCCCTGCATGACTTTGACACCTCGCCCATCTTACCCAGCATCTCGGATTCGGTATTGGCGCCGATATTGATGTGGATCGACACGCCGTCCGCGCCGAGCCGTACCGCCTCCTCTACCGTGCAAACGAGGGTCTTCGCGTTTGAATCAGGCGCCAGGATCGTGCTGGCGGAGAGATGAACAATAAGGCCGATATCCTTGCCCGAGCTCCGATGCCCGGTCTCGACCAGCCCCTTGTGCATGAGAATCGCGTTAGCTCCCCCATTGGCGACCTTGTTCACCGCTACGGCGATGTCGATGAGCCCGGGGATCGGCCCGACCGTTACGCCATGATCCATGGGCACGATGATGGACTTCCCGGTATTCCGGTCGATTATCCTCTGAAGCCGTATTTTTTTACCGATCATAATGGCACCCCGCGGAATACAATTCCTGACGAATTTAAAATAGTCTTCCTCAAGTAAATGATAAGGTTCTTGCAAAATTAAATTTTCATAGCGGGTTAAGGGGCGCAGCCCCTTATAAGCCCCCCGCCGGGGCATATTAAGGCGCGGAATTAGAATTCCGCAACAAGTCGAATCAATTTTTAAAAATTTAACGGCAAAGTCAAGTAATTTGAAAGGTGAAATAAAAATTATTAGTTTATTGACCCGCTGTAAATTTTTTAGTAGTATTATTATAATCCTATGGAAACAAAATCACGCACCGCTGAAGCCTTCCATGATTACCGGGAATTATGGACTTTCAATCTTCAGAAGATCGAAGATATCGAGCATACTATTGAGGCCTCCCTGCACGATCTCGAGAACAGATACGCCGACTTCGACACGATCTATGGAGACATCATCGCCCAGCTTGATCTGCTATCCGCCATATATGCAGGCTACAATACGGTTGAGGGCAATGAGTATGTCATGCGCCTCAAGTCCGTGCTGAAAGCATACGGGAAACAGTACACCCGGGAAGGGCTCGATTTCAACCTGATACACTTCTTATTGGATAAGATTGCGGAGCTGCGCGACCGCAGCTTTGAACAGTTTCCCCGCCTGTCCCATGCGGACAAGAGAGTCGCCGTCAAAGAGGGCGCACAAATCGGCGGCGATTACCTGCGCAAGAAGTACAGATGGATAACCTTTGAAAGAAGTCGATCATGGTTCATGGCCTCTTTCACGAACATTCTCATCCTGAAAAATAAAAACTATCCGGTCGAATCCCTTGAAGCGCCGGATTACTTAACGGTCAACATCGGCAATGCCAAAATAACAATAAAAGATATATTTACCAAATTCCCCGAATGGCGCAAAAGTCCGGCCTATTATATTCTGCTCGACGACAAGGAAAAAAATTTTTCTGCCGACCGGATCGGCAAGCGGATATATACGGACACCGACATCGTCATGCCAAAGCTACGGCCGTTCATGAAGATCGAATCAACCCCGCTTTCACCCGGACGCGTCAGGATGTTCGGGATAAACCATATTCTTCTGTATTAATTAACTCGAGTTAGGCGAGAACTCCCTCCCCCTTGATGGGGGAGGGCTGGGGTGGGGGTGAAAAGGGATTTCTCGTAGTATTCAATTTCTGCTTTAATCACCCTCCCCTAACCCCTCCCATCAAGGGAGGGGGATAAAAAATTCGCCTGAATGAAATAATTAATCGAAACATGACAGAGCTATGAGCAGCTGTCCGGGAGCATACAAGGCCCAGGCTATAACCGACTCGTGTTTATACGGCCTGATGAAGGTGAAATAAGCCAGCGCCAAGTCAGAGAGAACAAAAAGAACCGCTCCGGTAAGTATGAATGCCGATTTTTGACCCACACCATGGTTGGCCGATGAAACGGCAAAAAACAGCATGACAAAGATGACGATGGCATATATGAGAACCGGGATATCAAGGCCCGCTGTTTTGCCTTTAATTCTCATGAAAATAAAAAAAAGCGCGACCAGGAGTATTACAGCCACGATTATATTCCACGCTTTAAACGAATAATCCATGGAAAAGGCAGCACTATACATGATATGGGCCGACATAAAATAGATAATGCCGTACAGCACCAGGTTCACCTCTATAATCATCATCACGGTATCGGCAATCAGGGAAAGAATGAGGGCAGTAAGGATCAAAGCGCGATACTGATTCACATCCCAAACCGCGATCGATAAAACAACAAAACCGATAATGAGACCTGTTATAAGAGGGGTGAATATATATTTTAGGCGGATAATCCCTGCATACGTGGCCGCTTCTCGAATTATAAAAACCAGCAAGAGACCGGTAAGCAATGCCGGAAAGTAGTTTATAGAAAACAGATCCATAAAAGCCTATTTTTTTTGCTCATCCTTTCCCTTCTTGAAAAAATCGGACAGTTCCGTGAGATTCTCGGGATTGAACTCGGAATCCATTGCCGCTATGTTCTCCTTTTTAATCTCCTCATATACCTCTTTTCGGTGCACGGTGACGCGCTTGGGCGCCCGTATGCCGAGCTTGACCTGGTCGCCCTTTATGTCGATGACGACGATCTCTATCTCATCCCCGATCATGATGCTTTCGTTCAGTCTTCGTGCCAGTACCAACATACGCTTATCCCTCAGCAGCGGCTTTTTTCATCTCATCCAGAATCCTGTGTCTCACGCCGTACTTCTCGCTCAAGGAAATCGCCTGGCGGCCCAGCCTCTTATCCGGATTGATGATGACGGGGCCCTGTAAATTGGCCGTCATCTCGGACGGATTCTTCGGTATGGTCACGATGGCAAACACCAGGAGCTTGTCCGCGGTCTCGGCTCCGACAGCATCGAGATCGCTCATCGACACCACGAGCTCGTATTCGCGTAAAAAGTCGACCGGCCTGATGATTATAAACGCGAGCTCCGGCTCATCATAAGCCTGGAGCCATTTCAGCGGGGAGTTCTTATCCTGCGTGTCCAGAAGCACGAACTTTTTAACATAGTCGAATCCGGGAATGCCGTCTGGAAAATCGATTATCTGCATTTCATTCACAACAATTTCGCCAAAGGGCCGCGTTTTTATTTTAACACCCAAACGATTTCTCCTGTAAAAGATTCAGATATATTGACTCCATCCCCCCAAGGGGTTGTTTGACAAGATGCTCTCGCAAAGTCGACCTCACCCCCCGGCCCCCTCTCCCATTAAGAAATGAAAAAAGGAGAGGGGGAGTCTAAAAATAAAGCTTGATATCTCGGAAACCCTCTCCTTTCTTCCGAGCTTAATGGGAGGCAGCGGCTAGTGCATCCGTGCACGCCGCTGCATACGCAGCGTCCTGCTGCTAAGGGTGTCGCGGAGCGCGGGTGAGGTCAGAGAAGGGTTCTCCGCGACCTTATGAGAATATAACACGACTTTTCTAAAATTTTGGCAAGAATTTTTTTGTCGGCGTTTACTTGAGAAAATCCATAAGCGTGGGCATGATGCTCCGCGCGCCTACCGCAAGCGCGTACCGGTGAACGCTCTCCAGCCATTTGAAATTCATGATCGTCTCCGCGTAGTCGATGCCTTCGCTTTTGGAGAGCATGGCAAGGACGTTGCCTTTATCGTACTCGGACCTCCGGGCGAGCTCGTCGATCCTGTTCTCCTTGGCGCCGACGGCGGCGATATTTTTTAGAAGATTCTCAAGCCCCATATCGATGAGCCCCAGGTCCCTGCCGCCGACGAGCTCCTGGTCTCCCCTGACCAGATCGTCCCGGAGCTGTATGACCATCTCGAATATGGACATCCCGCCTATGGAAACCGTGGGATCGACATTGTTCGGCGGTTGCGGAAAGCTGGAATTCACCAGCCCCAGGTCTTTAAGAACCGTGCCGCTTCCCGCATCCTCGAGCCAGATCTGATGCGGAGTGGTCGTCTCCAGTATGAGGTTGTTTCGCGGCCCCTTGGAGGCGCGCACGCTCAAGCCGGCGTTGTTGATCTTGTCTATGATGATATCAAGGTTGTCGCCCGCCGATATATTGATCTCCCGATCGTCTATCTTTATTATCTGATTTGCAGGGGCCGAATAGTCGGCCACGTCCTTGTTTGTCGTAAGGATCTGGTTCGTGGCCCAGAACACCTTGTTCCCGGGGATGTTCACGTCCATGTATTCCCCTTTGGAAACCTCCCGCCTCATCGCGCCGATATCCCCCCGGTATTCAACGCCGATCATGGCGTCCCCCTGGTTGCCGGCGGTCAGGGTCTGGTATATAGGGACAAAGGGGTTCGGCTGGTCCTCGGTGCCGGTCTTATACCCGCCGAACACGGACCTCCCGGTCGCGCCTTTTGTATTGGCGATGCTGACCAGCTCTTCCAGGAACTGATTGATCTCCGTGGCGACCGCCTCCTTGAGCTCGAACGAGGTGTATATCCCATGCGCTCCCTGCACGGTCAGAACGCGCAGCCGCTGGAATATCCGCAGCGCCGACTGCAATGTCGTATCTACCTCGTCAAGCCTGGATTTGCTTTCCGCGCTATTGGCAAGATATTGGTCCACCTCGGTGAGCCGCGTGCGGTACAGCATCTGGTTGGTCGTCGCTATCGGGTTATCGCTCGGTATGTTCACGTTTTTCCCGGTCGCCAGGGAATTCTCTATTCTGTCCATATCGGTCTGATGGCGCTGAAGGTTAAAGCTCAAGGTGTTGTTGATCATCTGATTGGTGATTCTGTTCATCTCTTATGCCCCCATCCGTGTAATTAATGTTTCCAGCATCCTGTCCATGGCGGTTATAACCCGGATCGCCGCGTTATAGCCGTGCTGGAACGCAACGAGATTCGACATCTCTTCGTCCAGATTTATTCCGGAAACCGATTCCCTCATGTTGGCCAGGTTTTTCAGAAGCGTCTCCTGGTTGCGCACCCGGTCCTTCGCCTCCTCGCCCTGGGTGCCCACGCGCGATATGACCGCGGTATAGAAATCATTGAACGTGACGTTGGCGTCGATCATAGCGTTCTTATGCCTGATGTTCGCGATCCTCAGCGCATTGGTGCCGTCGCCGATGCCGTTGGAGGTGTTGGCGTCACCGGTCCCGCCGACGTCCTTGCCGCGGGCAGCCGCTATCTTATCCACGTCCATCATGACGCTGTCCGATACCGCCATGTACGCGGCAGGATTGAACTTCGGGGTTATGGTGATATGCTCCCTGCTCGGGAGAAATTTCGTTATATCGTCGATCCTCCGGTAATCGAAGGCGCCCTGAGGCCCACTCTGCTTTAAGATGCCGGCAAAGCCGACCAGGAACTGTCCGGAATCCTCAAGGTGGCGTATCATGAAATTCTTCTTGTCGGAATCCCGGGCTGCGGTCGCCTTGAGGGCGAGTTGGCTGTTGTGGTTAAGGTACGCCACGACGCCCATATGCGCATCGTTAATCTTTTTGATTATGGTTAACGCCGTATCGGAGACGTTGTAATCGATCTGGAGCGGCGAATCGAGCTCGTTGTTCGCTCCAAAGGTCAGGGTTCCGCTCACGCCGATGGCCGCCGACGCGTCTATCCGGTTGTTCCCCGAGACCTTGAAGATCGCGCTCGTGTCGTTGACGCCGTCGTTGTTCAGGTCAACGTTGCCGTCCACGTTGTCGCTGATCGTAATATGCCTGAAGAAATCAATATTGGTTTCATACCTTCTGCCGAAGCCGTCCCGGTGTACCTCGTTGGTGAGGTCGGTCAGATTGGCGGCGAATGAATTGACGTCATTGATATTCTGGCGGATGACCTTGTCCCTGATATCGATGAGGGCCGCCAGCTCCCCGCCTTTGATGGTAATGTCCCTGCCGGTATCCTTCCATACCACCTTGAACAGGCCTTCTTTTTCCGGGTCTAATATAACGGCGAGGGGCCGTATGATCTCGCCCTGAACCAGGTTCTCGGATCCGATGTACACGATCGTCTCGTCTTTATCGCTCCTGCCCACGCTGATATCAAGAAGCCCCGAAAGCTTTTCAATAAGGGCGTCCCTCCGGTCTTTGAGGTCATTGGGATTATCGCCCAGGGCTTCAGCCTTCAATATCCGCTCGTTGAGATCGCGGACATCCTTTGCGTACATGTTTATCTGCTCCACCCGGTGCGCAACCTGCCGGTTCGCGTCAAGCTTGAGATCATAGAGCTGGTTGTACAGCGTATTCGTCTCATGAGCGAGGTGAACCGCCTTCTCCTTGACCACCTCCCTGGTCGAGCGCTCCTCAGGGTATTTTGAAAGCTCCTCCCACGCCTTCCACAATTCATCGAGGCGGGTTCTCAGGGCCTCGTCCGTGGGCTCGTTGTACACGGTCTGTATCTGGTACAGGAAATCATTCCTGACCTTCCAGTATCCCATGGTGTTCTTCTCGGTCACGATCCGATCGTCTATAAACGTGTCCCGGATGCGCTCAATAGACTGGATCATGGAGCCCTGGCCGATATTCCCCGGAGTGTTCGACCTGTTTAAGCTCGGCACATACAGGGGATCGGCGGCCGTGATCACTACCCGCTGGCGCGAGTATTCCTTGTTTTCCGCGTTTGATATATTATGCCCGGTGACGTGAATCGCCTGCTGGTGGGACATGAGCCCCCTTTTGCCTATCTCAAGCCCCATAAATGTTGAGTTCATCGCAACGCTCCTTACGCAGTTTGATTGAACAGGATCGATTGTTTCAACGTCTCTTCTTCTTTCCCGTCAGGGCTGTATCCGGAATCCATGATCCTGTTATCTTTCAGTCCTTTCAGCAGAATAGTGTAGTATTCCATATTATCGTTGATCAGCGTCCTGTTGGTCTTCTGAAGATTGTTTAACCTGTTGATGACTGCCTTGAGGTTTCCGCTTATCGTCATGAGCCGGGATCCGCCCCGGCCGGCGATCTGGTCCGCCATATCTTTCAGAGTGATAGTTTCTTTAATATGACGCGCCCTTTTATAATCCGTCATCCGCCTGATTCTGCCGGTTTCAAGGGCCTGGATTTTCGAAATCAGGCCTTCCTGCTCCCGGGATATCTTTTCAAGAAGCTTCCCGTCATGATTCATTATAGCGCCGGTTTTTTCCTCCTCCAATGAGTACAGGCCCTCAAATACCGCCAGCTCATCCTTCAGGATTCCTTCCATTGCAACAACCTGAGGTTCCATATATCTTCTCCGCGGGTAAAAATGAATTTGCGTCTCCACTTTGAGCAGTAGACAAAGCCCACATTATGGATTACCATAATTATAATCGGTAATTGACGGATTTAAGTTGAGGATTAATTAGAGGGGCTGATGAATATTATTACTCGAGTAAATTATCTATTTTTAACCGAAGGCTCTTGATAATATCCCTGGCCGTATCCCCAAGCTGAATCGCATAAGAATCACCCTCGTCTATCTTCCGCTCCAGAAAATCCAGTATATCATAGTAAAGATCCCATCCGTATTTCTCCCTCTCGTAAATTTCATGAAAAAAATTCTCCCGCGATGTGAAAAGTTCGATCATGTCCGAAAGACGTTTCACCCCCTCGGTGAAAAAATCCATACCCTGCTCAGGTTCAGAAGAGCCGAACAGTTGGGCCGCTTTCAGGGCAAACCTTAAGCATACGATCGTGACCGGTATCCTTGAAATGAAACAGCCGGTAAAGGGGTCAACAGCGTCCTTGACGGCGCCTGCCGGCCAGGGAAGGGCCTGAGCATATTTTGAAAAAAGAAGCGTGCGGATATAGTCTCCGATGATCTTGCCGGTGCCTCCCTGCCCGGCCTTCCTTCCGGCAAACGCTTCAGCATCATGGCGCATTACCAGGCCGGGCGCGTGAACATACCGCAGATAGCCTTCAGCGCCTGATTTAAAGATAACGGAAAGGAGGTATGCCTGATCTTCGGCCCTGCCGACGCAGGAGGGCGTGAAGGGCCGGTACCGCCGGAGCGCCTCCACCAATATCCCATTTGTTCCGCCGGTCACATGCACCCTCTGAATGCATGAGCCCGTTCCGTCAAATTCCCGCCCGGGTCCGTAACGGGCCATCATCTCGGCTTCGGTGGAAACAGCCTGGGGAACGGCGCTCCGGAATATCCATTCATCGCCCGCCGGCTCCTGCCGGGGAAAAACGACGTCAGGCGCAAAGAGGGAGGATGCGATATCCTTTTTATTAACCAGCGAGCCGGCGATCATGCCCATATACACGCGGTTTCCGCTGCTGTCGGTTCCACGGGCGCCCCAAAGGGGGGTTACAAGATGCTGAAAGGCTGATGCGCCCGTCCGGGCAACAAGCTCTTCCTGGGGAAAGACCTGGTCCAGGTCGATCTTAAACGTTGCGCGTATCTCCGGAGAGATAAACACGCTCCAGAAGCGGGCAATAGCTTTAAGAAAACTATAATGTCTCCCGTATTCCCCGTCCACGCCGAAAATCTCACGCAGGGGGCCGCTATCAGACCCGCTGAAATAGCGCTTCGCAGCCGGAATGAGAATTTCTTCCATAAGGCGGACCGCGTCCGCTTCGGTGAATACGTACAGATTGATGCCTGCCGTCCCGCCGGCATTCGAGAGCTCGGATTCAATCCAGGTCCGCGCGATACTATGTAAGCTCCGGTGCGTCACGGATACCGAGAGCACCAGATCGATATTCCGGCCCGGCTCTTTGGCGCCGATCCGCTCCTCAAACTCCAATGCCCGGGACAGATTCTTTATGCCGTGCAAAAGCTCGTTGCGCTCGGGCTCTATGCCGACCGGAATCGGGTGGTCGTACCAGTGGATCTGCTCTTCGCCTTCAATTGCCCGCGTCTCCTGCTCAGTTCCCGCGCCGACGCCCTTCCTTTCCCTTTTGAACGCAGACCCAACGGTAAGGAGCGCGTTTGAGGTAAAAAGCACCTCACGGCCGGGAGAGCGAACGGGATCGCTGTTCAACGAGGATATCCTTACTCTTCTTTTTTCGCGCAAAAGCCCGATTCGATCTTCCGAAGTTGTTTCCGATGCTCCCTCAGGGAAAAACACCTCCCCTATTTTGTTCTGAGCAGCGGCAGCATCGGATAAAGGGAATCCTCTGATGATAGAATCATGGAGATCGTCAAAGCTTTTTCTGAAATCAGGATCGTGCCGGTACGCTGTTTCAATCTCGAGAAATATATATTCCATTACTTTCAAAAAGAATTGCGCAGCCGTATCCTGGTTTGCACCGGCCATGTTTCTTAAATAGTCCCGGGAATCTTTAAATCCCAAAGCCTGCGGGCCGCTTAAGAGTATAAGAAACGAAGCTATCAGGTTCCGGGCCTTTGAGGTCTCGTCGGAATCGTCCGGATTAAAGAGACGGGCGGCCTGGGTTCCGGTCAGCGGATCATCGCCGTTGTTCGACTCTACCAGAAATTTTATGATTCGCTGGAATTTTCTTTTAATGGACACGGTGATGCTCCCTTATATAATTCTTGCGTTTGTACTGACGGGCGATCTTTACATTCGTGTGATTACCTTACGTTAATACGAATACAGGGCGCATTATTCAAATTCCTTTTAATTATCCTACAAATTTTTTTTATTTTTTAATTGAATTATCTCAATATTTCCACAATTATTCGCAATAGGTCCTTAGATCAGAAAAAATAACCTTCGCGGAGCTGCCGTACTCGCCTCCGGCCGCGTGGAGCAAGCTTGA
>MIBJ01000047.1:0-1410 GCA_001829495.1 Spirochaetes bacterium RBG_16_49_21 | reverse complement strand
TTCGCAATAGGCACCGCCTTTCGCACAATACTATAGCGGGCTTTTTATTCCCTTGATATGCGGATTCGATACGCTGGTGTAAATAGTCGTGGTGGATATATTCTTGTGCCCCAGCAGGTGCTGTATATGCCGGAGCGATATGCCGTTTTCCAGAAGATGCGTGGCAAAGCTGTGGCGCAAGTCGTGCGGGGTCGCTTTCTTGTTGATGCCGGCTCGTTTGAGCGCGTTTTCAAGCACCTTCTGTACCGTCCTTCCGGACAAATGCCGGTGTCCACCCCGGCCGTCCCCCATTGACGACTGGAACAAATAATCGCCGGGTTCCTTTCCCTGCATGAAACGCGCAATCTCTCCGCGAATCTTATCGGAAAATACGGTAATTCGGTCCTTCCTCCCCTTTCCCTCTTTTATATGAATGGTAAGCTCCCCCATATTGACGTCCCGCACCCGCAGGCTCACCAGCTCAGAGAGCCGAAGGCCGCTCGAATACATGAGGGCGAGCATAGTGCGGTGCTTAAGATTATGTATCGCGTCCAGAACCCGCTGAATCTCTTCCCGGGACAGGATTACCGGCAGATTCTTCGAGTCTTTAAGCCCTTCCGCATAGGTCAGATCAATTTCGATATTGAGGACCTTCGTGAAATAACAGGCAACGGCAAACCGATGGATCCGAATGGTCGACGAGGACACTTTTTTATCATTGATAAGATATTTGAAATATTCATATATCTCCCCGCCCGTAACGTCATCAATAATATTCCCTCTATTCGAAACGCACCAATCATTGACCGCCTTCAACGCATGAACATACAACTCAAATGTTTTCGGCGAATATCGCTTCATCCTTAGAAATTCGATGAATTCCTTAAGCATTCTCGGGCGCGGACGAGGCACGACGAAAGAGCCATCAATGACCGAAACTTTCGTATCTTTATCACTGCCGTTGTACCATTTTTCTATTTCCGTGAAACATTTACGGTGAGCGCCCAGGAAATCAGCAAAATATTTTTTTATCTCCAGGAAGTCGTTATATGTAATTATCGCGCTATTTTTTATAAAAAAATTAAATATATCGTTATTTGAGATAAATACCGGATCCCTCTTAAAATGATATGTATTAATCAATTTTGCCAAAATTTTATTTCCTTCCACTATCTTCAACCCCCTCAATCAAAACTTAGCCTTGAGCAATCCGCCTCCTATGTATTTAACGAAATAAACCTTCGCAAATTAAAAGTTTTTCGTTCAATTTCTTCATTTTTTTTTCAGTTGACTATTTGATCGTTCTACAACTAAAATAATCTATATTATTGAATTTCAAACAATTTCAGTTAGGCGAAAAAATGCCCGGCTTTTTCTGGTAATTAAATACTATGTTAGGCACCATTCATTTAACAACATTTATAATATCCG
>MIBJ01000046.1:129442-138039 GCA_001829495.1 Spirochaetes bacterium RBG_16_49_21 | reverse complement strand
TTTGATATATCCAACATATTTCAATATCCCTCTACTTTCTAACATAGTAAACCCCGGATGGGGACTTAAAAACTTCTGTCAAACGGGCATTGTAGCTGATAAACATATATCATTGTCTCCTTCGGGAGCATAGGGAGGCGCGATGAGCTGACTTGCAAGTCAACGTAAGCCCCCCTCCGGGGGGTTGGGGGGCATGCGAGTATGAGATGTGGGTAGACATAAGCTCCAAATTGGGGAAGGGGGGGATGAGGTCAGAGCCGGCGTATGACTGCTGGCTAAAATTACTTGACAAAGGCTCCATGAGCGAATAGAATTCAATGGCTTGCTGCCTGGATTTTAAACGATGAAAAATCCATTACTGGTGCCCGAATTTCGCGAGATGCTCGCAAAAAACGATCTTGACGGGATAGAGGAATTCTGCGCTTCCACCCCGCCGGCAGTCGTGGCCGATTTTTTTGGTCCCTTAACGGCGGAAGAGAACAGGAACATACTCACCCACCTCTCCCCCGATTTACGGTCACGAATCTTCAGCTATTATGACGACGACGTCAAACTTTCCCTGATCGGTTTGTTCGACAACGAAGAGCTGGTCAATCTCATCTCCGGCATGCATGATGACAAGCAGCTCGACTTTCTCAAACTGCTGCCGATCGGCAAACAGAAGGAGATACGGGAGCTGTCCCGCCGCTCCCGGGAAAAAGAAGGCATCGAGCTCACCGACGTGCTTGACCGCCTGCTGAAATCGGAACTTCCGGCCGAGGAGGAGCTGACGGCGGAAGAGCTGGCCGCTGAAATTCAGCCGCTCGTCCAGGTGTACCGGCTCTTCGACGGTAAGGTCGTGCGGATCGACCGGATCGAGAAGGACAGCTGGGTGAACATCGTCAACCCGCTCCGAGACGACCTCCCCCTGCTGGCCCGGCACTTCAGGATACCTTTCGACTTTCTCACGGCATCCCTCGACATCGACGAGACGGCGCGTATAGAAATCGAAGACGGTGCCATCCTCATCATCATCAAGGCGCCCTACTTCGATGAACTGGGCCCCGATCTGATGTATATAACCCTGCCTATCGGCGTCATCATACAGGGGAGCGTGCTTATAACCATTTGCCCGAAAAACGAGGCAATCCTCCGCGACTTCATCGAGGGGAGGGTGAAAAACATCACCACCATTACCGGCATGAAGTTCATTCTACAGATAATTCTGAGATCACTAGTGCTGTACCTCCAATACCTGAAACAGATAAACAACGCAGCCAACATGATCCAGAAAAAGCTGGAGCAGGAATCGAAAAACCGGCAGCTTATCAAGTTGATGAATTTCGAAAAGAGCCTGGTTTATTTCACCACCTCGCTCAAGACCAACGAACTGATGCTGGAGCGGCTCCAAAGGCTCAACATCATACAAAAAGACGACGAGATCGAGGCGCTGATCGAAGATATCGTCATTGAAAACAAGCAGGCCCTGGAGATGGCCAACGTATACAGCGACATTTTGAGCGGCATGATGGACGCCTTCGCATCGGTCATATCCAATAACCTGAACATAACGATTAAATTCCTGACATCCGTCACGATCATAATAACCATTCCCGGGACCGTAGCCGCCTTTTACGGTATGAACCTGAAGCTTCCATTCCAGGATCATCCCCTCGGATTTATTTACGTGACCGCGATATGCATCGTCCTGTCAATTGCAGCAGTCCTGTTCTTTATCAAGAAGAAATGGCTGTGATGGAAAAGGCATCCGTAAACTGATTGACAGGGGAGAGCGGCGGGCGGTTGAATCCAACGCAGGGGCCTTACCGTGGAATTCCTCAAGTCAATCAACACCCTTATCGAGCGGAGAGCGCATCAGTACACCGCGTATATCACGACCCTCTATTATTTTGAGGTCGTGTACCTCATGCTCGGCATCCTGTTCCTGTACGGCAAAACCGCATCGATACTGTGCGGATCGACGCTCTCCCTGGTTTTGGCCTATCATATCATACGGATATTTTTCAAGAACGGGCTACACCGGAAGATTCAGCTTTACCTCATAGACGTGCACGCCGCATTTGTCATCGGCTATCTGTTCTCATCATCAGCGGCGGGGATTGACGCCGGCGGGATCATGGTGATCCTCTACATCATACGATCTATCACGCTCTTCCTCGAGCTTCCCCTGATTTTTTTCCTGACCAGAAGCACGATCGCCGGACAATTCACATAACGCAATCGAAACGCGTCCGGCAGCGGCTCTGAAAACCGGGCAGGATCTTGAGATGCTCATTTCATCAAGGCGCTTCCCTGACGCAGGTACGCCGGCTCTTTGATCACCGGGAAAGTCGCGTTTGCGTACCTTTTTTCCCTGATGATATTTCTGAATTTAACCATGGTATAAAACGGCAGATCAACCATTGACAAATTCATCAGGCGGAGAGGGAGCCATCCACCCGCGTCGGTGATCGTCTGATACACGATCATGACCAGATCCGACCGCAGAGGCTTGAATGTCCATAAAGCCTGCATGTGAGGAATCCGCACCCGATTCTTCACCGGAGCAATGTAATCCGGCCTGCCGGTGATCGCAATGGTCACGGTAAGATTGCCGGGGTTCTGGCTCAGGAGAGAATAAACGATAACATCCCGGTCCGTCGCAGGCCAGGGGGCATGGGTTACGGTATAGGTGTAACGCTCGCGCATGTTGAATCTTTTAAGGAGCCTGGCCTCGGTGCAATTATGCATCCATCGGATATAGGATGACGTGTCGTCAAAGGCGGCGACCATGCTTGACAGGTGGGCCTTGTTGACATACATGATCCCCTTGAATTCCTTATATTTAGAGCCGGGCACGCTCCTGAGATAAACTTCAACCCCGCTCTGTTTTTTTTGAAATTTCCAGTCACCGGCAAAGGCGGCGGCAAAAAACTGACAAAGGAAGAGAATAGTGAACGATATAATTATAATCTTTTGAAGCTTCATTATGACGAACATTCCTCATATATTTCCGAGTGCCGACTTAAAACCCCGGCAAGCCGGGGTAAAAATATACATTGAAATTAAGAAAAAATTTTACATTAAAAGTTGCTGCAAAAGCAAAAAAATCCCCGTATTCCATCATATATTATCGGCAACCGCCTGGCCGAATTCGGAGCATTTAAGCAGAGTGGCTCCCTGCATCTGGCGCTCCAGATCGTAGGTGACCCTTTTCTGTCCGATAGTCTTCTCCAGAGCCCTTATCAGACGGTCTGCCGCCTCTCCCCACCCCATGAAGCGGAGCATCATCTCGCCGGAAAGGATGAGCGATCCGGGGTTAACCTTGTCCAGACCCGCGTACTTCGGCGCCGTCCCGTGCGTCGCCTCAAACACGGCCGCGCCGTCGCCGATATTGGCGCCGGGGGCCATTCCCAGACCGCCGACCTGGGCAGCCAGGGCGTCGGAAAGATAATCGCCGTTTAAGTTAGGCGTAGCGATAACATCGTATTCTTCCGGCCTCAATATGACCTGCTGGAACATGGCGTCGGCAATCCTGTCCTTGATGACGATCTTCCCCTGAGGAGCAACGCCGTCATAGGTTTCCTCAAGCTCCTTTTCGGTTATACACTGGTCCCTGAATTCATCGCCGGCGACCTCGTAGCCCCAATCCCGGAAGGCGCCTTCAGTATACTTCATGATGTTCCCCTTATGGACAAGGGTCACCGACCTCCGGCCGTAGTCCAGCGCATACTGTATCGCTTTACGCACCAGATTCTTGGAGTTCGCAACGCTTATGGGCTTTATGCCGATCCCGGAATCGTCCGGTATCCGGCAGCCCATTTCCCTGTTCAGAAACTCTATTACCCGGCGCGCCTCGCCGCTTCCCTGCTTCCATTCGATGCCCGAGTACACGTCCTCCATACTCTCCCGGAAGATCACCATATCAATCTTCTTCGGCTCCCTGACCGGGCTCGGCACGCCGTTAAAATACCGCACCGGCCGTATGCAGGCGTATAACTTCAGAACCTGCCGCAGGGTGACATTGATGCTCCGTATTCCGCCTCCCACGGGAGTAGTCAGCGGCCCCTTGATCGCGATCTTATAGCTGTTGATTTTATCCAGGGTCTCGTCCGGCAGCCACGCGCCGGTCTCATTAAAGGCTTTTTTTCCGGCAAGCACCTCCATCCATTCTATCTTCCTTCCGCCTTTATACGTTTTCGCCACCGCGGCATCCAGAACGATTCGTGCGGCCCTCCATATATCCGGCCCTATGCCGTCGCCCTCCATGAAAAGAACAACGGGATTGTCCGGGACCCGTATCATTCCCTTTTCAAATTCTATTTTTTCTCCGCTCATGTTTTTATAAAGTATCCCATATCTTAATATATATTATGACTTTTTGCATTTAATATTTTTCATCTCTAATATTTGTACAAACTGTATTTAGTCTAATTAACTTTGGCGAATGCAACTGCTTAAAAGTAGTGGGGTAAATGTCCGCATCTCAGTTTGAGTATAGTTTACCCACCGATTTTTGAGCAAATACGGGTGAATTCTATATAAATTCGCCTAACACGAGTAATTCATCGATACTTCGACTGCTCCGGATTTTTCAGCCGCATCTTCTCGCAATAATTCTCCAGGGAAAACAGATGCCGCTCGGCGCTGAATAGGAGCGCAAAAGCGACGAGAAAAACGGAATCGCGGACGACAAGCCACGCGCTTATCGTCTCGTTTATATCCAGGCCGATCCGCCTGACGTCAAAACAGCCGCAGTCAAAGCTTCTTCCCCGCATGAGATTGAGCCCGATGGACACGATGAAGAGCGCCATGAGGAAAACCGCCATCAGGGACGATGCCCTCACCTTGTATCCGACGACCAGCAGCAGACCGATAACCATCTCAAGAACCGGAATGAGGACGGCGGCATATCCGGCCAGGATCCGGGGCAGAATATCATACCGGGCTATCAGACCGCCGAATGACTCAGGATCATAAATCTTAATCCCGCCGGCGAAGAGAAGCATACCCCCGAGCACGATGCGGACTGCGGACGTAAATTTGTTCCCGTACATGACATCGACGAAAAAATTTTTAAAAATTTTCATTATTCTCATCTATTCACCCTCCCGTACCGGAAACCCGTGCGCTTTCCAGTCGGGAAAACCCTTTTCGATAATATAGACATGCCGGGGCGTCAGGCTCAATATCTTCCGTGCCAAAAGCTCCGATGCCCCGCATGAGCTTCCGTCGCAGTAGATGACGATTTCTTTGGGTTGTTCCCGGTACTGCAATTCACCACCCGGCCCGGGGAATGGATCGCCGGCGGGAATACTGACGGACCCTGAAATATGGGACGCGTCATACTCCGCCGTTTCCCGCGCGTCAATGAAGAGTGCGGCCTTTGAATCGTACTTGATCTTCGCCTCCTCCGCGGTTATGAACACGACCCTCTTGTTATCGAAATCAGACCTGCTCACCAGCACATAGCCGCGGGGATGGAACAGATTAATGACGAAAGCGGCTGCGGCTGCCGCAACGGCGATAAAAAGAATATCCCTGAATAGCTGTTTGCTGAACTTTTTCATGACAGATAGAAATCCCTTTTCAAATGGCCGGGAATCTAAAGCTTTTTAATAACATCCAGAATATTCTCCATCGGTTGTACCCCGACCAGGGAGTGGGTCTCATTGATGATGGTCATCGGAACGCTCGTTACCTGATACCGCTGCCCCAGGTACGGGAAGAGCGATACGTCGATCATGTCCGCCTCCACCATTGCGCTCTCCTGGGCGAGCCGGTGGGCGACGGCGACGGCGCCGGGGCAAAACGGACAGGTGAGCGTCACGTACACCTGCAGGTGCACCTTTTTGCTGATTGCCGCGATCCGCGAGGCTATCGCAGCCGGAAGCGGCTCCTTGCGGCCGGACAACTCGATCATATCCTGTATGAACGAGTTGATCTCATAGCCTCCGGGAAGGCCGTAATATTTGATTCCGGCGTAGGCGTTATCTTTTCCGTTGAGGACGATCGCGGGTATCTTGTCCACGCGGAACTTGTCAGCCCGCGCCTTATCCTTCTGGAAGTCGAATACCGAAAGTTTGATGGTATCGGTAAGGGAAGCCAGCTCTTTGACGAATTCGTGCACGTCGGTGCAGGGCCAGCATTCGAACTCCTGGGTGAAAAAGGACAGGTTGACCGCATCCTTCATGTTTTTTAAGATATCCCGAAGCTGTTGTCTGATCTTTTCATCGAATAAGGCCATGTGCGTTCCTCCGTAATAAATTAATATCTTGTTCTGCTATTCACCCATCAGAATATAATTGCACGCGGACAGCGCGGCCTTGGCGCCCTCGCCCGCCGCAATGATGATCTGTTTGAAGGGTACATCGGTAACGTCGCCCGCGGCGAATATTCCGGGAGCACTCGTCCTGCTCGCGCAGTCGACCATGATCTCGCCCGCCTGGTTAAGCTTGAGCACTCCCTTGGCGAACTCGCTGTTCGGTACGAGTCCGATCTCCACGAAAATTCCCTGCGCGGAAACATCCTCGGTTTTCCCGGTCTTCCGGTTCTTCACCGTGACCGATTCGACGCTCTGAGATCCGTTGATGCCGGTTACCTCGTGCTCGTACCTGACCTGCACGTTTTTAAATTCATGGAGCTTGTCCTCGAGGCTCTTGTCTCCGGTAAGCCGGTCAAGGAACTGCACCATGGTCACCTTCTCCCCGACCTTTGCAAGATCGATCGCCGCCTCGATCCCGGAATTCCCTCCGCCCACGACGACCACCTTTTTATTCACATAAAAGGGTGCGTCACAGGTGGAGCAATTGGCAACCCCCTTGCCCCTGAGCTCATCTTCACCGGGAACGCCCAGCTTTCGCCACGCAGCGCCGGTGGCGATTATGAGCGCGCGCGCCGAAAACACCCTGCCGTCGGTCAGGCGGACCTTCTTGACGTCGCCGGTCTCAATCGCCTTCACTGTTCCCTTCTCGTCGTAATCGATGCCGAACTGGGCCACCTGCTCCTTGAATTTCATCGCCAGATCCATTCCGTTGATATAGCGGTACCCCATGTAATTTTCAATGCCTGCCGTCTCCGCCACCTGGCCGCCGATCTCCTTGACGATCAGGCCCGTGGACACGCCCTTGCGCATGCAGTACACGGCAGCGGTGAAACCCGCCGGGCCGCCCCCCAGGATCAGAACGTCATACACAATGTCGGTCTTGAGAGGCTTGAAGTTTTGCTCCTCGGTAAATATTCCTGTCTGAAGTTTGAAATCCATGGCATTAATCCTTTTTCCCTCTTCCTCCCTCCCCTAGATGGGGAAGGGCTGGGGTGGGGGTGATGAATTGTTGACCGATGATTTAATATGCCAAAGCTCACCCTCCCCTTGCCCCTCCCATCAAGGGAGGGGGAATACTTTAACTAAAAATCACTTAACTCGAGCATTTTATTAACCATCTTGAATAATCATTTTCGATTTAGTATATGTATTCCCACTCTCAACGAGGATACACAGTATATCCTATAAAAAATTCGTGTCAAGAATTTCATGATACGGTAACGAGCTCGTAATCCGGATTCCCGAAGCCGATCTCACGCGCATACTCGATCTGGTAGCGGTACGGTATCTGATAGGCGATCTGCGAAATCTTCCTGCCCGCGCGCTCCTCAGCCATGTCCAGGGAGGCTGCGTCCGCGGCCACCGGATCGTATGAGACCAGAATACCGATATCAGGTAGTATCGGCTCGTAGCTTGTTATGCAGTCGCAGTCCTTTGAAATACAGGTGAGAAAATTGACGCAGATCATCTTCCCCTTCTTTCCGGCGGCGACCCCCCACGCGTGCTCGGTCATCTTCTTCTGCAGATCCTCATAGGTTGCGCCCCAGTTATAAGTTACCGCGTCGAAGCGGCAGACCGCCAGGCACTGGCCGCACCCGATGCACACGGCGCTGTCAATGACCGCGCTGTCGGCCTCCACGGTTACGGCGGAGGCCGGACACCACTGCACGCACGCCCCGCACCGGGTGCAGACCTTGGCGCTGATCCTCGGCTTGGCGGTCGAGTGCTGATTCATTTTCCCCTTTCTGCTCGAGCATCCCATTCCCATGTTCTTTATCGCACAGCCGAACCCGGTTGCCATGTGGCCGGTGAAGTGCGATACCACGACCAGGGCGCTCGCCTTGACGATGACCGACGCTATCTTTACTGATTTATATATCTTCCCCGGAATGGCGACCTCCGCCTCTTCATCACCGAAGAGCCCGTCCGCCATGATGATGGGCAGGCCGGTCTCGCCATACCCGTACCCCTGGGCGTATGCATGGGCGAGGTGTGACACGGCATCGCTCCGGTTTCCCTTGTACAGGGTCTGGGTCTCGGTGAGAAACGGCTTTGCCTTCCGGGCTTTAATGATCTCCCCCAGCATCTTCAAATAAGGCGGCCGCACATGGCCGGTCTTGCTCCCCTCGCCGAAATGAGTCTTGACAGCGGTTAAATCCCGCTCCTGTATGAAATCCAGCAGACCCTCTGTTCTGATGAGGCTCCGTAGCCTGGCGCAGGCGTCATCGTCATCAACCCTTCCCGGTACGGGAATAAAATAGACCTTTTCCTTCATATCATATCCTTTTTGAAG
>MIBJ01000046.1:83881-129426 GCA_001829495.1 Spirochaetes bacterium RBG_16_49_21 | reverse complement strand
GCGGGGTTGCCGCAACCCCGCCTTCAATGCGCAACCCCGCCTTCAATTAGTTCCGTGACACAAATCATTTAGTCAATGAATTTTTATATAAGGCTTGACATTAATAAATTCAAACTGTTTCAATTTATCGAATCGCTTGACTTACGTCAATGCGGCGACTCACGAACCCGGATATTATTCGATATCACTGGCCCCTCACCCCCCGACCCCCTCTCCCATTAAGAATTGTAAAAAGGAGAGGGGGAGCAGAAGGATGAAT
This sequence comes from Spirochaetes bacterium RBG_16_49_21, assembly GCA_001829495.1. Classification (GTDB taxonomy): domain Bacteria; phylum Spirochaetota; class UBA4802; order UBA4802; family UBA5550; genus RBG-16-49-21. The sequence continues at coordinate 129,167 of MIBJ01000046.1, read as the reverse complement.
CGTGTAGGGAACGGTCGCGACCGTTCCCTACACGATTCGGAAACCCTCTCCTTTTTCCCAAACTTAATGGGAGAGGGTGCGCGGCTGCGCGGGTGAGGGGATATCAAATTTACATCATTTACGGAGGTATGTATGAAAGGTCTTAAAATCGGAGCGATACTGAGCTTTATCATATCCATTTCGGTATTGCTCGCGGGCGGCTATTTCGCCATTGAAAAGATTCCTCCCTATCCGGCTCTCGTCAAAGCCGGCGATCGGGTTGTCCTTGACGGAGCGCTGATCAAACAGGGACAGGACGTGTACCAAAAATACGGGCTCATGGACCATGGGAGCGTGTGGGGCCACGGAACCCTGCGGGGGCCCGATTTCTCAGCCACCACGCTCAATCTCATCGGCAGGCATATGCGCGATTATCATGCCCGGGAGAGAGGATCCGAATACAGCTCCTTGGGCCCGGATGAGAGAAGCCTACTTGACGCCAGGGTCATACGGGAGATAAAAGAAAACACCTATGATCCCGGAACAAAAACGCTCGCGATCAACCCCGCTCAGGAATACGCCCTCAACAAGACGAGCGCGTACTGGGAAAAAATATTCAAAGAGGGCGACCAATCGAACGGCTTTCTTCCCGAGACGATAAAATCGGACGGTGAGCGCACGGCAATCGCCGCCTTCTTCTTCTGGACCGCCTGGGCCGCTTCAACCAAACGCCCCGGCACCGACGCCACCTACACCAACAACTGGCCCCATGACCCGAGCGTCGGCAACGTGCTTCCAAGCAGCGCCTTTGTTTGGTCTATCATTTCCATCATGGGCCTCCTTGTCGTGCTGGGCCTGATAATCTACATAGTCCACCGCTACCGGTTCTTCTATGGAGAGCCGAAAGGGGTACAGGTGGCGGAAAAGCTGCTTAACCTGCCGCTGACCGGAAGCCAGGTAAAAGCGGCTAAATTCTTTTTAGTCGTGCTGGCGCTCTTTATTCTTCAGCTCATGATGGGCGGCCTTCTCGCCCATTATACGGTCAGCCCCGGAACCTTTTACCTTAATTTTATTGCGCAACTGGTGCCCTATAGCTGGGCTAAATCCTGGCACCTGCAGCTGGCGATTTTCTGGATAGCCACGTCATGGATCGGGACCGCGATCTATCTCGCTCCGGTCATAAGCGGCAGGGAGCCGAAGGGCCAGGGCATCCTGGTCAACCTTCTCTTCATCGCGGTGCTTATCGTGGCGGTGGGAAGCCTGTCCGGCGAGGTCCTGGGGATCAAGGGAAAGCTGGGAGACGCATGGTTCTGGTTCGGCCACCAGGGATGGGAGTACCTGGAGCTGGGCAAGTTCTGGCAGATACTCCTCTTCGTCGGGCTTATCGCGTGGCTCGTGATCGTGTACCGGACCCTGAGGAACCGGCTGTACGGCAGTGAAAAGGACGACAGCGGTCTTGTCCTCTTCTACACCTTAAGCGCCATACTGGTGGTGGCCTTTTTCGGATTCGGCCTTTTGTTCGGTAAGGGAACGCACCTTACCATCGCAGATTACTGGCGCTGGTATGTCGTCCATATCTGGGTCGAGAGCATATTTGAATTCTTCGGCGTGGCCATCATCTCCCTGTTTCTGGTCACTCTCGGCCTCGCGGACAAGAAATCGGCCATGCGGGTCGCCTATCTCACCGCCATCCTCGTTTTCATCAGCGGTATAATCGGAACCGCCCATCACTATTTCTGGTACGGCGGCCCCGGCTACTGGATAGCCCTGGGGAGCGTCTTTTCCTCGCTCGAGCCGATACCGCTCATCCTCCTGGTGGTGAGGGCATGGATGGAATACAAATCGATCCGCGATGCGGGAAAAGAATTTCCCTACCGGTGGCCCCTCTATTTTCTCGTGGCTTCAAGCTTCTGGAATTTCCTGGGAGCCGGGGTTTTCGGATTCCTCATCAACCTGCCGGTAGTCAACTACTACGAGCACGCCACCTATCTGACGTCGAACCACGGCCATTCCGCCCTGTTCGGGGTGTACGGTATGCTCTCCATATCCCTGGTTTTGTTCACGTGGCGCTCCCTGGTGAAGAAGGAATACTGGAACGAAAAAATACTGAAGCTCTCCTTCTGGGGCTTGAACGCCGGCCTCTTCCTCATGTTTGCAACAACGCTCATGCCGATCGGAATAGCGCAGGTCATGGAGAGCTACCAGAAGGGCCTCTGGTCCGCCCGAAGCGCTGCATTCTATAATACCGAACTGGTCAGGATACTCGGCCAGTGGCGCATTGTTCCCGACTCAATCATCATAATGCTGGGAGCCCTGCCGCTTTTCTATTTTCTGGTGACGACCTACTTCAGGCTGAAGCCGGGGAATATAAAAGGCGGCCGTAAAATATACGACGATAAGGGCGGTTTTATATAAATTTGAAGGCGGCGTTGCGCAACGCCGCCTTCAAACGGCCCCCCTACGAATCCCGGGATAGATCCTTAAAATAGAGCCTAAGGAGCGCGGGCAGAGAGGAGAGCACCGGAATCAGCGAGCCGAACAGAACCGCGGAACGATAGGCCTCAGGCGTAATGCTCCCTGATAGTATGACGCCGGTAAGATGGAAATTTTCGGCAAACTGCCGCGCCGCATAGTGGAGCAGCTCCGTTGCGACAAGAGCGCCGGCGAACCCCAGAACGGCATACTTGATAAAAACCATGCCGGTCAAAAAGAGCCGGGAACAGCCGATGACCCTGAGCGTCCGGTAATATTCGATCCTGCTGAAGGTGGCGATGGCTGCGGCAAAAGAAACGGCGATCACGGCAATGACGGTGATGATCGCCTCCAGGGATTTGACGATGAGGCTTACGGTTTGTGCCAGCCGCAGTATCTGCCGGGATACCGTGCTTCCCGCCTCAACGGCAAAGCCCATTTTCCTCGTCAGTGACGAAACCCTGATGAGAGAAGGGTGATCCCTGACCCGTACATACACATACTGGTATTGGCCGCGGAAGCCCCGGTCGTATTTCTTATTGTAGAAAAGAACGAGCTTCAGAGGCAGTATGAGGGAAAGAGAATCAACCTGATCCGTGAAGCCGGCGATCACGGCGTCGGATTGCGTAAACCCGCGGAGGCTCTTCAGGCTTGACTTCCCCAGGACAAGACTGAAGCCGAGCCCCGCTGCGCCCTTTTCCGAGATACGCGGAAGCCCGTTGGGCGCGGCCATGCCGTCGTTGTACGAGCGGAGTATGTTCCGCGGCACCACTACCGGTATCGGTGTTTCTTTCAGCGGGTTTTTCCAGAGCTGACGGTACCGATCTTTCACGATATCACGGCTGACTAAATCATACGGGACGCCGAAGGCGAGGACATCGCTCTGATAGCTGAAGCCGAGCCAGGTAACCTTGGCCTCGAGCGGAATGCCGAGAGCCGCAACCGGATATATCTCCACAACACCGCCCATCCTCCGCATCTTACCCAGGGCCGCGTCGTCAATACCCGTCTTCTCCGGCTCTTTAAGCTCGAACAGAAACAGAGACCGCGGCGGGCGGGCGGAAACCTTGATGATATCGGGCGGGATGGATGACGCAAACCGGGTGCGTATATACTGTTCGAGGTTGCCGCCGATTATTCGGTAGAGCCCCACCGCGAAAACCGACAACACGACGGCAAGGACCACCGCCAGGCTGACGAACGCCCCTCTGAAAATCTCCTTTATGATCAGCTTCAGGCGCTGGATCATGATGCTGCTCCGAGTTTCCCGTTTTCAATGGAATACACCCGGTCGGAGCGCTCATGCAGGTAGCCGTCATGCGTTACCGCAAGCACCGCCTTCCCTTCCCTTCTCAGATCCAGAATGAGGTCGAGTATCCCTTCCGCCGTCTTTCGGTCAAGATTGGCGGTAGGCTCGTCCGCCAGAATCAGATTCGGCCGGTTTACCAGAGCCCGGGCTATCGCCACCCGTTGTTTCTGCCCCCCGGACAGGACCGCGGATTTCATATGCCTGAATTTGTAAATCTTCAGCCGGCTGAGGAGCTCGTCAACATACTCGCGCGTCTGCCGGGTGACGAGGCCGCGGATCCGGGCAGGCAGAAGCACGTTGGAAAGCACGGTCTCGTCAGGAAGAAGCCGGAATGTCTGAAAGATGAAGCCGATCTCTCTGTTCCGCATCCGGGAGGCGAGCAGATCAAAAGCATAGAACATCCTTTTATTATTGATATAAACAGATCCGTTCTCCGGGGAAGCGATGCCTGATATGACATTTAAGAGGGTCGTCTTTCCGCACCCGGAGGCGCCGGTTATGCAAACTACCCGGCCCCCGTCAAGGGCAAGGTCGATCCCGTTAAGGATGCGCGTTTTCAAACCGGCGATTCTGTATATCTTTACAATGTTCCTGACTTCTAAAATCATGCGGTACCGCTCATATCATAAAAATACCCTGAGTCAATAACAAATTGCACATTTTTTTCTTTACAGTGTATCTTTAGCAATATACAAGGAGACTTAAGAATCTCCCCCCTTTGGGGACTGTCTAAAAAGTCGTGTTATTTTCTCGGAAAGGTGCGGAGGAACCCCCTGACCTCACCCGCGCTCCGCGCACCCTCTCCCATTAAGCTTGGAAGAAAGGAGAGGGTTTCCGCGGGATTAGCTTCATCATGCTACCCCCCTCTCCAATTTGGAGAGGGGGCAGGGGGTGAGGTCGCCCCCCCGTGGCCGCAGGCCGAAAGGGGTTATCAGGATGAGCCTATGACGGATGATATAAAACTCGACAACGTATCGGAAAGCGGAATAGACCGGGAACTGGTTGAAATCATTGATTATAACAGCGGAAATAAAATAATCAATAAGCTTACCGATTATGCGGAAATCCTGACGGAAGGGAAGATCTCGGGGATAATCAATTTCAATTTCCGCCTCAACAGCGTTCAGACGGGCACGGTGCTGAAGATCCTTGAGGATATGCAGGGAATTTCCCGGATTCACACGGTGTCGCTGAAGGGCTCTAAAGACCTGCAGGTGGAATATATATCGAACATTTTTTCAGATTATGAGAATCCCGAGAACAGCTCATCGTACCTGAACCTGAAAAATATCATCGAGAACCGCCTGACCCACCAGGTTCAACAGTACAACATTAATATGGGGAAAAACAGCACCACTCTGGCAATACCGCTGAATGAGCTTCGGGGGCACGTGAAGACCTACCTTGACTTAAGCCCGCTGAATATCGCCATCTCCACAAAAGCGCAGCACGGCATCATAGCGGCGTCTCTCCACGACGTATACGCAACTCTCCTCAACCGCCAGGATTACTGGAACGATAAATTGTATATAAAATTCTTCTTCAATGAGGACGATCCGGCGAAAAAAAATATTCTTCTCCTGAGAAGAGAGAAACGGCTTCTGCTGCGGGAAATAGCCTTTAACATCAAACAGATGCTCGACAAGCTCCATGCAATCCAATACTCCCGCATGCAGGCCTCCCGCGAAGCATCCGAGTCTGAGGCGGCGCTCGCTCCGGCTCTCGATTACTTCGCCCGGCACACAAAGCCGGATGCATTCACGGACAGGATGCTGCTCACGCCGTTCGGCAAGCAGTACGGCTCCCTGATCGAAAAGATCATAGGCAGAATTTTTGATCCGGATCGCAAGGATTCGTACGATGATGCGTCCGATGATGCGGCAAAGGAAAAGATCATCTTACTGTACAAGACCTACAAGCTCAAAATGGATATGGCCCAATACAAGAGCGAGATTATCGACGTGGTGGACTATCTCCTGGATCAGGATTACGGAATCAAAACCTTTATGGAAAAATTTTTAGGCTTCGATCGGAGGGATCAAGCCCCCAAATCCTATACGGAGAACAATCAGGAACACGTCGAACAGTTTCTGGCCCATATTTTCACCATTTATTTCGAGGAAATCTTCAGCTCTCTTTTCAAGATAATCAAGAGCATGGACATGAAAAAATTTGCCTGCGCCTTCATTATTAAGAGAATCTATATCACTGAAGGGGACAACTTGACCAATTTCGGATTTTTCTTTGTCCGCATAATCGCCCGGATCGGCGGCATCAGGTCCCAATAATGACTGAAAGCACGAGCTATGCTCATGGGTGACAAGCAAAATATTACTTGCCATACCGGTATCCGTCGGGAAGCGTAGGATTCCTGCCGCTGATTAATCGGTAGCGGTTAAATCATGGAAATGATCCGGTGCACCGATATAGAACGTTGCCATGGAACAGCTGACATTGAAAATATTCTATTTGAAAAAAAGGGTGGTCTTCCCGTATTGCACCCTGACGGTAATTCTCAAGCTCACGGGAGACACAAGGGAAATCAAAAAAGGGGACAAGGTATTAGCCTATACGGTGCGTACGATCATCGACATACTCCTCTACCGCAACGGGCTGGCCACCCTGTCCGAGGTATTGGACGTCGTCAATGATGAACAGAGCGTGAAGATCATGCTCAAAGGGCTTACCAGGGTGCGGATACGCCGAGTAATCAAATTTAAATATGCGGATTTCGCATCTCTTAAACAGGAAGAAATTGGGCCCCACGAATCGATAATGGACGAACTCCGAAAAAAATCCCAGGAGCTGATATTCCTGATAAACGTGGAGGAATCGGATAAACTGATAAAGCTGCTCAACTATATTGTCGATCTGAACCAGATGACCGACTTCATTTCAAATTATTTTGTCATGGATTTCGGAAAGCGCTACCGGCTTTATAACACCCTTGGCGCAAAGGAAAGAGGCCAGCTCCTCATAGCGGAGCTGACCGAGCTTATTGACAAAATGGCCAAAAAAAGGAAAAAGATATCCCTATGAAAAAAACAATAATCGGAAAAGATGTGTACTATACCCTGGCGTGGTCACCGACCTACCGGTATGACAAATATGAAGCCTTGCGGGTCATGCCGGAGCTGAGCGGGATCATAAGCCTTATGTACATCAATCAATCAAAAATAGACGACCTGATTTTCTACAGCTGCCACCGCGACGGGTGCCGCGTCGGTTTTAAAAGATTCATGGACCCCGACAGCACGCGATACGCCGAGATCATACGTGAGCTCGACCTCAGCCGGCTCTACTACAAGTACACGCTCGTCGACGAGGGGAGCATGCAGGATGTTCAGGATATACTCTACTGGCTGATACGGACCTACCGCCCCCGCTTCAATGAAAGCGACTTCAGGGATTCGCAGCGGTTTTACGATATTTACGTCAACGAGGTCTACCGGGATAAAAATGACGTTGTCGAGAGGATCGTCGGCCACCGGGGATATTAATAGGCTTCTTCACCCTGCATCCGCGAGAACATGATATCCTCCTTCGTGTATAGGTGCCCGATTTTATATTTCATCAAAAAAAACTCGAGAATATACTTGAGACGGGCCGCTGCGTCAAGCGGCGACGATTGCCGGTTATCCGACCGCGGTGAAAGTTGCTGTATTTTTTTCACGTTCAGGGTCCGCGCGTCCCGGTCATATTTGAATATGTCTTTTCTGAACAATTTATACGTGTCGTATATCGCCTTGATGATTTCTTCGGAATAAATCAGGTTCGCGATATGCAGATTGGTGTCGGCATCGTGAACATTCCGGGTAAAAAATTTCAGAAGACGGAAGATGATCTCCGGGAAAAGGTGCACGTTGATCAGTTCAATTATCTTTTTCTCAAGCACGCCGTCCAGCATCCGTTTGGTTGGAAAGACCATACTGGGAATATCCACGTTTCCGGTCTGCACCTTAAAAAAGACAAAATCGAGAAAACGGTCAATGATATCTTTCTTCATGAAATCACCCATTTCAAGGGCGCCTGCAGAGAGCAGAGCAGCCACTTTTTTGATATCATTGGACTTGAGCAATTCTTCAAAGTCAATAATGTGCGTTAATTTCAGATCCTCTTTCTCTTCCGCCGCGCGGGAGACATCCGCGTCGAGCGAACGTGCGATTTCATTCGGATCATCGGCCATACTCATTCCTCTATGATACTATTACCACACCCTGGAATTGAAGGCAACCAAATTATATAATACTTGACAGGCAAAAAACACCCGGCCCGAGATATCAGTATCGATATGACGAGAGGAAAAATTGTGCCATGAAAAACAGGGCTGCCGCGATCGTTATCTGTAAAATAATCCCCAAAAACTTTATTTCGCGGTTTGTCGGATTCGCCGCCGGCCTCAATCTGCCGCGGTTTCTTATGGGTATCTTCATTAGAAGATACAGCGCGCACTACGGGATCAAGGCTGAGTACATAATCCCTGCCGGCGGGTTTAAGAGCTTCGACGAATTCTTCACCCGGAAACTGGCGCCCGGCGTCCGCTCCGTCAACAGAAGCAAAAGAGTGGCCGTCTCGCCGGTGGACGGCCGCATCGACCAGTACGGCGATATACGCGAATCAACGCTCATCCAGGCAAAAGGTATCGCGTATTCCCTGTTTGATCTCATTCCTTCCGGCACGGCCAAGAAATTCATAAACGGCAAATTCATGACCCTCTACCTGTCGCCGGCAGACTACCACCGGATACACTCACCGGTAAGCGGCATGATAACCGGATACTTCAATATACCGGGAAAACTCTTTACCGTACAGGATTGCATGGTACAGGGACTCCCGGGGCTTTTTGTCAACAATGAGCGGATCGTCACCTACATACAGTGCGCTGCGGGTGCCGTTGCCGTATGCAAAATCGGTGCGCTCAATGTGGGGAAAATATCCCTGTCATATCGCGATGTGCGCACGAATAAACTCTTCAGGCGCAGGCGTGAATTCCTGTTCGATGAACAGGAGCGCGTGCCGGTCACGGCGGGCGGCGAGATCGGCGTATTCCATCTCGGCTCCACCATAATACTCCTCTTTCAAAAGGGCTCGATCGCCTTTAATAATTTTCAGTTGGGGGATAAGATCAGAATGGGAGACGACATCGGTTCCCTTAAATTTTAAATTATTAGCATTGAAAAGTTCTTGCCCCTTATCGCCCTTTCTTACACTTTTTTACATATTTTGATTGCAGCTTTCCGGCTGCATTAGGTTAATTTTTTTTCATAAAATAGACTTGTTGCAAAGCTTATCTTTATGGGGTATACGGGGCGGAGCCCGCGCGAGCAGGACGTTCGCCTGCCGGCATGAAACAGGATGTTTCAACAAAGCCGGCCTTAAAAAGCCCCCCGCAGGGGCTCCCTGCGAGCGTGAGACGACAGTTTCGCAATAAGTTAAATAAATTTAAGAACTAATTCTGAATTTTATGTATCTTTCATGATGAGGAGATTAGAGAATGAATACGCCGGCAGTGGACAAGTACATCAGCGCGCAATTCAAATACTGGCAACAACAAAAACACACGGTCACCGAGCCGGAAAAAAAGAGCCGCCGCCGATTTATCACCATATCGCGGGAGTACGGATGCTCGGCCTGCACGATCGCACAAGAAATGGTCACGATATTAAACAGCGCGGACCAGGCACCGGAGCCGCCCTGGGCCGCTTATGAGCGTCAGGTGCTGGACCGCGTCATGGAGGACATGGGCCTGTCGTTGCATCTGGCCAGGACGCTGACCGATGACGCGCAGAAGGTCATGACCGGTATCCTCAAAACCGCATTCAGCAACCTGCCGCCCCAGGTGGCGGTATACCAGAAGCTTGCGGAAACCATCCGCCTGCTCGCCACAAACGGCAACGTCATAATCGTCGGGCGGGCGGCGAACGTGATCACGCGCGGCATGGCCGGCGGATTTCACGTGATGATCGTCGCGCCCATGGATTATAAAGTGAATAATATAATGAAGTTTAAAAATATAAGGAAAAAAGAGGCTGAACAACTGGTCATTGAAAATACCGCGCGCCGAGTAAACTATATCAAGGAATACGTGGATTTTGATGTCGCCGACCCCCACAACTATGACCTGGTGGTAAACCTGGCGCACACGACGACAAAAGGGGCCGCCCGGTTAATTATCGAAGGCATGAAATTAAAAAGTTCACAGTGAACATATTTTCATGAAAAAAACCTATTCTCAAATATTTGAGATGGAAAGCGGCATCCTTTGCTATGACGGGGACAAGTCCATCCTGCTCTGCAAGGCGCCTGACGGCACGGGGAAGCGCTGGGTAAAAAAAATCCATGATATCAACCTTATCGAAACCGTCACGGAGGACGCACGGCAGTATTACCTGTCCTGCGAAGCCGGTGAAATAGAAGGATTCTTCATCGCGATAAACAAAGACACCGGCGCGACCGCGTGGTTCATACCGGGAAAGGCATATTTCCAGATACTTTACGGTGACTGTCTGTATGCCATCTTTGCCGACGAACGGAAAATTTTTTATCTGATCAAGATTGAACGCGCGGACGGAAGGAAAGTATGGCATCGCCAGATTGACGAGGATTTATGCGAATACAGCTTTCGGTCGGACCGAATACTGCTCACCTACGAATCCGGCAAGATAGAAAAGATATCGCCCCTTTCCGGGGCCGTGATGTAATTTTAACAAAAAGAGGAAAAATCAATGCTCAACTATGATATAAAAGACGCCTCAAAGATGCTCGCGATCGCGCGGTCGCTTAAAAAATATAAACCCCCTTTTACGATTGTGGGCGGATACCGCCTCATCGACAACGGCGTTGAGCCTGAAGCCACCGTACAGATCGAGGCAAACGGCAGGGTAATTCATGAAGCCTCGACCGGGTGCGGGCCGGTTGACGCACTGGCTGCCGTGCTCAAAAAGGGTCTCATCCCGCTTTTCCCCGAGCTTGAGCGGGTCAAGCTCATTGATTTTCATGCCGATATCCTTGATTCACGCAGGGGCACCAGCACCGATGTGGAGGTGACGATTATCTTCACTGACGGCATCGAGGTTTGGAGGGTTCATTCCCTGTCGGAAAACATCAACGCTGCTTCATTCAACGGGCTTGTGGACGGATTTGAATATGCGGTGATAAAAAAGAACGTGAAGAGAACGTGAAAAGCCCTATTGTCTCCCCATCTCTTCATGGTATGCATCGATGCTGTACGGAATCGACTCGTCGAGTATCGGCTCTCCCGGCTCCCCGGCCCTCTTGAATGACCTCGCCAGATTGACCCGCGCATATTCATTATCCAGATTGATGCGCTGGGTATAATTGATGGCCTTCCAGTAGCTGATATCGCTCTTGGCCTCGTTGTTCTGCTCCTGATATACGGCGCCGAGATTGTTGTATGCGGCAGAGAGAAAAGACACCATCTTTACATGGCTCTTGCTGGTGTGATCGACGCTCTTTATCTTGTCAAGCTCGTATTCAAAAGTTGAAATCAATTTCAGGTATTCACCCTTGGCCGCATTAAAATTTGCCAGGTGATAGAAGGCATTACCCAGGGCGAACATAAGCTCAGGCCGCGCCACAAAATCCTCATACAGGTTGAGCCACTGGTCCAGAGCCTTCTGATAAAGCCGGTTGAGGTAATAGATCCTGCCTAAATTATAATGTACTTCGGAAGATTCAAATCCCTCCTGCAGGGCCCTTTCATATTTATCACGCGCGATATCATAGTTGGCGTGTTTGTCAACCTCCTCATCAAGGTTCTCATCCTCCAGGTCGCCGTATCTCATCCTCACCTTGTCAAAAAAATAGTAAAAGACATCGCCCAAACGGGCGTACGACTTGCCCACATTTTCAGTTTCAGTATAAAATTCTTCCCGCGTGAATTCGGGCGGATTGGCGGCGGCCTTGATGGCCCTGTTCAGGTACTCATAGGCTTTAACCGGCTCTTTGATCTGGTAGTAGTATTCGCCCATCAGACTCAGCGCGCTGAAATAATCGGTCTTATAATCTTTCAGCGACAGGTCAATAGCCTTTTCAAGGTGTATCTTCATCAGCTTCAGGTTATTCCGGGCCTCGCTGAGCCGCGCGTATTGGTAATGGAGCGGCGGATAATCCTTATCCCTTTTGTTCAACGCGTCGAGAACCGTATATACCGCCGGATAGATGTTGTCGTCTGCATCCTTAAAGCTCGGCGACTGCACCCCGTAATCGATCCGTACGTTGCCGGTTTCGGTCCTCTTCTTGCCGAGATAGTACGAGGCCAGCTTGGCAAGCAAGGCTGACGGGAGCTGATCCAGCATATTCTTATTGGCGAGCTTCGCGTGGATGTCGATCACGGACCGAAACACATTCCGGTCAATATACAGGTTCAGCAACCCGGCATATCCGACCTCGGAATCCGGCTGCAGGTCAACGATATCCTCGTAGTATTTCTTCGCCTTAAAGAACTGGCCCTGGGAAAAATATGCGTTGCCTATGCCGTAAAGACCCGCGATGTTTTTTCTATCGCGCACGAGCACCCGCCGGTAAAACTCAATGGCCACATCGAGCGGTGACCACTCTTCGCGCTTCTTGGCGCTTTGCGGATAATACCACGGGTTGATATTGGAGCGTATGCTGTCGTAATATTCCCGGGGCACCTTTGCATAATAACGGCCGAGGCCGTTCAGAACATCAATACTGGCCGGCTTGTCCTGGTCGAATTGAATCCGATATATCCGGTTCAGCTTCCCGAGGGAATAGCTGTATTCCTTTTTGTCAAAATAGGCCGTGGAATATTCGGTGTACCCGAACACGTAATCCTTGATATAGTTACGGTCTACATCCTGAAAGATTTCTTCGGCCTTTGCATAATCCTTCTGCTTTTTAAGATAATCGCCTTTCTCCCGGATAATGACCGCGCCCCTGCGGATCTTTCCGGCGGCCGCCCAGGGTTTATACACAAACTGATAACCGATAACTACAAGCACGCATGCGACAAGGGCTGTCAGGCCGAAAAGGCGCGTCATCTTGATAAGCCGCTTCTGCCGCTCCGTTTCAGCCATGATATATTCAGGCCGGGAAGTGATAACCCTTCTTCTCCCCGGAGCGGCCTTCTCCGCAGCGACCGGTATTGTGCGTTTGAGCTTGACTTCCAGGAACTTGCGGACGTCCCGTTCCTGCCTGCCTGACATTATCATGTTAATGAGCCGGCGCGTTTCAGCACCCGGCAGGAGATCGCTGATCACCGCATCCTTGATTATCTGGCGGAGGGCCGGGCTGTAAATAAGAATCGTTCGCTTTAACTTCTGGATCTCGGCTTCAGACAGATTGATTCCTCCGCTCTCCCGCCGATCGCTCATACCGGCCCGTGTATCCCGCCCTTCCCTGTCCGGGTTCTCGTGCACAAGCGGCTCCTCCTCTTCAAAAGAAGGCAATTCAGGAAGCTCCGGAGCCTCCTGAAAATCCACAACGGGAGGCCTTTCCGCCGGCTTTTTTTTGTTATCAATCCTTATATTTCGAGAAGGCTTCATACCGGGCTCTTCATACTGAAAATCATGAACTTCTTTAATCGAAGCGATATCATCATCGGTGAGGATGCCTGAATCAGGTTTCCGGAGATCCGCCTCACCTCCCCGGGCCGAAGGCGGAGGCTCCGGGATATCTCCGAAATCAATTTTCGAAATGTCGCTGTCGCCCGCCTCCGGCATATCAGCCCCTTCCGCGAACGATATATCGGAAAGATCGGGGATATCCGCGGGCGATTTATCCCGCTCGGGTGCGCGGATATCTTCAACCTCGGCGGCGCGGTCGTCCCGGGGCTCATCCGCTTGACCAACGGATGCGTCAGCGGGCATGCGGGCACGCCCATTCATGGATTCCGGTTCACCGGAGGTTAGGTGATCCAGCTCATCCAGAGTACTGATCTCCCGAGACGGCTGCGGTCCGAGCCGCGGTTGAGGCGGAGCAGCTTCGGTAAGATCATCCACTTCACGGACCAAATCGGTGATATCCTCAACCGCGACGCCCTGCTGATCGGCCACCTGGTCTAAATCAGCGGGCGGGATACCGATATCTTCCGGCTCTCCTTCGAAAGGCTCCTCTGCGGCCGGCTCGTACTCGGACCCGGCTTCTTCCGGTTCTCCGGAGGAGTCCGGCGCAGATATTCCGGCATCCGTAGCTTCCGGGACCCTTGATGCAGAATGACTGACTAGGCCAATGATGCGGTCTATCTCGGCAAGCTCATCAGGGCTATAAACCATTTCTAAAACTTCAGCCATTCACCGTACCATTCTCTCTGGGGCTGTCTAACATTAATATAATTTCTTCCAGTAAAATTATCGACAAATTCATCATAATACTCAATGTCTATATTTAAAATACATAGTGCGGATTCAACCCGCAACACAAGCCGCTATCGAAGGGGAGCCGTCCCTTCCGCTCGAAGCGCCGGATCATTGCTCATCACCGTATGAGTACACCCGGGAACCCCTTTTGTTATTAATTGAATAACGAAAAAATAAAGCTTTCCCGGGCGCGCCTTAAAAGATACTCCTCTTATGTCGCATTCAGAGTATATAAGCATAAAGAGACTGCAAGAAGTTCATTGATTTCAGCAAATTAATGTAATGTATCCGGCCAAGTAAGACGACTTTTGTCCTAGATGCAAATTCGCCCTATAGTGGAGTCCGAGGTACAGCTTTATGAAGGTAAAAGCCCTCATATCGATCATTCCGATTCTTTTCCTGGCTTTTAATTATGAAAAGAATGATGAACTGAAAACATTTTATTTTCAAAGTCTGAAGTTCATCCAACAGGCGGATTCACCTCAAAAAGTGATGATGATACGCACCGATCATTCATCCGGGGTCGGAGCCCTGCTTGAACAGGGGGTGCTCTTCACTTATAAGAACCGGGGAGCAAAACTGGTTTACATTTCCGGGAATTTCTCCGGGTGGAAGCCGGTGAGGATGATGCGAAGCGACACCGGCATATGGTATTATTTTCTGAGCGCTGATTCGGGAGAACACAGCATCAGGTACAAGTACCTTGTGGACGACATCTGGATCATGGATCCGCAGAACCCGGAACGGACGGACGACGGCATGGGGTCGTATATCTCCCTGGTGGAGCCTTTCAGGATAAGCGAAGGAAAACAGGTGAGCTACCGGGTGAGCGGCAAAGACAGCGTTGAATTCAGAATATACAATCCGCATGCGCGATTTGTCTCAATCGTCGGCGATTTCAACAACTGGAATCCTGAAAATGACCTTCTGACCAAAGGACGGGACGGCATATGGCGGCTGCAGAAAAAGCTTTTCCCCGGCGTTTATCGGTACAAGTATGTAATCGACGGCGATTGGGTTCCCGACTATTACAACAGCATATCCGGATCAGACAATACCGGCGAGATCTGCTCGATAATAGAGATAGGGCAGAGATAAATTCCTAATCTCCCTTCAACAGCTTCCAATAAAGAAAATTAAGGAAATGCGCGACATTACGCCGCTTACTGCAGCGGCAGGCGGCCCTGCATCTGCCGCTCCACCATCCAGCCCGGGTATTCAGGAGTCAAGGCGCTCAGTGCGTCCAGCTTCTTCATCTCATCCTCGCTCAGGCTCAGTTTGGTCGCGTTTATATTGTCCACGAGCTGATCCTGCCTTTTGGCGCCGATGATCACGCTGGTTACCGCCGGTTTCTGCAGCAGCCACGCAATCGCAACCTGCGCAACCGACGCATTATGTTTGCCTCCAATTTCCGCCATCAGATCGATGATGTCGTATGCCTTTTCCCTGTTTACCGGCGGAAAGTCGAAGGTATCGCGGCGGCTGTCGCCCGCCTTTTCTTTTTTCCTGGTGTACTTGCCCGACAAAAAGCCGCCGGCGAGCGGGCTCCACGGCATGAGTCCCAGGCCTTCGCTTTCGGCCATCGGGACAATCTCCCTTTCCACATCGCGGCTCGCTATGCTGTAATAGTATTGCAGCGCGCAGAACGCGCTCCATCCCATCTTATCGGCGATGCCGTTGGCCTTGGCCGCCATCCATGCCGGATGATTGGAGATACCGAGATACCGCACCATGCCGCTGCGAACCGCGTCCTCCAGCCCGCGCATCGTCTCCTCCAGCGGAGTGAAGGAGTCTACACCATGTATATACAGCAGGTCTATATGCGACAGGCCCAGCCGCTCAAGGCTGTCATGTATGGAATCTGCTATATGGAGCCGGGAAAGCCCCACCTGGTTGACACCCGGTCCCATTCTTAAACGCACTTTCGTGGCAATGACCACCTGCTGGCGTGATATCCCCAGCTTTTTAAGCGCCGCGCCCAGTAATGTTTCCGATAGCCCCTCGGAATAGCCGTTGGCGGTGTCAATGAAATTAATTCCCTCATCTATGGAAGTTTTTACCAGTTGATTCACCTCATCCTGCTGCATTTTCCCTATTGCTTCCCAGTAGCCCTTGCCGCCGAAGGTCATGGTTCCCAGGCACAGCTCGGAAACCAGCACCCCGGTTTTTCCCATTTGGTTGTATTTCATAACTTTCCTCCTTATTAAAGTATCCCCCGAAGGCGGGGTTGCGCAACCCCGCCTTCGGGGGATACATAATTGATATGAACTCTTATATTAATGCAATATAATGGCTGTTTATGGCATCATCAAGTTTTGGCTGGTATTTCCTTAAGATCGTGCTTGTTGCGTAAGCCAAAATAGTCAACGTCTTGCAGGGGTGTTGGAATTAATAAGTGGTATGTTAATGTTAGATAAGCTTTTCCATGTTAGGCGGGAAGCCCCAGATGAATCTCCAACAGGTTATTCCTTTATATTGAGCTGCGCGGGTGATCTTTTTTAATATATCAGTTCGTATATTAAGGGTTGTTTCCATGGATTTTACCTCATTCGTTATTGTATGCCTGTAACAGGCTATACGAACAGGAATGAACAAAATAACAAAAAATCCGAGGAATTACGATAAAAAATCAAATATTGAACCGCTCCCCGGTCAGAACGTCAAAATGACCTTGATGACATTCTCCTCCCGGCTCACCGCCGTTTCAAAGCCTTTCTGTATCCGCTCGAAGGGTATCACGTGGGTGATCAGGGGGGCGATGTCGATCGCCCCGCGCAGGATCATATCAAGAGCAAAGGGATAATCGATCGACAGATCGGGCCCGACCGATGCGATCATGCGGAGCTCCTTTCTGAAAAAGGTGTTGAAGTTGAGGCCCGGCGCCTCTTCAAGGCAGATTCCGAAAAAAGCGATCTGGCCGTTATGCCGGGCCAGATTGAAACAGCGGTTGATGACGCGGGGGTCCTGGCCAAAGGCGTCGATGACGATGTCCGCCATGACCCCGTCCGTCGCCTCGGCAACTATCTTCTCAACGTCCTGCTCTCCGGGATTGACAACCACGTCCGCTCCCATGGTACGGGCCTTCTCAAGCCGGTAGCCGAGCGGATCAGCGGCTATAATGGTGCGGGCGCCGAAATTTTTCATGAGCGCCGTAAACAGAAGCCCGACCGGCCCCTGTCCCATAATGACCACGTTTTTATTATAAGGCCTGTCGATCCTGAAAGCGCAATGCGACACCGCGCCCAGGATCTGGGTCATGACAAGAATATTCAGGTCCCCATCAGGGGGGAGCTTCTGAAGCCTGTCCGGGCCCGCGGCATGGTACTCTTTGAAGCCGTCGAGCGCGGGCGGATAATACATGACCATGTCGCCCTTATTAAATCCACTGCTTCCCGATTTTTCGACGACCCCGAGACACTCATGGCCCGGGTAGCCGAAGGGAAAGGGGTAGGAAGATGCAGCATAGCTGGCGGAAAAATAGGGAAGATCCGAGCCGCAGATAACGGCCCTCAGGAGCCTCACGAGCACCCGGCCGTCATTGATCCCCGGAATGCTTTCCTTGAAAACCTCGATTTTTTTCGGTGAAACGATCCGTGCAGCTCTCATGACGAAATTCGTACCCGGCTAATCTTCGCAACAAGTCAAATATGCAAAATTGTTTTACACCGCACGATTTTATCTAAAGTGAAATTTTCTGTCTACCATTATCTGATGCACGGCATCATTTAAAATACATAGCTTCCGGACGCATAAAACAGGTAGTTCTTTCTGAATTCTACGAAGTCGGAGGCTTTATTGTTTATACTGAAGGCCCCCAATATCCCGACCGTTAAGTCAAGATTTTCAAGCGCGTTGACCTTCAGCGCGGGGGCCCAGAATATTGCCCGGCCCTGGATGTCGCCGATACAGAAGAGCTCGCCCCTCACCAGGGGATGAAAATCATAACCGAGGGCAAGCCCCCCGTAGTGCTGGTTTAGGGTAGGAAACTGGTTTGCCAGGTGCAGATACGTCTTCTGGTTCATTGCATTGAATTGAGCAGCCATGAAGGCCATTTTCAGGCTCTTGTTGTAATTGATTCCTTTCTGATTATAAAAATATTCAACCAGGAAATATACGCCGTTTTTGAAGGTATATTCGTATCCGGCATTCGCCTCGAAAAAAACCGATTCGTCCCCGTCTTTACCGGGGATCAGAAATCTCAATAAACGCCAGGGATCTCCGGCCGGTGCATATTTCTCGCCGGCCGGGGAAACAATCATGCTTCCCCGGAGCATTCCTTTGAACAGTATGGCGGCAAAGTCGAATCCCGCGACGCCGCGCCGTGAAACGTATCCCCCCAGAATAGCGATATCGGTATCTTTAATAGACGTTTTCGCGCGCACGATATAGTTGCAGTCCTGCATGTTGAAATGCCGGATGTCGTTATTGCTTTTCTTCATGTCGTACACGAGGGTTATTTCCGTTTTTTCATCCGGAAAGAAATCGAGTCTGACGGCGTCGGTGCCCTTCTGCTCGTCTCCCCCCTCCACGAAGGTCGGCGAAATCGGATTCAGGATGTCGAGGGGATTCCAGAGCTTGCCGCTCCCGAAGCGTATCTGCTGCCTCCCCACGGTCGCGGTGAAATAATCAACGCTTACCTTCGCGTAAGCCCGGTGGATCTTGGTGCGCCAGTACGCGATATCGCCGCGGTAGGGCTCCCAGGCCAGATGGAGAAGATCGTTATACTGGTTCGGGCGCCAGTAGCTTTTAAAATACGCGCTTTTGCCGTAGTTGCTCAGGATCAACTCGTTGTCGTAATCCACTTTGACTGTTACAATATCGCGGTAAAGGAATTCGGGGGACAGCCGCACGCGGGTAAGGTCCGAGGACAGGTTCTTGGACGACGTGATCAGGGGATTTTGCGCCACGTAATTATCGCTCCGGTGAAACAGATAGAGATTTTTTACCTGGCCCTTGAATTTGAATCGGGGCCCCTTTTTTTCAAGCAAGCTCTCCTCGTCCTCCCCTTCCGTATCCATCTTGATGATTTCCTTCGAATCGCCCGGCACCGGCTCTTTTTCTTTTTCCTGGGCGTAGGAGAGACGGGAAGGAGCCGACACGGCGATGCAGAGCAGCAGGGCCCGCAGTCCCGTTTTACTGCAGATCTGTTTCATAGCATGCATCATCGTTTGCTTTTCATTTTTTTGGGTTTCGTTATAACTGCGCCTTCCCTTCTGCTCTTTTTTTTCTCGTCAGAAACGATTATCCCGTCCGTGAGGCTGATGAGCCGCTCGGCATAATCCATGACCATGCGGTCATGAGTGGAGAAGATAAACGTTATATTCTTTCTATGGTTCAGCTCGTGCATCAGGTCCAGCAGACCCGCACCTGTTTTCTGATCAAGGTTGGCGGTGGGCTCGTCGGCCAGTACCAGCTCCGGCTCGGACACGATGGCGCGCGCCACCGCAACCCGCTGCTGCTGCCCGCCGGAGAGCTCCTTGGGCCGGCGGTTGATCTCCTTTCCTAAACCGACTTCTTCCAGAATGCGCATTGCCCGCCCGCGGCGCTCCTCCTTGCCCGTGCCCTGGAGCAGAAGGATGTACTCGACATTCTCGAGCGCGGTGAGGACCGGTATCAGGTTATAGGCCTGGAAGATGAAGCCGATTTTCTCAAGGCGCATATCGGAGAGCCCCTTGGGTGACAGGACGGCAAGATCTTTCCCCACCACATGCACCGTGCCGCTCGTGGGGCTGTCCAGACCGCCGATGATATTGAGGAGCGTTGTTTTGCCCGATCCGGACGGCCCGGCTATGGCGGTGAACTCGCCTTTTTCCACAGTGAGAACGACATTCCGGAGTGCGCGTACGGCTATACCGTTGGTGTCGTAGTCTTTGACCAGGTCTTGTATGTTGATGATCGCCATATCGTTCCTTCCTGATTAAATAAAATGAAGTGCCTCGAGGGGCTTGATCCGGGACGCCTTTCCTGCCGGATATAGGGAAGCCACGACCGTAGTGATGAGCACAGTGACGGTGGCGGCTATGATGTCTTTCATGAATATGAGGGGATATACCATGGTGCCGATTCTCCATTTGCGCATGGCGTCGATGGCGAATGAAAAATCGATACCGGTGACCCCCAGCACGAGCACCAGGGGGACCGTTATGACCAATCCGGCGACGAGGCCGACCATGCCCAGGTTGACCGCCTCGAACACGACCATGAAGAAAATGTGCGACGGCCGCGTTCCGATGCACTTCATTACGCCCAGCTCGTGAAACCGCTCCATGATCGACATGATGAGGGTGTTCGCTATGGAGAAGACGACCGTGATGAACATGATCATGAAGAAAATATATATCATCTTATCCTGGAGCTCGATATAACCGATCAGGCTCGGCTCCATGTCCTTCCATGAAAGAATCTCCCGGTGCGAGTCCGGGATCGCCCGAATGAGATACTCTTTCGCCGCATCGACCGCGTTCTTGTTCTTCGTACGCACGCTGATCTCGGACACGTTGTCCCCGAGGCCGGACAATTTCTGAAGGCGCTTGATGCCGGCAATCACGACGGAGGAGTCGAATGCCTCAACCGGCGATTCAAACAGGCCGGCAATCCGCATCGCGAATCCGGTCATCTCCTTATTTTCATCCACGATCCTGAAAACCGCGCGGTCGCCGACTTCAAGCTCCAGTTTTTCAGCAAGGTATTTTGAAATGAGAATTTCGTCGGAGGAGGCATCCGAAAGATACCGGCTCCCCCGTTCCTTTATTGTGTAATGATATATAGAGGAGACCGTTTTTTCCCTCTCCGGGTCGATGCCCATGAGCATGATGCCGCGGGAGGTCTCGCTCGAGCTGATCATCCCCTTGATTTTCACCCGGGGAGTGAACCCTTTGATCAGATTGCTCCTCTCCAGGGCCCGGTAATACCGCTCTTCGGGGAAGAAGTTGTACTTCAATTTCATGTTTTTCTGATATCCCCGCTCATGAATGGCGATATGGCCCAGAGTCGTATTGATGGTGTTTTCAACCATCTGAACAGTCATGCCGTTCATGAAACCGATGGAAAAAATCATGGCGAAAATTCCGACCGCCATGGAGGAGATGACCACGAGGGAGCGGCGTTTTTGCCGCCACATATTCCGCCAGCTGATCATCATGAAGATTGTCATGTTTTTCCCGTAGCGTGCAATTTTCATCGGCCCCCCTTACAGTTTACGTATCGCTTCCACCGGCTTCAGTCGCGCTGCCCGGCGCGCCGGAATGATGGTGAAAAGCATCGATGTGATGAAAACGACCAGAGACGTCTCGATTATATATGAAAACGCCAGTTTTGCCGGTACTTTCGTTAAGGTGATAAAGCCCCATACCTCCAGCTCCTTCTGGTACTCGGTGTAGTCTATGGGGCTGACGATGAAGTAGTAGCTGAGGGCCGATCCGGCAAGAGCGCCGAGGATAATACCAATGATGCAGATGAAGAGCGATTCGATGACCACCATGGACAGGATCCGGCCCGGCCGCGTTCCGATGGCAAGCATGATCCCGAACTCTCTGGTCCGCTCAAACACCGACATCTGGATGGTATTGAGCACGCCGAAGGCTACGGTGATGTAGAGGACAAAATAGAATATGTACGCCGAGGCCCGGTCAAATACCACATACTGCATGATCTCCGGCATAAGATCGTCCCATCCCATGATCTCAAGCCGGTCGTCGTGGATCGCATTTTTCAACCTTTCCCTGACTTCCGGCATGAGGCTTCCCTCATGGATTCGCACGGCGATGGAGGTTATATACTTCCCCATGGCGAATGTTTCGACCGCCCGGCCGAGCGGCATGAGTATCAGGTACCGGTCGTATTCCGGGTTGCCGCATTTAAAGATTCCAACGATGGAAAGATCGCGCAGGCCGGCGATGGAGCCGTCGAATCCCTGAGAAATAATGGACAGCGTGTCGCCGACTTTAACGCCCAGGTTTTCCGCCAGGGTCTGTCCGATCACGATCTGCGTGGCGTCGCCGGGTTTAAGAAAGCGACCGCCCTTACGTATCGCCTTATGAAGGGACGAGACGCGCTTTTCCATTTCCGGGTCGACACCCTGGATAAACACTATTTCGCTTGCCTCTTCGTTTGCTACCAGACCGGCCGCATGCACCCGCTCTGTATACCCCGCGATCGACGGATCGGCTTTCAGGGCGTTTATGACCCGCTTGTCCGGGATAAGCGCATAATCGATGCTCCGGAATTCCCAGAAGCCTTTTTCATGAATCTGAATGTGCCCCGAGTTGGCGGATACTGCGTTCTCGATGATGACGTCGTACGCGCCCTCCTGTAGAGACATAAAGAGGATAACCATCGCGCTTCCCACCATGATGGTAAGAAGAGTGAGAACGGTGCGCCGCTTGTTCTTCCACACGTTCCGCCAGGCCAGGACTGCCTCAATCAATGGTTTCTTCCCGTGATTCATTCTCTCATCTCCGCTTCAGATTCTGTAACGTAAATATCCTGTTGTCGATCTTCTCGTTAAACACGACGTCCTTTATCGTCATGAGGGTGTATTCCTCGACGTTCGGGTCGCGCCGCTTCTTCAGCGAAACCATCTTGTAGATGGTAGGGATCATCCGGTCATGCATCTTCCTGAAGTCGCTGCACGTCAGGAACTTCTTGAGCTTGTCGTGCTGGTCGTAGAACTCCTGTCTCACGGGCAGGTAATCCTCGACGCGGGCGTAATAGACGATCTTCCCCCATACCACGGCGGCCTCCGGCTTCGGGCTCATGATAACACGGTAGCACTCATAACCGTCTATGGTATTTTTCCCTTCCAGCAGATGGGTGTAATCCTCGACGATGCTCGATTCCTTGACGATATCGTCGTTGGTAAAATCGGATCCCATCCAGGACTGAAGCATCATGGAAGGGTGGATCTTCATCTCTCTCCCGATGTCGGGGTTGTATTGCCACATGAGCCCCTCCCGCGTGATCATAAGGAAGCGGTTGCCCGCATCTTTTCTGGGGGCGAGTACCTCGGCAAAGGACTTTTTCCCCGCGCGGTTGTCCCAGCTTTTCATCTTCATGGTCCTGGTCCAGCGCCGGGTTTTGATCGTTATCTCGACCAGGGCAATCTGCGTGTCGCCGCGGATCGCCTTTTCGGAGCGTTCAATAATCTCCATGCCTGAGAGCGCATGCGCGATTCCGCTTAAGGCGCCTGCCGCAAGCACGCCGGCGCCGATGAATGGAATAATTCGTTTCATATCCGCCTCCTCTCCGCCGCTAATCCGATTTGGATCGCCGCCGGCCCTATCCTGCGAGCGTATGCGAGCCGTGAGCGGCAGGGGCGTTCCCCCTCTCCCCTTCATACAGGCCCGAATCGACGATCCCGTAGAAAAACATGTTCAAAATCGCCTCGAGACGCTCACGAGGGTTCGGCGCGATGTTTTTCATCCGGTCGCTGTTGAGCATATCGACGAGAACATCCATAAAATATATCATCATTTCCGGCTTGAGCGATTTTCGTATGGCCCCTTCCTCCTGGCCGCGTTTGAGAAACTCGGCAAACACGCCATATGATTCATTTCGAAGGGAAGTGACAAAAAGAGTCAAGTCCTGGTCGCCGCCCAATACCTCCTCGAACAGGATATCGCTGTATTCCTCGCTTTTCCTTATCTTTATATTGATGATCTCCCTGATCTTTTCGATAAAGGGGACGGCGCGGTTGACGATTTCGTAATATTCGCGCATTCCCTGATCCACGATCTCCTGTAAAACTTTCCGGGCAATCTCGTCCTTGTTGCGGAAGAATTTATAAAAGGTAACTTTGCTTACGCCGGCTTTTTCGCATATTTCCTCGATCGTTATGCGCCGTACCCCGTGCTTAAAAAAAAGCCCTTTTGCCGTATCGATCAATTGCCGGTATTTTTTATTATCAAAATATGGTTTGGTTTCCATATAATTGCAGCCCATCAGTATCAAACTAATATTGTATACTTTTACTAACATCATCTAAAATAACGAATATTGTATAAAAAGTCAAGTGCGATAAAATTTTTTATACATGAGACCGCATCGATATTTACTCTGACCCCTTCATACACCTGTCTCTATTCAAACAGCTCTGACCCTCGCTTATTCTATGCAGCGGATTGATACCGCTCCTCCATCTTATCTTATCTTGCTCTGACCCCTGAGCAGCTTTCCTGATTTGCTCTGAACCCTTACCCGCATTTATTCAAACAGACATGTAAAAGCGCTTGACTATCTGGAAATGAAATTGTAAGTATCATGACACTATCGTTAAAATGTCCGGTTCGGTTTCTCAGGTTTATCTGCGTCAAATCTTAAAGCATTTTGTACGCCCTGATATATTATTACTGAGAGAACCTGTGCAACCGGGATAATCATAAAAATAGAGATGAATCTTTGACAAGATTTATCAGTCGAGATTCCATAAAATTAAATTTCATAACAATAAAATAATAAGAAGGGGGTAATATTACTATGAAGAAGAAAGCAGCGACGCGTAAGGTTGCGAAGAAGAAAGCGGCGCACAAGGCTACGAAGAAGAAAGCGGCGCGCACGGTTGTAGAAAAGAAAGCAGTGCGTAAGGTTACGAAAAAGAAGGTAGCGCGCAAGGTTGTAAAAAAGAAAAGAGAAGTTCCCGCGATAAAAACGAAAGTGACGTATCAGGATAAGCCATGGCTTGCCTTCTATACCAAGGGAGTTCCGTCCACGATCCTTTATAAGGAAAAGGTGCTTACGGATTATCTGGAAGATGCCGTCCGGGATTTTCCGAATAAGACCGCGTTTATTTCCCAGGATTACAAGATTTCGTATAAGGATCTGAAAGATATGGCATATCGCTTTGCAACCTGCCTGGCGGATTTCGGCGTCAGGAAGGGGGACAGTGTCGCCATCCATCTGCCGAATATGATCCAGACGGTTGCCGCCTATTATGCGATTCTTAAACTGGGTGCAAAGGTCGTGATGAATAATCCTTTATATCCCGCAGCCGAGCTCGAGTATCAATTCAACAACTCAGAATCAAAGGTCCTCGTCACGCTTGACCTGCTTGCGAACAACATGATCGATCTCAGGCCGAAGACCGGAATCAAACAGATAGTGTATGTATCGCTCAAAGACTATTTCGGACCGACGGTGGATCCATCGACGGTTTTGGCGGTCGAGCCGAAGCAGGCTGAGAATGTGTACAAGTGGAAAGATCTTATAGAAAAGTATCCGCCGAATCCGCCGCAGGTAAACGTTGCTTTTGACGATATTGCGATGCTCCAGTATACCGGTGGAACAACCGGTGTGACCAAAGGGGCCATACTGACGCATGCCAATCTGAGTAAGCAGCTGCAGCAGATAAACGTATGGGACCCGGTGTTAAAGAGAGGGGATAATGAGATATTTATAGGCGCTCTTCCGTTTTTTCACGTGTTTGGAATGTCCACGACTTTAAATTTATCGGTCTTAAAGGCATGGACCTGCGTACTTCTCACAAGGCCTACGCCGGAGGCATTGTACGATGTCATAAAAAAATACAGGCCGACCGTGGGGGCGCTTGTTCCCACGATGTTCATCGGATTGCTGAACCACCCGGATTTTGACAAGCTTGATATGACCTGTTTGAAAAGATTCGTATCCGGAAGCGCTCCGCTCCCCCTTGAAGTTTTTAAAGAGTATAGCAGAAGGTCCGGCGCGCAGATTTCAGAGGGATTCGGCATGACTGAGGCATCGCCGGTTACCCATGCCAACCCCTTTGACGGAAAGCAGAAGATCGGAAGCATCGGCCTCCCGTATCCGGATACGGAGTGCCGCATAGTAGATCTTGAAACCGGGGAAAAGGACATGCCGGTCGGCGAGCAGGGCGAGCTTATCATCAAGGGCCCGCAGGTCATGAGGGGATACTGGAAAAAACCCGAAGAAACGGCCAATACCTTGAGAAAGGGATGGCTCTATACCGGAGACATCGCCAAGATGGATGAAGAGGGATACTTCTTCATCGTAGACCGCAAAAAGGATATGATTCTCTCCGGAGGCTATAATGTCTATCCCCGCGATATAGATGAGGTCTTATTCTCTCATCCCAAGGTTCTTGAGGCGTGCGCCATCGGCGTGCCGCATCCCGCGCGCGGCGAGCAGATCAAGGCCTTTGTCGTACTCAAGGAGGGGCAGACCGCAACGGAACAAGAAATAATCGAATACTGCGGCACCAGGCTTGCCAAGTACAAGCTTCCCACAATAATCGAGTTCCGGAAGGAGCTTCCCAAGAGTACCGTAGGTAAGATATTAAGAAAGACCCTCAAAGAGGAAGAGAGGCAAAAACTGCAAAAATAGCGGGATCAAAATTATTCATTTCCCCCGTAGGGGCGCAAAATGTTGCGCCCCTACGGGGAATCTTATTTCTCCACTTTTACCATAAGCACAACCCCAAAGCGCTTCAGAAATCCCAGGGGACCGTTCGCCAGTCTTTCGATTTTATCCGATATTTTTCTCAATGATCTGTGGAATCTTTTAGGAATTAATATATAGTGCCAGGTCAATCGGGTATGAAGATTCCAGGGAGGTCTGAACTGGTGGGCCGTTATAGTACAATTTTTATATAATAATTTGCATAATTTCCTGATTTCCCCGACCCGGTAGAACCTCATCCTGATCGGATCTTTCAGGCGGAAGAGATGAATGCTTACGAACTGCAGGAGGCTGAAGAGCAGATTTTCAGGCGCGAATCTTCCGGGAACCCGGATATACGCGGCGCCCCCCGGCTTCAGTATCCTGAATATCTCCTTTAAAACCAGACGCCCGTTTTTTTTCGACAAATGCTGCAAGACCAGGAGCGAGTAAACAAGATCAAAGCTTTTATCCTTAAAGGGAAGCAGGGTGCCGTCGCCGCGCACGAGGAGCGGTTTGTGCTTATTTTTGAGAAGATGATTTTTTGCCAGGTTCAACATGTTTTCAGATATGTCGAGCCCTACGGCATGGGCTCCCCCGTCCAGTACCGGCCCCAGCACCCTTCCCCATCCGCAACCGAGATCAAGGATACGGGCTCCCGAAGTCACCGGAAACGGAGGCGGTGCATCCGAGAGATCACCGTAAAAATCTTGCAGTATCGCCTCAACTCCCAGGGTTATAAAGGGAGCGTCTTTGACCGCGCCCTCGTCCCATATCTTAATGAACCTGTCATAGAAATCTTTGTCTCTAACGATCATTACCGATATCCTTTAAACCACTGCGGCAAAATAATCAAAGCAGGAACGCGGAGAATTGCTGCATCACCTGCATTATTTCATTGGCCCGCGGCTCCGACTGAAGCTCCGTCATTATGCCGGGCACCGTAAATTCCTCATCGGACATCTCTATTTGTATATCAGTCAAATTCGCATCAAGCTTGATGCCCTTGGGCGCGCCGGTGAGCTGGTTCGACCATTCTGCCCAAACGGGGAGCTCGAGCAATCTGCAGCTCGGATCCCCTATCCGCGCGAATTTACCCAGATAATCCATAATGGCGTTGGAAAGGGCGAACCTGCCGGGGCTGTTCTGCGGAGTAAACATTATACGTCCGAGCGATCCTGTTGTATCATCAACGTTGCCGAAAAAAAATTGGATCTCAGACCCGTGGCATCCTCCCAGCGCATAGTTGTACGGATATGGTATGACGCTGTCTGCCCCTACTCCTGAACCCCAGTTAAATCGATACACATAAACATGCTTCTGATATTTCGCCATCTTCCGCGCAACCGCATCCAGACCGGCAGTCCACAGGTTGCTCATGTATTTGTTTGCGAGCATATACAACTCCCGAACCTCAGGCGTGGCAATTCCTAAAATAACTGTTATGAATTGCGGGGCGGAGAACAGAAACAGCTTCGTTTCATACTTGTTCGAGCCGATAACTATCGGTACCTTATTGGGATATGTCCCGTCGTCAAGCGTTGCATACCCATTGGAAGGGAGAACTACGCCGTCGGGGAAGAGGTTCGGGAAAAATACCATGGCCCCGGATGACGGAGAATTCAGTGAAATTATCTCTGGAGACGATTTTGACCTTAAATAGCCCGCAACATCGGCGTTTGACATGTTTGCCAGATACGCCATGGCCGTTGCGACATCCGACGCCTTCCCGTCTTTTATCAGGAGCTTGATGATAATGCCCTGGGCATATGTCTCGCCGTCGGCGATGGTTGCAAGCTTTGCAGCCCCACTTTCCACAATAGCCCGCTGGAAAATACCCCTGGCTACATTCGATATGATAAGGGAAAAAATATCAAACCCGCCTGCAGACTCGCCTGCTACGGTCACGTCACACGGATTACCGCCAAAGGCCCAGATATTCTCTTTCACCCATTTCAGCGCCTTTATAATGTCCAGCGTGCCGTAGTTCCCTGAATTATCATAGGCGCTGCCGGTTCTGAGCGCAGGATGGGTGAGCCATCCCAGCGGGCCCAGGCGGTAATTAATGGAAATAACCACCATGTTGTTACGGCTAGCCAGATTCGCTCCTGACAGATCGGAATTCCTCGGGAGCTGAATGCTGTTCCCCCCGCCGTGTATCCAGAAATAAACGGGCAGAAACTTATCGGCCGTGTTGGGACGCCAGATATTCAGATACAGGCAATCCTCGCTTCCCCCGATTCCGGTGACAATGCTAATATTATTCGGATCGGTGGTATACTGGGGACAGATATCGCAGAATTCTGTTTTTTCCCTTACGCCGCTCCATGAGTCAGGATCCCGGGGCGCCTTCCACCGCAGATCCTCTACCGGAGGCTTCGCAAACGGTATGGCCTTCCATACTATGGTATTATTCTTATCCTCCTGTCCCTTGACCAAACCGTATTTCGTTTCCACAACAAGTGGATCATTGGTGCCGCCGATGATATCACGATAACAGCCCGCATATATGGCGGAAAGGCTTAAAAACAGAAAAATTAAAAAAAGACTGCTCACGCGTTTCATAGTAAATCCTCCTCCAATTAAAATTTGTACAGCGTTGCTCCCTTAAAACTGTACAGTTAACGAGAAAATTAAATGCTAAACCCGCAGTCGGTTTAAAAGCACTGGATATTAAGCTATTAATAATTCTCTTAAATGAATGTTATGAATTTTGTCCGGAGATCGTATTAAACCACTTGCCGATCATGAAAGGTCTGGCGGTGCGTATTCAGGCGTCTACCCGGTCACCCTTCTCTATATAAACACAGTATGGTATGTATTTCCCTGCTAATGCAATTGGACGATAACGAAAAGCACGTAATACGGTTTTTATTGTATTTCAACTGATTGATAAAAAGATATGCGCAATCGTTCAGATGTCAACAAAAAAAAACTACTCCATCTCTAATACGCCTGTTTGTAAAGCTCCAGTACCTCGCCCGGATCGTTCACCGGACGCGCATTGAATAAATCAGCGGTATCGGCGATCGCGTGCATGGCGCATAAGGGGAGGCTCTCTTCCGGAACGCCGACGTCGCGGAGCCTCATCGGATGGCCGACCTTTTTCATAAGGGCTTCAACCGCGTCGGCAGCAGCCAGGGCGGCGTCGCGAACCTCCATCCCGGCGGTATGGACGCCGAGAGCCTGCGCAGCCAGGGCAAGCTTGTCGGCTGCCTTGTCGACGTTATAGCGCATCACCTTGGGCAGCACGATGCCGCATGCAGCCCCGTGGGGAACATGGTGCAGCGTGCCCACCGTATGCGCCATGCCGTGGGCCAGGCCGACCTGGGCAATGGTGAACGCCCACCCGGCCATGGATGCCGCTATCTGCATATTGAGCCTGGCCTTCTCGTTTGCGCCGTCCTTAACGACGAGGGGCAGGTTCTCATTGATGAGGCGTATGGCGTGCAATGCCTGGCCGTCGCAGATCTGGTTCGACAGAATGCTCGTGAGAGCCTCAACCGCATGGGTCATGGCGTCCATGGCGGTTGATACCGTCATCTCCCGGGGCAGGGTCATGGTGAAGCGCGGATCCAGAATGGCCGTATTCGGCATGATATGCGTGTCCGCGATGAAGAGCTTGCGCCCGGCGCCCTTGCTGGTGAGCACCGCGACATTGGTGACCTCGCTGCCGGTCCCCGCAGTCGTCGGGACGGAGATATGCGGGGTCTGCGGCTCGGTCAGTACCAGCAGGTTAAGATGATCATTGGCCTTGCCGCCGTTCTTTAAGGTTACGCACACCCCTTTAGCTGAATCAATGACGCTCCCGCCGCCCACGCTGACAATGCAGTCAGCCTTGAGCTCGCGTGCCGCTGCAACCGCGGCATCAACCGATTCGAGGTCCGGATCAGGCGGGATCTTGTCGTATATGCCCACGCAGAAATCCGCGAGCGCGTCCTTCACCATCTGCGCCAGTCCGGCTTTCTTTACCCCCGGATCGGTCAGTATGAGCGCCCTGCGGCAGCCGAGGTTCGTTATCTCTTTGTATATCGCGGTCAGGGCGCCGTGCCCGGCTACCACGCTGGTCGGGCAATTGTATGCAAACCCGTCGACCTTTTTATCGTCCCGCAGAAGCGTAAAATTCATGCTGGTATTGCGGTCCGCGCTGTATGCCACGTGTACCCTCTTGATCTGGGTATATTCATGCAGGCCGGGCGCGCCCAATTCGCGCCCCACGCCGGACTGCTTGTACCCGCCGAAGGGGCAGAAATCGGAAAAAATATGGAAATTGTTGATCCACATGGTTCCGGTACGTACCCCGTGCGCCACGCGCTCGGCCCTGCTGATGTTCGATGAGAATACCCCGCCCCCCAGTCCGTAGATGGAGTCGTTGGCGATAGCTACCGCTTCCTCGTCGCTGTCGTATTTAATGACGCAGACAACCGGTCCGAAGATCTCCTCCTGCGCTATGCGCATTTTGTTGTTCACGTTCGCGAAAATGGTCGGCGCGTAATAGTACCCGCCCTTGATGCCGGGAGCCTCCACGCGCCTGCCGCCGGTCATCAGCTCCGCCCCTTCGTCTTTGCCGATCTTGACGTAGCTCTCAACCGTTGCCAGCTGCTCCTTGCTCACTACCGGACCGATGTGGGTGTTCGGGTCCATCTGATATCCCACGCGCAGGGCCTCCACCCGTTTTTTGAATCTATCGATGAACGTATCATAGATCTTTGACGAGACCAGCACGCGCGTGCCTGATTCGCATATCTGTCCCTGATGCAGGAAGGTGCCGTAAGTGGCGCCCTCCAATGCCAGATCCATGTCCGCATCGTCGAGGATAATGTTCGCGGACTTGCCGCCGAGCTCGAGCGTCACCTTTTTCACGGTGTCCGCAGCCATTCTCATGATCTGCCGCCCGACCTCGGTGCTGCCGGTAAAGGCTATCTTGTCCACATCCGGGTGGGTGCAGAGGGTTTTGCCCAGCTCGCCTCCGGGGCCGGCTATGACATTGAACACGCCATTGGGAATGCCGGCGGCTTTAGCCGCCTCAGCCATGATCAGGGCGGTCAGCGGAGTGTACGAAGCCGGCTTGACTACCACCGTATTCCCCATTATAAGCGCCGGAATCATCTTCCAGACGACCATGGTCATGGGAAAGTTCCAGGGTATGATCCCCACGCACACCCCGATCGGCTCCCTGCGTATATATTCGCGGCCCGGGCCGAACACATTGCCTGAGGCCTTGATCTCCTCCTCCCAGGGAAATTTTGTTGCGCCGTACAGACTGATATTGCGCGTAAATCCGATGCTGAGCAGGGGCATGACCTTTGCGAGGTTTATGATCTGCCCGGCGTCCATGGATTCCGTCATCGCCAGGCGCAGGCCCTGTACCGCGAGCTGATCGGCGAAATCCTGCAGTTTCGCCAGCCGCGCAGCAGGGGTCAGACCGCTCCAGACCCCGCTGTCAAAGGCCTTACGCGCGGCAGCTATGGCAGCCTCGGCGTCGGCCTTGCCCGCCTGCGCGACCTGAGCGATGGGCTGCTCGGTTCCCGGGTCAAAAGATTCGAAGGTCTTGCCGCTTTGCGCGTCGACAAATTCTCCGTTTATAAACAGCTTATATTGTTCCATTTTATATCCTCCCGTGAGTCGTTAAATATTAGTACCTGAGCACCAACCGATAGAAACAGTAACGCAACTCATTCGATTGCCATCTTTTCTGTTAGGGCTTCTCAGCCTTTAAATTTTGGATAGTTATTCATTCTGACCGGGAAGGAGATTAAAGTCAATATTAATTGATACGTATCAGTTCTGATGAAGTTTTAAGTTATAATTTGAGACATTTAAATTCTGCTATTTCTGGAATGCGGGAGCGACTAGCCGATCAATCCGGAATGAAGGAGCTACACCCCAGGATACGCTTTTTTCACGTTCTCGTCGAGCATAAGATCCGAGGTATTTCCCTGCAGGGCAAGCTCAATTAGCTCAATGAGCAGTTTCGTTATTTTATTAAATCATAACGCTGAAACGAGGCTTGTCAATTAGATTGTTTGCCGATTTTCAGAGGCGGAGTTTTGAGTTATAACTTAATACTTTTTCCATTACCGGAGGTCATGTTCGTCATTTCGTGCAGGGAGTGGCCCCCCGTGCGGAGGCTCACGGCTTTTTCCCTGATAACAGTTCCTTCCGATATCGGTGCGGGGTCATCCCGGTTGATTGTAAAAAGGCTTTATAAAAAACGGATTTCGAGTTGAATCCCACGCCGTAACATATCGACATAATCGGCCTGTCAGGCTCATCGATGAGCATTTTTTTAGCCTCCTCCACCCGGTATCGGTTTATAAATGAATTAAAATTGGAATTGAGCTTTTCATTCATGAGCTGCGAGAGCTGATGGGGCGTAATTGACAGCTCATAGGCAAGCCTCTTGAGGGACAGATCTTCATCCGCGAACATCTTTTCATTTTCCATCAGCTCAATCAGTTGCCTGGTGACAGATTCGGCATCGATGCCGGACAGCCTCGATCGTTTATAACGGTTTCTTACCGTGTCGATGATGACCAGTTGGAGATATTCCGGATGCCGCTGATTTATCAAAAAGCCGCCGATCGTGCTCAGGCAAAGCGCGACTGTTGCAATTTTTAAAAATTGTATTGAACGTATGAGATATGCGAAAAAGAACATACTCGTAATCAAAAATTGTACAACGATATGCATAATTGATACATCGATTATTTTGCTCCCCTTTACTGAATTCCTGGCGGACATTAATTTTAAAAAAATGAGGATATGGCAGATTAAATTACTTAGATAAGGAAAAATGAATAAATTTTTGATTATTATTTCATCCGGCGCAGGCTCGGATTTGTAAAGGTACTTGAGTATGATTATTTTATTCTCAAAAGGGCTCAGCAGGTAGCTGAAGTCGCCGACCATCATAAATAAGGGAGGTAGTAAAAGTAGAAGCGTTGTTTTGGGCAATTTTATATCAGGCAGGCATAGAAAAAAATATGCGTAATAGAGCAATGGCCCCAAAAGAGAAGAAAGTGTCATGTAAAAAAAAAGAATATCCGGGTAATTAAAGATCAGACCGTTAAAAATAAAAAATGCCTGAAATAATAAAATCGATATACAAAAAAATATAATGGAAAGATTGTAGTTCTCAATACGCCGGGTGCTTACAAACAGCTGGCCTATTGAGATAATTAAAGAAAAACTGCCGATGATAAAGAAAAATGTTATTGTAATGTCTTGAAACATAAAAGTTGCTTATCTGCTCGCGGACAGTATCCCCATGGCAAATATTGGTAACCCGCTTTGTTAGCATTCTCTCACTTTTTAATTCGATTGTCAAG
This sequence comes from Spirochaetes bacterium RBG_16_49_21, assembly GCA_001829495.1. Lineage (GTDB taxonomy): Bacteria > Spirochaetota > UBA4802 > UBA4802 > UBA5550 > RBG-16-49-21. The sequence continues at coordinate 95,364 of MIBJ01000046.1, read as the reverse complement.
AAGAGTATTATTTGAGAACGAGCATTTGCTGCATTAATATGTGTCAAAATGAATCATTTGGATTGTATACTGATAAAAACAACGCAAACCATTGGATAGTTCTTGACACAGCGGTAAGTTATTATAGATTAACTGCCGTAAATTAAGTTATCAGACCGGCTTGGAAGCGGCTCTCATAAATAAATATCAGAATTAATTTGTCATTGCGAGGAGCGCAGCGACGAACCAATCAGTGCACAATTAATTTATTTTGCCGGCCGTTTATAAAAAGCGGCTTTTTATTCTTTGAGTTGGAATATATACCAATTTATCCGGGAGGAAAAAATGGACACAAAACCATGGCACCGGCACTACGATTATAACGTGCCGACAACAATACGGTACCCGAGGATTCCCGCACAGGGAATCTTCCAAATGCCTACCGGAGCTTTGCCGGATAAGCCGGCCTTAAACTTCTTCGGCAGCGAAATGACTTTCTGGGAGGTGAGATTATTGATGCTCCGCATGGCGAATGCCCTCGGAAAGCTGGGGGTGAAGAAGGGCGAGCGGGTGGGGATACACCTGCCTACCTGCCCGCAGTTCGTCATCGCATACCTGGCCACGCTCTCGGTCGGCGGGATCGTGACGAACATGAATCCGCTTTACACCCCGGACGAGCTGAAGCACATCATTAAGGTCACCGGGATGGAGACCCTTATCACCTTCGACATGGTGCTTGACAAAATACGGCCGCTTGCGAAGGAAACAGGCCTCAGGTGTGTTGTGGTGACCAAGATTACCGACTTCATCAAGGGCTTTCCCATAAGCACCGCAAAGGAGCTTGACCTGAACAAGGACGAGGGATGGCACCACTTCTCGGAGCTCATCGACAACACCCCGGAGACGCGGCTTCCCCGCATAACGATCGTGCCCGAGGACCCGGCGATGATCCAGTTCACCGGCGGCACCACGGGGGTGCCCAAGGGAGCGGTGCTCACGCATGCTAATATTGTGGCGGGAACCTTCGCATGCGCCCAGTGGGGCAACGCCACCATCGTCAATATACCGCCTGAAAAAAGAACCGTCCTGAGCGTGCTCCCCTATTTCCACGTGTACGGCAACATCGTGGCAATGAACTGGGCGTTCTTCTCCTGCGCAACCCAGATACTGGTGCCGCGGTTCGACATAGAAGAGATGATGGGAATCATCGCGAAATTCGAGAGCATCACCTTCTTCCCTGCCGTGCCCACCCTGATCACTGCGGTCATCGGTCATCCCCAGGCGACGGAGCTCAACCTCGCCAAGCGCCTGGGCCTGCTCAATTCAGGAGCAGCCCCTATGCCGGTGGAGCTCATCGAAAAGGTGCAGGACATGGGGATCTTCTTCAGCGAAGGATGGGGCATGAGCGAGACCACCTCTCTCGGCATATCCAACCCCATTCTCGGACTGAAGAAAGCGGGAAGCATCGGCATCCCGTTCCCGGACAACGACATCCGCCTGGTGGACGTTGAAAACGGCATCGAAGACGTGAAGCAGGGCGAGCCGGGCGAGATCATTATGAAGGGACCCCTCGTCATGAAGGGATACTGGAACAACCCGGAAGAGACCGCCGGCCAGCTTAGAGATGGGTGGCTGTACACCGGCGACGTAGCGATACGGGACGAAGATGGATACATCTTCATCGTGGATCGCAAAAAGGATATGATCATAGCGGGCGGGTTCAACATCTATCCCCGGGAGATCGACGAGGTGCTGTACCAGAACCCGAAGGTGGCCGAGGCGGTGTCCGTGGGAATCCCTGACGAGTATCGCGGCGAGACTATAAAGGCCTACGTCGTGCTCAAGCCGGGCAAGGAGGCGACGGAAAAAGAGATCATCGAATTCTGCAAGACCAAGCTCACCGGCTATAAGGTTCCCAAGCTGGTGGAATTCAGGGAATCGCTTCCGAAATCAGCGGTCGGCAAGATCCTCCGCAAAATCCTGCGCGAGGAAGAAGCCAAGAAACAGAAGAAGTCCTAACACGGACGCGGGGGGAAATCCCCCCGCATATCCCTACCCATACCGCCGGCGTCCCCGAATAAAAATTTGCCATTCCGGCCTTACAGCCGTATCATAGTATAAAGATTCGCCCGCGATTGCCCGGTTCCCGTATATATAAATGAAAATAAGGGGGAGGCATGCAATAATGGAGCAACAAATAAACAAGCGGATTATCCTGGTCAAAAGGCCGCAGGGATTCCCGGATGAAACCTGTTTCAAGATCGTTGAATCCCCGATCCCGGCGCCGGAAAAAGGCCAGGTCTTAATCAAAACAAAATACCTCTCAGTAGATCCCTACATGAGAAACAGGATGAATGACGTTAAATCATACATTCCTCCGTTTCAATTGAACGAAACATTGCAGGGAGGAGCCGTCGGCGAGGTGATCGAGACAATGTCAAAGAATTTTTCCAAGGGTGATTTCGTAACCGGATTTTTGCCCTGGCAGCATTATACCGCGGCGGAGGAGAAAGCCGTGCATAAGCTTGATCCCCGGATCGCGCCGGTCAGCACCGCTCTCGGCGTGCTGGGCCTGACCGGCATTACCGCGTATTTCGGCCTGTTGGAGATAGGGCGGCCGAAACCGGGCGAGACCGTAGTCGTTTCAGGAGCTGCAGGAGCCGTAGGGATGATCGTGGGCCAGATCGCAAAAATAAAAGGGTGCCGCGCCGTGGGCACGGCAGGCTCGGACCGGAAGGTCAAATACCTTGTCGATGAGCTCGGCTTCGACGCGGCCGTCAATTATAAAACCGCGCCGGATCTCGGCAAGGCTCTGCAAGCGGCCTGCCCCAAGGGGGTTGACGTCTATTTTGACAATGTCGGAGGAGATATCTCCGACGCGGTCATGTTCCTGATCAATGACAGCGCCCGCATCCCCCTGTGCGGACAGATAGCCCTCTACAACACCGTAGGCATTCCGACCGGCCCGCGTATCCAGCCCCTTCTCCTCATCCACCACGCCCTGGTGAACGGCTTTCTCGTGAGTAACTATGCGGATCGTTTTGAAGAGGCAACGGCCCAGCTTGCCGCGTGGATAAAAGAGAACAAGTTAAAATACGCGGAAACGATAATCGAGGGATTGGAAAACACCCCCCGCGCCTTTCTCGGCCTGTTCAAGGGAGAAAATCTCGGCAAACAGCTCGTCAAAGTCGGCTGATATTTTTAATTTTTTTTCATACCTGCGAAAGTGGCCCGCAGGTCAGGCGGCATGCTTCATGCCGGTCCAGTCTTGAGCCTTGGCCCATTTCTCAAATGAGGTCCATCCCACCTCGGGGAATTCCCACTGCAATCCCTCAAGGTCTGCGCTGTATCCGGTCTCATCAAACCATTTATACATTATCACCCAATCGCTCGATTGAGACCGTATCTCCTCAAGCGGCTGTTGTTCATACCGTATCTTGCGGCCTATGGCCTTAGACATGATATCCGCCATCTCCGTTCCATTCAAATCATCCGCGGCTATGTCGATACGGCGGCCGAGGAAAAGCTCTCTCTGTTCGATCACCATTGCCGTAAAACGGCCGATGTCCTGGACTGAGATAAGCTTGAGTTTTCTCTCGGGCGGCAGCGGCAGACGGAGCACGCCGCGCTTAAGATCGTTAGTGATCCATGGCCTCATAAGATTTTCCATAAAAAAAACAGGCGCCTCTATAGTCCAGGGAATATTGAGCTCCTTTATATGCTCTTCAATCGCCTGTTTGCTGTCGAAATGCGGGATTTTCGTATTCTGATCCGCGTTCGCCACTGAAGAATATACAAAATGCGGAACCCCCGCTTTCAATGCAGCTTCGGCCAAAGCCTTGCCGTGACGCTCTTCAGCGTCAACTCCCTCTTCGTATGGTGTGGCCATGGCGAATACCGTATCTACACCCCTGATAGCCTGCACGAGCGACTCCGGGTCGTTAAAATCGCCGGCAATGACTTCTGCTCCCATCTTCTTCAATTCCTGGGATGCTGCAGAATCGGGCCTGCGCGTCAATGCCCGTACCCTGTGGCCTATTTTCAGAAGCTCGCGGGCCACGGCTCCTCCCTGAACCCCGGTTGCTCCGGTTACCAGAACAAATCGTTCTTTCATATAATGAGCCTCCTTAAATGAACCTGAGGCTGTCTGAAAAGCCCCCCGACCTGCCAGGCAGAATTTAGAAGGTTATTAGACAGCCTCAATTTGCCTTGAGAGATTAAAAGAATTTAATAAAACCGGCCGGGAATTTCAAAAATTTTTGAGGCTGGCAGTGTCAGATTTTACCTCCCGCCGCCCGGAACACCGCCTTCGTCACCGCCTCGTGTACGTTCGGGTCGAGCGGCGACGGTAACAGCTCCCCTTCCGGCGCTGTTTCGGATATGGCGCGGGAGGCGGCAAACAGCATGTCATCGGTAAACGTTTTCGCTCTCGCCTCCAATGCCCCGCGGAAGAGCCCGGGAAATCCGAGCACGTTGTTGATGCTCTTCCCGTCCGCCGCAAACACCGCGCCCTGCCGGATGGCGGTCTCCGGCTCGATTTCCGGGTCAGGGTTCGACAGCGCAAAAATGAGTTGGCCCTTCCTCACCATTTCGGGCACGATGAGGCCCTTCCTGCCCGTGGTTGCGATCACCACGTCGGATTTTTTCATAACTCCATTCAGGTCCGCGCGTTTCCCGCCCATCGACTCGAGTCGCTCCATGGCCTGCGTGCTGATATCGGCGCCGAGAACCGTACGCACGCCGAAGGCGAGGAGCAGGCGCGCGATGCCGATGCCCGCGGCGCCGAGTCCTATCTGGCCGATCACGCTCTCCCGTATGTCCAGGCCTACACGTCGCGCGGCGCTCGTGAGCGTCGCGAGTATCACCACCGCGGTGCCGTGCTGGTCGTCATGGAGCACCGGCCTGTCGAGCCGCGCGCGAAGCGCTTCCTCCACCTCGAAGCAGGCCGGGGCCGCGATGTCCTCAAGCTGTATCGCGCCGAAGGACGGGGCTATGGCGGCGATCGATTCGATCAGACGCTTCGGCTCCTTTTCTTCGATGAGTATCGGTATGCCGGAGAGGTTCGCAAGCCTGGCCAGAAGCGCGGCCTTCCCTTCCATCACCGGGAGGCCCGCGAAGGGGCCGATATCGCCGAGTCCCAGTATCGCGGTGCCGTTTGTGACAATTGCGACAGTACGGCCGATATTGGTGTACCGCCAGGCCAGGCCCGGGTCTTTTTGTATCGCCAGGCATACCCGCGCCACTCCCGGCGTGTAGATGTCGTGGAGCTCCTGCAGGGTAGCGATAGGGAGGCGCGATACCGTCTGAATCTTGCCGCCTGAATGGCGGTCGAACACGCGGTCAGATTTGCCCAGCACCCTGGCGTTGGGGAGCCGATCGATTTTTTCGATCAGGCTTAATTCCACATCGTCGTCGATCTCCAGTGTGATCTCCCAGACCGTCTTCTCCCCGTCGCGACGCACCGCGCTGAGGTTATCGATCACGAGGCCGCCCTCACCGATCACGGTCAGGATCTTAGCAAGGCTGCCCGGCTTGTGCAGGGATTCAATTAAGAATATCTCGGGGACCTTCATAACCTGATTATCCCGTGATTTGTTTTTTTCTTAGAAGAATATAATATACTAGTGACTAGAGAAAAAGTCAAACTGTCGGAATAAGCGAAAAATTAAAAGATGGGCATTTCTTATCGCAAAGCAATCCTTACATTCATATAATTCATATCCTCACGTAAGTTTATACGAATACCGGTCTCGTTAATTGAATTTTTTTTCGATTATCCCGGCAATTTTTCCATATTTTTTAATTGAATTATCTTAATATTTCTATAATTATTTGCAATATGTCTGATATTAGTTGGGCGAAAGACATGGCGGCTTTGTTTATGTCATAATCTATTATAGTGTAAACTATGTATTTAATATTAAAGAACATCGTTTCTAAAAGAAGTTTCGAATTCTATAAAGATGTTGGAATTATCTATGTATTTATAAGCTTTTTTTATAATGCTATTTATAGAAACTATAAAGGTCAGGCAATTGATAATCACATATTTGAAATTACTTTTATTATTGTTCCACTAATCGTTATTGTTCTATTCATTATATTTTTGCATGGCTTTATACTTACAGATCGATCCCCAGAAATACCATAGAATGAGATAGAGAAGAAATCAGAGAGAAATCAATTATTATTGACACCAGGCCAGATTCAATTTTAGCTTTTTCTACAGACTCAACGTTGTGCGCAATAAAACTTACCTATATGATTAACATAACTGGCTTAACGGACTACTATTTAAACGAAAAACAGAAAATTGAAATGACACGGGTTCGAACGGAAAGAAACGCAGTCGCCAAAATCGACTGGGTAAAAAGAGGAATAATTATTTCCTCTATTTTAACCCGGTAACAATCTCTGATGGAAGAATCGTTTGGGGAATTTCTCTTTTAACATTTCTGAACCCTGTTTGCTTTACAAAAGACTCCATTAAAACAGGCCTACATCCTCCCCAGAAATAAGGACTCAAATTATAAAGTTTTTCCAGAAAAACAGGAGTACTATCTTTTTTGCTAAGATTCACCAAGACCAATCGCCCATCTTTTCTTAAAACTCGTTGGAATTCTTTAAGGACAACCGGAAAATCTGCGATGGGGATCAAATCCAACATAAAACTATTGTAAAGAACATCAAAGGTTTCGTCAGGAAAAGGCAGATGCCTGGCATCGCTTTCTTTCAAATCAAAATTTGAATATCCTTTTTTAGATACCAATTTTTTTGTTTTTTTTAACATGCCGGGAGCTAAGTCAACTCCATAAACGGTATTTTTACGTTCAACTCTTTTTATAATTTCCAAAAATGAGTGGCCGATACCGACCGCGACTTCTAAAACTTTGTCATCGGATTGAATTTGAGCCAATTCAATACCCCTCATTCGTGCTGTCTTTTCCATCGGTGCAAATAAAAAATATACCTTGCTCATCCAATTATACGTTTTTCTTATTTTCGCTACTTCTACCGTCGCTTCGATTATTCCATTTTGTGTTTTGTAATTTCTCATAAATTTGTTATCTCCTTTTTTAAATATCCAGTAAATAAATAAAAACGGGCGGTTTTAGGTCTTGCCCGGGGACCATCGTTATGCGCCGTTGCAGCAATGAGCGACGCGGGGAACCGTAAAGCGTTTCATTGGATACCTCTCCATCCTGTCCGCTTTCGCCAGCCGAAAAATTTAACTACCTTGAAGGTTTTAACAAAAGCACCCGTTCATTAATCGCAGTTTCCTAATAAGCATGGTAGGAACGAAAAAACGACGCGCCCCAAAATTCCCTGTCCCTATGAATTCGCGTTTCCGGTCTTGATGAATGTCCCGCGCCGGAGCTCTTCGAAAGCGACCCGCAGTTCCTCCTGCGTGTTCATGACGATCGGGCCGTACCATGCGATCGGCTCGCGGAGCGGTCTTCCCGAGATGAGCAGAAAACGCACCGGCTCCTCCTCGGTGCTGATGGTTACCGAGTCGCCGCCGCCGAACAGCACCAGCTTACCGTCGCCGATAAACGGGCCCCGCTCCATGTCAAAGTAGTTGGCGCCTTCCTCTTCATAGCTATAGGGATCCTTCTGGCTGCAGAACATGCCTCTGCCGCCTATAATATAGGCGAACACCGTATGGCCGCGCGGGCTGGGATGCCGGAACTCGACGCCCGGGGGAACGGTGACGTCGAGATATTCGGGGTCGATGACCACGTCCGTCACCGGGCCGGTCACGCCGTATGCCTTGCCGGCAATGACCTTGATCCGGATCCCGTCCGGGCCCTGCGCCTCCTTTATATCGGCGTCCGCTATGCCCCGGTACCGGGGATCCATCATCTTGTCCGCGGCGGGAAGGTTCGCCCATAACTGGAAGCCGTGCATGGAGCCTTGCGGATCGCCCTTAGGCATCTCCTGGTGAATGATGCCGCTTCCGGCGGTCATCCACTGCACGTCCCCCGACGAGATCACGCCGCTGTTGCCGATGCTGTCGCCGTGCTCCACGACCCCGCTCAGGACATAGGTGATCGTCTCTATGCCCCGATGGGGGTGCCAGGGAAACCCTTTCAGATAATCCCCGGGTGTGTCCGACCGGAAGTCATCCAGCAGAAGAAAGGGATCGTAAAGCTTAGGGTCATGGAACCCTATGGCGCGGTGCAGGCGGACTCCGGCCCCTTCCATGGTCGCACGGCTCCTGATAACCTTGCGGATGCGTCTGTTCTCGGTCATGGCGGCACCCTCCTTTATTATTAGGAATTTAACTAATTGATTGCTCGAAGGAAGCTTTTTGTCAAGAATGAATCACCTCTGAAAAAGATCCACGCAGTTTATAAAAAATCACGTGGTCAGCGTTCCTCCATCCACATAAATGGTGTGGCCGGTGATGTAATCAGCGGCGTCCGATGCAAGGAAAAGGACGGAGCTCACGATCTCTTCAGGCTCGGCAATCCGGCCTTTGGGGATCATGGCGGCAACGTGCCTGGCTATATCGGGATTCGACCAGATCGGCTTGCTGAAATCCGTGCGGGTGAGCCCCGGGCCTACTGCGTTGACGTTGATGCCGTACGAAGCCCATTCACGCGCCATGCATCGGGTGAGCATCTTAAGCGCTGCCTTGCTGCACCCGTACGCGGCCATGCCGACCTCAGCCTTCTCTGCCCCGACCGTGGTGATGTTGATGATCTTCCCCGACTTCTGCTCGATCATCCTGCGGGCCACCGCCCGGCTCAAAAGCCATACCGCCTTTACGTTGGTGTTGAACACCTTGTCCCAGCCGTCTTCGCGCAGGTCGAGAAGGCTGCGCAGGAAGCTACGCGCCGCATTGTTCACCAGAATATCGATCCTCTCGAATTCCTTGATCGCGGCATTGACCAGGTTTTCCAGCTGGTCGTTGACCGTCAGATCGGCTACGACCGGAAGCGCCTTTCCGCCGAGTTTGCGGATCTCGTCTGCGACGCCATCAAGCTCTTTCTGGGTCCTGCCGCACACCGCCACGGACGCTCCCGCGCCCGCGAGACCGAGCGCAATGGCCCTTCCGATCCCCCTGCCACCGCCGGTCACGATGGCCGACTTGCCGCTTAAATCGAATGTAACCGCCATACTATCCTCCTCCGCATATTTTTAACAAAAAAATCCCCGTGAATAATCATACCACCCGCATCAGGAACGACAACCAAAATTTTTCACACTTTCGGCGCAACCGCCTTGTGCACCGATTTCGCCTCTCTTACGATCCTCTCGATAATCTGCTTAACCGTGAGCGTATCATGGATGATGCCGCTCACCTGGCCCATAGGGAGCACGCCCTTGTCATTGTCCCCCTCCATGGTGCCCGCCTTAAATGCCTCAAAACCGATTGCCATGCGCGCCAGCTGGATCGATTTTGAAATTCCCATGCCCGCAATCCCCAGGGCCAGCTTGAGCCAGGGAAACCCGAGGAGCCGGGCGATCTTGCGGGAATTAATTACAACAGTAAACGGGTTCAGCTTTTTCCTCATAAGCCGCTCGGCCCCCCGTGATTTCATGATCCGCGTGTATAAGCCGTCGACCTTGTCTGTATACAGGGTATCATATACATTAATCTCTATGCTCTTTTTTTTCTGAGATTCGTGCACCGGGCTCTCGGATCGCCTTGTGGGTCACCCGATGAGATGTCTCCGAGGCGAATAGTTTCGCAAAAGCGGACTGTTTTGAATACCGCTGCCGTTCCCCGGTTCCAATGAGCGTTGCCGCCTGGTATATCAGGAGCCGTGAGGCTTCGATCTCGGTTGCCATATCGGCGATCATCCACTGAATGGCCTGAAACTCGGACAGGGTTTTATTGAACTGCTTCCGCTCCTTTGCGTACACCACGGCCGCATCCAGGGCCGCCTGCGAAATGCCGACGGCCTGCGCGGCAATGCCGACCCTGCCGCCGTCGCGGCATCCGACCCCGCCTCAGGCTCGGTAATTCCGAAACAGCCGATCCATTCCCCGGTGGTGAGCCGGGGCAGGTACTTTTTCTTTTGTTCATCCGTCCCGAAATAATAGATCGGCGACAGGCATAGTGAATTGTGCGCCGACACGATCACGCCGGTTGATGCGCAGCCGCGGGAAAGCTCCTCCACGGCGATTGCATAGCTTACGTAATCCATGCCGGAATAATGAAAAAAGGGCGAATGGTATTTTAATTTTTTAAAAAATTAATGATTTTCCCCTCTGCTTAGTGCTTGACGTAAATCGGCAGATGGTATCAATTAAAATCGTTTTATAAAATTCATTCCTTTAAAATAAAAAGTAATAAAGATATGCGGTCTTTTTATTGTTTCCGGGTGTGGATTGCTGCACAATCCAGATGACTAACTATTAATTAACATTTAATGGAGGCGATATGTCGTTTAAAAAAATTTTTACCGTATTCTCATGTCTGGCGCTTCTGGTCGTCTCCCTTTCCTGCAAAAAGCAGACAGGGGAAACCATAAAGATCGGCGCTATTTTCGCCGTCACCGGCGGGGCCTCGTTCCTCGGAGCGCCTGAGGCGAAAACAGCCCAGATGCTCGTTGACAAGATCAATTCCGAGGGCGGTGTGGGCGGCTCAAAGCTTGAGCTGATCGTCAAGGATTCGACCGGAAGCCCCGAAAAGGCCATCTCTTTTGCCAAGCAGCTTATCGAGGAAAACAAGGTCTTCGCCATCATCGGCCCTTCAACGAGCGGCGAGACCATGAAGATCAAAGCAATCTGCGAAGAGGGCAAGACCATTCTCAATTCCTGCGCTGCCGCGGAAGTGATCGTGAACCCGGTGGCCAAATACGTGTTCAAAACCCCGCAGAAGGACAGCTACGCTGCCATGAAAATCTACGAGGTGATGAAGAAGAAGGGGATTACGAAGATCGGCATTGTCTCCAGCAACGACGGCTTCGGGATCGCCGGCAAGGAACAGCTGGAAAAGATCGCTTTGCAATACGGCATCACGGTGCTGATCAGCGAGGTCTATGACAAGAAGGCCACGGACCTGACCGGCGTGCTCACCAAGCTTAAAGCGCGGAACGTGCAGGCGGTGGTGAACTGGTCCATTGTTCCGGCCCAGTCCATCGTGGCCAAGAACATGAAACAGCTCAACATGAAAGCGCTCCTTTTCCAGAGCCATGGTTTCGGTAACATCAAATACGTCAAGGAGGCGGGTGCGGCGGCTGAAGGGATCATCTTCCCCTGCGGACGGCTTCTCATCGCCGATTCACTCCCCAACGACCACCCCCAGAAGGCGGTGCTCATGCAGTACAAAAAAGACTATGAGGCGAAATATGGCGAGGAGGCCAGCACCTTCGGCGGCCATGCCTATGACTCCGTCATCATTCTTGTCGAAGCCATAAAAAAGGCGGGTCCTGACAAGGAAAAGGTGCGTGACGCGATCGAGAGCCTGAAGGGACTTGCCGGAACCGGCGGCGTCTTCAATTTCTCCCCCGAGGATCACAACGGTCTCGATATGAATTCCTTTGAGATGC
>MIBJ01000046.1:0-83859 GCA_001829495.1 Spirochaetes bacterium RBG_16_49_21 | reverse complement strand
AATAGTATCGAAGGCGGCGCTTCCGTTTCCGTTAACGAGGGGTTTAAACCCCTCGTTAACGGAAACGGAAGCGACGCCTTCGATAGATATTCATAATGCCATGTCTTTCGAACAATTATTCCAATACATCCTCTCCGGTATCACGAATGGAAGTATTTACGCTATCGTAGCTATCGGTTTCAACATAATATATAATACCACCGGCATCATAAACTTCGCCCAGGGTGAATTTCTCATGCTGGGCGGCATGACAGCGGTCTCCCTGGCTTCATTCATGCCCCTCCCCCTGGCCGTCCTCCTCTCGGTCGTTATCGTTGCAGCAGTTGGCGTCCTGATCGATTTGATTTTCATCCGGAGGCTGAAAAAACCGTCTATCCTGAATATGATTATCGTTACCATCGGCCTTTCCATCATGATACGGGAGATCGCCCTGCACGTATGGGACGAGAAGGTGCGCTCCCTCCCCTACTTCACCGGCAACGAGGTGACGTCCATCAATATCATGGGCGCCTATATTTCACCCCAGGTGCTCTGGGTTCTCGGCGTCTGCGGGGTCATCGTCATTTTCCTGGGCCTCTTCTTCAAGTTCACGCTCACCGGACGCTCCATGCGCGCATGCGCCGCAAACATTACCGCAGCCCGGCTCTGCGGCATCAATACGAGAAACATGGTCACCATCTCATTCATGCTCTCGGCGGCCATAGGCGCCCTGGCAGGGTGCGTCATATCGCCGATCACCCAGACGCAGTACGACAGCGGCGCGTCGCTCGCCATCAAGGGATTCACCGTGGCCATTCTCGGCGGCCTCGGCAACAGCACCGGCGCGGTCATCGGCGGCATGGTCATCGGGCTCCTGGAGGCCTTCAGCATCAGCGTCATGCCCCTGGCCTACAAGGACGCCATCGCCATCGGCATACTCCTCGTCATACTGTTCATGCGTCCCAGCGGCCTGCTGGGGAGGCGGGAAGCAGCCGGGCTTAAGGAATTCTGATGTCGTCAAAGAAATACATACCGGTGCTCGGGCTCATTGCATCCGTAATAGCGGTCCAGGTCATCGCGTCCGCCCTGGAGCGTGAGTTTTACCTGACGCAGCTCACCATGTCCGCCTACTACACGCTGGTGATCCTCGGCCTTACCGTGCTCATGGGCTATGCCGGCCAGATCTCGCTCGGCCACGCCGCCTTCTTTGCAATGGGCGGCTACACCACGGCAGTGCTGACCACGTACAACCTCGCTGCCTCAGCCGGCAATCCGCTGGCGAAGCTCGCGGCCGACATAGGTCTGTCCACGGTCTCCTCGAACGCCTACGGGGTACGGATCGAACACCTGTCGCCCTGGGCGGCGCTGGTCGTAGCCGCGGCCCTGACGGCGGGAGTGGCCTTCCTCATCGGTATCCCGATCCTGAAGCTCAAAGGACACTACCTGGCCATGGCCACGCTCGGCTTCGGCATCATCGTGTACCGCATCGTTCTGGGATCGAGGATATTCGGCGAGGCTGACGGCATATCCGACCTGCCGCCGTTTCGGATAGCCGGGGGTCTGACTGTCAGCGGCGACCCGGCGCTCCGCGTCCAGAACTACTATATCGCCGCCTTCCTGATTCTGGCGGGGATCATCATCCTGAACAACCTGGTCGACTCCCGGGTGGGCCGGGCGCTTCGCTCCATCCGGGGGAGCGAGGAAGCGGCCAACACCATGGGTGTGAACACGGCGCGGTACAAGCTATTCATCTTCGTGATCTCAGCGGTGTTCGCCTGCATCGCCGGCGTGTTCCTCACCCACTTCAACGGCGGGATCGGCCCGTCGGAGGCCGATGTGATGAAGTCGGTGAGCTACGTGGCCATAGTTGCGGTCGGCGGCATGGCGAACCTCTGGGGCGCGCTCGTCATGGGGATCGTCCTCAACTACCTGTCTTTGCGGGGATATTTCGGCTCCTACGACGAGCTCGTATTCGGCGGGATCCTCATCGTGATCATGCTCTTCTTCCCGGACGGGCTTTTAAGAAGTGAAAATTTTCAGTTGAAAGGCATCATAGAAAAGATGAAGCGGATTAAACATAACTACACAGCCATCTCTCGCAAAGTCGCACAGTCGCTAAGATATATTGATAAAAAAGATAAATGAACGATGAGTCTTCTCGATGTTATACAGGTGAACCGCTCCTTCGGCGGCCTGCGCGCAGTGCAGGAGGTTTCCTTCGGCGTTGAGCAAAACATGATCAAAGCGATCATCGGCCCCAACGGCGCAGGCAAGACGACCCTCTTCAACCTCATCTCCGGCACGCTCGCACCCGACTCCGGCACGGTGCAGATCAACGGCACCCATATTCAGGGACAGCCTCCGTACCGGATAGCGCTGCAGGGCATCTCGCGCACCTTCCAGAACGTCAAGCTGTTCTCCCACATGACCGTGCTTGAGAACGTCATGGTCGGCAGGCACATCCGCAGCAGGGCGGGTTTTGCCTCAGCCATGCTCAGGCTGCCGCACACCGGAAAGGAGGAGCGCGCGATCCGTGAAAAATCGATGGAGCTTTTGAGGATGCTCGGCCTCCATGACCAGGCGGAACAGGAGGCGGCAAGCCTCCCTTTCGGAAAGCAGCGGATCGTGGAGTTCGGCCGGGCCCTTGCCACCGAGCCCTCCCTCCTTCTCCTGGACGAGCCCGCGGCGGGCTTAAACATCTACGAAACGGCGCAGATATCGGAATTGATCATGAAGATCCGCGGACAGGGGATCACCGTGCTGGTGATCGAGCACGACATGTCCCTGGTGATGAACATATCAGACGAGATCGTGGTCCTGTCCTCAGGCAGCAAGATAGCCGAGGGCACGCCCGATGAAATACAAAAAAACGGCGAGGTAATACGGGTCTACCTGGGAGAAGAAAATGCTTAGGGTGCTGAACCTTAATTCCGGCTACGGGAAGCTTACGGTCCTGAAAGGGGTATCCCTCCACGTGAACGCGGGAGAGATCGTGACCATTATCGGCGGCAACGGCTCCGGAAAAAGCACCCTGCTGCGCACTGTGGCCGGAATCGTGAAGGCGCAGGAGGGGGGTATCCTGTTCGGCGGCAGGGACATCAGCGCGGCCCGGCCGGAGAAAATCGTGGCAGCAGGATGCTCCCTGGTACCGGAGGGAAGGATGATCTTCGGCACAATGACCGTTCGCGAGAACCTCATACTGGGGGCCTATATCCGGCTCCGCGGCAGCCGGTATACGGACATCGAAGCCGAGCTCGATGCCGTATACCGGATCTTCCCGCGCCTCAGGGAGCGGGAGGCGCAGCTTGCCGGGACCCTGTCCGGCGGCGAGCAGCAGATGCTCGCAATCGGCCGGGCGCTCATGGCGCGGCCGAGGCTCATCATGCTGGATGAGCCGTCCATGGGCCTGGCGCCCATCATCATGAAAAACATCTTTGAAGAGATACGCAAGCTGCGGGACGCGGGAAACACCGTACTCCTCGTTGAACAGAATGCCCGCGCCGCTCTCCGCATCGCGGACCGGGGCTACGTGATTGAAACAGGCCAGATGCTCCTGGAAGGGACGGCTGAAGAGCTCCTGAACAACCATGACGTACAGCGGGCGTATCTGGGGAAAGATTATAAGAGCATAAGTGACTAGCCCCCAACCCCTCGGCTAACTTCTGCCCACAAATGTGTAAGAAAAGGGAATGAGGGAATAGAAGAGACGATAGAGATATGGTTTTAAAAGGAGTCAATTTCCTCGTGCCCCCTCAGGGGGACAGGGGGGTCATCCCGGAGTATGGAGGACGCTATGTTATACAACGCCAGATACGAAACCATGCCGCGCGACGAGCTCGAACAGCTCCAGATCGAGCGGCTGCAGACCACCCTCAACCGGGTGTACCGGAACGTGGCTTTTTATAAGAGCATGTTCGACGAAAACAGGATAAATATCGAGAAGATAAAAAACATCAGGGACATCGCTCACCTGCCCTTCACGACCAAGGACGATCTGCGAAAGAGCTATCCCTACAACATGTTCGCCGTACCCCTGAGGGACATCGTACGCATCCATTCCACGACCGGGAGAACCGGCAAGCCCATAGCCATCGGATACACGCGGAACGACATCCAGAACTGGTCCGAGCAGGTGGCCCGCGTGCTTGCCGCGGCAGGCGTTACCGAGAACGATTTCGCGCAGATCGCCTTTGACTACGCCATGTTCACGGGCGGGTTCGGGATCCATTACGGCGCTGAAAAGCTGGGAGCATCGGTCATACCATCGTCGCAGTCGGGCAATATCCAGCGGCAGATACACATCATGAAGGACTATAAGACCACGGTGCTTTTGTCCACGCCGAGCTACGCGCTTCGCATAGCCGGAAATCTGCGGGAGATGGGGATCCATCCGGACGAGCTCAATTTAAAAACCGGGCTCTTCGGCGCGGAGCCGTGGGGCGAGGCCACCAGGTCCAGGATCGAGGAACAGCTTCACCTCTCCGCCTACAACATCTACGGCGTAAACGAGATGATGGGTCCGGGCGTATCGGGCGAGTGCAGCCGGAAGAGCGGGCTCCACATCAACGAGGATCACTATATCGTCGAGATCGTAGACCCGCAGAAAGGAGAGCATCTCCGGCCAGGCGAGGAGGGGGAGCTGGTCATCACCACGATCACCCGCGAGGGATTCCCGCTTATCCGATACCGCACCGGCGACTTGTCGTCTATCATGGAGGGAGCCTGCGCCTGCGGCCGCTCAACCCTGCGCATGCGACGGGTGGGCTCCCGGACCGACGACATGGTCGTGATCAACGGTATCAATATCTTTCCGGCGCAGATCGGCGAGGTTCTGAAAAAAACCACGGGAATCGAACCCGATTTCCAGATCGTCATCGACAACCATGACGGCGAGGACCTGATCGAGATCAAGGTCGCCGTGCTTGACAACATGTTCGACGATGAAGTGCGGAAGCTCCTCGGGTTAAAAAACACCATGGCCGCAAGCGTCGAGCGGGAGCTGGGAGCGGCCGCGAAGGTCACCTTTGTGGAGCAGGAAACCCTCCACACTACAGCCGGGGGCGCGGTGAAGCCGGTGGTCGACAACCGGTAATCATGAAGCGATTCCCGCAGCAGCCCTGGCCATCTGCTTGTATCTCTCCAGAGGCGCTTCGGCAAGGATCATCATCTTCTGCGCAGCCATGGAGCCCTCGGCGTGGACCGTGGTCACCTCATGGAAGGCCGACTCATGGGAACAGGCGAAGCGCATGGTGGCATGGATCATTTTCAGGCGGTCTTCGGTGCTGTATTTTGCCGAGCCGCCGAGATAGTGCTCCAGGTAGTCGTGAATTTCCGGATTCTCCCAATCCTGCCGGTCCGGCGCCGTTGCGATGATCCCTCCGGCGATGTCCTGGATCAATCTGATAAAGTCGTGGTACTTGCCCGCAAAATGGAGCTTGGCCATATTCGCGATCAGGGGATTGGGAACGGCGATATCCCCATACATGACCGGATCTTTGGCGGATGCGTTAGTCAGCGCCTTAAGGGTTTCCACGTAACCGGCGATATCCGCGATCTTATCGCGGATATGTCCCACCCGGTCCAGGCCGTTGTATTCAGCCATGGCAACCGCGCACCCGGCCATTGCCTCCACCAGCGGTACTTTATAGCTTATGGCGGTAAAGCGGTGGAAGGTCGCGAAGGTATAGGCCAGGAGCATGGAGTATTGCCACTCGCCGCACATGAAAACCCGGTCCCAGGGCACGAACACGTTGTCGAACACGATCATCGCCTCGGTGAGCTCGCGTGCCGGAGAATCAGGATGAAATTCATGCTTGCTCCACGCGCCCCTGCCCGCCCTGCAGATGAACACGATACCCTTGGTGTTGGCAGGCACGGCGAAACTGACCGCGTAATCCCCCTCGTCCTCCCGCATCTGGCGGGTCGGCACCACAATGATCTCGTTCGCCGCAGGCGCGCTGGTGATATGGATCTTCGCGCCCTTGACCACGATCCCTTCCTTGTTTTTGTCCACCACATGGACATAGTAATCCGGGTGCTTCTGCTTGGATGGCTCTTTGGACCGGTCTCCCTTGACGCAGGTGACCGCGCCGCACATCGATAGATCATGCGTGCGCACATGCTCAAGAAAGTTACGCGCGTTATCCTGATACTGCTTCTTGCCCATCTGCCCGGCGACCACGAAAGCGGCGTTCAGGCAGTCAGTGCCGATTTCCTTGCCGAACGGCAGCCCGCCGGTCAGCTCGATGGAGCGCTGAATCATCCGGGTGCGGTAGGCAAGGTCCTCCGGGTTATTCGGCGTAACAAAAAAACGATTGATGGGCTCCCCCGTTTGGGGATGGGGGGCGGTAAACAGGTTTTTGATCTCAGCCTCTTTAGAACCGGTAAGCGCATACCCCTGAGCCACGGTATCGACCGCAACGCCTAAAATGGGATGGACGGTGATATCCTCCACCTTCTCGCCGCGGATGTAAACCCGCCTGCCGTCCCGCAGACTTTTCTTGTATTCATCGACTGTACGCAGTCCCATATATTGCCTCCTTTTGATTATAATTTATGCACTCCCCTCATGAAAAACTAAGCAGCTTAAATTAACAATAAAAAAATCAAGAAGGCCGTTCGGCAGCTCATGGAGAAGCGCGAGAAACGGGATCGATAGGAGGATCGCGCGGCGGTTATTTGACGCCCGACGAAGATCAAAATAAGCCGGTGAATTGTAACCGCCGCGGCAAAAAATCAGCCCCTCAATGAGAAGGGCATTCCTTATGATGGCGGTGGTGATGGTCGCACCACTCATTGACGAGATCAATGGTATCACCGGACGAGCACGATTTCGTTCCATCCGTAAAATAGACGACAACGCAAACAGGCACGTCCTTTACCCTGTGCTCCCCTTCAGGAATTAACGTACGCGCGACCTCCGCAAATTCACTTGCGCTGAACATCAGCTTGCCGCGGTGCTTGTATTTTGCGACAATGGAAGTCGGCACGCCGCCTATTGATACGATCTCGCCTCCGGCGATGTCTTTATGCGTATAACCGGACGGGAGGCTGACGCGCCCGGTAACCCAGCATCTGCCTCTATAACAGTGGGGGAAGCTGTGGTGAAAGTCTTTAGAGAAACAGAAATAATGATCGTACCCGTGAGTATTGAAGGTATCCGGTTTTATTCGGACTTTAACGCCCTCAACGCAGGACACGACGGTGATTGCAACCTGTTGTTTGGCGTAAACTACTCCGTCGCCTTCCAGGCGGACCTCAAAATTGTATTCTCCGGATTCCGTGCCCTCGGGAACGGTGATGGTAATATCGTATTCAAATGTTTTTGGCGTATCAAAATCGATATCGGTATATTGGGCCGGGGTCACGGACGTGAGCCAACCCTCAAAACCGGGCGTGCAGACCTTAAGCGTCAGGTCATCGATATGAGAGACCTCCTTTTTGATCAGATCCGCTATAAAGGTGCCGACGTCCGTCCCCCCGGGGATCGTGCCGTCGGAATTTATTTTAATCGCATCCCCGCCGGTTATTGCGGCATAGCATTTCCAAAGATCGAAATAATTTGTCGCGGCTCCGCTGTATAAAACAATAAGCGTGATGTTATTCGCGGCCATCTCGCTCAAAACATCGGGAATGCTCAAATCATCAGAGGTGCCTACAACCTCATCCCTGCCCGGATCGGGACCCGTCGAGCCGATCAAGCCTGTGCACCCGCCGAAGTTGCAGTCGTGCGGAACCGAATCAAGCCACGCGAGCATTATCTTCTTGGAACCGGAACGCCAAGCCATGCCCGGGTCACTGTAGCTTTCAAAAAATACCCTGGTATAATCCTCGGGACCATCAGCGCCGTAGCCTAAATTCAGACCGTTTATGGCGGACTGCACAATACCGGTATCATCAGTCAGCCCCTGCTTGAGCTGATACGGATAATCGGTTGATGCTCCGTATATGGAAGAATATCCGCATCCGCTGAAACTGCCGTTGTAGTCCATATGAGACGCTACGCCGAAATTCATATCCGGTATGACGCTCCGCACCGCATTCATGATGTTGATTGAATTGACCTTGACGTTGGAAAGCTCGCCCCCCATGCTTCCGGTAAGATCAAAGGAAAGAAGCAGATCGCCTTGGGGGGGCGCTCCCGGTATATAAGCCACTTTATGCTCCGAAAGGGATTCGCCGGGCTTTAATGTCGCCGTGATCTGAGCCGGCGTGAGGGTCGCGGTCGATTCAGCGGAGTTTGACATGACGGCCCTGCCGGCATAGGACTCCGGAGGCATCAGCTTCACGGTCGCTTCAGGTATTTTGCCGATCTGTTCAGGAGTCGGGTTATCAGGGACCAGCTTCTCTTCGGATGAAGACGAGAATCCCCCCAAAAAACCCAGAAGATTCTGCTTCTTGTTCTGGTCACAGCCGACCGCAAACATAGTCATGAGAATAAAAGCCGATGCAAATGATCGCATGTTTCTGAATTCAAGAAATCTTCCCATGGTAAAATACCCCCTTTTCCGTGAAAGCGATATTATGGATGAATGCCCGAAAAACCAATGGGAAAAACAATCCCATGAGTGCTTTCTCGTAACTGATTGCAGAGAACGTTATGTGGAAAATTTTATATATAATGATTTTACATTATGCCATTCGAGTCTTTGGATTGATGCGCTTTAATGTAAAATAACCTGCCCAACACGTCCGCAAAGAATGATTTTTGTCAAGAAAAAAAGAGCGCGCAATCGGTACGGAAAAGCATAAATCATTTATACTTTACCAGTACCACGTTATAGAAAGAGTGAGCGCCGTTCGCTGTCTGTGTGCCGAAGGTATAGTTGCCGGTGTCATTTATATACCCCGCAGCATAGATCCCGCTGCTTCCGGCTGATGAAGAATAAAACTCTGAATCTTTTGTTGCGTCCGAAACCGACCTTGCCCAGAGCGAATTTCCGCTAATATCGTACTTTACCAACACTACATTAGAGCACGTGTTGATGGCATTAATGGCATTAACTGTCTGGGTACCAAAGGTATAGGGGCCGATACCAACAATATATCCTGAAGCATAGATCCCACCGCTTCTGACTGATACGGAATTGAACTCTGAGGGACCCGATCCGGCTGAAACCGACTTCGCCCATTGTGCCACGCCGTTGGTGTCGTACTTCACCAGCACCGCATTATCATCGCCACCGAAAGCGCCGTTTACGCTCTTATCACCGAATTTATACTCGTCGATGCCAAAGATATATCCTGCGGCATAAATCCCACCGCTTCTGACTGATACGGAATTGAATTTTGAGGGACCCGATCCGGCTGAAACCGACTTCGCCCATTGCGCCACGCCGTTGGTGTCGTACTTCACCAGCACCGCATTATCACCGCCACCGAAAGCGCCGTTTACGCTCTTATCACCAAATTTATACTCGTCAATGCCCAAGATATATCCGGCAACATAAATCCCATCGTTTCCGGCTGATACGGAATAAAACCTTGAAAGACCAGATGCCGGTCCGTCCGAAACTGACTTCGCCCAGACCGTGTTTCCGTCGGTGTCGTACTTCACCAGCACCGCATTATAATTATCGGAAGCGCCGCTCACGCTCTGTGTGCCGAAAGAATATAGATCTTTGCCAACAATATACCCGGCAGCATAGATCCCGTCGCTTCCGACCGATACGCAATGAAACAATGAAGACTTCGATCCGGGCGAAACCGAGCTCACCCATTGCACCTCGCCGTTAGTGTTGTATTTCACCAGCACCGCATTATAACCATCGGAATCGACGTTTACAGTCTTCTCGCCAAATTTATACTCACCGGTGCCATAGATACTTCCAACAGCATACACTCCCTCGCTTCCGACTGACACGGAATTGAACACTGAGGTACTTGATCCGGACAAAACCGACCTCGCCCATTGCGCCTCACCGTTGGTGTCGTACTTTACCAGCACCACATTATTCAATGAACAAGTGCCTTGTGCCGTCGGACCGCCGAAATTATATACACCAGTGCCCATGATATACCCTGCAGCATAGATCCCATCGCTTCCGGCTGATACGGATTTGAACTCGGAGTTATTCGACCCGGGCGGCGAAACCGACCGCGCCCAGAGGTCCTCACCGGTAGACGTATCACTCTCCTCACCGGGAGACGTACCAACCTCAGACGTACTTCCGTTTGAACCTAAAAGAAGAAGAAAAGATTTGTTCCTCCCGCTCTTGCAGGAACAGGAACTGCAATTTGAAAAAAGGGAGGCGAGGAAAATTAGAATGAAAGCTATGGATTTCTTTTTCATTTACTTACCCCTCCTCATGCAGAGTCACCTTCTTCACCTATCAATTTCACTTTACTGCTAAATAAACATTATCAACATAATGTCAATTATTTTTCCAATCCATGCATGATATATTTGTGGACTTGAATTAAATCTCCTGTTGAGCTTGACATATCCTCCTGCCGACCGCATACATTTTTGGCTGAAGGAGCGGCGTCCGGAACCTGTCGGAAGAAGGCATGATGAAAGAAAAAAAATTCGGCCCGGTTTTATTCATCCCCGGACTTAACAAGGGCAGGTACCCCTTTTGCAACTCGATCTACATTGAAAGCCACAGCGTGCTGATCGATCCTGCATCGGACCGCGAGCGCCTTATCCGCCTCAAAGAGGAACAAGGCGTCACACAGGTATGGCTCACCCACTTCCACGAGGACCACCTCATGCACCTGGATCTTTTTGACGATATACCATTTTATATATCAGAGGAGGACTCGGTACCGATCTCGGACATCAACAAGTTCATGGATTGGGACTGGTTTGAGCTTAAGCCTGACGGCCGGGAATGGTGGATGAACGCGTTGGAGAAAACATTTAACTTCAGGCCGAGAAAACCCGCAGGGTTTCTCAGGGGAAACGGCATCTTCAGAGAAAACGGGGTTACGGTTGAAGTAATTCATACGCCGGGGCATACCCCGGGCAGCATGTCATTTCATATAAAGGAAGCGGGGGTGCTGTTTTTAGGGGACTATGATCTTACCCGGTTCGGCCCCTACTACGGAGACCGGTATTCCAGCATAACGGACACCATCGCGTCAATCGAGAGATTACGGCAGATACCTGCGCACATAGTGCTGACCGGCCATGAGCAGGGCGTATTTGAAAGCCCCGGACCTGCTATATGGGACCGGTATGTGGAGGTGATATCGAAGAGGGAGAATAAGCTTCTTGAATTCTTACGATCGCCGCGGACCATGCGGGATATCATCGATGAGCATATCGTGTATGGAAGGCCCCGGGAGCCGAAAAGTTTTTTTGAGCTGGGTGAGCGCGCCATTATGAAAAAGCATCTTGAACTGCTCCGGGAAAAGGGAATTATAATTAATGATGATGGGCTTTATAGTAGAAAGTGAATTTACTATTCCGCTTTTTTATTGCAGAAATTTAGTAACTGCTCAGGCATATTAATGGAACCGCCGATGGACGCAGATGAACGCAGATTGGAATTGGATACAATTACTGACGGCGGTCAATGAGCCCCTTCTCGCCCATGACCTGTTTCAGCAGATCAGGGTAGTCGGTCACGATGCCGTCAACGCCCCAGGAAATCAACCGCCTCATGTTTTCGATCCGGTTGATGGTCCACGCCACCACCGGGATTCCCATTCGGTGCGCGTCCCGGATCAGCCGGGGTGAGATTATCCGCATTCCCTGGCGCCGGGCTCCCTCCCGGTACTCGGGATTTTCCATATCGGCGAATTCCGGGATAAACATGGCTGTGCCCGCCTTCGGGTAAAACCGTGCAACGCCGGCCTTATGAAGCAGCAAAAACCGCATAATATCCATTCGTGAAAAATGCGTGGCGATGTGCGGATATTGAATTCTCACGAACCGCACTATCCGTGAATGAAAAGAGCCGATGATGACCCGGTAGCCGGCTTTTTTTTCATTTATGGCTGATACAGCCCGCACTGCCGCGTTCAGATCATCGTCCTTGATGTCGACCGATATTTTCGCCGATGGAAACGCCTCAAGCGTCTCCTCAAGGGTGGGAATTCGAAATCCCCTACTCCTAAAAGGAAATGTCGTGCCGTCGTCAAAAGATATGCCGTAGCCGAGGTCAAGCCTCCGTATCTCTGAAACAGTTTTTGCCGCCACCGGCCCGGTGCCGTCAGTCTTTGGATCAAGGAATTCGTCATGGAACACGACGACCTCTCCCTCACTGGTGCGCCGCACGTCAATCTCAAGCAGGCATTGGGGCAGAATCTCCAGTGCCCGTTGAAACGCCTCCAGCGTGTTCTCGGGATATTGGCGCGAAGCCCCCCGGTGAGCGGCGGGCGTAAATCTGGTTAAGAGATCATTCCGGTCCATACCTGTTGAAGCTGAGCACGTTACAGCAGTTTTTCAAGTATCTCCACGGCATCGCGGACGAAACCGGGGCACTTCTGTCTGAAAATTCCCGTCTTCCTCGCCTCCTCCTGTCCGGTTTTCGTGGATATGTCGAAGTCGAGCAGGTCCCGGCAGGCGATTGATTTGTTCCGCGATGTAAACTCACGGACAAACTCACGGGCCAGCTCGTATATCCTTTCCCGCGATTCCCGGTCCTGGGTGAGCCTGCCGTGTTTCAGGCCGATGACCATAAATGAGCCGGTTACCGCGCCGCAGGCCTCCTGCATATACGCCATTCCGGCACCGAAAACCGAAGCGATCTTTGCGCATGTTTCTTCATCCAGGCCTAACCCGGGCCCGTACGCGGTTAAAACCGCCTGCGCTCAATTGAAGCCTTTGCTGAAATAATTTATGGCATTATCGGCTATGCTCATATCCATGTCTCCCTTTGGTTTATATTGTAAATAATTTAATTGAAATAAAAATAAAAGAAATGTAAATAAAAAGTCAAGACAAATAGAATACAGGGCAACCGATCAATACAGAAGTATCTTGACATTATTCTCTTGTCATGTAATTTATACATGGCCCATGCCCTGGGATCGGAGGTATTTTATGAAAAAAAACAATCTCATCACCGTTGTAATGCCGGGAATATTCGCGGCTCTGCTTATGACCGGTACCGGCTCAGGCCTGGAGGTTGACGTTGACGAGATCAGGACAAAGCCGGTCGCATTCATCAACTACCAGGGCCCGTATGAAAAAAGAGACCCCATAAGGGATATCGAGGCGATCGGCAGAAGCCTCGGCCGCAGGGTGAAGGAGAATCAGACTGTCGGCTTCCATCTGAAATATTCAATCATCCGGGCAATCTCAAAGGAAGAGCCGGAAAAATTTTCAGCGGATATCTTTTCCATAGATAAGGACGCAAAGGTAGGCCACATTGATGTCATCCGAAGGATAACATCAGCCTATCTCCAGACCAGGTACGGGTATTCCCGCCGCGACGCCCGGACCCTGTCGCTGTTCCTTTCCTATTATAACGCAACGTACCGGGGAAACATGACATACCTCTCATCCAAGTACAAGAGCGTGGTCATGAAGCATATAAACGAACAGAACGCGGGCATATCCACCAAATATTGGGAATGGCCCGGGAGCACCAGGATGCTCGTCCCCCTGACCGAGGCCGCACAGAAAGGCAAGCTTGATTCGGTCCAGCCAGACATCATAGCGGACAAAAAGACCATAGAACAGGTACGCAGGGACGACAAGAACATACCCCTCCGGAAAGACATGGCAGAGATCAAAGAGCGGGTTCTGGACAGGGACAAGCGAAAGATCGTAGAGGAAAAGAAACTGATCGAGGGAGAGAAGAAAAAGATCGAACAGGAAAAAAAACCGGTTGAGAAGAAAAAGGAGGAGATCGCCCGAAAGGAACAGGAACTGAGGAAAGAAAAAGAGGAGGCGAAAAAAATAGCGGAGCCGGAAAAACGCACGGAGAAAGAAAAGGAGCTTGAGAAGAAGGCGGAAAAGCTTGAAGTCGAGAAAGCGGAGACTAAAAAGAAAGAAGAACAGATAAAGAAAAAGGAAGAGGAGGTCAAAAAAGAGGAGAAAAAAATCGCGGCCCAGGAAAAGGGCACAGTCAAGCGCGAACAGAATCTGGAGGAGGAGAAAAAACAGATCGAGCGCGATGAGATTAAGCGTGACATAGAAAAGGAGCCGGACAAGGCGAAGCAAAAGCTTGCGGAAAAAGCGAAAGAGCTCGACAAGCGGGAGGACATGCTCCGGGCCAAGGAGCTCGATAAGAGCATATATGCTGACAAGCTCTATTACCTGAAGATCAAGGAATACCTTGAGGGAGGGCACTATAACAACGACATGTTCATGATCAACGCATCAACGCGCAAGATCATGTTTAAATCCCCGGTTGAGAACATCTGCGGGAGCCGCTACGACGTGTTCTCCGGGGGCGTCGTGCTCATCACCCATCGGGGGAGCCACACCTCCGGACACCGCCTCACCCTTATCGACCGCGACACCCTGCAGGCGAAAATCTACGGCAACGACGATATCTTCTGGCGGAGCTTCATCGAGATCAGGGACGGATACATCTACGCGGTCACGTATGAGGGCGGCAGGCATTTTCTGGCCCGCTTTGACGCGGGCCTCAAGCTCGTGGCGAAATCGAAGGAAGAGGTCGCCGAGAACACCTTCATCAGCTTCTGGGACAAATACCTATATATCAACCGGCTCGACAAGACGATCATGGTGCTGAACAAGGACGACCTGTCGCTTTTGGATGTTGTGAAGCCGTAATTCGCTCGTAACTATGCTCCCCCAAGCAGGCGGCGCGGATTGTCCACCGTCATTGTCTTTATCTGCTCCTCGGTTATACCTGCCTGTTTGAGCGCGGGAATAATATTACGGAAAATATTGATGAAAGACCAGTTGGCCATCTTGAGCGCCACCTCAAACGCTAATGAGCCTCCGCGGCCGAATACGCACCCGATGAAGTCCTGCGAGATCATAATGCGGCCGGCATACCCGGCTGCCAGGAGGCCGGCCAGAACGGCTGTCCGCACCCGGTCCGGAAGGAACAATTCAATCCCGAACCGGTCGAAGGATATGCTCACCCCTCTGCTCAGGACATCCATCTGGTACTGAAGCGAGGGGTTGCCGCACATGTGGCCGATCATGATCCTGTCCGGATCAGCCCCTTCGCCGATGAGGATATCGGCCTGTTCGGGCCCCATGGTACCGTCCTCCGTATGGGTGATCACGGGGGTACCGGTCTCCCTGCTCGCCCTCGCTGCCGCCCCAAGCATCGCTTCCTCAAGCGGCGTGATCCGGCTCCTGCCGGTGGCCACCTTGATCACCCCCGGCTTCACGCCTGAGGCGCCGATCCCCTGCGTTATCTCATGCATGAATCCGTCGTACAGCTCCGTACGCATGTCGCCGACCCCGGCCCCGGCCCGCTGCTTCAGGTAAGCCCACTTCCCCTCCTCTTCCGTATATCTGCCGGTGGAACATATGATGTTGATCCCCGCCTGTTCAGAGACTCGCTTCATCACCTCTACGTCCCTGCTCAGATCCGCGGGCGTCGCGTCTACGATCGAATTCACGCCGTAAGCTTTCACCGGCTCGATGCTCCGCAGGCAGATAGATGCGATCCTCTCCCGGTCATACGGCCGGGACAATGGATCGCACTCCCAACCCGGATACGCGGCAACGATATGCTCATGCGCAAGGACGAGCCCCAGGTCATCGGAAGAAATGGGGCCGAGCACGGTGTTGATCTTTGCCATATATACCTCATACGCCGAGATACGCGGTCTTAACGTGCTCGTTATTCAATAACGATTCACCCGTTCCCTGGAGAATAATTCTGCCGTTTTCCAGGACATAAGCCCTGTCGGCGATCGCCAGCGTCTGTTTCACGTTTTGCTCGACGATCAATACCGTTGTGCCCTCCTCCTTGATCCGCTTGATAACGTTGAATACGTCTTTTACGAGAATGGGTGATAGTCCGAGAGAGGGCTCGTCGTACATCTGAAGAAGGGGTTTGCTCATGAGGCCCCTCCCGATCGCCAGCATCTGCTGTTCTCCGCCGCTCAAGGTGCCCGCAAATTGCCGCCTTCGCTCACGGAGCCTCGGAAACATCTCGAACACCTGCTGCTTTGTTTTTTCACGCTCCGCCTTTGCCGCGCCCTTAAGCGAGCCCATATCGAGATTCTCTTCCACGGTCATTTCCACAAAGAGCCTTCGCGCTTCAGGGACATGGGCTATCCCCCGCTCAATGAGCCTGTACGGCTCCATCGCGTGGATCGGCGCGCCGTTAAATGTTATCTCGCCCTTCCTTGATTTTAATATGCCGGATATTGTTTTAAGGGTCGTCGATTTCCCTGCGCCGTTCGCTCCGATCAGCGCCACAATCTCGCCTTGAGCTACTTCAAATGAGATATCCCAGATAACCTGGACATCGCCGTAAAACACGTTCATGTTTTTAATCTCAAGCACGGTGTTCTTCCCCCAAATAGGCCTCAATAACCGTAGGACTACGCCCTATCTCGGAGGGTATTCCCTCCGCTATCTTCCGTCCGTAATTCAAAACGACAATCCTGTCGGAGATGGACATAATCACCTTCATGTGATGCTCGATTATAAGTATGGTGATTCCCCTTTCGCTCCTGATTTTATTTACAATTTCGATCTGCTCGTTGATCTCGGTCGGATTGAGACCGGCGAACGATTCGTCAAGCAGAATGATTTCCGGCAGGGTCGCGAGCGCCCGGGCTATCTCCAGCCGTTTTCTCTTCCCCAGCGGCAGGCCTTTGGATATGGTCTCTCGGTCATCGTGGAGGTTGCTAAATTTGAGCACCTCAAGAGCTACCTCTTCAGCCTGTGCCTTGGTAGCGGCCCGCATGAAGGCGGACGCGATAACGTTGTCGAGCACCGACATTCTTTGAAGCGGCCGTACGACCTGGAAGGTCCGGGCGACGCCGAGTTTGCATACCTGATGCGGCTTCCGGTTGGAAATCTTTCGTCCGCGCAGGTGCACCTCGCCGCTTGAGGGCGGATAGAAGCCGTTGATCACATTGAACATCGTCGTCTTACCCGCGCCGTTCGGCCCTATAAGGCCGAGAATCTCCTTTTGCTTCAGCTCGAAGGTGACTTCCGACAATGCGGCGAGACCGCCAAAGCGCTTTGAAACATTTTTCACCTCGATGAGATTCATGACGATGCCCTGTTATGCTTCCGGAATATTTTGAATAATTTAAGATAATCGCCCGCGATTCCGTTGGGCAGGAACATGATAATAAATATCAGAATAATGCCGAAAATCGTCTGGTGGGCCGCCCCGATATGTGGAAGGGATCGTATCACCTCCGCAAGGAAAACCATGATCACGGCGCCAATGACCGGGCCCCCGTAGGTGGCGGCTCCCCCGACCATGACAACCATTACCGTAACAATGGATATATCGTATAAGGGGAATACTACACCCGGGTCGATATATCCCATATAATTCATATAGAACGCGCCGGCTGTTCCGGTAAGAATGCCGCTTAAGCAGAGGGATATGGTCTTGTAAAAGGTCGTGTCTATTCCCAGGGACTCAGCCGCATCCTGGTCCTCTCTGATCGCCACAAAATAGTACCCGAGCTTCGACTCCATCACGATTTTAATGATACTATAGGTCACGGCGGCAATAAACAGTATGATGTAGAAATACCAGGTTTTATCCACCCATGTTCTTTCCTTGATTAATATCCCCAGGTTGCCCCGGGTAAAATCCACAAGATTTTCCGCCGTCACCCTGCATATTTCGCCCAGAGCCAGTGTTGCGAGCGCAAAATACGCTCCCCTGAGCCTCAAGCATATATAACCGATTACCAGGGAGAGGGCCGTCAGAACAACGATACTCGCCGGAAGTCCCCACCACGCCGATATTCCCAGGTGTTGATAGAGTATTCCGGCGGTGTACGCGCCCACGCCGAAGAAGGCAGCATGGCCGAATGATACCTGACCGGTGTATCCTCCGAGAATGTTCCATGCCATGCCGATCACGCTCCACATGAGCACCAGTATGAGAATATGCATAATATAAGTGCTGAACCCTATAAACGGCACGGCGAGCAGCACGGTAAAAATAATCAAAGGCAGGTATTTCTTCATTTCCCCAGCTTCCTTCTTCTGATAATTGAGGCCACCCCGCCGGGCAGAAACACAAGGGCTGCCACGAATATCGCGAATCTTCCCACCGGGGCCCATCCCATGCCGATATACGTCGCGGTCATGGACTCGAAGATTCCCAGAATCAAGCCGCCGATGACTGCTCCATTGGTGGAGCCCATGCCGCCGATGACCGTGATGACGAAGCCCACATTGGTAAATTGTTTGCCCAGCGATGGATAGAGATAATAAATCGGAATGAAAAGGCAGCCGGCGCAGGCCACCAGGGCGCATCCGATGCCGAAGGTCAGCATGCGCATCCTGTTTACATTGACTCCCAAAATGAGGGCCGCGTCCGGATCCTGCGACGTGGCCCTTATAGACTTGCCTATATCGGTTTTACTCAGGAAGAGCCAGAGGGCTATGGTGATAACAATGGCAATCACAAAAGATAATGTCCACGGCATGGAAAGGGACAGCTCTATGGGCGAGCCCTTCCAGATATCGGTGAGATACCAGGCGTTTGAAGCGTAGTTGACCGGCGTTGAGCGGTAGTTGCCGGTAAAAAGTACCGTGGCAAGGTTTGAGAGAACCATGGCCAAGCCGACGGTCAATATCACCTGGTTGTGGGGGAGTATCGACTCCACCTTCATCACCGGCGTGAGAAGGTATTTCTGAACTCCCATGCCGAACAAAAAGAGCGCGGGCGCGGCGATGAAAACCGAGACATACGGATCTATTCCGAAAAGGGTGAAAAGCCAGAATGCGATGTACATGGCCATCATCATAATATCCCCGTGGGCAAGGTTGATAATCCGCATCACTCCCATTATAAGAGCCATGCCCAGAGCGATAAGAGCGTATAGACCCCCCAATAGAAAGCCGGATATAAGAGTCTGGAGAAAGAGCTCAAGTTGGGCCATCAGTCCCTCCCCCCTGTTTATTTTCTATCCTTCCACTTTGGTATCGGATAAATATATTTCGCACTCGCGTATTTCGCAGGCCATATCGTCTCATGATTTCCTTTGATCACCTGCATGACGAGGGTATCCATGAAATTCTGGTTTGTGTAACCCAGCTTATCGACAAATTTTATGGGGCCGAAGGCGGTCATCATGTCGGTCGCCTTAAACGCCGCGCGGATGTCGGCCGACTTCCATGACCGTGCCCTTTCGAGCACATTTTTTATAATGTATAATGCCGAATACGCTTCCGCTCCATGGTATGAAGGGTAATCCTGGTACAATTTTTTGTATTTTTTTGCAAACTCTTTGGCACCGGGGTAAGAAACCTGAGGGCTCCACAGAGTCGCCGTTACCACATACTCTGAGGCGTCCTTTGCATTGTCTATAAATTCGGGAATCGCAAAGCCGGCAGCGCCGCCGGCGTAGAGCTTCGATTCAATTCTGAGCTCTTTTATCTGCCTCATCAGGAGAGCAGCATCCATAACATAAGAAACCATGTATATGACGTCGGGATTCGCGGCCTTGACCTTGGATAATATCGGTTTGAAGTCAACCGCGCCTTTTTCATACTGTTCTCTTACCAGAACCTTCATCCCTGCTTTTTGCGCCTGTTTCACCATATCCTCGGCGCCGGAAGTGCCGAAATCCGAGCTTTCATACAGTATCGCTATTGATTTCGGCTTCACAATCTTATCCAAAAAGGACATGAATCCCGTCGCATAAAAGGCATTCGTCGGATTCATACGGAATACATATTTGTAATTCTGCTGCGTTATGTCGTCGGTTGCGCCCGTGACCACCAGGTAGGGAACCTTTCTTTCCTCAGCAACCGCGGCTATGGCCTTTGACGATGAGGAGCTGTATTCGCCGAATATGACCGGCTGTTTTTTCACGTCAATCAACCTCTCGACAATAGAGCGGGAAATCTCAGGCTTGCCCTGTGAATCCTCGAATTCAAGAACCACCTTCATGCCTTTGATCCCGCCTTTGGCGTTTATTTCATTCTCGGCGATTTCATACGATTTTTTTTCTATCTCGCCGAATTTTGCATTCGTTCCGGTAAGGGGAAGGGGAATTCCAAAGCTTATCGAGCGCGCGAGCGCGTCAAAAGCGAAAAAACTTATAAAGCACAATGACACTGCAATAAGCCTAAGGCGTCTCATAAGCACCTCCGTGCATAATAAAAGATTTAATGGGAAATGATCAGGGTTTAAAGATTCAGGTACTTTTTCGCTATCAATTCTTCACTAATCGGCTAAGAGTTGTCAATATAAAAATATTCAGCACTATGTGAGGCGTTGCGATCATCACTGCAGCTTGATGATGATTTCGACCCTGCGGTTCTTCTGTCGTCCCTCTTTGGTGGCGTTGTCCGCCAAGGGGCGTTCTGCTCCGAAACCACGGTAGGAGAGCTTGTCCGTTTTTGATTTTGATTTCATATATTCCGCTACGGTGCGGGCCCGGTTGTTTGAAAGCCGCTCATTGTATTCCGGCTCGCCGATGCTATCGGTATGGCCTTCCACAATAATCTCCCGGTCCGGGTACTTCTTCTTTAAGATGTCGATAATCTTGTCCAGCTTCTG
The DNA here is from genome assembly GCA_001829495.1 of Spirochaetes bacterium RBG_16_49_21. GTDB lineage: Bacteria > Spirochaetota > UBA4802 > UBA4802 > UBA5550 > RBG-16-49-21. Next base: position 63,280 of record MIBJ01000046.1, on the reverse strand, counting down.
CCTGCTGTCGGGCTTCAGACCCGACGAATCGAAATCGAACAGCACATCCCCGAGCCGGATCACCAGCCCCCGCTTGTCCGTGTCCACGTCCACGCCCTCCGGTACCTCCTTCTTGAGCTCCTTTCTGGCCTGTTCCTTCTGCTCGGGACTCAAGGGCGTATACATCTTCATCCGGGTGTCGAAATACATCTGGTGCTCCGTGGCTTCGATCTTGCCGCCGCCCGCGGAAAAGTATAATATGATCCGGTACTTTTCGTTCATGCTGACCGGCCTCTTATTCTCAATATCCCAGTAAATAGTGCCCTCGTCTTTGCCCAGTATTTTCTGGGGGAAGTCCGCCGGATATTTCCCGCCCGCCAGGTTCATATTGATCAGAAAATTGTACGTGATAGTCGCGGTATCCGCGCCGTTCTTTTTCCGTATCTCCGCAAGCCGGTATTCCACCGAAAAGATCAGCTTGAAAGGAATGGAAAAGGTATTGAGTATCAGCTCGGCGTCGGCAGTCCATCGGTCTCCCTGCGCTATCTCTTTTCCAGGGAACGTGGGTATATGGCGCAGATTGGGTATGTAGAGATCCTTGGGCACGGTATAGCGCCCCAGCTCATCAATGGCGAAATCGGACGGATATTGTTTCTCCAGACGAAAGACCTCATCCGGCGATCCCTTCCGGTACACGGAAAAGGTTCCCTTGACGCTGCTGGTCTGATCTTTCTTGCCATAACAGGTCAAGTCGATAATATTGCGCTCCTCATAAATCTTCTGCAGCTTATCGTTCACGAGGAACCTGACCAACGCGGTGCGCACGATCTCCAGCCGTTCGTTTTTCGGTATGTCCCATTTCAGGATAACTGCGGATGCCGGGGTATACGGATACACGCACAGGGCAAGTACGGTCAGGAAGAGCTTTTTCATTGTTTTACCAGGCTGATTAAAATGAAAACGTCTCTCATTAGTTATCGGCAGAAGAGCCGCGGTAAATAAGGAGATTTTTATCCAGGGGAGAAGGATTCAGATACTGCATTTACAGAATCTTCATTTCATCTGTACAACGACCTGAAACGGTTCTTCTTTTTCACCGTACATGGCGAACAGGGGAAGATCGATCATTACCGCATCAAAGATTCTCTGCATCTCGATATTCTTTTCCTCTTTCCCTTTTTTTATGTATATCTTCTCAGGATTGAATTTCTTTCCCAGGAATATCTGGTAGCGGACCGAGGAAAGAAAAAGCTGCGTGATCTGCTTCCCCATGGCCGCGAACTGATCGCCGGAGTCAGGCTGATCGCCGCCGGTTCCTGATCCTGGTGAACCCTCTTTGTTATCAGCCCTCCCTTTCTTCTCATCTTTGGCTGTTTCAGCTTTTTTCTTATCTTCAGGCTTTTTCATCGGCTCAAAATAAAAAACAACCTGTCTTTTTTCAGGTAAATAGTGCGGGATCAGGGGAAAATCTTCCTTGCCAAGTTTATTGAAAGGGAATTTCGCATAATCCGCAACCTGAAAGGAGAACTCTATACCTGAGTCAAATTCGGTATCGATTTTTTTAAGATTCAGATTTTTTACCAGGCTTTTCAGCTTTGCGGGAAGCTCTTTTTTTGCCTTCTCAACCTGGGACGACAGGTTCTCGCCGCCCTTGGCGTCCTGCTGTTTGTCGCTTTGGGCCTGCTCAAGGGCTTTGGAAAAGCGGAAAGCCCAGCGCACGTCCATTGATCCGTCATCCTTCCAGTCAAGCACCTGGCTCACCTGAAAACAGTGCATGAGCGCAAGGAGGGGGAGCAGGACGAGAAGGAGACGAAATAAGCCGAGCATTCGGCCGGATAATTTTCCCAAATCGTTTCTTTTCTTTAATAATGCAGAAAATCCCATATGCTTGACTCCTGTATAATATTGTTGCAAAACAGACAGCTATTCAACAAAATATCAAAACCTGAAGCGCTCATGATGCTTAATCCAATCCCTGCAAAAGTCAAGAAATAAAAAACCGGAGAATTCAGATGCCGAAACTCCAATGGAAACCTTCAACGATTCTTAACCCTGCACCGGTGGTGATGGTCACCTGCGCCGGCGACAAGGCAAAGCCGAATATAATAACCATAGCCTGGACCGGAACCATTTGCTCTGACCCTCCCATGGTCTCAATTTCCGTGCGGCCGGAGCGCTATTCGCACGGGCTCATCGTCGCGAGCAGGCAGTTCGTTATAAACCTAGTCACGCGCCAGCTCGTGCGCGCGGCTGATTTCTGTGGCGTGAAATCAGGCAGGGATATCGACAAATTCAGTGCTGCAGGGCTCACGCCGGCGCCCGCCTCGGTCGTAAACGCTCCCCTCATACAGGAGAGCCCGGTGAACATCGAGTGCGCGGTGAGCAGGATGCTCCATCTGGGATCGCACGATATGTTCATAGCCAAGATCGTTGCGGTGAACGTGGACGAGCGGCTCATCGACGCAAAGGGAAAGCTCCGCCTGGACAGGGCGGGCCTGGCCTGCTATAATCACGGTGAGTATTTCGGTCTGGGTCGGCCGGCCATAGGGTATTTCGGTTACTCTGTGCGCAAGAGGAAGAAGCTAAAGAGGAACATTAAAAAGTGATAGTTGGCAATTTCCTTGCTTTAGTGCTTTAATGAGCAGGCAGATGTTTTTTTCTTATGATTGCTCTGACCCACCTTGCGCACCTTGCTGCTGCTTGCTTTTTTTACTCTGACCCCATTTTTTTTCATCAAATTAGTATCGTTAAACGTATATATAATAAGCAACAGCAACAAAAAAAGGAATGCCATGCCTCGACAACAGAGAATCCGTATGCAGGAGGTAACTTATCATACTCATTCGCGGTGTATTGAGAAAAAACCGCTCATGAAGTCAACAAAGATGAAAGAATTGATGCTAAAGGTATTAAACAGGGCAATCGAAAAATATAGATTTGAACTTATTACCTATACCATAATGGACAATCACTTCCATTTTTTTATAAAAACTCTAAAGGATGGCGAAGACATATCCCGAATTATGCAGTTCATAAAATCACAATTTGCCCGAAGATATAACCGTATGGTGAACAGATCGGGGCCATTCTGGAATGAACGATTTGGCGATACAATTGTTGAATTAACTCCTGATCCCCCAACTACTTTTTTCAATATACTATTATACATTGGATATAATCCGGTACGCAGCCATTATGTTGCCGATCCACGGGATTATCCTTATAGCAGCTTCAAATGTTATCTGGATGAAACATATCCATCTCCGGTAAAAATAACCCTGCATGAATACTTTTTAAAACTCGGAGATACCTTCAAAGAGCGTGTTAAGAAATTTCTCGTATATGAAGATAGGTATAGAAAAAGAATATTTCCGGATACTCTGTTTGCTTAGTAGAATAGATTCTTTATTAAAAATTTAAAAATCCACAATTTTTTATAACATGTCGATAATACCCGTGAAAATATTGAAAACCTTCACCTATACCACCTATATTATGATCAATACAATTATTTCCTGGGAATAAATTGAAAAAATTATATATTCCTAATGAAATATTTATCATTTATACTATATATTATACTATTATTTTACTCTGACCCCAGTATCTTTTTAGTACGGATAAAAAATAAAAAACGCCATTGAAAAGGCGAACAAAATCCACATCCCCGCATTCACCTCTTTGACCTTGCCCGCGAAGAGTTTGACGACCGGGTAGGAGACGAAACCCGCGGTCATGCCGATCCCCAGGTTGTACGTAAAGCACATGAGCGTGATCGTGACGAACGCCGGGATCAGCTCCGACAGGTCGTTGAAATCGATGTCGGCGACCGGAGAAATCATCAGCATGCCCACGATGATGAGGGCCGGCCCGTACGCGAAGGGCGGAATGGATGAAAAGAGGGGCGCGAAAAAGAGCGCGGAGAGCATGAGTAGTGCGGTCACCACCGAAGCGAACCCGGTCTTCGCCCCCTCCTCGATGCCGGCCGCGGACTCGATGTAGGCGCCGGTGGTGGTGGTGCCGAAGAGAGCTGCCGCGGTCATGGCGAGCGCGTCGCAGAGCATCGGTTTCTCGATCTCCGGGAGCTCGCCGTTTGCGTCCAGAAGCTTCGCACGGTACGACAGGCCGATCAGGGTACCCATGGTATCCACGAAATCCATCACGAAAACCGTGAGCACCACGGAAAAGAACCCCCAGGAGAGCGCGCCGAAAACGTCGAGCTTCAGAAACACCGGTCCCAGGCTCGGCGGAAGGCCCACCACCGCGTCCGGAACCCGCACGAGCGCGTCTCCATCCGGCACAATACCCGGCCAGAGTTGCTGTATGAGCAGGGCGATGCCGGTGACGCCCAGGATGCCGATGAGCATCGACCCCTTTATTTTCCTGATCATGAGAAAGGCGATGAGGAGCACCCCGGCGACGGCCAAGAGCGGTGCGGGGTGCGACAGCTTACCGATGTTCACCGGTGCGCCCGGCACGCCGATGGTGACGATCCCCGACTGGTTCAGCCCGATGAACGTGAGGAAGAGACCGATTCCGACCGCGAACGATATTTTCAGGTTGAGCGGTATAAGATTGGCCAGCCACGAGCGTATCTTAAACAGGGTCAGAGCAGTAAACACGAGCCCGCCAATAAAGATCGCGCCGAGCGCGGTCTGCCAGGAAAATCCCATTACCTTGACCACGGTGAAGGCGATGAAGGCGTTCTGCCCCATGTACGGCGCGACCGCGAAAGGCCGCTTCGCATACACCCCCATGAGCAGGGTGCCGAAGAAAGCTGACACAATGGTGGCGACCATTGAGGGGCCGAAGGGGATGCCTGCCACCTCCAGGATTTTCGGATTTACTATTATAATGTAGGCCATGGTGATAAATGTTGTAAGCCCGCCGATTGTTTCCCGCCGGAAATCGGTATTGAGCTCGGCGAATCTGAAATATCGTTTAATTAATGATTTCATGGATTGGCTCCTGTCGGGGATTATTCCTGAATTTTGTTGCAGCTCGTTTATGGGCACCTCTAAAACTGCTTTTTTTATTATAAGGGAACATCTTAAAATCAAATTAGGATGTTTCCTTATAAGTCAATAAATTAAATCTTGTCCGCACCCAAGTTTTGGGATGCGCCCTTGACAAAAAGTAATTGCAATAATCCATAAAGCTTATTAATATACAACTAACCGTATTATTTGTAAGGAATCCCCGATGCCTGACGAATCGAACAAATTCGACGAAATATTCCGCCTGAGCTCGGAGCTCAACACGATCCAGGATCTTGACATACTCCTTGATAAAATTATCACCGGGGCCAGGAAGATCCTGAACGCCGACGCCGGATCAATCCAGATCAAAGAAGGAGATGAGCTGGTCTTCAGCCACGTGCAGACCGAATCGCTCCAGAAAAAGCTTGGGCCGGGGCAAAAGCTTCCTTACAAATCTTTTCGAACAAAGATAAATAAGGGCTCTATTTCCGGTTATGTGGCTCTCACCGGCGAGATACTCAATATCCCGGATGCATACCGGATCCCCGCTCATGCGCCGTATCGCTTTGATCATACCAATGATAAGACGACCGGATATGCGACCAAGTCGATGCTCACCATCCCGCTCAAGAACAGCAGGAATGAGATCCTGGGCGTCATGCAGATCATCAATTCCCTTAACCCGGACGACAGCGGCAGATATCCGGGCGAGAAGGGATGCCTCGCCGGCTGTTTCGATTCATCTGACGAAAAAATCGCCCTTCACTTCGCCAATATGGCCAGCATAATAGTGCAGCGGGCGCAGATGACCAGGGCCCTTATCCTGCGAATGATCGGCATGGCCGAGCTTCGGGATCCACGGGAGACCGGGGCTCACGCAAACCGCGTGGCGTCCTATGCAGTGGAGATATATGAAAAGTGGGCGCAGCGGAAAAAAATAAATCCCGATGAAATCGATCAGAAAAAGGATATTCTGAGAATGGCCGCGATGCTCCACGATGTGGGCAAGGTCGCCATATCCGACCTTATCCTGAAAAAGCCGGCGAGCTTCACGCCCGAGGAATACGAGATCATGAAGAGCCACACCTTTCAGGGTGCACGGCTGTTCAAGCTCAGGCAGTCGGAATTCGACGAAATGTCGGCGGTTGTGGCCCTCACCCACCATGAGAACTGGGACGGCACCGGTTATCCGGGCCATATTGATGTTGATACCGGGGTTCCGCTCGAAAGGGATGCAAACGGCAGAGCCCGCCCGCTCAAAAACGAGGAGATACCCATCTTCGGCAGAATAGTCGCCCTGGCTGACGTGTACGATGCTCTGTCCTCAAAGAGAGTTTATAAAGACGCGTGGAACGAGGAGTCGGTGCTTGATGAAATTCGTAAATTGACCGGGAAAAAATTCGACCCTGAAATTGTGGATATATTCTTCGAAAGCCTTGATAGCCTGCGCTCCATACCCGGCAAATATCCGGACTCTGAATGAGCCCCTACGCGCAGACCGATGCCGCTATTCCGCGGCGCGTACAGCGAACCACTCGGCGCCGTGCTGATCCTTTTTCACCCTTACCCTATCCATGATGATAAGCTCATTGCATACGGAGAGAAGGCTCTTCATCTCCCACATAAGGCGCACATTGGCCCTTTTCAGGAATGAAACCTTCTTTAATAGCAGCCACTCGCCGGAGCCGTCCCTCTTGCCGTATCTGAGCATGTCCGAGAGGATTTCCGCGAACAGCGTCTGGATCCGTTCACGCTTTGCATACACCATTAAAAGCTCATCAGTCTCGCGCAACCGATCCGACAAAAGCTGAATGACGCTCACTGAAAATTCATGATTTTTTCTGACCGTCTCGTCAAAAGACTCGCGATCCATTTTGATCAGAACGCAATCTTCCAGCGCGACCGCATTCGCCGAGCGCGGCAGGGAATTGATGACCGCCATCTCGCCGATGAATTCACCCTCGCCGAGGACGCGTATCTTCTCGTCAAAAGTCCCCACTCCCTTGCTGATCTGCACCCTCCCCTTGTGGATCATGTACATCACGTCGGCAGGCTCGCCTTCGCGAAAAACATGCTCGCCCTTTTTCACGGTAACGCCGTAGTATTTGACTAGCTTGCTCATGAGAACCTCCCGCGTGCCTGTTGTTAGCGGCCATACTCGACGGAACATCCGCCTCCGCATATCGGCATCCCGCATCGCTACCAGTATCGGCATGATCCGCATCATTACCGTAATACAATTTCGGAACAATGGGCCGGGCCCGAATCACCGGGGGTGCGGCTCACTGAAGCCTGATTATTCCCGGCAGGCTCGAACAACGCAAGAAGACGCCGGGCCGACCGCTCCCAAGAAAAAAGCTCTGCGCGGGCAAGCCCTTTTTTAACCATGGCGCGGCGGAGCCTTCTGTCGGAGAGCACGGTTTCCATGGCTTGAGCCAGGGCGCCGATGTCGCTTGGATCCACCAGCACGGCAGCGTCGCCCGCAACCTCCGGGATGGAAGAAGTGTTCGACGAGACGACCGGGCAGCCGCACTGCATCGCCTCGAGCACCGGCAGGCCGAACCCTTCGTACAGCGCGGGATAGACGAACAGCTCCGCCCCCGTGTAGAGAGGAGCGAGGTCTTTATCGGGTATGTATCCGGTGATGATGATGTTTTCCCGGCCGGGATGACGCTCGAGGCGATCGAACAGGCCGGTGTTTTTCCACCCGCTCATGCCCGTGAGCACAAGCTGGTACCGCTCCCTACCGGTCATCTCTTCGTAGGCTCGCAGGAGCGCCCCCAGGTTCTTACGGGGCTCCAGGGTGCACACGGAGAGGAGATATTTTTGCTTGATGCCGAATTTCCTTTTCACCCGACTGACCGAGGCGCTGTCAGCCGGGAAGAAGAGGGAGCGGTCGGCCGCGTTATGGAGGGTGACGATGTCTGTTGCGATGCCGAGGAATTCACGTATTCCTTTTTTCGTGCTCTCGGACACCGAGATCAGCAGGTCAGCCTTTTTCATGTTTCGGACGATTAGCAGGCCGCCAAGCAGGCTTTTTTTCTTTGTCGTTTTGGGGTATAATTTCCATACAATGTCATGCACCAGCCAAATTTTTCGCAGGCGGGGGAAAAAAATAAACGGGAAAAAATCCGCGAATATCCCCAGATATGCGTCAATCTTGTTTTTCCGCAACGATGCGGCCATCCAGGCATGAAGATATATTGTGTCGGCAATTTCAAAAGCCATCTTCAAAAGACGCAGGGAAATCATGGCAAGGATTGCGACCGCCTTCTTTTCTCGGGCCTCCTTAAACCTTTCCCAAGATGCGGCTACGGCGTATTTTTTCCGTTTGATCCAGGGATCGTACCGGACATGGACCCACCGTCCCTTCGACAATGAAACATGCCGCAGTTCGTCGATGGTGTAAATATAATAGCGGTTATCCCGGTCTATTTTCTTAAGCTCCCGCAGGTAATTCAGCGTGACGTTGCCCACGCCGGTCAATTGCTCCGATGATAATGAAAAGGCCTCAATGGCTATTCGCATGGCTTCGCCTGCAATGAAAATATAAACACGTTCCTATCGTCTTTTTGCAACTGAAAACAGTGAGTTCTTAATATTTAATATTTCGTCAATTGTGTATCCTCGAAGAATCACCGCAAACAATATCATTATTCCCGTCCCAATTATCCCGCGCAGCATATAATGAATGGGCGTAAAAAAAAGAAACAGCCCCATGGGTATTGCCGATAAAATCGCTATGATGGAATTTTTCACTATCCGCACCGGCATGATTTTGTTAAAATAGTAAATATAAAACGGCAGGCCGATCGCTTCCGTAAGAACCGTTGCAACCGAAGATCCTATTATTCCATATCGGGGTATCAATATCACATTCCCGATAACATTAACAACAAATTGAAAAATGATAATTGATAACAATGTCTTTTCCCTGTGGGCGGCGAGCATGCCGCTGTGAAGGGGCGAATTAATTGTCATAAAAAGGAGTGAGAGCATGAGAATTCGAAAGCATAATAAACTATCGTGATATTTTGTTAAATCATAAAAGATATTCAAATAATATTCAGCTAAAATAATAAAAATAACAGTCACTCCATAACTGAAAAAAATCATGAATTTTAGGTACTTGTTAAAATAATTTCTGAAATCCGCAAAGCTTTTTTTATAGTTTCCAAAGAGAATCGGGTTCATGAGGTTATGAAAAATTCCCATGAGCATGATTATCATGAACATCGCCCGATACGCCGCGCTGAACAGCCCCACCGCAGTGTTATCCAATAAAAACTCGATCAGGATTATATTGAAATAGTGGAGCATTGTTCCGGTAATCTGAATAAATCCTATGATAATGCCGCTCTTCAACAATCGTTTCCATATATGCGGATCAAGGACAAATGAAAACCCTCCATACAATTTGACGACAAAACCGGCCTGCATGAAAACAATAAACGCGATCGATCCGGTATTTATCAGTCCGGCTGCGAAAATATCATCCGGATGGTTCACGAAAATTTTTGCGCACGCGTATATGATGATAGGCGTTATAACGGATATCAGGGAAGGATACTCGAGCCGCTTGTAGGCATCAAAAACGTACTGGCATGAGAGGGGAATAAATACGATCGAGCTGCCGAACACCACAAGCAGCAATCCATAGTCCCGCAACTGCGATGAAAAGATCATCGGCAACATCATGCCGAGGAAGGCGACCGCGGCAAGAATAAACCGGAGCGGGATCATCGCCCCCAGAATCACCTTCATCTTATCCGCGTCGATGGAAATCTCCCTGACCGCAACGACGTCGAGGCCCAGCGTTATTATCAAATGAAAATACGTGGTGTAGGTGATCAGAAAATTATACCTGCCGAAACCGTCAACCAGGAGCACCTCCGAATAATGGCGGATGAGAAGGATATTGAACAGCGTGGCGATCAACAGGGAAAGGATTTTGAAAAAAAAGTTTTTCAGGAATCTCTGCAGTTCATTTAACTTAATTTTTTTCATAATGAGTCGACAATGTCACGATTGTACGGCTGTAGTATAAACCCGCAGCATTTTTTCGCCGTAGGAATCCCATGATAGATGATCTCTTACGTACTCTTTCCCCCGGGCGGCCATGCGGGCGTATTTGTCTTTATTCATATACGCGTCAAAAATCGCTCCGGCGTAATCATCGGTCACGACGCCGATCCGCTCCCTTTCGATGATATACGACGCGGTCATCTCCTTTGAAACGATGATCGGTTTTCCAGCGCACAGCATCTCGAACGGGCTCAGCCAGCCCCCCTGCGGTCTGATGGGATGGATCATGACGTCGGCCCGGTAATAGAGCGAGCGCAATTCGTCTCTCTTCATATGTCCCTTGAAGATAACCCGGCCGGATAAGCCGTTTTCATGAATATAATTCTCAATCGGCTTTTTGTAGACTTCATCGAACCCTCCCCCGGCGAAAACCAGGGCGGCCTCCGGTATCTTTTCCTTGATCGCATTCAGCGCCCTCAGGCTTTCGAGCTGGTTTTTATACGGCGTGATCATGCCGACGTGAAGAATGACGAACTTTCCCGGGAATTCGTTCTTTTGAGGCAGCTGCGGATCGCCGCGGGCTGAAAAAAAATCATAATCAATTCCATAATTGACGACATGCGGATGAAAGCCGTAAATCGCGCGAAATCTTTTTGCGTTTAATTCATCGGAAACGACAACATGCTTGATGCGTCTCGCCACAAGGAATCTCTCGATATAAAAAAGAATACTAAAGTAAAGCCGATTCAATGAAAATGAAGTCTTGAAATTCGGATGATTTTTTATCAAATACAATTCGGGCTCGTTGCACATCCACACCACGGGTTTTATCGCCGCCGCGGCTGCAATCTCGGAAGGAAAATTGTGCGGGTTTACAACGTCAAAATCGTTTTGATGCTTCACCAAACCCTTCTCGAGAGCTTTCATTTGCATTTTATACTGCGCCCGTACATTGTTTCCGCCGGCGGAATCAACCTTCTCTATTAATACTTCCGTATTGATGAGATCGGCCCGAACCTCAGGAAGCATCTCGGTGGTCAATATTGAATTCCGCACCCCCTGCTTTGAAAGATAATTACAGAGCCTGACGATCAGTATCTCGCCGCCGCCGTAAACGTAGAATCTGGGGTAGAGTATCAATACACGCATCGGTTGTAAACGCACATAATTATATTTATAATTGCAACATATCCGATGAACTCACGGATCTTCGACGCTATTGAGGATCTATTCGTTGATTCCGAATTTCGAAGCTCTTTCCTTCGTATCATAGGCACAGCAGTCAAAGCATATCTGCGGAACCTTGGCGTCGGGCGTGACGATCTGTTTTCTGAATTCCTTGTATTTCTTGGAATTCCAAATCTCCCCGAAACTCTTCTCGAAAACATTGCCAAAGCTCTCCCTTCTCAGGAATTCCCTATTGGTCTGCATGAGCACGGCGCAGCACTGGATGATCTCCCCTGAAACCAGGACAAACGGCTCCGTCCATCGCACGCAATTGGTCATTGATGACAACCGGATCGAAGCGTGGGAGAAATAGAGATTTATATTATATTTCAACGCATTTTCATACGTCCGAATAACGATCTCTTCCGGCACCTCTTCCATGGCGATATAATATTTTTCTATTCCGGGGAACACGATCAAGCCGATGAACTCGACCCGCGCCCTGGTGCCCCTGTTGGGCAGGCTGTGTATCAATTCGATATAATCGGGCATTTCCTTGTAATTCAGCTTGTTCACGATAAAGCGGAAGTGGAGAACCGGGAAGGGTGAATCCACCTCTTCCTTTAGCCGGAGAAGGCTCCTGATGTTCTTCAAGGCTTTGTCATAATTACAATTGACTTTTATCTTTTCATAGGTTTTTTTTGTCGCGCCGTCAAAGGAAATGTACAGGCTGTTTACGCCGAGTTCGATGACCTTCCGCGAGTGCTCCTCAGTGAAAAAGTCGAATTCATCGACGAAATTGACGTTTAATTTTTTTGCGCTGAGGTATTCCAGCATTTTAACGAAGTCTTTATGCAGAAAATTCGAGCCGATCCCCGCAATGTTCACCCATCTCAGGCTGGGCAAGTCGTCGATGATCTTCTTGAAGTTTTCAAATGACATCTGCTGCTGTTTAATCTGCTGGGCCGGATGGTTGTGGCAGCAGAAGATGCATTTTTTATTGCATACGGTCGTATTCTCGACTTCTATTTTGCGGGGGCTTTTCAGGATGTTGGGGAATCTATGGTAGAGGGGCGACGCCAGGTCGAACTCTCCCCCCTCATCGACTATAAATAATTTCGTGTACCAGAAGTTATACCAGCGTTTAAGGCCGAATTTTTTCAAGAGATAGATGCCGTCGGACCAGTTTTCTTTTATGATGAAAAACACGTTTTTCATCAGCTGGGCCTGGTGGTGATTTCGCATGATCTGCGCGCGTAATGCGTCTGCCTGATTCATGAATTATTATATTCCTTGCTGCTTGTTTATCAGTCATCAATCATGAGTTATTGAATTGAGAAATAAAACTTAAATGTGGGTAAAAAGATTAATGTTATTATTCTGTTAATGTCAATTGAATTTCTCCATATAAGAGACATAACCATGAAATTCTAACCATCTGAAGTTTATTAAAAATTGAGATATAGAAAGATACTTGCTGACATGTAATTAATTTTTGAAAATGTATAATTTATTAACAAAATAACTTACCGCATAGAAAACGCCAATTGTGCCGATGATAACCGGCATGTAATAATCGACACCCACAATGTTTGTTATGTTTTTTACCACGAACACCTGAAAAATTGTCATCAATATTGAATAGATGTAAAATAATAGGAATTTTTTAACAACGTAATCCTTTGTCTTAAATGTAAAAATCACATGCATGATGAATTGTGTTAAAATACCGACACCTAGACCAATTATATAAGCAAAAAGATATTGATTCCTTCCGAATACAAATTCAGTGAGAATATACGTCAATGATATATTGACCAATACTCCTAATCCTGAGGAAATGGTAAAACGAATAAGGCTTTCCACCCTCCAAAGTAATATTTTTAAAGCTAGTTGAGCATGATTAATAATTTCTTTTTTATAGTTTAACTTGGAATAACCAAACCTTCTGACCCCTAACGTTACGGGAACTTCAGCGATTGATTTCTTATTTTGTATCAATTTAAACAAAATTTCGGCGTTGATATTGAAGTCATTAGATTTGATTTCGATGTTTTTTAATACATTTTTTTTATATAAACGAAAAATAGGGGTTATTGCCGAAATCTTTTTTCCCAATAATAATGCATAAACCCGATTAGATATTTTGGAGATTATTGACCTATACAATGGAATATCCTCAGATAATTTCCCCAGCACATGTGATCCAATGACGCAATCAGCGTTTGTTTCCTTGTATTTATCGATTAAGTCTTTTATAAAACGAGGATGAAATGTCAAATCAGCGTCTATGGTTATCAATACGTCTCCTGTTGCGGCATTTATTCCCGTCTTAACAGCTCCGCCCATACCCATGTTTTTCTTATGTCTTAGTACAACTACATTTTTCCTTTTAAGTTTCAGGAGCTCCCGATACGTATCATCCAAACTATGATCATCCACTAAAATTAATTCAAAATCATAGTTTTTAATGTATGGCAACAGTTCTTCTCGAAATGTTTGGACATTTTCTTCTTCATTAAAGCATGGGACAATGATAGATACTTTCATAATGTTATTCTTTCATGGTGGTAGTATTATTTATTTACGCTTTACTTATTATAGAGTGAATTTTCTCGGCTGTCTTTCCATTCCCAAATGGATTTTCCCATTTTTTCTTATTGTTATCCATCGCTATGGCGCATTCCAGAATTCTCTTGGGGTCAGTTCCCGCCAGCATATTACTCTTTACAGACAACGTTTCCGGCCTTTCGGTGTTTTCTCTTAGAGTGATGCACGGGATATTAAGGATGCATGACTCTTCCTGTAACCCGCCCGAATCGGTCAATAATAATCGGCAGTTTTGGAGCATATTGAGCATATCGAGATATCCGATAGGGTCAATTAATATGATGCTTTCATTGACTCGTATTTTAAATGACTTTAACATTTTCATCGCCCTTGGATGGATCGGATAAATTACCTTCATGTTAAATTTTTTGCATACTAATTCTAATCCTTTAATTATATTCTCGAGCTTATCTTCATAATCCACATTTTCTTGCCGATGAGCGGTAACAAGGATATAATTGGAGCGAGTCAGTCCAAGTTTGTTCAATATTGTCGATTTTTTTTGTGCAATTTCTTTAATTAAATACACTGCATCCACAATGGTATTTCCAACGACATGTATTTTTTCTTTACTAATATTTTCAGACAAGAGTATCTTTTTCTGTTTAACTGTGGGCGGAAAAAGAAAATCAGAAACATGGTCTGCCATGATCCTATTGATTTCTTCCGGCATCTGCCGATCATAGCTTCGCAATCCCGCCTCGACATGGGCAACCTTGATTTGCATTTTTGATGCAACAAGAGACCCCGCAAGTACTGTATTAGTGTCCCCTTGAACAAAAACGCAATATGGTCTTTCCTTATGTAATACCTTTTCAATCCTTTCCAGCATTAATCCCGTTTGTCTGCCATGAGTGCCGGATCCGACATGCAAGTTATAAGCGGGAGAAGGGATATCCAATTCATTAAAAAAAATTCTGTCCATGTCTTCCGAATAATGCTGGTTGGTATGGATGATGATAAAATCTTCCCTATTATTTTGGAAAGTTTTTATCAATGAATATAATTTAATGATCTCAGGTCTCGTTCCCAGTATAATCGCGTATTTTTTATGAATCATTGTGAAGAATCATTCCAATATAGTAAATAATTGAAATTATTGCGACATCAACCACCTTTTCGGATATAGGCAAAACCAACGAAGCGAGGTTGATAAAAATATAGTATTCGAGTCTATTTTAAATTTAAAGCCAGTAGCAGAAAAAAAGCGCATTTTGTCAATATCATAATATTGAAACCAAACAGAGAGTAATTGCATTATTTATCCCGAGGAATAATGATTTTTTTTATCCCTTCGTCCTTTTTAAATAAAAAATTATCAACTACAACAACTGGATATCCTGGGGGAATTGGGTCATCGGTATTTTTCACAATATATTCAAATGATGGATCTATTAATTGAGGAAGGACTTTTTTCTCGAACTCTCCATCATATATCCCCCCTATTTGATGCCAAAATATTGGAATATCATAAACGGCTGTTTTCGTCGGATTCTCATGCTTTTTAAGCGGTATAAAATATATTTTTTTATAGTTATGGAGATCGTACTGCCAGATTGCCGATTTCATGGTGTACACAAATTGTTTTATACTTGATCCCATCGGGTTATCGGCGCGATCTTTCAATGTCGGAATATCGATGACTATATTAAATAATAATATTAAAAGCAGCAATGAGGGAATTTTAACGTGGTTCTTTATTGTAATTATTACCCCGATATTTAATAATAAGAATGGTACAGAGAGATAATTCAGAGACTGTTTGGATTCATTAAAAGCCAGCGGCATATAACAGAATCCCGCAGCAAGAAGCAAAAATAAAATGTAATTATTCTTCGTGGCAATGCCAACTGCCAATAAAATAATTACAATAAACAAAAGTATGAATATATTCTTAAACGCATATTTACTGTACAAAACTAATGTATTAATAAAACTGCTTATTGATATATTTATCGTCGCATAATCCTCTCCAATTATTTCAGTTAATTTCTTTTTTATGATCATCAAATATATCAATAAGATTATTAGATACAGAAATAATAGAATTATATTTTTTAATTTTACGGGTGTTTTCTTATAATTAAGAATATGAAAAAAAATGAGAGAAGGGATGAAAAAGGCTCCATATTGTGCAGTCCATAATGAACCCAAAAAAAGGAGAGAGAGCATTACGATATCTTTTATTGATAGATTTAGAAAACGATCATTAAAAAAATAATAATAGCCGAAAGCAAAAATGAAAGAATGGTTTAGTAAATGCCCCGCATTGCAAATCCATGTGGCGTTATGTAGCGTCGGTATCATAATGAAATATATAATGCCTGAAAGTATCGCGATCTCCTTATCCTTAATAAATGAGATCACGAAGTTGTATAGTAACAAAGAATTGCCTATTATGATCAATAAATTTGCCATGAAGTATATGGCGGCGTTAAATCCGGCTAAATTATACATGGTATTCCAATAAACATTATGTCCGATAAAACGACCACCAAAAACCAGGGTAAATATTTCCTGCAGTTGCAATGACTTTTTATAAACAAGCAAGTGTCTGATATCGTCTTGAAAAAACCAGCCATTCAAAGCATGATCGAATAAAAAAAAGAATATAAACGTAACAATGAAAGCGGAAACTACATAGACATAACGGGGGATCGTACTTGAACGAATTGAATTAATTAGAGTTTTCATTTTATGAATGCTCCTTTATTAATTTTTCACATAAAATAATAGGCTTGTTGTAAAAATTTCATTTATTTAAAAATGCATTGTATTTTTTAAATGGCTTAAATTCCAAGATTCCAATTTATGGTTTTTGCCGGCTAAATGATGAATATGATATTCTTATTATGAAGAACCCCCGTCAGCTATCAAATGATTATATTTTCACTACTCTACTTCCAGCACTCATTTTATTAACTGGAAAACCACTAATGATTCTGTTTCTATTGCTTTTTTATAACGAAGTTGAATGAGATTCTTCATGTTTCCTAATTTTAATAATTCATTATAAGACGTGGTCCATTTGTTAAAACACGTTTTTTTAGCCCACGCTGCATCATTCTTATGGGCAATAATTATTGCCGGATTCTTTTTGTTGATTCCATGCAGGAATTCTGTAACGAGTCTCTTGTAAAATTCCGAGTCGTCAGGAATCATATAAAAAAATCCATTATTAATGAATTTTGAAAATGTTTTGACTCTTGAATGATACGGTATATACAGTGAAAAATTGAAATTCAAAATTTCATCCTTATTACGATCAATATGACTTCGGTTATTTATATATTGGACAATCATATCTTCTTCCTCTTGTAGAGGATACTTTATTGATTGCAGTTGTCTTAACGATATCTTTCCGGTTATATATTTTCTTGTGTATTCATCAAAGCCAAATAAAAATGAGGGTACACTTAAAAAAATAACAGTATTCAATAAAATACCCTTCAATAACACATTTTTCATGCTTGCATTGATATGTCCTTTTTTTAGCAGGAAATTAATAATTAATTCAAAACAATCATAGAAAAACAGCACAGTTATTATAGACTTAAAACAAACGAGAGGGATGTGGTGGTTTACTACATTTCCATTTTTTTGAATAATAATCAGCAAAAGACTGATTAAAAATAAGAATATTATAGGAAAATTTGGCCTGATTTCTTTTAAGAAGAATTTAATCAAAATATAGATGATCGAAATAATAATAGGGATGGCATAAAATATTTTATAAATTAGAATATAAAAAATATTTATGTCGAAATCAAACCGAAAAATAGCAAAATATAAATTGGTCAGAAATGGAAAACCAATTTTTTTAAATTCTACGGCCAATTTTAATGAATCATTAAGAAAGCTGCTTAATATGCCCTGCAATTGTAAATATAGAGTAAACGAGACCACCATAATTAGAAAACCAATGCCGGATAAAACGGCGATTTTTATTCTTCTTTGAAAAGGATTTGGATAGGGATAATTAAATATAAAATGAATAATAACAAACAGCGGCAGATATAATCCGACAAATGGCTTTATAAAAAAAGCAAATCCGGAGAGGAGCCCGCTTATGAGCGGATTGTACCATTTCCCGTCATCCGAAGCTTTTTTATAAAAATAGAATGACCATAATACATAGGGGAGTTGGAATATTTCTCTTTGGCCTGTCCACCACCACCCGAGTCCATAATAACTGGCGGTAAATAATATAAGAATTAAGTATATACGCGTTGGATCAATATAGTCCACAAGTTTTCTTAGAAAAAAGTACAGGGACAAACATGCAAAAATAAAATTAAGTAAATCAAAAATCCTAAATCCAAGATCGCTGTATCCGAATAATTTTTGTATCAGGAAATGATAGAGATAAATGCCATAGTATTGGATATCATATACATCCCGGTAGGGGAGTTTTCCCCATTCCGTCATTTGAAAACTTATATAATGAAAATTCAGTTGATCATATCCCATTATCATTAGCAGAGATGAAAATCCAAGGATCACGAGATAGATAAAAAATAATATACGGAATAAATTATACATTATGGTATCTCTTTCCATGATTGTTTCCCCACGTTTATCGTAGATATTTCTGATAGTATAATTTATATAGCAAGCATAATTATATATTATTGACATTTTGGAGTAAATAAATTGATCAATCTAGGAATAATCGGCTATGGATACTGAGGACCACGCAGGATTACAGAGCCATTATTTGCTCGAAGGAAATTAACGCTGCGGCAATCGTGTCTCCGCTGTATCCGCATTACGAACTAGCGAAAAGCGCTCTGGAAAATGGAAAGCATGTATTTATCGAAAAACCGCTTGCGTCAAATGTTCTTTATCTTGTGGTTATTAATAGGCCACCTAGGGCAGGACTTGTATAATTCATATCAATATTAATTTGCCGGCGAGAAAGCACGGCGATCCGAGTGAATGAAACAATCGTAAAGGTTTCTATTAATCATTGACAAACATGATTGGTCCATTTACAAATAATTTTGTACGATCCGAAAGAGGCGCAGGCGTACACGCACCAGCCTGGAGTCATGTCTCTGCCCGACACGGCTCACGTTATGAACGTGATCCGGCCATGGTGATGGCCGGGGCGACAGCCGCCACGCCGTGCATTTGAATGCATCGACCGGAGGAGTCATTACTATTGAAAATCATTAAAGCCATTATCGGTTTTACCATCAGCATTGTCTTTCTCTGGCTGTCGCTAAAGGATGTCCGCTGGGTCGAGGTGAAACAATCGTTCCAGGCTATGAATTATTTCTATATCATCCCGGTGTGTCTCGCCATATTCGCTGCCAACTATTTCCGGGCGATCCGATGGAGGTATATGCTCGTACATATAAAACGCATCCCGGTCCGAAGCCTGTTCGAGATTATCATGATATCGAACCTGCTGCTGAACGTTCTCCCGGCCCGGATCGGTGACGTGATACGGGCCTATCTCATCGGCCGGAAGTACAACATCAGCAAGATGGCTTCCTTTTCAACTGTCGTCATCGAACGCGTATTCGATGGGATTTTCACCATCATGCTTTTCGTTCTTGTCCTATGGCTTGTTGCAGGCGGCCGGATGGCCATGGTGCCGGGAGGCACGGATTCTTATGTGACGAAAGCAATCGTCACCGTCTGTATCATATTCACCGGGGCACTGGGAGCACTGCTGTTAATGCATTTTTTCCCGGATAGGGTCCTCGCGGTCGTTCGCACGGCCATGCGCCCGTTCCCGGAAAAATTCTCCGGCAGGGTGGATTCCTTAGCACGGTTGTTCATACAAGGGCTCGGCGTATTCGGGAACATGAAAAATCTCCTGGCTGCAATACTGATAACCGTCATCGAATGGAATTTAGTAAACCTCAGTAATTACTTATGCCTTCTCGGCTTCGGCATAGGCAAGGAATTCCTGTTTAGCTTCATTTTGCTCGGCTTTATCATCATTGCGGTCATGATCCCCGCGGCTCCCGGGTTTGTGGGTACCTACCATTACGCGGTGCAGCTCTGCCTGGTTAAATTCTATGATGTGTCTTCCTCGGTCGGCATGAGTTATGCCTGGGTGACATGGTTCTGCAGCCTTGCAGTGAATGCCACGCTTGGCTTCATTTATTACAACAAGTACCACCTGACACTCGACGCGATCAAGAACATCGATAGCGGGGAATGACCTCTGGATCCGCATTGGCAGGAGTTGTTCTAATATCGGTCTTTCGATGTAGTCGCCGCATTATTGAAAAAATCCAATATGCGGCCGGAGATTTCATCAATATCGTTCATGGAAAGATGGTCGCCCATGGGAAGGCTGAGAATCTCCCGGTCATAAGCGATCGCATTCATTTCCGAAATCGGGGTCTTGAGGTATTGATACGCCTTGAGCCGGGGGAGCGCGATCGGGTAGTGGATCCCTGTTTCGATGCCGCCGTTTTTCAGGGACTGGGCCAGTTCGTCGCGGCACCGGGTCCGTATGACATACAGGTGGTACACGTGACGCGCCCATGACTCGCATCGCGGCAGCACGATTTCCGTGCAGTCGCGGAGATTGGTGTGGTACCGGGCGGCGAGCGCGATCCTTTTTTCCGTCCATTCCTCGAGATGGCGCATCTTGACGTTTAGGACCGCGGCCTGGATCCCATCGAGGCGCGAGTTTCTCCCCTCGAACTCGTGGTTATACTTTTCGATCCTCCCGTGGTTCGCGATCATGCGGCATTTCGCCGCAAGCGCGTCGTTGCCGGTTACGATGGCCCCGCCGTCGCCGTATGCCCCGAGGTTTTTGCCCGGGTAAAAGCTGAAGATCCCCATATCCCCGATGGACCCGACGCGCCTGGACCGGTACTCTGCGCAGTGCGCCTGCGCGGAGTCCTCGATAACTTTCATGTTATTCGAGCGGGCGATCCGTATGATTTCGTCCATATCGGCCGGGTGGCCGTATAAATGGACGGGTATCACGGCCGAGGTCCGCGGGGTAATTTTTTGCGCAAGGTCGCTGACGGAAATGGTATAATTTCCCGGGCCACAGTCGCAGAACACGACACGGTGCCCGCTTCTTGTCACCGCCTCGGACGTCGCAATAAAGGAGTTTGCCGGAACGATGATCTCGCTTCCCCGGGGAAGGCCCATGGCCTCGATGGCGATCTCGATTGCGTCCGTGCCGTTCGCGACCCCGATGCAGTGGCGGCACCCCTGGAGGCCTGCGAAAGCGGCCTCGAAATCCTTAACGAACTTCCCGCCGATAAAGGCGCTTGATTCGATGACGTCGTGAATCGCCGAGTCTATTTCGCCCTTTATCCGGTAATACTGATCTTTCAGATCGAGGAATTTAATCACGGCTGATTCACCTGGCGGTGCAATGATAATCTGTCATGAGGTGGACCGTCCCGTCCTGGATTAATAAAAATTATTTCGGAGAAAGCGCGCGGGATTGCCTGCGACAATCGTGTTTTCGGGCACATCGTGTACGACCACGCTCCCCGCGCCGACAAGCGCGTTGTCGCCAATCATGATCCCCGGCAAAATCGTGACCTGCGCCCCGATTTTCGCATTCCTGCCGATGGTCGCGCCGTGGAGTTCTCTTTTTGCGTTCGGCGATTTCGGATACCGGGCATTCGTCACGGTGACATGGGGGCCCAACCAGCAGTCTTTCTGGAGGACAGAATACTCCGGTACGAACACCTGGCCGTGTATCCTGACGTTGTCCTCGATCTGTACGTGGTGTTCGATGACGGACATCGTCCCGATGCTTACGTTATTACCGATTGTATTCAGTTCGCGTATGTTCGCCTTGTTGCCGGTCTGGAAATCGTTTCCGATCCTGTTGCCCGCGTAAATGACCGTGTGTGACCGTATCAGCGCATTATCCCCGATCACGGTTTCCTCGTTCGCGAAGCCGCGGAAGTGTGCGCCGATTATGCAGAAATCTTCAATGGTGACGTTGATGCCCAGTTTCACACCGGGATAAACGATGGAAGTGGCCGCGATCATTTAAGCCCCAGCCTGCACATCTTCGGCTTGAACCTGAGAATCACTTCTTTCCCGGTCTCTATGGACTCGTATATCGCGGATATGAGCTCGAGGCTTTTCCTGCCCTCGAGGCCGTCCACAAGCTGCTTCGTGTTTTTGCAGATCGAATCCACCACGTGTTCGTAATAGGCTTTGTGCCCGAAGCCGTATACGTTTGGCGGGTTGATCGAATATTTCTGGATGATCTCGGCGTCTTCATCGTTCAAGTCGACGAAATTCCAGACTTTTATCTCATTTACCGCGAAGCCACCGATTTCAACCGTGCCTCTTTCCCCGAGTATTGAAATCGACCCCTCGAGGTCCTTGGGCCGGGTCGCAGTGGTCGCCTCAATGATTCCAAGAGCGCCACTGGTGAATTTCAACAACACCACTGCCGTGTCCTCGGATTCAATATTGACGAGCGCGGTGGCGCTTTTGGCGAACACGCTTTCCACATCACCCATCATCCACTCGAGAAGGTCGACATGGTGGCTTGCCTGGTTGGTCAATACGCCGCCGTCGTATTTCCATGTGCCGCGCCATGAGGCCTGGTCGTAGTATTCCTGGGTGCGGCACCAGCGGACCCTCACCGTGCCGAGAGTGAGTTTGCCGAATCTACCCGCGGCCAGGGATTCCTTCAGTTTCTGCACGGGAAGGTTGAAACGGTTTTGCTTGATGACGAATAGTTTGACCCTATTGCTGTCGCAGGCCATGATGAACTTGTCCGCCTCGTCCAGGGTGAGGGCCAGGGGTTTTTCCACCACGATATGTTTCCTGTACCGGGCAAGGTGTATCCCGTGCTCGGCGTGCATTCCGCTGGGGGTCAGGATCGAAACGACATCGATGGACTCCTTTTCCATCATCTCGTCCATGTCCGTGTAATGGGGGACATGGTACTTTTCCCCGAGAGCGGCCGCTCTACGTTCTATAATATCGCATGCGGAGACGAGGCGCGCGCCGCTTATCTGGCCGGTTCCCAGGAGCTCAGCGTGTCTGAGGGATATTCTCCCACATCCAACAAGGGCAAAGTTCAGCATTGAATAACCTCATTAATGCCTGATAATCATTAAAAGTTATTGCATGCGCAAGATATAATTGTGCTCGTGTCTGGCACACAATATTCATTTCTTCGATGATATCGGCCTGAAACCAAAAAAAATATGAAATTATGAATACAGTAATTTCACATTTTTAAGTTATACATTGTATCCTTGCAATAATTAATTTCCAATATATTACACTTTTTTATAAAAATATCTTGCATAAAATAAAACTAAATTCCTAAATGCGAACAATATTTTTTATAATACTGGATTGATTTGCAATATTTCAAGTAGTTTTTTATCAAATACAGCGCTGAGTTCTTTATCTTTGCATTCCGCATGCAATGATAACTTGGGTCGCCGCGATTTCTTAAGTCAACATAAAAGTTAACGAATATGACTGTAATGAAGTTACGCAAAATAGGATGATGCATGTCATGACAACGATATTGGGTTACCTGTTTGAGAAGGTACGAAAGTACAGATACGAAATAATTCTTTTCATCATTATTATTTTTCACTTTAGCGCCATTTTTCATACAAATGCTTACCTGACTGGGGCAGACATATCTGATTATGTCGATATGAAGTCTGCGTCTGCTCAGCCGGCAGCGTTTAAAAGCGCCAATCTGCCGGTTTTCTATCTGTTCTCTTTCCTGTATAAAACTCTCGGGATTCCAAACGATTATATCAAGGCTATCATTGCGTTTTTTTGTCTCACGGTGATTGTCTGGTCGATCTATAAAATCACGATAACGGTATTTGAGAACAAACTCGCGGGCCTTCTGTCTGTGGTCTTGTTTCTATATACGGGATTGTTCTTTGGAATTCATTACTCCACTGTATGGATCATCGACAACTCAAACCCGGATGCGCTTTCTTTTTCATTCCTCATGCTGGGAATTTTATACTGGCTGAATGACAGGTATAGATTGTCGTCTTTATTTCTGGGATTATCATTTGGGTGCCATCCGATATTGCCGCTGGCATTCATAATCCTGTTTTTTCTTTATATGCTCCTGGATATCAGAAGGAAGCCCGTTAAGGAATTAGCGGTATCCGTCGCACTATTTATCATGGTTACGTTTCCCGTAACGTTGAGCATGCTTAAGGTTGTATTTTTCACCATACACGGCTCTGTAAAACAAGCGCTTGATGCGGACCTGATATGGAGGTATGTGAGATTTCTCCAACCGCAAACGGTATTTATTGATACAATACCGATGTTTCACATCGGCATTGCGCTTTTTTTCTCCACGATATTACTCCTGGTCATATTCATCAATACGAGTGAACCTGCACGGAAAAGGAAATTTATTAAAATACTGTCCTTGCTTGTCACAATACTTTTGTTTGTTTTTTTCGAGATTCTGAATTCATATTACTTCAAAATAATCGCGGTATATAATCTTTGGTTTTTCCGTTATTTGACCTATGGAAGCACGATGTGTTATATTGTTCTAGCAGGAGCCGCTTTTTATAGAATAAAGGATGGCTGGTTTTATTCTTCTATAAGCATATGCCTTTTGTTCATTCTATTTTTTTCTGTGATGGCCGGTGATATAAGAGCGGGAAGAGCTGCGGCCTTATATTATTGTCATTATTACTTGTTTGAAATTGCGTTTATATGCTTTTTGTATTTCATATACCAGTGCATTACGCAAAAAGATGCGCCGGCCATCATGTGGACCGTCAATATCGCACTGATTCTGGCCGCGTTCATGTATTTATTTTATCTTTCCGTTTTTAATCCGTTCAGTCCGGAAAGGAATCTGCTGACGTTTTTTCAATTAAAAAATATGCTGCTTTTTATAGATAAGCTATTTTACAAGCAAATCAAGGATATTATAACCTGTGAATATTTCCGCGGAATAATTATCGTCTTACCCGCTGCCTCAGCTTATGCGATAATCACCGCGATTGGTCTCTGGGTTTCCAAAAAAAGGTCTGCCCGGGATGCAAAAATTCAGGCTTATTTACTCGTCCTCATCATGGCCATTATCCTTGTTACATCCACGGTCATCATGTCACGGGAACTCATTTCTTTCCAGGGGCTTTTTCAGAAGGATCAATCGGGAGCACTCAAACAATGAATGATCAACGGTTTAAAGCAATCGGCTTCATTATCATCCTTCTCTGTTTCATGGCAGGTATTATGAAAAAATTCAACGAGAAGGATTCATTTACTTCATTTGTTAATAATTATGAACGTCCCGTGGTCGAATGGGTGAAAAAAAATACTCCGCCTGATGCGCGTTTTATCATTCCGATCTATTTCTACTGGTGGCAGGGCACGAGGCGGGATGCTTTTTATGATGTCAATATTATCAATGGCGCGTCGTACAACAAGCAATTCATAATGGAAGCAATCAAGCGTTTCCAGATTCAGATGGGCATCAATCTCAAGGAGATGGATCTGACGGGTATTCCCCCGATGGAAATTAACACGCGCTGGAACGCCGATTCAGAGTTGAAAAAGTTGTATGATTCATTGCCTCCGGAGAGAATTCAGCTGATCAAGAGCCAGTATGGCGCAGGTTATTTCTTGACGGCATCGAAAAAGAAATACAATTTCCCCGTGCTTTTTAAAAACGAAATCTATACCCTGTACCGGTTGTAACGGCGCCATGATAACCCGGGTTGTATACGTTTTTAAAAATTTCTTCCTTAACTTCACGGCTGGTGATGTTAAAACCGAGGTTACTGTTGATGAACCGGAAAACGACTTTTACCTGGCTCGCATCACGGTGTCCGGGTGTACGCTCAGGGTTGTTTTCGCGAGAACCGGGCCACGTGAGGTTCCCTCGGAAATGGTCCTGGTCGATCCGGGCGATCGGAAAGAAAGACGCCTTTATTGCCGTTTTTCAGTCCGGGAGGTACACGGGGAACCGCTTGCCGCGTCTCCCGCGAAGGGCGGCGTTCTGGTTACATGCGATCACGGCCAGGACGGCGCGGTCACCCTCTCATTCGGAGTTAATATTATTGACGAGGTGTTCAGCAGTCTGTCGGCTGTCGAGGAATGGGAGAGGGAATCTGCGGGGGAAAAGGTGCACCCCTATTACCTTGGTGATCCGGGCGATTCCCGGGGGGAGCCCCACGTCGATGATTTTTATAATTTATTTTGCGAATCGTTGAACGCGGCCCTCGGAAGTGCGGGATCCTCCGTGCGTGTGCAACGAAAACTTCCCAATTTCAATATATCCCTTACCCACGACGTCGACGTGCTGGAAAAAAATCTTTTTTCCACGTTACGGTATGCCGCATTCCCGCTGTATTATTCCGTTCGCCATTTAGATATTAGCTCCTTTAAAAAGATCATTACGTACGTCAGGGGTCCCCGCAACCTGAACTATATAGCCGAAATATCCGGCGCCGAGGCTATGCTCGGATTCAGGTCGACTTTCTTTCTTTATGCCGGGGTGACAAAAAAGAGCCTATGGCAGAAGATCATCGATCTCGGCATCAATCCATTATATTCGATATCTGATGAGAAGCTCGCGGGAACGGTCGAAGCGATTCGCGCGGCCGGGCTGGAAATCGGTTTTCATTCCAGCTTCAGCGCCGCTTACGACGGCGAGCTCATGGAGAAGGAATATGCGCTGCTCCGTAAGACATTCCGGAAGGATATCATCTCATGCAGGAACCATTTCCTGAATTTTTCCATTACGCGGACGCCGTTGATTCTGGAGAAAATCGGGATCAAGTGCGATACCACGTTTCACTATAATAACCGGTCCGGTTTTCTGAGGCATGAAACGTGCTCACCGTTCTATATCTATTCCCATGCGGAAAAGAGGATCCTCGACGTAATTGAATTTCCAACCGCGGTAACGGACTCGACCCTGTATAATTATTCTCATTTCAGCCCGGAGCAGGCGCTCGCCCATTCGCTCGCGGTGCTGGAAAAGGCGAACGGCAGGCGGGGCGCCGTGTGCATCAACTGGCACAATGAAACAGCCGCTGCCGAGTACGGCTGGCACGCGACCTACCGGGAGATACTTCACTGGATCAAGAAAAACAATTTTTCGACATATACGGTTGGGGAGCTATACCGTATATTAACGGCAGAGGGTAGCAGCGTTGAATTTTCTTACTGAGGATAAGTTTGGTCTCGCGGACGATTTCATTACCGGGAGTCCCCGGGCAACGCCCTTCCATACCACGGCATGGTTGAGGCTCACAAGGGATGCCTTCGGGTTTCGGCCCCTCTACCTCCTGCGCGGCCGGGAGCCCGGACCGCCGGAATGCGTTTTGCCCCTATTCGAGGTAGATACCCTCTGGGGGAAAAAAATCGTTTCATTGCCCCTACGGGACAAGGGCGGGGCGATTTACACCGGCACGGGCGCCCTTGAGGCTGCAATCGATGATATCATAGATTTTTCCAGCACAAAAAAATACGCCTATATTCATATAAAAACCGACAATCCGGAAGAAGCCTCTCTGCTCGAGCGCAAGTCATTTGTAAACAAGGGCCAATGGCCCACGAGTATAATACGGCTGGAGAAGGATTTCGCCAGCACCAGGAAGAATTTTACCGACAAGAGGATCAATTGGTCGATCAACAAGGCGGTCAGGAATCGGCTCGTTTTCGAGGAGGGGACGACCCTTGCCGACGTTGGTGATTTTTACCGAATTTTTCTGTTGAACAGAAAGCGCCTGGGGGTCCCGGCGTATCCTCGGAAATTCTTCGAAAAGATCCACGAATTGTTCATGACCCGCGGGGCGGTGAAGCTCTTTTTTGTGCGAAGGCATGATGTCCGCCTGACCGCGATTATGATTTTTTTGTTGAACAAAAAGGCGTATGATGTATATTCCGCCTCTCTGGATGAAGCCTTCGAATTCCGTGCCAATGATTTCCAGATGTTCTCGGTCATACAGTGGCTGTGCGACAACGGATTCGGGGAATACGACCTGGGGGCTGATTCACCGTACCAAAAAACCCTCATCGATTATAAACGCAAGTGGGGAAGCGAAACAAAAGACCTGTATTTTTTCTATTATTTTATCCGGTCTAAGGATATCACCATACAGGACAGTGACCATCCGCGATACCGCCTGTTGCGGTCGATATGGAAAAACATGCCAGACACGGTGTTCGAGAAAATTGGCTCGAAGTTGATTAAATACATGGCGTAGCATGCACGGAAAACACACCAACAATTTTTTCGCTGGAATAAAAGCACTGTTAAGATTGTTTGCAGGCCACTGCCCTGAACCCCATACTCGGATGTTTTTTTATAAAATGTCCGGCATAAAAATCGGTGATGGCGCATTCATCAATATGCATGTGACTTTTGAAGATGAATATATTGGAAACACCATACAGATCGGCATGCGTGTGGCCGTCGCAAAGAATTCGTCTTTTATCGCATCATCGCATCCGAACAATTCTTTGCTCGCCCGGTACAATACGATGAAATTTGGCGCGATTATTATTGAAGATGATGCATGGGTCGGCACCGGCGCCGTCATATTGCCCGGTGTCCGGGTGGGGAGGTGTTCAATCATCGGGGCAAATGCGGTTGTAACGCGGGATGTTGATCCCTATTCCATCATTACCGGAATACCGGGGAAAAAGACAGGAGATGTAAGGGAACGATTCGGGGTGGCTGAGTAGCAAATGAAAGTCGATCTCTACAGCGATACCGTGGCGTGTGAATTTGGTCATATACTCAGTTGGCTGGACAGGAATTCAGCATCAGGCACCTATGGCTGTTTTGACAGAAGATACTGGAGCTGGCGCATCGGCGACATGCCCAATGCAAGCCTCCAGTACGGATTATATCCCCTGTCATTGGCCTGGAAATATAGTCGGGCCAGCGCTTATAAAAAGAATACGAATCTCCTTGAATGGATCGAGGCTGCAATCCGTTTCACGATAAGGATCCAGAACAAAAACGGGTCTTTTGACCAGTTTTTCCCGAAAGAGCAGTCCGTCGGGACGACCTATTACCTGTTGTCCGCAATGATAAATGCCCGTGAATTATTAGCTGACAGTATCAATGCAGAACTGCTTTCTCAATTTGATGATACGATATCGTTGTCAAGCGATTTCATCAGTAAACATGATGAACAATATGCCATTATATCAAACCATATTGCCCTTTTTGCCTATGTCAATCTAAAACTTGGCCGTTTGAGAAATGACAGGGGTTTTGAAAGCAGGGCCCTTGAGCAGCTCAAGTTGATATTCCATCATCAGTCTAACGAGGGGTGGTTCCTTGAATACAACGGCGCCGACCCCGGATACCAAACGCAGTGCATCTACTACCTGGCTGAGTGTTTTCGCATTACCGGGGATGAACGCATCCTCGATCGAATTCGAAAAAGCATCGAAGAATTTTTGCTCTATTTTTTTCATCCCGATGGTTCGTTCGGAGGCGTGTACGGGAGCAGGAATACCGAGATAATATACCCGGCCGGATTCGAAATGATCAGGGACCGTATCCCCTGTTGCGGTGATATCAGCGGATTCATCCACGAGGGAATCCGGAAAAAAACAATCGTCATGCCCGATTCGCTTGATGACGAGAACCTGATTCGATTGTCAACCAATTATATGGTTGCCGCCCTGTATGCGGGCGCTTCGAAACCATGTAAACGAGATAAACAACAAATGCCCTTTGAAAAAAAGGTGGATAAATGCTTCAGCGAGGCAGGTTTGCGCGTGCGGAGCAATGAACGCTATTATTCCATCGTGAATTTCAGGAAGGGCGGCGTTTATAAAGTCTTCGACAAAAAGAAGAAGATTCTGATTGGTGAGGACAGCGGCTATTTTTTCGCCACCTCCCGCGGCGTACTCACGAACCAAATGCTTGATGACAGTGAGACGATCATGGACGATGCAGGCATCAGCCTGAAGTCATTTTTTTATCGAACGCTTGACGAGGTCCCGACTCCGCTCATCACCGTCGCCATCAGGATCCTTTCGCTTACCTTTTTCAGATTTCTCGCGATGGTTGATTTATTCAGGTTGTTGCTTGTCAGGAAAGCTTTTACCGGGAAAAAGAAATACGGTATCTGTCTCGAGAGAAAAGTGTCTTACCATGATAAAGGAATTGTTGTCAAAGACGAAATACGCAAGGATGCACGTATGCGCGTAGACCGTCAGCTTCGCGGCAGGAAGGCTTTTTCGGTGAAAATGGCTTCATCCAACTATCACGTGGCGGGGGACTTGGTCGAGATACGGCAACCGATTGTTGATATTGACCGCCTGAATGCGATGAATCATGTCAGTATGCGGTATGAAATCATGGTAAGTTAGATCCACGGAAACGCCAACATGAAATATTATCTATTACAGTTGAAAAAATTTTACAAGAGGCTCTTCCACATCCAGGTTCACCAGAGCGCCGGGCCCAATGCGTCGCCCTGGAGGCTCATGTGGAACGGATTGCCCTATATCTTTTTGCGTAACGGTTTCAGCTTCAACCCGCTTTCGCTATTCTTCATCATTAATTCGAGATGTAATTTTCGCTGCGAAATGTGCGATGTGGGCCAGAAGGACTCCCGCAGCATGTTCTACCAGAACCTGATTGGTGGAAACAAGGGCGATTATCCAGTTGATGCTTTTATAAAACTTATCGATGAAGTCAAGGTATTCAAACCCTATATCAGCATAACTTCGACCGAACCGCTCCTGTACCAGCCTTTGCCCGAGATCATCCGCTATGTCATCGACTCCAGGCTTATGATTAATGTATTGACTAACGGCTACCTGCTCGAAAAAAGGGCGGAGGAAATTGTTGATTCGGGTCTTTACAGCTTAAACATTTCGATTGATGGACCTCCTGCCGTGCACAATGCATTGCGCGGCGTGAAGGACGCGTTCGAGCGCGCGCACGCGGGGATCCTGAAGGTGGTTGAATTAAAAAAGAAAAAAAATTCAAAATATCCATTGATCGGGATCAATGCCACTCTCACTGATCTCACCGCACCCCACATGGTGGAGATGGTTGAATCCCTGCCCATGGAACACCTGGTAAAAGTTTCCTTCATGACAATGGTGTTCCTGCATCAGGAACTGGCGGACCGGCACAACAGGGAATTCGGAGAAATGTATCACGCGACCAAGACATGCCTGTCAGGGTCTGCCGATCCTTTTAAAATGGATGTGAATGTTCTTGTTGAACAGTCGAAACGCGTCAAAAAGATGTATCCGGACAAAGTTTTCCTCTATTTTCAACCGGACCGGGATGAAATGGAAAAATACTTCCACCGCCCCGACGAGTTCATGGACAACACCCGGTGCGTGTTCCCCTGGTTCTCCGCCCAGGTTCTGTCTAACGGCGACATGATCGGCCTGACCAGGTGTTACCCTGCCATATTCGGCAACGTCATACAGGCCTCATTCAGGGACGTGTGGCTTGGAGAGAAAATGAGGGATTTCAGGAAGGATTTACAGAAATACAAGAGATTCCCCGCATGCACCCGCTGCGAGGGCGTGTTATACGAGTGAGTTGAATGAAAATATTATTTTTATTACCCGGAGTCGACAAGCAAAAGCAGTGGGGACGGTGGCACAGGGGCGCCGGTAATAATACCTTCAACTACGGTATTGCCTGCCTAGCCGGATTTTTACTCGGCAAGGGCATGGAAGTGGCCCTCATCGACGCCCAGTTTCTTGACGACACTGAAAAAGACCTGCCCGGTATTCTGGCCAGAGAAAAGCCGGACCTTATCGGTATCAGCTGTTACACCCCGACCTACATGGATGCCGTCAATACTGCTGACCTGTGTAAAAGAATCGCGCCCGGCATCAGGATCGTTTTCGGAGGTGCTCATCCCTCGCTCTATCCTGAGGAAACGTTGAAGGATAATCAATCAGTCGATTACGTGGTTTTCGGTGAGGGGGAGTATACGTTGCACGAGCTCATGTGCTGCCTTGAACAGGGCAGCGACCTCTTTTCCGTCAAGGGGCTGGGCCACCGGAAGAACGGGAAAGTTGTCATCAACCCCAGGCGGGAATTCATACAGTCGCTCGATGAGCTTCCTATCCCGGCATACCATGTCTTCCCCCTCGATAAATACCGGATCCAGGTCACCTCATACAAGCGCCTGCCGACCTACACCATGGTCGCATCCAGGGGATGTCCCTACAGTTGCACCTTCTGCCAGGTAAAGCAGTTCCTTGGGACCAGAATGCGTTACAAGAGCCCCCACCGGATCATGGAAGAGATCATGTATCTCAAGGAAAAGCACAACGCGCGCGGGATCATGTTCCAGGACTCGACTTTTACCTTTGATTGGAACTGGATACGCGAGTTCTGCGAGCTTTTGATTAAAGAAAAGGCGGATCTCACCTGGATGTGCTTCACCCGCGCCGACCGGGTGAACCGGGAGATACTCGATCTCATGAAGCGAGCCGGTTGTTTTGGAATGAGCTACGGCGTTGAAAGTGCGAACCAGAAGTCGCTTGATCTCTTGAAGAAAAACATGAAAGTGGAAAAAATAATAGAGAGCATCCGGCTCTCGCTTGACATGGGCTTTTTCGTCACGGCAACGTATATCCTGGGGATACCGGGCGAGGACGAAAATGACGTTAAGAACACGGTTCGTCTCGCGAACCGGATGGGGACGCATATCGCCCATTTTTATCTTCCGATCCCCTACCCGGAGTCCGAACTCTATTATCAATGCAAGGAGGACGGCGGATTGAGAGAAGACCTCAAATGGGAGGACTTCAATATGTTTAATGATGAAAATCCGGTTTACATAAATCCGAAGATCGATTCAAAAGTTCTTATCGGCTTAAAACAGTCTGCTGTGAGAAACTATTATTTAAATCCCAAAGTTATTTGGAGAAACCTGAAAACAGTAAATTCTCTTGATGATATAAAGAAATATTATATAGCTGGCAAAGCATTGTTTGGATTTTATACGGGGAAGTAGCGCACTAATTATGAATGATAAGGAACTGTTCGACCTCTGGGAAAATACCATCAAAATTGAACTTACCAAAGAAATTGTGTCCAATAAAGGTATATGGGGTATTATTCACAATCTGGGCCATAAAGCGACTGCTCATCTCATTAATTCCTGCAATGTTGGTGATGATGATGTAATCCTTGAGATTGGGTGTGGGAATTGTAATTCTACAAAATACTTAGCAGATAAATATATTAAAAATTACATCGGCCTTGAATTGTCATGGAAAATGCTTTCGATTGCTGAACATGCGGTGAGCAGAATTAACGCAAATCTCTATCAAATGCCGATCCATGATGCATCCGTCGCTGTCGCGGTTTCAATTTATAACCTGGAACACCTGCATCAATTAGACAAAGCGCTGGATGAAGTTTACCGGGTGCTCAAAGATGATGGGCGGTTCGTATTCACCATTCCTATGGAAGATGGATTTCTTTACAATACCGGGAGAAACTTTACCACGCGACGATATGTCGAGAAGAAATACAATGTCGATTATATGAAAATAATACACGAGTACGAACACCCCAACACAGCCGGAGAAATATTGAAAAAAATTAACAACAAGTTTATCATAAAACGAAGGATGTTTTTACCGTTTTTATTGCCGTCTGTTGCAATCAATATTATGGGAGTTTTCCAGGCAGTGAAGAGATGAAAAATGCGAAGACACTTTTAATATATCCTCCCCTTGGTTCTGATGACGCCTTTATCAAGGATGTTCCGTTAAGTCTTTTGTATCTCGCGGCTCACTCGGTCAAATCCGGTTTTACGGTTGAAATTCTCGATTTGAGATTGTCTCCTGATTGGATGAAAAGTCTAAAAGAACATTTAACCGCGGATGTTATGCTTGCCGGCATTTCCGTCATGACGGGAAACCCTATTAAAAACGCCATAGAGATAACAAAATTTATCAAGAGCAACAGCAGATCTAAGGTTATCTGGGGCGGGCACCATCCAACTATGGAACCGGAATCAACCATAAAATTTGAAGGGATTGACTATATCATCCGCGGCTTTGGTTCAGAAGCGCTCTCTACTTTACTGCATGAGCTCGTGAAGAAAAGGCCCAGTTTTGAGAAGGTCCCTGCGTTAAGCTATCGACGCAATAATCAAATCGTCCACAACAAAGTTCTTCATAAGTGGGAGATGATACCTTTTCGCGATATACCCTATCAATTAATCAAGCATACGTATGAACAATACAATCGGTTCGGCAGTGAAGAAAGAATTATGCCGATTTTTACCAGCCTCGGGTGCCCGTACCAGTGTTCATTCTGCATGGCTCCGGTTATTTATGAGAAAATGAAAAAAAAATGGGTCACCTATGATATTGATGAAGTCATTCAGCATATGCAATACCTGATCCAACAATTTGGTGTGACCTACATTTCGGTTTATGATGATGATTCATTCATCGATTCGAAAAGAATGATGACGCTCTTACGGAGAATAATTGATGAGAAGATCCATCTCATAATTGACTTCAGAGGGGCCAGGATCAATGAACTCGATAAAATGAATGATGCAGACTATGAAATAATGGTGAAAGCGGGGGTGAGGCACTTCCAGGTTGGGCTTGAATCAGGGTCGCAGAAAGTCTTGGATATCATGAATAAAAAAATCAATATTGAACAGATTATCAGGGTAAACAAAAGGCTGTCGCGCTTCAATCTCGTTCCTCTTTACAACTTGATGACAGGGGTTCCCGGAGAAACGGTTGATGATATCATTGAAACCAAGAACCTCGTTCTACGATTGTACAACGATAATCCAAACTGCATCGTTGGGTTCCCGGCGAAATTCAAGCCTTTGCCCGGCACGCAGCTTTACTATGAATCCATAAAATTCGGACTCAAGCCAATTGAGCTCCTTGAGGAATGGATCAAGATCGACACTGCGGAAACCGATATGTATTTTCCCTGGTACACCAGAAAATATGATAAATACATCAAGATGTTCCAGGTAACATCATTTTTTCTTGATAAGAAAATACTGCGGGAAATACAATCGACTACGGTTCTTAATACATTCCTTAGAATTGCCGCCGCGATATACCGGCCTCTTGCGATGTTTCGGCTTAAATATAACATTACATGGTTTAATGTGGAATACATGATGTATATAGCTTTTCGAAAAATCCTAGGAAGACGATAGATGGAATTTGTTATAGACAAATCCCCAAGCGATATTTCTCGGATGAAATGGTTGTTTATTGCACCGGGAAATCTCATGGGTGATTTTTCAAATATACCGAATGGTATCGGAATTCTTGCGTCCATTTTAGAAATGAATTCCATTCCCGTTTTCATTAAAGATTATAGTGTTGAGGATCTTGATTATGATGATTTAACGAAAATAATCATTGACGAAAAAATAACACATGTTGGCTTTACCTACATGACATGCCAGGCGATCGTTGCCTATGCCATTGCCAAATTCATTCGGACAATAAAAAACGACATCATTATTGCCGGTGGAGGGATTCATGCCACACTCCTTCCGGATGAAGGCTTGAATAACGGCATAGATATCATTTATCGCGATGAAGCTGAAGTAAGTTTTGTAGAATCGCTTCCCTTTATTGTAAAAAAAATTTTTGATTATCGGCAGCTCAGTCGCATACGGGGCATATCATATTTTCACGACGGGAAAATGGTATCCACGACTGATGCGGAAAGAATAACCGATCTTGACGCTGTTCCCCTGCCAGCGTATCATTTTTTTAAATTTCCTGAGAAGTATACGACGCAGTTTGTCTATAAGAAAGGGTATTCGACCAACTTAATCACGAGCAGGGGATGCACGGGGCATTGCTTTTTTTGCAGTAAGCATTATAACGGTGTCCATTTCCAAAGTGCGGAAAAGGTCGTTGAACAGTTCATTTTCTTGAGGAATAAATATCACATTTCACAAATTTTCGTGCAGGATGATTTTTTCACTTATGACATTGACCGGGTCATGAAAATATGCGACTTGCTGATTGAAAAAAAGGTAAACGTGCCATGGATCTGTTCAAACACCAGAGCTGATTCGGTGAGCTACGAGTTGTTTAAAAAGATGAAGGAGAGCGGGTGTATAAGCGTTGCGTTTGGCGTTGAATCGGGCGACGAAAAAGTCAGGGCCCGCATCGGTAAGAAGCTCAAAACGGAAGATATTTTCAATGCCGTGGCACTGGCCCGAAAGGCGGGTTTGCTTACCAGCGCATTCTATATTTTCGGTCACCACGTGGAAACCTGGGATGATGCCCTGGAAACGATTCGATTCTCCATACAGCTGAATACCGATAATGTAAGTTTCTCCACGATATGTCCCTTCCCCGGGACTCCTCTTTATAGAATGCTCAAGCAGAAAAGAGTGTCATTGCCTGAAGACTGGGGTAAGTATCGTACCTGGGGCGAGCCCCTTTTCGACACCGAGCATCTCACGCGACAGCAGATTGTAAAATTGCGGAAAATCGCCTATCGCCGGTATTATCTCCGTGCTTCGTGTATCTTCCGGCAGATAAAAAATATGTTTACATCCGGGACTTTTTATATGTACTGGAACGGTTTCAGATGGCTCCTGGAGCAGTACTTTGACTATAAGATTCTCGCAAAAAATAAACCACGGCATTTGAAAAATGAAAATAAAGGGACTGCTGATTAACATACTGGTGCTATGTGTATCGCTGGCAGGAATCTTTCTAATCCTGGAATTCGGGATCAGGCTTTTCCTGCCGTCACAGCGTCATTCTGCCATGTATGCTTCCGAAAAAAACGGCAACCATCTGGTCAGGCCCCGTCTTGCCCTGCGTTATAACCAGAAGGAATTCAGCCATGATATCATCAGCAATTCGATGGGTTTCAGGAACAGGCGCGAATTCGTAAACGATAATCTCTGCCTTTTTATCGGCGATTCGTTTACCTTCGGTTCCGGGGTCGATGAGGAAGAGCACTATTCGTCGATTTTCTCGCGCCTCGTCAACTGGGACGCGCCGACCATGAATGTCTGCAATGCCGGGGTCCCCGGATATTCAACCGTGAACGAATACCTCGCCCTGCAGGAGATGATCCGGAAGGGATTGAAAATACGGAGGATCATACTCGGGGTGGATATCAGCGACTTCAACGAGAACCCGCTTTATCCCATCTATGACGTCCTGGATGGACGGCTTGTTTTTTCCACGAAAGAAAAACCGGGAATCACGGTTACCCTGATGAATTTTTTCGCGGCTAACTCCGAGCTGGTGAACTTCGTTTATTACCGGGTCGTCCATTCGAGCGTTTTGAAAAATCTCTTTTCTTCTGCCACAAAACTCAAGTATTTCGACATTAACCTTCCCGACAGGAACCTCCAGTTGTTCGCGGAGAAAAAAGGCAGTGATGCACAGAAAAAATTGGATCTGTTCCGGGAATACATGGAGAAAATAATCGACCTGTGCCGCGGGAACGGCATTGATATCTCGGTATACTACATTCCCACCATCCAGGAAGCATACCGCGATGCTTACCGCGATACACTCAAAACGTATCGCCTGGATGAAAAGGACTACAACCTCTCCTCCCTGAATACCTTTGTCAGGGAGGTATGCGTGAAGCGCGGGGCCCGGTTCATCAATATAAAAGACGACATCATGAAATACAATGACGAGAGACTTTATTACACCGTCGATCAGCATTTCAACCGGCTCGGGAACTTTGTCGTGGGCATCAGCCTTTATCGGAGGTTTAAATGATAAAAAAAAGTAGAATCGCAATCGTCATCCCCCTGTATAATGAATTCGATTCGCTGAATTATCTTTTTTACCGCGTCGATGGCGTGCATAAGATATTGAAAGATGATTACACGGAAAAATTTATTTTTATCGATGACGGCAGCACGGATAAAACCGGTGACGCGTTGAAGAAGAAATACGGCAAGTCCGATTATGTCGATATCATCCATCACGAAAAAAATTCAGGGTATGGCGCGGCGCTCAAGACCGGTTTTAAAAGGGCGCTGGAGGCCCGGTTCGATTACATCATCACGATTGACGCGGATACGAATTATGATCAGTTCCTTATCCCGCAGTTGATTTATGATTTTAACCCGAACACCGAAGACATCATGGCAGCCTCGCCGTGGCACCCGGAATGTTCAAAGAAAAATTTTCCCATTATCCGGTTCATTCTCTCATACTCTATGTCAAAATTGTATCAACTCGTGCTTCACCCCGAGTGCCAGCCGCTTACCTGTTACAGTGCTTGTTTCAGGCTTTACAAGAAAGAAGTGCTTGAGAACATTAATCATTTAAGTAACAGCTTTTTGACCAACACCGAGATCATATCCAAGGCGCTCCTGCACGGGTACCGCGTAAAAGAGGTTCCAATCAATGTAAATTACCGGTTGTTCGGGGCTTCAAAAATGAAAGTATTTAGACAGATCATCAATCACTTCCAATACATGAACTATTTACGGACCCATAAGAAGGAACGGGCCAACTAGCCAGATGTGCGGAATCTGCGGCATATATAATTTTAAGTCTGCCCCGGTTGACAGGGAAACGATTCTCAAAATGAGAGACGTGATGTCGTACCGCGGGCCGGATGATTGCGGCATATACCTCGACCACGGTATTGGTCTCGGGCATCGGCGTCTCAGCATCATCGACATCAAGACCGGACACCAGCCGATGTTCAACGAGGACGGTACGGTCGTCGTGACGTTTAACGGCGAAATCTACAATTACATCGAGTTGCGGAACAGGTATCTCGGAAACCACGCATTCAGGACGGCCAGCGACACGGAGGTCATCGTCCACCTGTACGAGGAATTCGGCATTGAAATGCTCAATCACCTGAACGGCATGTTCGCCATATCGCTTTACGACACGAGGAAAAGGAAGCTTTTCCTTGCCCGGGACCATTTTGGCATCAAACCGCTCTATTACGCCAGGACCCCTGACGGGTTCTTTTTCGGATCCGAGGTGAAATCCCTGCTCGCGGCCGGCATTGCGCCAAGGATCAACGAGCTCATGGTCCTTGAGTACCTCACCTTCCAGTATTATCTCGGCGAGGAGACGCTCTTCCGGGACATCAACCGGCTCGAACCGGGGTGTTTCATGACGGTAAGCGATGCGGGTGTAGAGGTGAAACGCTTCTGGGACATCGATTGCGAGGAAGATCACTCCCTTACCGAGCGCGCCTGCATGGAAGAGATAGATAAAATCCTGGCCGATTCGGTGCGCATCCAGATGAGAAGCGATGTTCCGCTCGGAAGCCACTTGAGCGGAGGCGTGGACACGGGCATGGTCTCCTCGCTTGCAAGCGGTTATTACAATAACGGTAGATTGAAAACGTTTACCGCGTTCTTCGGCACGGAAGGAGGTATATACGATGATATTTCTTTCGCGGAAAAAACCGCACGCCACATCAATTCGGATTTTTACACGATCAGCCTGCGGGATGATGATTTCTTCGACTCCCTGGAAAAGGTATTTTACCACATGGAAGAACCCTGCGCCGGCGAAGGGGTGGTTCCCCAGTATTTTGTATCGAAGCTCGCTTCAGAAAAAGTTAAGGTCGTTCTGGGCGGACAGGGGGCGGATGAAATGTTCGGCGGCTACGTACGATATTATATCCTCTATTATTCCCTTCTTTTTGACAGGGCGATCAACGGCGAGCCGGCTGATTTGCATGATATCACCCTCCCGGAAATGTACGGCGAGCTACCCCAGGTAAAGAATTACCAGAACCTGTTCCATCGCGCCATGGCAGACACGCAGGGAATGGATTTTGCATCGAAATATTTTTTTCTCATAGACCGGCTGAAAAACCGCAACGGTATTATCGGCAAGGAATTCGCACGCCGCACGGAAGCGTATGATCCGATCCGCCGAATGAACGCCGTCATCAGCAGGGCGGGCCGGGGCGCGTCGATTCTGAACCGGATTCTCTACTATGAGATGAAGGTATGGCTCACCGCGCTGCTGAACATCGAGGACAAAACCAGCATGTGCTGGTCCCTGGAGTCGCGCGTTCCCATTCTCGACCGCCGCCTGTGTGATTTTGCTTTCAAAATACCGGCAAGGATAAAAATGAAAAACGGAAGGCTCAAGTACATATTGAAAGAAGCGATGAAGCGCCATCTGGCGCCCGAGATATACGAACGGAAGGACAAGATAGGTTTTCCCGTCCCGCTCTTCAAGTGGAATCAAAAGCTTGATGCATATCTGGGCGACCTCGCCAGGTCCAGCGATTACGCGAGATATATTTTTAACGGCAAGTTCTTGACAAACCCATCGGCACATGCATCTGAGTTCAGCAGGTTTACCTGGGGCATGATCTCGATACTTAACTGGCTGAAGATTTTCAAACCGACCCTGTAAGGTGGATACACAATATGAAAATTGTGAGTATAATAGGAACGAGGCCGAATTTCACCAAGGAATACGCGATAAATTCCGTGTGCCGGAAAAAGGGGGTCAAGGAGATCCTGATTCACACCGGCCAGCACTACGATTACGAAATGTCGCAGGTTTTCTTCAAGGAGCTGGACCTGCCGCGGCCTGATTACATAAACGAGATCATCAAGGGGCCCCAGGGATACGAGACCGGGACCATGCTCGCCTTCATAGAGCAGGTGTTGATGCGGGAGAAGCCGGACGCCACCATCGTGTACGGGGACGTCAATTCAACGGTCGCGGGCGCCCTGGCATCAGTGAAGCTGGACATTCCGGTCGCCCATATCGAGGCCGGCCTCCGCTCCCCTGACTATTATAACCCCGAGGAGGTCAATCGCCGCGTCGCGGACGCCTGCGCCGAGCTTCTCTTTCCCCATATCCAGGAGGCATACGATTCCCTGATGCGCGAAGGATACGATCCGGAGCGGGTTTTCCTTTTTGGCGATATCGTCAAGGACAGCCTTATGAAAATCGTCGCCGAAAGGAATATAAAGGTCCACAAGGGAGACTATGCCCTCTGCACCATTCACCGGGCAGAGAACACGGATTCACTGGAGCGGATGACGAATATCGTAACCGCGCTGAAAAAGAGCGGCCGAAAAATAAAATTCCCCCTTCATCCCCGGACAAGAGACAAATTGAAAAATTACGAAATATACGACGAGCTCGTACAATCTGACAATATAGACATCATGCCGCCACAAGGTTTCCTTGAATTCGTAAAGCTCATGGCCGGGTGCGGCATGTTCATCACCGATTCGGGAAGCGCCCGCCGGGAGGGTTACATTCTCGGCAAACCGGTCATCGTGCCGATCAATCTCGTCTGGGTCCAGGAAATGGTCGATTGCGGCTGGTGCCGGATCGTGGATAACAACCCTGAAGAGCTCGCGGAATCCATTCGTAGTTTTACCCCACCGGAGGATAACAGACCCGAGATATTCGGCGACGGCAAGGCAGCGGAAAAAATCATCGATAAGATTATCGAGCGGTTTGGCTGATAGTAGAACCAGAAAGCACATTCTGTTATTGAAAGGTTTCACATCTGGTGGTCGTAATCCTTTGTTATGAAGCGGTCTGCCGCATTTCGGGCAGTTTTTTTTACTGTCCTGTCCTTGTTGATATTGAATTATTTCTTCCACAATACGCTTCTTGGCTCGTGCCCCAATCTCTACGATTTTTTTCTCTAGTTCATACAAAGATCGAAGTGATCCATCTGATAATTCGATTACGGCATCCCTCCCTATATTTTGAGGAAATTATGCCATATCCCCGTATAAATTAATAGCCTTTTTTCACCCCTAAAATTAATCTGCCACCAATCAAGGGGATATTAAATAGTTGTTGATTAATTTAAATTAAAACGACATTGAGACGCAATCTATAGCTTTAGTAAAATATTAATTTATCCTTAACCATTTTCCGACATACATTTAACAGTGGTATTGGTTAATTAAATATATAAACGTATGAAAAAGTTAAAATTAAGTGTCATTATACCCGCATTAAATGAAGAGAAAAATATCGGTGAAGCAATCCGTTCCACTCTTTCGGCCTTCAGGAAATATAGGATTACCGGAAATATAATTGTAATCAATGATGGCAGCACTGATAATACGGAAAGTATCGTAAGAAATATTATGAAACGTGATAAACGCGTGAAATTTATCAGTCACTCAAAACCAATGGGAATAGGCTATTCATTCTTCGAAGGGGCTCGGAGATCAAAAAATGATATAGTGGTAATGTTTCCCGGCGATAATGAAAATGACCCCAATGAAGCCCTTATTTTTTTTGGCCTGCTAGAATATGTTGATATAGTTGTTCCATTTATACATAACTTAGATGTTCGGAACAGGATAAGAAGGATAATTTCTTCCATCTACCGCTATATTATTAATATGAGCTTCGGCATTAACCTGAATTATACGAATGGAACTGTTTTTTACAGGCGCTGTATACTGGACGATGTTCGACTGAACAGCTATGGTTTTTTCTATCAGGCTGAATTATTAGTAAAATTGATCAGAAAAGGTTATCTCTATGCAGAAGTGCCAAATTTTTTATTGACACGGGCGAACGGAAAATCAAAGGCTACCAGCTTAAAATCCCTGGCACGAGTTATAAAAAGTTATTTAACGTTATTATTTGAAATACACATCAAGCGGGTCGAATCCAGAAAAGGATATAAGAAAGTTAATCCAAAATCTGTAACATATAAAAAACATCTTGACTATAAATAAAGATGATAATAAGCACCGGGCAATACTCAGTCATTGCGGAAAACAAATGGAAAAATATGTGCTTAAAATATACCCGATGGGCAATTTTTTATCACAAAAACTTTTTAAGCGTAACATAAGCCCGAAAACTTTTTACCAGTTATTTAAGCATTATTTAGTTGGTTTTAACGTTGCTCTCCTGAATTATGTCATTTTTGTTCTTCTGAAACACCTGAATCTTGATACAAAAATTGCCAATTCAATAACCTATATTTTTATTATAGCGCTTTCATTTTTACTTCAGAAATTTTACACCTATGAAGCCGACCATCATTCCATCTGGCAACCGATTTTGTTTTTAGTTAATGCTTTAATGTATTATGTGCTCGATACGGCAATGTTGGTGGTAATGATTGACCATATTGCAATAGTTCCAGGAGTTGCTAAAATATTTTCTATCGGAACACTGGCTCCCTTGAGTTTTCTTTCCCAGAAATATATCGTCTTTAAGAATAGAGGAGACAGGAAAAAAGATGCTTGATCAAATAGAAGGTAAGAATATAGTACTTGATGGACACAAATTGCTATGGCATCGCGAGAGAATAGAAGCATGGCTGCGCGGCGAAAGAATTGCTCCAATAACCATAGATTGTGCGCTGACACGGGTATGCTCGTATAAATGCGTGTATTGTTATGGGACACTGCAGGAAAACGAAGGATATAATCTGAATAGGGACGTGATTTTCAGGTTCCTGGATGATGCCGCTGAGATAGGGGTAAAGGCAATCAGTTTTGTCAGTGATGGTGAAAGCGCCCACTCGCCGTATATATATGATGCAATTATAAGGGGGAAGACCAACGGTATTGACATGGCCATGGGCACCAACGGGTTCCCGCTGAAAGATGATCGGCTTGAGGAGATTCTGCCAGCTTTAACGTATATACGGTTTAATATCTCCGCCGGCGCTCCCCGGCGATATGCAGAAATACATGGCGTGTCGGAGAAGGCATATTACAAGGTCCTCGAAACTATCAAGAAATCGATTGCTATTAAAATAAAACGAAAGTTGAATGTAACAATTGGGCTCCAAATGGTTTTAATGCCGCAATTTGCCGGTGACGTACTGCCCCTGGCCGACCTAGGGAAAGAACTGGGGGTGGATTATCTTGTCATAAAACATTGTTCTGATGATGAAACCGGAGCGCTTGGCATTGAATATGAAAAATATAGTGATTTAATCCCTATATTGGAAGAAGCGGAAAAAAGATCGAACGACGCATATCTGGTCAAGGCAAAATGGTCGAAGATATTAAGCGGAGGCAAACGCCGTTATACAAAATGCTATGCCGCTCCATTCATGCTTCAGATGTCGGGCTCCGGCCTGGTGGCACCGTGCGGTTTTCTATTTAATGACAAATATAAGGACCGGTTCCATATCGGGAACATCGCCGAAAAATCCTTTAAAGAAATTTGGCAGAGTGACCGGTATTGGGAAGTTATGGAATATATCGTATCTGACGATTT
Organism: Spirochaetes bacterium RBG_16_49_21; assembly: GCA_001829495.1. Classification (GTDB taxonomy): domain Bacteria; phylum Spirochaetota; class UBA4802; order UBA4802; family UBA5550; genus RBG-16-49-21. The sequence continues at coordinate 19,376 of MIBJ01000046.1, read as the reverse complement.
TGATACGCGTTTTGATTGCGGTACTTTATGCCTGCAGCATAAGGTAAATGAATTTTTATGGGACCTCAAGCACGGTAAGGCCCAGTTGGCCACTCCCTCCGAGGATACTCCGATGCATGTAAATTTTATTTAAAATCCATCAACGGCAGAAGGGTATAAAAATAAAATAATACTATATGTTGATTTATGTTAAATAATAAAAAAGATATAATATTTATTTCACCAGCAAATAAAAAACTGGGACTTTTCCATAGATTTGTCCCGCGCAGTATACCCATTGGGGCTGGTATATTATCTGCATATCTGATAAAACATGGATATAATCCTGGTATAATTGATGAAGAAATAGTATCAATTGATGAAGCATTATTGACTGATACCATGAAACAAATGTCGGAACCGAAAATATTCGGGATATCAACAATGACCACCAACGCAATTCGAGCATATGGTATCGCTAAAATAATAAAGCATTTGGACGATAAGGCGGTTGTTGTAATGGGGGGAATTCATCCCACAGTAATGCCGGATGAGGTAATGAACTCCGGATATGTGGATTACGTGGTTCGTGGTGAGGGTGAAAGAGCCCTTTTATCATTAGTGGGCGCTATTATAAATGGCAGTGATAATTTTAAAAATATTAAAAGCCTTACTTACAAAGATTCAACTTATAAAATAATACATAATTCTTTAGAAGATAAACCTTTTGACATCAATGAAATAGCATCATTCCCGTATCATATGTTTGATAATAGATATTATGACCTGGGTTTTATTTTAACCTCGCGAGGATGTCCATATGATTGCATATTTTGCAGTCAGCGTGTCATTACTAAAAAAAGATATCGCGCTCGCGATAACGTTAGCACGATAGAGGAGCTAAAATATTTGATCAACAACCTTGGCCAAAAGAATATCACTTTTTTTGATGATTTTTTTACCGGTAATAGAAAAAGGGTTTTGGAACTTTGCGGAATGATTAGAGAAAAAGGACTTCATAAAAAATGCTCTTTCGGAGTTCAAACAAGGGGCGACACTGTAGACAGGGAATTACTTACTGAAATGAAAAAATCAGGATTTGAAAGCCTGATGTTCGGTTTCGAAACTTCATCTAATCATCTAATGAAGGTGATAAATAAACAGGAGACGGTAGAAGATATTATTAATGGGATTAAACTTGCCCGTGAGATTGGATTTACCGTAGAGGCGACATTTATTTTTGGTTTTCCAGAGGAACATTTTAGTCATAGAATTGATGCATTACAAATAGCTAAGTCGATATTAGACCGCGCACGATTCAATAATGCAACTCCATATCCGGGCACGAAATTATATGAAATAGCTCTCAAGGACAATAAATTGAATGTGCGAAAGGGTTGGGAAAATTTCAACTCGGCAGGAGCCGTAACAGCCGGCATTTTCAGAAAATATTATGTTCCCTATTGCCCTGAGGGTACCAAACCAAGTGATTTAGCGGGAGAAGTTTTTTTAGCAAATCTTTTATTTTATCTTAATTTTTCAAGACTAAAGAAATTATTTAATGTTAAAAAAGGAGGAAGCGGCAAATGGTTTGAGATACCCAAACAAAAAATTTTCAATCCGATTGTCTGGATCTATCTTATTTTACTGGGTATACATGTCATACTAAGAGCCATTTATTATATACTTTTTTCACAGGAATGCAGGAAATTTTTTATAGATGGGTTTTTCAAATACAGAAAAATTTAATGGATATGCAGGTAATAGGAACTTCATTACTTATTTTTTCTGTAATACTTTTAATACATATTATTTATTGGCGCCTGTCTAAACCAAAAAAACAAATTAAGGCTCTGTTTCTAATTTTTATTATCATACCCCTTTTTATCAGCATAGTTGCAGGTCTATTTATTATGATCAATATTATTATGTTTGTCAGTTTATCAGAATTGCTTCTGATAATAATATTATACACTGCTCTTTCTTGCGCCTATATTCAAACATACCCGGCAATTCAAGCTTGGTCGCCATCTCTATTATTAGTGAATCTTATAGGAAGTTCAAAGGAACCAATTAAGCTTGAAAAATTGCGTGATGTAATAGATGAAAATAAGTTGATAAAAGACCGGGTTATTGACCTGGAAACAGAAGGACTTATTCACATTTCAAAACAGAATAAATCAATTATCCTTGCCTTAAAAGGAAAGATATTGGCCGCCTTTTTCATAATCTACCGCCGATTTATCGGGCTTAAACCAGGAGAGGGGTAATCATAATAAATTTATGGATGAAAAAAATAGCAGCATCATCATCCTGCTTGCAACATCACCCATTGCGCTTTTAATTTTTCATGCCTGCATGACACGGCTGATGCGATTCATTAAACTGAATATATCTAATCAAAAGCTTGTTATTTATTGCATCATTGCCATGAATCTTCCCCTGCTTCTTATTGTTTATATGCTCTCGGATTCAGAAAATATACATATTCTTGATTTCCTGTATGCTTTTATAACCTATAATCTGATTTCATACAGCTACTTCCATTTTTTTAATATGAGCGAAACAGCGCGCAGAATCAAAATTCTTACCGGAATTTTTAATGGTGAAATTACAAATGAAGATGATATTGAAAAATATTATAATTACGAAAAATCTCTGCAAATTCGATTGGATCGTTTAAAACAGCTTTCACAGATCGAAGAAATAAAGCCTGAACAATTTATATTAAAAGGAAAACTGCTCTATGCGGTTTCTTATCTGATTAAATTGTTCAGAAAGTTACTTGCTTTTGAAAGCCGCTAAATATATATGGTTCACCCACAGCTATACTATAAACAGCAGAGACAGTATAAATAATTAACTGCAATGATGCTACTTGACTTGTTGCATAACTAAATTTATGAAGGAAACAGATTTTTTGATTATTGGCGCGGGAATCATAGGATTGACGCTGGCGCATGAATTAAAAAAGAAATTCCCTCTTAAGAAAATAATTATCCTTGAAAAGGAAAGTGATGTCGCCTTACACGGCAGCGGCAGAAACAGCGGGGTACTGCATGCGGGCTTTTATTACACTGCGAATTCCATGAAGGCCAGGTTTACGCGCGACGGCAATAGTGAAATGGTTGCCTATTGTGAAAAAAAAGGCCTTGCCGTAAATAAATGCCGCAAGGTCGTGGTCGCCACAAGCGAAGAAGAACTCCCGCCGCTTTTTGAACTTGAAAGGAGGGGAATAGCCAATGGGGTGCAGATAAAAATCATTGATGAAAAAGAGCTTGCAGAAATAGACCCGAATGCTAAAACATATAAGCATGCTCTTTATTCCCCGACAACGTCTACCGTTGATCCCGTGGAGATATGTAATTCATTAAAAAAAGAACTGATTGATCAAGATATTGAATTTTATTTCAATTGCCCGTATTTGAATAATTTGAAATCAAATGCAATCAGGACAGGGCACGGGGTGTTTGAGGCCAATAAGATAATTAATGCAGCAGGGTTGTATGCGGACAAGATCGGACGGGATTTTGGGTTTTGCATGAACTATGTAATAGTACCCTTTAAGGGTATATATTTAAAATTCAAGGGGGGTAAACCCGTATCAACAAATATATACCCAGTGCCTGATTTGAAAAATCCTTTTCTGGGAGTTCATTTTACCATAACCGTTGACGGAACGGTGAAAATTGGACCTACCGCAATACCGGCATTCTGGAGGGAAAACTATCAAGGTCTAACTAATTTTAAATTCGGTGAATTTATTCAGATTATTCTCAAGGAAGCCGACTTATTTCTCAGGAATGCTTTTGGATTTCGAAGACTTGCTCTTCAAGAAATGAAAAAGTATAATAAAAAATATCTTGTTGGTCTTGCCGCGAGACTTGTAAAATCGCTCGACCCAACAGGATTCCAGGAGTGGAGCCGGCCGGGAATTCGGGCCCAATTGTTAAATTATAAGACCAGAGAACTTGTACAGGATTTCATAGTGGAAGGAGACAGCCAGTCGGTACATGTGCTTAATGCAGTAAGCCCCGCCTTTACCGGCAGTTTTCCCTTTTCCCGATGGGTGGTGAGAAATTACATTGAAAAGGTAATATAATATTAATTGGTGTAAAAATCTTATAACCTGGAAAAAAAGAGGTATCTATATGAAACGTTTCAAGAAAGTATTAGTTATTGGCGGCGGTGGATATGTTGGTGCCGTACTGGTCCCTAAATTGCTTAATGAGGGATATATAGTTAAGGTATATGATCTTTTTATATATGGGCAGGAGGTCTTCAACGGAGTTAAAAATAATCCAAATCTCACGCTCATCAAGGGTGATGTACGAGACATACCGCTATTGACCGGAGAGATGGAAGGGTTTGAAGCGATCATTCATCTCGCCTGTATATCAAATGATCCGAGTTATGAACTAAATCCCAACGTGGCCAAATCAATAAACTATGATTGCTTTGAATCCTGCGTTAAAGGCGCCAAAGAAAAAGGGGTGAAACGCTTTATATACGCATCCAGCTCAAGTGTGTATGGCATAAAAGAAGCAGAGAGTGTCACCGAGGATCTTCCCCTGGAGCCGCTTACCGATTATTCCAAATATAAGGCTTTGTGCGAGCAAATCGTATTGCGGGAAGCCTCCGACGAATTTGTATGTCTGGTATTGCGCCCCGCGACCGTGTGCGGATTTTCCCCGCGTCAGCGTCTTGACCTTACAGTCAATATTTTAACAAATCACGCAGTCAACAAGGGAAAAATTACTGTATTTGGCGGTTCTCAAAAAAGGCCCAATATACACATTGAGGATATGACGGATCTCTATGTTAAAACACTCGAATATGATGATAAAAAAATCAATAGAAAAATCTATAATGCGGGTTATGAGAATTATTCCCTCTTACAGATAGCGGATTTGGTTAAAGAAGTGGTTGGGGAAAATCTTGAGATTTTGATTGAACCAACTCATGATTTACGTTCGTATCACGTATCTTCCGAAAAGATACAAAAAGAACTAAGATTCAAGCCTAAACATACTATAAAAGAAGCTATTGGCGATCTTAAGAAAGCTTTTGATGGCAGCCTGATGAGCGATCCTATGAACAACCCTCTGTATTATAATATTAAAAGAATGAAGGAGATAAATTTACAATGACACCGTCTCAAGCACCCGATATAAAAGTGCCATATTCATATTTAAAGGAACAGTTCGACGATCCTGAACCGATATTGAATGCCTTTCGAGATCAGCTCGAGAGATGTGATTTTACCTTTGGAAGAGAGCTTGTTGAATTTGAACAGAAAATGGCAAAATACGCCGGTGCAAAATATGCTGCGGGAACCTCATCCGGTACCATGGCCCTCACCATGCTGCTGCGGGCAGTTGGAGTCGGTCCCGGCGATGAGGTCATTACCGTTTCCCAGACCTTTGTAGCAACCATCGGTGCTATTGCCTCCATTTATGCCAGGCCTTTTTTCGTAGATGTGACCGATGACTACACCATGAATCCGAATCTGATTGAGCAGGCCATAACCGAAAAAACCAGGGCCATAATGCCGGTTCATTATTCAGGACAACCTGCCCAGATGGAAAAAATTATGGAGATTGCCGACCGTCATAAACTTCCGGTAATCGAGGACGCCTGCTGCGCTATAAGCGCAAAGATTAATGGCAAGCATGTCGGAACATTCGGAAAGGGCGGGGCATTCAGCGTTCATCCTTTGAAAAATCTTAATGTATGGGGTGATGGCGGATTTATAATTACCGATGATAAAGAAGTTTATGATAGGATAATCCTGTTACGCAATCACGGTTTGAAAAACCGGGACGAGGTTGAATTGTACGGATATAACGCCCGCCTGGACACCATTCAAGCTATTGTGGGTAATTATCTCTATGACCAGATAGATGATATAACCAACAAGCGCATTGCCAATGCCAAAAACTACGACTCCGGCTTATCAGCGCCCGAGCTCTCGCAATTTATAACATTGCCGCCGCGCAGAACGGGAGAGCGTCATGTCTACCATATGTATATGTTCCTTGCAGAACACAGGGATACGCTACTGAATTACTTGATACACAGGGAAATAGAGGCAAAAATCCATTACCCGATTCCAATGCATTTGCAACAGGCCAGTTTGGAACAGACTGTACCTTTTGGGAAAACCGATCTGTCTAGAACTGAGGAACAGTGCAAACAAATAATCACGCTTCCCGTCCACCAACATCTTTCCAAAGAACAAATCAATTATGTTATAACCTCAATAAAAGAATTCTACGGAAACAAGTTATGGAAGTGAAATATCTGGATCTGCAGGCCCAATTTGAAAATAATCCGGCTCTTAAATCAATTTTAGATAATATTTTTTCTTCCTGTCAATTCGTTCTGGGGCCGGAATTAGAGGTATTTGAATATAACTTTGCGAAACTATGCGGCGTGCCATACGCCGTCGGCGTTGACAATGGCACCAATGCCCTGTTTCTTGCGCTCAAGGTATCGGGTGTTCAGAAGGAACATGAAGTCATCACCGCCCCCAATTCTTTCCTGGCCACAGCAGGGGCAATTGTGCAAGCGGGCGCCTTCCCGCGGATGGTTGACGTTACTGAAGACTACAATATCGATCCGGATAAAATAGAAAGAGCGATTAACAGGAAGACCAGGGCGATCGTCCCCGTGCACCTTACCGGCAATCCGGCGCGCATGGATGAGATAAACAATATCGCCCAAAGGCATGATCTCGCGGTTATTGAAGATGCGTGCCAGGCAATTGACGCCTCTATCGGCAATGCCAAGACCGGTTCCCTCGGAGATTTAGGCGCTTTCAGCTTACACCCCCTGAAAAATTTGAATACCTGCGGTGATGGCGGAATGATCACTACGAAATCAAGAAAATACTATGATGAGCTACTGCTGATGAGAAATCATGGCTTGATGAACCGTAATGAGGCCAAGTTCTTCGCTTATAATTACAGGCTGGACACACTCAAGGCGGCTGTGGCGAATATGCAGATTGAAGGGATCTCTGCAATTACCGATATTAGAAATAAACACGCCAACTGTTACGATGAAGGCCTAAGAGGAATACCGGAGGTCACAATACCTGAGCGCAGGGTGGGCGTGCGCCGGGCATTTCATACGTATGTAATACAGGTGGAGCGGAGAGACGAACTTATAGAGTATTTGAGGAAAAACGGCGTGGAAACCAAAATACATTATCCCATCCCCATACATCTAATGGAAGCATCCCGGCGATTCGGCTATAAAAAGGGCGACTTTCCTGTCGCCGAGCGTCAATCTGAGCGGATAATATCCTTGCCCATCCATCAGCACCTGAGAACTGATCAAATAGACCATGTGATTGAATCCATCAGATCTTTCGAAAAACTATAATAAATAATCATGGGAATCACTGATATTATTGGCAGAACGGAAACAGGTATATTATATTATTATGATTAACAAAAAAAAAAATTTAAACAAAGCTAATAAAGGACGGAAAGTTGGGATAATAGCGCTTATAATCCCATCAATTCTAATCATTTATTTGCTGCTCTTTCTATTAACATTGGGAAGAATAATATTTTCCGGACAGAAAGCTGAGCCCATCAGCCTGAAAATCACGGCCTCCCCGATCAATGAGCTTCGTCCAATTAAACTTCTGAGAATAAGCCCCCGCGATAAAATATGCAATGTGCCTCAGCATTTATGGAACGGTTACACCGAAAATTTTAAAAAAATCTGGCTGGCTGTCCCGAAGAATATCATAAATAAAATAACTACGGTTGAAATATCAATAGGTCCGCAATTTTACTCATTTACAAACAAGGAGTTCATGCATCGGTGGAGGAAGATTCCCAACGGAATCCTGCCACTTGAAATCAGAAGTGATAATTCAAGATATTTAATATATGAAGCGCCGGGAACAGTTAGCTTAAAAAAATCCTCTTTGCCCTTACCTTACATTAATTCTATAATCAATTGGCCAGGTGATGTTGGGTTATTGCAATATAGTAATACATTCGGTCTGTTCGGATCTATAATATTGATTATTCTTTTTTTTATTATTGTAATAATTATTCGTTCCTTTATCCCAAAACGCTTTTCAATGAATCGGTATGAGCAAACAGTAACAAAGCTGAATGCAGAAGATCAAGAGAAATTTCAATTATATTATAGCAAAGATGATGATGGTTATGTATTAAAAGAAGATTTATCAATAAAACAGCATCTGCAACTCTATGGTATTATAAAAAATATAATATACGATGAAGAATACTATTTTAATAAAAATACTATCAGAGGAAGGATAACTGTCAATAGTATTATTGTTTCGCCTGTTGCCGGAAGCCTGATTATTGCCCTCCCGCTTATATTCCTTTCCGCATTCATGATTATTTCCGGTTACGGACCGGTTCATGATGCCATGAATTGGCACGGAGTATCACATTATTTTTATACAAGCGTCGCAGATGGAAGATTTCCTTACTGGAATCCCTACAGCCAGGCTGGGACGCCATTTTACAATTATTTCCAAACCCTGGGTTTGCTTGAGCCATCGAACTTCATCTTTATTTTTATACAAAAAATTACCGGGTGTACTACCTTTACGAGTTATATACTGCATTATCTTTTTTTAATGTATATTTTTATTTTAGGCACTTACTTTACGCTTCGTTTTCTCCTCAGGGATAACCGTTTAAGTTTGGTATTTTCAATAATATTGCTGTTATCCGTATTTCCGAACTTCATGCGCCAAAACGGAGCTCTCAATACATTCGTGCTTGCTCCTTTTTTAACATACTTCATATTTAAATTTTTCACTGTTAATAATAATTGCAAAAAAGGTGTATACCTTTTTTGCAATGCAGTTTTAATAGCCATTTCACTGCATATATATATTGTTGTAGGGATAATTTATTACATAATAGTGTTGATGGTTTTATTTTTTATCTTAAGGATATTCAGCATAAAGAAAGTAGTGCATTATATATTTAGTAGAGAAGGATTACGCTGGTTCAGTATTTCCTTTATAGTTTTTCTATTAATAAGTGCACCAGTACTTGCGATGTATTTTGATTTTAATTATCATAATGAAATTTTCCCAAATGTGCGGGTGATTTTGAACAATGGATTTAACCTTGTAAAGGTATTTGCCTCAAATATAACAGAAAGTTTTTTTTCAGACAAATTTTTAAACAATCACCGGGTTTCTATAAAGCCGGGTAATCTGATCGGTCTGATCACTGAACCAAATGCCATAGGGTTATTTGGTGTTAGTTTTAAAAAAAGTGAAATATTACTTTATGTTGGAATCTTGCCTCTGATATTTTTTTTCAGAGGATTAATAAAAACAAAAAACAAAACAAGGTGGGCTTTTTTCATTATAACTGTCATCACATTGCTGGTCATGACCAGCTGGGACATAAAAACTGGCCCTACAACGACAAAATCAATATCCCAGAATATTATTTTTATGATTATTCCCTTCCTCAAGGCTTATAATACATACCAAAATTTTGGCATCCTTTTTCTGTTTACTATTATAATCTCGGCGGCAATTTCTTTCAAAAATAATACAAGATTTTCATTATATTTGTTCATTACTTTATATACATGTTTAATTATTAAAATTACGTGGGAACTTTTTTCTTACTCGAATATAAAAAATTCCAGTCAGATATTAATTCAGGTATTAATTCAGATACTAATACTATTGATTATTCAATTAATTTTATTGCTATTACTGGCAAGCTTCAGCCAAAAAATAATTTCAATAAAGAACCTGACCATTTTATTTATGGTTTTTGATATTTTTATTTTTTCATTTATCTCAAGTATTAATTATCCTGATTTTATAAATATTAATAATTACTATTACGAATATTTGAAAAAATTAGATTTATACTCAAAAAAAGAACGATCAGGATTCGACGAATATCGTCTTATTACAACGTTTGACAAGAATTGTTATGTAAGTATCGATTCAAGTGAAGATGAGATATTTAAGCACAGCAGAACATTCTGGGGAAATGAGGTTTACAGACAAAAAAGTGTGCCATTCCCAGCGTTATATATTTTTAAATTATTCAATACATCAATCGATGGAGATTATAATCATTTGCCTTACATGGACCATTTTTATACCACGGTCTGGTATTACGACTACCTGGTCAATGTCTCTCCGGAAAGACAATTAGTCCTATCGTCGGTTATTTCCCCCATTCTGAATTATTATCCACTAAAAAGAGTAATTTTCGTAGATAATAAATATGAGGCAGTTCAGGCAATAAATAAACTTAATGTGGACGATCTGGAAAATTATATTTTTATAGAAAAAAATCCCGGATTTCATAAAACTGATGTTGAAGTTAAGCATTTATTTGATTCAAAACATGTTTTACATTTCAGTGAAAAGGATCTCACCAATTTTAAAAAAACTATGAGAAAGCGGTATTTAGGCAATAATAAATATATTAAAGTGCTTGATTTTGATGTTAACTTTTTAACAGCTGAAATTGACGCACCGGGGGACGGCTATTTTTATTTCAGCGACGGTTTCAGCAAGCATTGGAAAGCCTTTGTTGACGGGAAAAAAACAAAAATAGAAAAGACAAATATAAATTTTAAGTCGGTGTATGTAGCCAAGGGAAAACATACTATAAAATTCAGATATGATCCGGTCATATTTCGATTTTCGTTATATTTATATATCTCCGGCATGGTGCTATCAATAATCGTTTTGGCGGGAATAGCTATTTACAAATTCATTCCTTGGAGGAGAAGGTATCATGGGTAAATCCGGAAAAGCTCTGGTGACCGGAGGGTGCGGCTTTATTGGTTCACACCTTGTGGATCTGCTTCTCATAAAAGGGATGGAAGTCATTGTCATCGATAATTTTTCTACGGGCAGGCTTGCTAATCTGGAACATCAAAAAAATAATAATAAATTAAAAATTGTTACCGGCGATATCTCGAATCTTGATGAAATCGATGGGCTGTTTGAAGGAGTGGATTATGTGTTTCATCTGGCGGCCCTTGCTGATATAGTACCGTCGATAGAGAATCCGCTTGCCTATCATCGTTCCAATGTGGATGGGACCATCAACCTCCTTATAGCCGCAAGCAAGCACACTATCAGGCGTTTGGTCTATACAGCTTCGTCATCCTGTTACGGCATAGCAGACAATTATCCCACGAAGGAAACCGATGCCATCAAACCGCAGTATCCTTATGCCCTGACAAAATATTTAGGCGAGCTGTATATCATGCATTGGAGTAATGTCTATAAACTGCCGGCCGTATCCTTACGCCTTTTTAATGTATATGGGCCGCGTTCAAGGACATCGGGAACATACGGGGCGGTATTTGGAGTATTTCTCAAACAAAAACTCGCCGGCAAACCTTTCACGGTTGTCGGAGACGGCAATCAGACACGGGATTTTACCTATGTAACGGACGTGGCCAATGCCTTATGGATGGCTGCCGAATCCGATGTCGTCGGCGAGATCATGAACGTCGGGAGCGGCGATACGTACAGCGTTAACAGACTGATTGAACTGCTGAAGGGGGAAAAGATCTTCATCCCTCATAGACCCGGCGAGCCTGATTGCACATTCGCAGACACGACAAAAATCAGAAAACTTTTGGGGTGGAAACCGCGGGTTAGCTTTGAAGAGGGCGTGCAGAAAGTATTGGCTAGTATCGAGTACTGGAAGGACGCACCATTATGGGACCCGCAGTCTATCGCAAAGGCGACGGAAACATGGTTTAAATATCTTTCCTGAGGAATCGATTCCCTCATGCACAAGCACAAAGCAATTTTTTTTGACAAGGATGGCGTCCTGAATAAGGATACGGGAGTCAATCCACGGCTCACTGAAACAGAATTATATCCTGAAACGGGGGAAACGATTGCTTATTGCCGAAAGCGTGGCTTTTTGACAATTATTGTAACTAATCAGCCTATCGTAGCAAGGGGCATTATTGATGAAGCGACATTGAACGAAAAAATAGGTCAATACCAGCGGATGATACTTGAACAAGACGAACATGCACTAATCGATAGAGTATACTACTGTCCCCATCACCCCAATGCCACTGTGGAGCGATACCGAATTAATTGTGAATGCCGCAAGCCAAAGCCCGGCATGCTGCTACAGGCATCCCAAGAATTGGAAATCGATTTGAGAAATAGCTACATGGTGGGCGACAGAATATCGGATATTATCGCCGGAAAACTGGCGGGATGCATGACCATCCAATGTTTAACAGGAAGTCATAATGAGAAAATGATAGAAACCGACTTTAAAATTGATTTTAGAGTTGAACCTGATTATTTTATCTATTCTGTAGGAGAATTAAAAAATATTATCTCATGAAGGCAGCTATGATACTGTGTGCAGGTTTTGGGACCCGCCTTGATGAATATACTAAGAACACGCCAAAACCCATGCTCAGCATAAAAGGCAAACCCATACTGGAATACACTATTGAACATCTTGCCAGATTGGGCATAACCAATCTGGTGATAAACGTCCATTATTTGGCGGAACAGATTACATCGTATTTTACCGACGGTTCACAGTGGGGTGTAACAATCAGCTACAGTTATGAAGAGAAGCCGCTGGGCACAGCCGGCGGAGTAAAAAAGGTTGAAAATAAACTCGGAACTTTCAACGAATTTCTTGTGCTATACGGCGACGTTGTCACCAATCAGGATTTTCTTGATCTCTTTGCGTTTCACTGCACCAGGCCGAATGCCATTGCCTCGATAATACTGCATGAAAGAAATACCTCGAACAGCGTGGTTGAGATGGATTCCAAGAACAGAATAATCAGGTTTATAGAGCGCCCCAGGACAAAGGTGAAAGACAAAAAACAGAAATGGGTAAATTCCGGATTGTATTGTTTTAATAAAAAAATATTGAATTATTTACCCCCGGGGCAGTATTGTGATTTTCCCAAAGATATCTTTCCGAAGCTTGTATCGGAAGGTGCGCTTTATGGATATCCATTAGACGGTTATCGTTGCGCAATTGATTCACCGGAACGGTATTTACGGCTGCAAAATGATTTTGAAAAAGAAAATATATTCTGATAATATAAAGTGAGGTATTCGATGGAACTTAATAGCCAGTTGGAGCAACATCGAAAGACTTTTTTAGGAGTAATAGATAATCCAGAATTTTCAATTGAGAATAAACGCGTTTCTGCTGAAGCATGGTTTTCTGAAGTGCTGGATATTCTCTCATACGTGAAACAGAATAGCCGTCGGGTGTATTTTATCGGGAATGGGGCAAGTTGCTCAATGGCTTCCCACTTCGCTACAGATTTTACGAAGAACGGCGGTATTCCCTCGCTGTCCCTTAATGAAGGGACTATGCTCACCTGTTTCAGCAATGATTTTTCATACGAGACTGCTTATATGGAGATGCTGCGGCGACACATTCAAAACAGCGATGCCCTTGTGGCCATCAGCACTTCCGGGAAATCACCCAATATACTGCATGCCGCCGAGTTTGTTAAGAACAGCCTTGCTAAAAGCGCCGTTATTACTTTCAGCGGATTTAATCGCGAAAATCCACTCTTTAAAACAGGCACCTACAATTTATATTTGAATAGCAATGATTATGGATTTGTCGAATCCGGTCATGCGTATTATCTGCATTTACTGCTTGACTTTTTTATTCAGAAGGGAAAAAAATTCCAGTAGGATATGAGCATTGTTCTTGCAGCTAAATGCGGCCCTAAGGAAAATATTCTTGCAGATATATTAAGAGCAAACATCCATGCTGTTGAGTTATTTCTATCAGGTGAGATGTTCAAAGACCTTAATGGCATTATAAGTGTATGCAAAAATTTTTCCTTCCGATATGCCTTGCATGCGCCGCTTGATGATTTTAATCCCACAGCGCTTGCACACCTGACTGAGGCGCTTGAAGCTGAAATAGTGACTTTCCATGATATCTACTGGGAAGATGAATGGTTTAAGCTCATTGATATTTTTAAACCAGTAAAAGCAAAACTATGCATTGAAAATATCGGAAACGTGCACTCCCCGCTGAAATTCATGCGCAGGTACGGTTTGGGGAGATGCCTTGATCTGGAGCATCTACAATTTGAAATTTCCGGGGTGTTTGTCGATGAATTCATCAACGTCATCAAACAATCATCACATATACATCTTACCGGATATTATTCAGGGTCGCAATTCTGGCATACCCACATACATCATTCGCCGGAACATGGAAAATTTATGCTAGACCTGATTAAGCGCGCCGGTTATTCGGGCTTTGTTGTTTCGGAGGCTCGTATAGAGTATCAGACTTATGATGAATTTAAAAAATTATATGATTATTACCAGCACTGGAAATCTTTGAGCAAGGATGCACTGGAATTGTGAAAATTGAAAAAAAAATATTACATAGCCTGGAAGAACTGCGCGATTGCGTTAATGATATCCATGTCCATAAAATGAAGATCGTCCTTTGCCAAGGACATTTTAATGTCATTCACCCCGGCCATATCAGGTTCCTTGAATTTTCCAAGAAGCAGGGAGATTTTTTTATCGTGGTGGTGCAGGGGCAGAAAAAAATTGACCCGGCAATGCGGGATAAATTTTTTAAAGTGAATGAGCGGGCCCGGGGGGTCGCTTCATTGGAATATGTTGATAAAGTATTCATTTTCGAGGATGGATCATTCGAAGAATTATTGAAAATAGTTAAGCCATCAGCGTACGTGATGGGAGAAGAGTTTTCATTAAAAATAAATATAATTGATGATCAGATTAAACTCGTAGAGAGCTTTGGCGGCAAGGTCATCTTTAGTTCCGGCGATGTCCGGTATGAATCAACCGAGTTTCTGGATAAGACATATCTGGAGATTGCAGAACAGAGAAAAAAATTATTTTATGCCGCACTTTCGAAGCAAAATATTTCCATAAAAAAGCTCTTCGCGTATTCGGGAGCATTCCACAATGTACATATTCTTGTAATTGGTGATACAATTGTTGATCAGTATATTGCCTGTGATGCCCTCGGCATGAGTTCAGAGGCGCCGGTACTGGTAGTGCGGGAACTTGAGACAAAAGAATTCGTCGGCGGCGCTGCTATCGTGGCCCGTCATGTGAGGTCCCTTGGCGCTAAATGCACATTTATTTCTCTCATAGGAAATGATCAGCCAGGAGAAATGATTACGCATGAATTAGCAAATGAGCATATAGAAGCACATTTAATGAGGGATAACGGGCGACCGACAACATTTAAAATCCGCTACATGGTGGGTACCCAGAAAGTTCTACGCGTATCACGCCTTCAAGATAAACATCTCGATAAAAAAATGGAAGAAGATGTTATAAAGAAACTCTATGAAACGATTGAAAGCATTGACGCAATCATTGTAAGTGATTTTAGTTATGGGTTGATTACACCCCGCATAGTCAATGTAATATCTGAAATCGCCAATCAATACAATGTAAAGCTTTTCGGCGACGTACAGAGCAGCAGCCAGATCGGGAATATTTCCAGGCTGATAAATTATTATTGTCTTACCCCAACTGAAAAAGAAGCCCGCATAACCTTGGAGGATAAATACAGCGGTCTTGAAATGATAGGAACCAATCTTATTAAACTGACCAGGGCCCATGGCATTTTATTAAAAATAGGTGCGGAAGGCTTTGTTTCTTTCGAAAACACAAAGGCCGAGGTTTTTATCAAGACCCAGCATTTTCCGGCATTGAATCCCACACCAGTGGATGTGGTTGGCGCGGGAGATTCTCTCCTTACCGGCCTTGCTGTCAGCAGTTGCTCTGGAGCCACCTTGATGGAGGCATCTGCCATTGGGGCAATCGTGGCTTCAATCGCAGTAAGTAAAATAGGCAATATACCAGTGAGTATTTCGGAATTGCAGAACTATCTTAGATCATTACAGGACAGGGAACACGATTGACAGTACAGTTAGAAAAATTAACCGGTGATGGACTGATCCGCAAGGCCAACGAGATCAGAAAAAGCATTGTTCACGTGAGCGTTAAAAACGGGGCCGGACATATCGCACCCTCGCTTTCCTGTGTTGATATTCTTGTTGCACTTTATTATAACATCATGACAATATCAGATAATCCCCTGTGGGAAGACAGGGACCGGCTTATCTTCTCCAAGGCGCACGGCTGCTATGGTGTATATGCCATTCTGGCTGATTTGGGTTATATAGATCAACAAGACTGGCTTAGTTTTTATCAGGGAAGTTCCCTGATGGGATGTATTGAGCATAATGCGCCTCATGGCATTGAGGCCAGCTGCGGATCTCTCGGGCACGGCCTGCCGATTGCAACCGGTATCGCTTTTGGCGCAAAATTACAAAATAAGCGTTACCAGACCTATTGTATAATTGGTGATGGGGAGCTTCAGGAAGGCTCCAACTGGGAGGCTATCCAGTTTGCCGTCAAGCATAAGCTGTCTAATATGACATTGATTATTGACAACAACAGGCTTCAGGCCATGGATTTTCTGGAAAATGTATTGACCCCGGAAGGGAAAATCGACGACATCGAGAAAAAGATGGCGGCTTTTGGTTGTGTGGTCAAATCCTGCGAAGGCCATGATGTCATGAATATTGTTGATAATCTTAAATCATGGATAAACAAGAAGGAACAATTATCGGCGCCGCAGGTATTGATTGCGCGCACCATCAAGGGTTACGGCCTAAAATGCATGGAAAACATTCCCAAGTTTCACTTCCGCGTACCCACTGATGATGAAATGAAACAGGGAAACCGTTATGAATAATATAAATACATATAGAAAGGAAATAGTTAATTCAATTATCCCATACGCACATGAAGATAAAAAAATTGTTCTTCTGGTGTGCGATATGGGTTTTGGTGTTTCGGATAGATTTAAAGAAGAATTTCCCGAGCGGATTTTTAATACCGGAATGATGGAGCAGGGTACTGTAGGGATTGCTGCCGGTATGGCCCTGACTGGGCTTAAACCCATTGTGTATTCCATAGTTAATTTTCTGGTCTTTCGGGCAATAGAACAGATAAGAAATGATGTGGTATTACAGGGATTAAACGTTAAATTTATAGCAACCGGGGTAAATGATTATTTTAAATTTTTGGGGCCCTCGCACATCTGCGGAGAAGATGATATACGGTTAATGGAATTGATCAACTTGAGAGTATATGACCCTTATCAGGAAAATGCCATTGATTTTAACAAATTGGTGAAGGAATGGATCTACAGTAAGGAGCCGGGATACATCAGGGTATAATAGCA
Source organism: Spirochaetes bacterium RBG_16_49_21 (assembly GCA_001829495.1). Taxonomy (GTDB): domain Bacteria; phylum Spirochaetota; class UBA4802; order UBA4802; family UBA5550; genus RBG-16-49-21. The sequence continues at coordinate 2,121 of MIBJ01000046.1, read as the reverse complement.
ATATTTATAGAATGGCATCCTGTTTATGGAGTGAATTTTGAGGGCATCAATTTTTTGATGGTTATTATTTCGGTCAACCTTTTCGTAAGAATTCCTCAGCCATCGCGATGTCTTCTTTCGTATTAATATTCGTATATTTATCGCAAATAATAAAAGATTTCACTACCCGCCCTTCGTCGATGGCGCATTGAATCAGATCCGGCAGCTCCTTCTCGTTCCGCTCGTGATGGATCGGCGTCATCTCGATAAAGTCGAGGATCGAATTATGAAACACGCAGTCGCCGGTGCCCTGGTAATTGTTGAGCGGGGAGCGCGGCTTTTCTATGAGCCGGTGGATCCTGCCGCTCTCGTCCTGTATCAGGGTGTAGGTGCGTTTGATCAGCTCCTTGTCGTCCACCCGGAGTATGCCGCAAACCACGAAAGCGTCGCCCTTCCTGAATTCATCGATCATTTCACGGTGCCGGGGATTGAGCATGATCTCGTCGCCCAAGAGCAGCATAAAATCATCGCCCGCCAGCGCTTCCCGGGCGCACTCCATGGCATGGACCAGGCCCCGTTGTTCCCACTGGATCACGTAGCTGAGCCGTTTGTTGTCGTAACGATTGCCGAAGTGGTTGATGATATCTTCGGCGCGGTACCCCACGACGACGATGATCTCATCGGCGCCGGCGTTCACCGCGGCATCGAGGTTATATTCGATGACCGGCCTGCCGTTGATCTTTATCATGCACTTGTTGTTCTCTGCCGAGAACTCGTCAAGCCGCTTTCCCCTTCCGCCGGCAAGAATAAGAGCCTTCATGATGCAGTTTCCCCGGTTTTCACACTCAGCCTTTAAACACCGTGATGTTTTTCTGTATCCAGTCCATGAGCCTGCCGATACCCTCGCGGGGCATGACCTGCGGCTCCCAGCCCAGTTGTTTTTTCGCCTTAGTTATATCGCAGATAAAATAGCGCAGATCGCCGTGCCGGTCAGCCTCAAATTTCACCTCCGGACGCTTGCCGAGGATCTCGCCGAGAATATCAATACAGTCGAGAAGGGATATCGCGGTTTTGAGGCCGCCGCCGATGTTATAGATGCCCGGTTTTCGCGTTTTGTAAAAGGCGTTGAATGCCCTGCACACGTCGGTTGCATAAATGATATCGCGCACCTGCTTCCCGGTGCCGTACATGACGCAGGGCCATCCCACCGCGCTGCGTATGGCGAAATTCGCCACCCAGCCGTGGTCCTCGCCGCCGAACTGGCGCGTGCCGTATATGCCGGTGAGGCGGAAGCTGGCCGCCTCCAGTTTGTACGTGTCTATATAAGCCTTGGTATAGATATCGCCGGCCGCCTTGGATGCATGCAGCGGCGTGAGCACTCCTCCCAGGGTCGGATGTCCTTCATCAATGGTCGCCGGCTTGCGGGTGTATCGGTCCCTTTTTTCCTTAAGAGTCTTATTGATCTCGTTCCCGTACACGTGGATCGTGGCGCAGAGGGCAACCGGTACCTTCAGCGCACGCGCCGCCTCCAGCACGTTGAACGTGCCCATAACGTTGGTTTCCGCGTCGAGGCGGGGGTCCTCCCAGCTTATCGTCATAGCCGGCTGGGCCGCCGTATGGATGATGTAATCGCACCCCTTGGCGTGCTTCATGAGCACCGCGAAGTCCCGAACGTCCGCTGTAACGAGCTTTACGCCAATCTTTTTAAGAAAGTTCCAGTTATGGACGCGGGCCTCATCCGCCGCAAAACCGGTCCGCGTCAATTCATGCTTGGTCATGTTGTCGTAAGCAATGACCGTATCGCCCTGTTTTATGTAATATTCGCACACATGCGATCCGAGAAAGCCGCATCCGCCGGTTACGAGTACTTTCTTGCTCATAATTGCTCCGTAAAATGGGATTTAGTCGAGTTAGACGAATTTTGTCAATATCTCTTGCTCCCTCCCCCTACATGGGGGAGGGCTGGGGTGGGGGTGATTAACTTATGGCGAACAGGTGACTTTTGTATGCCCCAAATATCTATTTCACCCTCCCCTCACCCCTCCCATCAAGGGAGGGGGACTGCTTTAATTAAAAATCGCCTAACTCAAGTTATTTACTCTGCACTCTCTGCGTCTCTGCGAGAGCTATTTTTAGATAAAG
>MIBJ01000045.1:109918-167958 GCA_001829495.1 Spirochaetes bacterium RBG_16_49_21 | reverse complement strand
CGCCTCAGACATGCACCCCGATAGGTGTCCGCATGGCGGCGGACGGTTTGAGGGCTTTGTCGAATTCACCTGCTTGTTATTTTTTATGATTTCATTCGCTATCCTGTGACTGGCTGGGCTTACTGCATCAGGAGCCTTATTCAATGCGGCCTGCGGAGCGTCCTCCCTTACGATCCTCGGCCGCAGCCCATGCCGTTCGCACTTCCGTGTGCTCACTTGCTTCACTTTCTACTCTACACATCATTTCGATAAGCTGAGGGGTTTTCTTCTGCCTCCCTCCCCCTTGACGGCAGACGCTTTTCGCAACATCCTGTTGCGCGTCTGCACCTTGTCATCCATGACAAATGGGTGAGGGTTGGGGTGGGGGTGAGATGGATGCACATTGAGTGATTTCCCGATGCGGGTTTTCGCTATTTTAACCTTGACAGATCGGGTTTTTTGTATTTTAAATATGGGTATTAATTTCAGCGTAGGTTGAGGGATGTCAGAAAAATATAATGATATTTACCGTATAGAATCGTCCCGCCTGCAGAACTGGAATTACCAATGGCAAGGGGAATATTTTATTACAATTTGCACAGATCAAAGGTTTTCTTTTTTTGGCGATATTGAGGACGGTACAATGATTCTATCTGAAATCGGGAAAATTGCGGAATCCGAATGGACTAGGACGCCGGATATCAGACCGGATATGAATATTGAATTGGACGCCTTTTGTATAATGCCGAATCATTTTCATGGAATAATAATCATCGGGAAAAATGAATATAATCGCCGCCGTAACCGTAGAGACGCGATGCATCGCGTCTCTACGGTTACGCATCGCGTCTCTACATTGGCGGCGGGGACGAAAAACCGTTTCTCCCCGCAACGCAAAAACCTGGCATCAATCATTCGCGGGTATAAATCGGCGGTTACGATGTACGCGAGAAAAAACAATATCGTTTTTAAATGGCAGGCGCGGTTCTACGATCATATTATGCGAGATGACGCATCACGTCAAAGAATCCGTCAATATATCGAAAACAATGCGGCGAATTGGTACAGCGACGAATTTTTTACGTCCCGGGTGCCGTAACCGTATTTGCGTTTGCCGGAATTCGCGTATGCCCGTATTTCGTATTTCCGTATTCGCGTGCGCCCATATTTCCGTATTTCCGGTTGCCCGTTTGCCCGTAGAGACGCGATGCATCGCGTCTCTACGGGCAAACGGAAATACGGGCAAACAGGCTATCATCCATTTAAAATAGGTTAATATGAAACTCACCGACAACGAAAAACGCGAAATCCTTAAGCTCATCGAGGCCGGAAAGCCCCTTCCCGACAAATACCGCTTTCTCCTCTTCGACGACAAACGCGAGGTGGAGCTGGTCTGGAGCGGCAAAACGAACGAAGTGTGCAACATCGTGCTTCCCTTTCAGATCATCGAGCAGATAGACGAGCCGCGGATCGGGGCAGGTGAGAAGAAAAGCGATACAGTGAAGGAAGGCTCAGGAACAAAAGGCGGCGCGTCAAAGGTGAAAGGCGGCGATGAGGAATACCAGGGGTTTCTCTTCGACGAGCGCGGCCGCCAGAAAACCGGATGGACCAACAAGCTCATCTGGGGAGACAACAAGCTCATTCTTTCCAGCCTGAAAAACGGCCCCATGCGCGAAGAAATAGAGAAAAACGGCGGCATCAAGCTCATCTACATAGACCCGCCTTTTGACGTGGGCGCAGACTTTTCTATGGACATCGAGATCGGCGACCCTTCGACAGGCTCAGGGACCGAAACATTTACGAAAAGACCGAATGTGCTGGAAGAGCTGGCCTACCGCGACACCTGGGGAAAGGGGGCGGATAGCTTCATCGCCATGATCTATGAACGGCTGGTGCTAATGAGGGATTTGTTGGCGGAGGATGGGAGTATCTATGTGCATGTAGACTGGCGATTAAATTCAGTTCTACGTTTAGTAATGGAAGAAATATTCGGACAAGAAAATTTTTTAAATCAAATTGTTTGGTGTTATCAAACTCGGCAATTCTCAAAAAGATATTGGAATCGAAAGCATGATGATATCATTGCATATACAAAAGTTCCAAACAAGCATATATTCAATTGGGATGTTGATGGTGTTCTCGGACCATATTCTGAAAACACAATAAAGAAGTATAAACTCCATGATGAAAATGGATATTATCGCCTGTGTGGTCGTGGTATTAGTGGAAGCCCAATTAAATCAGCAAAAGATGTTGACCCAAAATGGGAAATTAGTAATCCTGAATTAGTTGTAAGGGATTATCTAGGAAAAGGTTTTGCTCCTCCTGATTACTGGAGAATTGATATTGTCAATCAAGTTGCAATTGAAAGATTAGACTACCCCACCCAAAAACCCGAAGCCCTCCTCGAACGCATCATAAAAGCCAGCAGCAACGAAAACGACATCGTGGCCGACTTCTTTTGCGGCTCAGGCACCACCCTTGCCGTGGCCGAAAAGCTCGGCCGCAAGTGGATCGGATCTGACCTCGGCAAGTTCGCGGTCCACACCACCCGCAAGCGAATGATCCAGGTACAGCGCAAGCTCAAAGAAGAGGGAAAAGACTTCCGGGCCTTTGAGATTTTGAACCTCGGTAAATACGAGCGTGCGCATTACATCGGCGTCAATATGGACCTGCGCGAGCAAGACCGGCAGAAACAGCTCGAACAAAAAGAAAAGGACTTTGTCGCCCTTATTCTCAAAGCATACAAGGCCGAACCGGCGGATAACTTTAAGTGTTTCCACGGCAAAAAAGCCGGGCGCGCGGTAGCGGTAGGCCCTATCAACCTGCCGGTCACGCGCCTGTTCGTTGAGGAGATAATCCTTGAATGCCGGGAAAAGCGCGTCTCGCGCGCGGACATCCTCGCCTTTGAATTCGAGATGGGCCTGTTCCCCAACATCCAGGAAGAAGCGAAAAGCAAAGGCATTGACCTTGCTTTAAAGTACATTCCCCGCGAGGTATTCGACCGCCGCGCGGTGGAAAAAAACCAGGTCGTGTTCCATGACGTCAGCTATATCGAGGTGAAGCCCCATGTGAAACCGCTGAAAAAAAAGGAGGATATGGGACAGATCGCGGTGGAGCTTACGGATTTTTCCGTATTTTATAACCAGGACACGGTCGATAACGCTGCCGCTTCCCTCGGCAACGGAAAGAATAAAATCGTAGTCGAAAACGGAAAGATCATCAAGGTCAGCAAGGACAAGAACGGCATCGTGACCCGCGAGGTTTTGACCAAAAAATGGACGGACTGGATCGACTACTGGAGCGTTGATTTCGATTTCGCGAGCAAGCGGGAAGTCGTGCGAATTCCCAAAGAACTCCCCTCGCCCTCCGGGAGAGGGGCCGGGGGTGAGGGCGCATATGAGGAGAAATGGACCGGAGACTTCATCTTTGAGAATGAATGGCAGAGTTTCCGCACCAAAAAAGACCGTTCCCTTGAACTCAAGACCCCGTTTCACGAGTGCCCGTCCGGACGGTACAAGGTGGCAGTCAAGGTAGTAGACATTTTCGGCAATGATACCATGAAGATTATTGAGGTGAATGTTGGAGGGAATTAATGGGCAAAATCGATGTTAAGGGATTTGAAATCGGTTTTTATGCGCAGAATGAAGACGATTATATCTGCATTACCGATATTGCAAAATACAAGAATCGGGATAGTACCGACGATTTAATCAGAAACTGGCTCCGAAACAGGAATACCATAGAATTTCTCGGAGTTTGGGAACAACTCAATAATTCGAATTTTAATCCCGTCGAATTCGACGGGATTAAAAAACAGGCGGGCTTAAATAGTTTTACACTTACTCCAAAACAATGGATTGAACGAACCGGCGCCATCGGCATAATCTCAAGGGCGGGACGCTATGGCGGCACGTACGCGCATAAGGATATCGCTTTTGAGTTTGCCTCCTGGATTTCAGTAGAATTCAAGCTCTACCTTATAAAAGAATTCCAGCGGCTGAAAGAGGAGGAGAGAAAACAGCTTGGCTGGGATATTCGCCGAAACCTCGCGAAAATAAACTATCACATTCACACCGATGCAATTAAGGAAAACCTGATACCAAAGGAACTATCGAAAGAACAGGTGAACCTGGTATACGCCACTGAAGCGGATGTGTTGAACATGGCCTTGTTCGGGATGACCGCAAAACAGTGGCGTGATGCCAATCGTGATAAGAAAGGGAATATCAGGGACTACGCGGATATATCCCAGCTTGTGTGTCTGTCCAACCTTGAAAATCTAAACGCGCATTTTATCAATGAAGCCATACCGCAGAATGAACGTCTTGTCAGGCTAAATAAAATCGCGATTCATCAGATGAAATTGCTGATCGAGGAGCATGGGGTCAAGAAACTGGGAAGGAATAAATGAATTACATTTATTTTACAGATATTTATTTAAAATTTAAATGTGATTTTATTGGCAGGATATTATAATGGCAATTCATAAAAAATTTCCGTCCTCCCCCTACGAAATACTCGATCCGGATTATCGTTGGTTCCCGGCAGACGAGACCCTTCGGGAATCGAGCTATGAAAAACTCCTCCCCCCTCTGGTGCATAAAGTCAGAAAGGAAGTCAAAGAATGGCGCGATAGCAGGTATGACGGCATATCGGTAACGTCAAAGGCGCTTCTCAACTGGTGGTTCAATACATGCCACTTCCTCCCCTCGCCCTCCGGAAGAGGGGCAGGGGGTGAGGGTATGTCTGAATTTAAATATTACTTTTCACAAAGGGAAGCGCTAGAGACCATACTTTACCTGTATGAAGTAGCCCGCGTTAAAGATAAATATGATCTCATCAGATACGATTCATCCGGCGCGGTATCGACCGGAATGTTCGACGAAGAATGGCTCAGGTTAGTTATTAAAATGGCGACCGGCACCGGTAAGACTAAAGTAATGAGCCTAATCATTACCTGGTGTTATTTTCATAAACTGTATGAAGAAAACTCCGGGCTTTCCACAAATTTTCTTCTCATCGCGCCGAACATCATCGTCCTTGACCGGCTTCGCACGGACTTTGACGGCCTGAGAATATTCTTTAATGACCCGCTTTTGCCCGATAACGGCTATGACGGCCGGAACTGGCAGGACGATTTTCAGATGACCTTGCACATTCAGGATGACGTATCTATTGTCCGCAAAACAGGGAACCTGTTTTTAACCAATATACACCGCGTGTATGCCGGAAACGACGTGGAGCCGAGTTTTGACGATAATAACCTCGAAGACTATTTTCTCGGGAAAAGGCCGGTCGGAAAAACGACCGATTCCAAAGTAGACCTGGGCGTCATTGTGCGTGAGATCGACGAGCTGATCGTGATAAACGACGAAGCGCATCATATACACGACAGCCGCCTTGCGTGGTTCAAATCAATCGAGGATATTCATAATCGTCTTAAACAGAAAGATCACTTTCTGTCATTACAGGTTGATGTCACCGCCACGCCGAAGCATAATAACGGAGCTATCTTCGTGCAAACGGTGTGTGACTACCCGCTGGTAGAAGCAATTACCCAGAATGTGGTCAAACATCCGGTACTGCCGGATTCCGCGAGCCGCGCCAAACTCGAAGAAAGAAAAAGCTCGCGCTATACGGAAAAATACGCCGATTACATCGCCCTCGGCATCGAGGAGTGGCGCAAAGCGTATATTGAGCATGAAAAGCTCGGCAAAAAGGCGGTGCTTTTTATAATGACCGATGATACCAAAAACTGCGATGATGTTGCGGAATATCTTGAAAGTGGATACCCTGAATTGAAAGATTCCATCCTTGTCATCCATACTAAAAACAACGGGGAAATATCCGAAGCTGACTCGAAGAAGGACAAGGATGAGCTTGAAAAACTCCGCAAGGCCTCCAATCGAATTGATTCCTGGGAAAGTCCTTATAAAGTAATAATTTCCGTTCTTATGCTGAAAGAAGGCTGGGACGTGCGTAATGTCACCACTATAGTCGGCCTCCGTGCTTATGCCGCTCAGAGCAATATCCTTCCTGAGCAAACCCTCGGCCGGGGCCTCAGGCGCATGTATTTCGGAACCGATACCATGGAATATGTCAGCGTGGTGGGAACGGACGCCTTTATTGATTTTGTCGAATCCATCCAGAGCGAAGGAGTCGAGCTGGAACGCAAACCCATGGGCGCCGGCACCGGGCCGAAAACCCCGATTATCATTGAAGTTGACAACGAAAACACAAAGAAAGATGTAGAAAAACTCGATATTGAAATACCGGTTCTTTCCCCGCGTATTTATCGTGAATATAAACGGCTTGAGAATCTCGATCCTTCATCGTTCGGGAATAAGCATGTCGAATACCGTCAGTTTTCAGAAGAGGAAAAACGTGAAATCGTATTTAAAGATATCACGACCGGAGAAATAAACCATACGACATTATTGGATTCCAATACCGTGGCCGATTACCAAAGCGTCATCGGGTATTTTTCACAAGTGATTATGAAAGACCTCAGGCTTGTAAGCGGTTATGACGTTCTCTATGGCAAAGTAAAAGATTTCGTTTCGAATTATCTTTTCAATAAATACGTTGAAATCGATGACCCGAACACGTTGAGAAATCTATCAGAGCTTGAATCGTGCAAAACAATAATGGATTCATTTAAAAAGAGAATAAATGAGCTCACCGTGGTTGATAAAGGGAGCGCTGAAATACGGGACTATATTAAATTAAAGCAGACACGGCCGTTCGTCGTGAAAGAGCAGGGCTTTCTTGTCCCTCTGAAAAGCATTTTCAATAAAATAATCGGTGACAGCCATCTTGAATTATTGTTCGCTTCTTTTCTTGAAAAATGCCCGGACGTGGTATCTTACACAAAAAACTATATGGCTGTTCACTTCAATATCGATTATGTAAATGCGGACGGAAACATTTCGAACTATTACCCGGATTTTATAGTAAAAACCGATCCAAAAAGTATGTATATCGTTGAAACGAAAGGCCTTGAAGATCTTGATGTCCCGTTAAAAATGGCCCGGCTGAAAAAATGGTGTAAAGATATTAATCAATCACAGAAAAAAGTATCTTTTGATTTTGTATTTGTAGATGAAGAAGATTTTAATAAATATAAACCAGATTCCTTTTCCGGCCTCGTATCTAATTTCGGGAAATATAAGGATGAATGAAGAAACCGCCTTCGCACGTCCTCAGTCCTGCCGTAAGATGGGGCGTGGTTAAGAAATAGATAAAAAAAGATCACCCTCCGTATTTTTCTTCTTGTCACAATCCCCGTGCGGAAAGAATCTGGGATGCCATGTCCGAAACTACAATCCTGGAAAATCTCAACCCGAACCAGAAAAAAGCCGTCATGCACACCGAGGGGCCCCTCCTCATACTGGCCGGCGCGGGCTCGGGAAAGACGAGGGTCATAACCCACCGGATCGCCTATCTGGTGAGTGAAAAGCGCGTCCCGCCTACGGCCGTTTTCGCGGTGACCTTCACCAATAAGGCGACCGAGGAGATGAGAAACAGGATCGTGAGCCTTATCGGTCCGGAGGGCAAAAGCGTATTCATCAGAACCTTTCATTCCGCTTCAGTGTATATCCTGAGAAGATTCGGTGAGCGGATCGGGATAGCCCCGTCCTTTTCAATATACAATCAGTCGGATCAGGCCGCTCTCATTAAGGAGATACTGGTCGCCATGCATCTCGATCCGAAAAAGATCAGGCCCGAGGCAATAGCCTCAAAAATATCCGAGATCAAGGACAAGGCGGAGCTTATCGACGGCATGGATCCGGCGCTGCTCATCAATAAAAATTTTCCGTATGATTTTTCCGCTATATACGCCGAATACCATGCACTGCTGGCGCGCAATAACGCCCTCGACTTCAACGATCTATTGATTAAAACCGTACAGCTCCTCCGGTCGGACCCGGACGTTCTGGAGCGGCTCCAGCGGCACTGGTACTATTTCATGATAGATGAATACCAGGACACGAACTATTCCCAATACCTGATAGCCCGGCATCTGGCCGATAAGAGCAGAAACATCTGTGTCGTGGGCGACGACGACCAGTCCATATACTCCTGGAGGGGCGCGGATATCCGCAATATCCTTAATTTTGAGAAGGACTATCTCGACGCGGCGGTCGTCACCCTGCAGACGAATTACCGGTCGACGCAGCCGATCCTCGCCGCCGCGTCCGCGGTTATAAAAAATAACCTCCGCCGCAAAGAAAAAAACCTCCGGGCGCACAAGGGGGAGGGCGAGCCCGTGGTCTTCTGCCGCACCAATAACGAATACGGCGAGGCTGAATTCGTGGTGAACACGATCATGGATTTGAAGCGCAGGGAAGGCTTCAAGAATAAGGATTTCGCCGTATTCTACCGGACGAACGCGCAGTCACGCGTGTTCGAGGACCGGCTCCGCGCCGAGAATATACCCTACCGGGTCGTCGGGGGCGTCAAATTCTATGACCGCAAGGAGATCAAGGATACGCTCGCGTACCTGAAATTCATCGCCAATCCCCGGGATATCGTGTCGCTGCTGCGGATCATCAACATGCCGCCGCGCGGGATCGGCGCCGTGACCGTCGATAAAATACGCGACGCCGCGGAGCGCGGCAACATTTCCGAGTGGGCCGTGATCAGGGACGGCCTGGCCGGCGAAAAGCTTCCCAAAGGCGTTGCGGAATTCGCCGGGATCATCGCCCAATGCCGGCACGCAGCCGAAGAGATGCCGCGCCGTAAGCTCTCCGATCTTGTAGGCCGGGTGCTGGAGCTTTCCGGGTATGTGCAGGCTCTGGAGGAGGAGGACACGCTCGAAAGCAGGACGCGGCTCGAGAATATAAGCGAGCTTATGAACAGCGTGTATGATTACGAGCTCGCCTATCCGGACGCGTCCCTGGACCAGTTTTTACAGGACATATCCCTGTACACCTCCGAGGAGAATCCGGAGGAGGATGCCGACAACAGGGGGAATATGGTGACCCTGATGACCGTGCACAACGCCAAGGGCCTGGAGTTCCCGGTGATATTTCTTACCGGCATGGAGGAGGATATGTTTCCGCACCGCCTCTCCTCAGACACCGAAGAGGGGATCGAGGAGGAGCGCCGGCTCTGCTATGTGGGACTCACCCGGGCGATGGAGCGGGCGTTCGTCACCTGCGCGGAGCTTCGGAGAACCTTCCATGAGGTTTATCACAACGAGCCGTCCCGGTTCATCCATGAGATACCGGCGGAGCTCCTGGAGGTCCGGGAATATTACTCGAACGGTTATTCCCCGGGAATGATGATGCGGAAAGAGCGGCATGAGGAGGGATCCGGGCCGGTGTCGGAGTATGGTGATGAGCCGAAGGGTGCGCTTTCCCCGGAGGAAGCCGGTGACGCCGGCAGCGAATCTAAATTCAGGGTGAGGGACAGCGTGCTCCACCCGCGTTACGGCATCGGCCGCATTCTCACTATAGAGGGGAGCGGCGATAACGTGAAATTGACCATACTCTTCGGCGGTTCGAGCAAGACCTTTCTGGAAAAATACACCCCGTTGGAGAAGGTTAGCAATAATAATTTTTCTGCTTGACCCTAAACATAACAACGTTATGTTTGAAAAAAAAGACAGTAGAGGAGGACTCTATGGCGATCATGACATGGACCAAAGACGATGCCGTAGCCATCATCACCATGTGCAACGGCGCGAATAAACAGAACCTTGATTTTTCGAATACATTGAACGCAGTGCTGGACGAGATCATTGCGGACAAATCGGCATGCGCTATTATTATTACCTCGAACGACGAGAAAAATTTCTCCCAGGGCATAGACGTCGACTGGATCGCGGCGCGGCTGCAGAACAAGGAGCTTCAACCGGTTCAGGATTTCATCAACGGTATGAATGAGGTGTTCAAAAAGCTCCTGCTTGCTCCGGTGCCGACCATCGCGGCGATCAACGGCCACGCGTACGGCAACGGCTCTATAATGTCCTGCGCCTGTGACTTCAGGTTCATGCGCTCGGACAAGGGGTTTTTCTGCTTCCCCGAGGTGAACCTCGGTATTCCCTTCCGGTACGGTATGAACGCCTTCATTAAAAAGGCCGTTCCCCAGTACAAGCTGATGGAGATGCAGCTCACCGGAAACCGCTACACCGCGCCGGAGCTTGAACAGCACCACATCATCGTTAAAGCGTGCGCCAACGCGGAAGAGCTCATGAAAGAGGCGATCTCTTTTGCCAAGACCTTCCAGAAGAAGCGCGGAATCTTCGGGGAAATCAAGAAGCGGCTGCATGAGGAGATCGTCAGGATCATCGACACCGCCGATCCGCCGTTAACCGGCGAGAGGAGCTCTTTAATGATTACCGATTAATTTTTTCGACGTTTCGGGCTATATAAATAAAAGCGATGAGAACGAATAACAGGGAACAGATACTCAAAACGGCCCGGAGGCTCCTGCCGAAATACGGATACAGCGGCGTATCCATCCGCGCCATAGCGATGAAGGCGAAGCTCACCACCGGCGCGATTTATTTTCATTTCAAAAACAAAAATGAAATTTACCGGACGATATGCTATGAAGCGATTGATATGCTTGTGGAAAAATTCAGGGAGGGGATAGGCGGCAGGGAGAATCCCGGACAGAAGCTCATATCCACATTCGATTCATACATTACGTTTTTTTATGAGCACCGGGATCACTATAATATCCTGATGGAATACAAGTCGCATGTTCATCCTGAAGATCATGCCGAAAACTATGAAATCATGAAAAAGATGTGCCAGATGACCGATCTCATGGAAGAGACCGTCAGGGTGGGCATCAAACAGGGAACGTTTCGGAACCTGGACCCGCGCATGCTGGCCATTCTGCTCGCGGCAGTGACCGAAGGTATGCTCCATCTCAAGCAGCTCGGAATGTTCGATTACCTGAATATCAGCGACGCCGACTTCAGGCATTTCATGGCCGAGATCACCGGCAGGGGCATTGAACGGGAAAACGCCGGAATCGGGTAATTACCCGTGATCCCGTCTCTTGCATCGGTTTCTCCTCAAGCGTCCGATGACAAGTCAAACGCTCGGGAGTGAATATTATTCGGAGAATAAACGATAATGAAAACCGCGATCACTGAAATGTTCGGAATCAAGTACCCCATCATCTGCGGCGCCATGATGTGGCTCTGCACGCCGAAGCTCTGTGCGGCGGTCTCGAACGCCGGCGGCATGGGAAACCTTACAGCCGGCAACTATCCCACCGGCGATGAGTTCCGCGGCGCAATCAGGGAGACCAGAAGGCTTACGGATATGCCCTTTATGGTCAATGTGACCCTGCTGCCGTCGGTCCACATTACGCCTGAACACCATCGCTCCTATCTGACAATCTGCGCCGAGGAGAGGGTGGCCGGCCTTGAAGTATCCGGCACGCCGCTCGACAAGGCGGCGGGGATTGAATACATTGATATGCTGAAGAAGGCGGGGGTAAGGCTCTTCCACAAGGTGGGGTCCGTGCGCCACGCCGTGCACGCGGAGAAGGCGGGCTACGACGGCATCTATGCCGCCGGCATCGAGGAGGGGGGCCATCCCTTAAACGATGACGTCGCCACCATGGTGCTCACGCCGCGCATCGCCGAGACCGTGGGGATCCCGGTAGTGACCGTCGGCGGCATCGCAGACGGCCGCTCCCTCGCCGCAGCGCTTGCCCTGGGCGCGGCGGCCGTCATGATGGCCACCAGATTTGCGGCCACGCAGGAATGCGAGGTGCACGATAACATTAAACAGGAGCTTATCAAGCGGCAGGAATTTGAAACAGCCCTTATCTGCAAATCCATCGGTCTTCAAGGCAGGGCTATCAGGAACAAGGTCGTTGAAGAAGTTCTGTCCATGGAGGCCAGGGGATGCGGTTTTGAAGAGCTGATTCCGCTCATCTCGGGCAAAAGGGTTAAAGAGGCATGGAAAACCGGCAATATCGATATCGCTCCCATGATGATGGGACAATCCGTGGGCATGGTGAAGGATATCCCTACCTGCAAGGAGCTCATTGAGCGGATGGCGGCTCAAGCCAGGGAGGAGATTGAGCGGGTACGGAATATATTTTAACCGGATGCCGCTATAATCTACGTTTGTAATTTAAATCTAATAAAGGAGAATATCATGCAGACCAGGATTACCAAGCTCTTCGGGATCAAATATCCTATAATTCTTCCCGGTATGAGCTGGATCAGCGTGCCCGAGCTGGTGGCTGCGGTGTGTAACGCAGGCGGCATCGGATACCTCGCAACCGGCCCGCTCAATACCGAACAAACACGGGAATCGATCAAGAAAATAAGGAAGCTCACCAGGAAGCCTTTCGGAGCGGGCGTGACCCTGCTTATGCCCGGCGCGCGGGAGAACGCGCAGGTGCTTCTCGAGGAAGAGGTGCCGGTGATCAATGTTTCCCTGGGCAAATGCGACTGGATCGCGGAGCGCGCCCACAAGTACGGCGGCAAGGTTATTGCCACGGTGGTCAACGAGCGCCATGCACTGGCTGCCCAGAACCAGGGCGCGGACGGCCCTGCAGGTAACCGGCCACGAGGCTGCCGCACACGGCGGGTTGGTGACCTCCCTGGTGCTCGTGCCGGCCATCGTGAAGAAGGTAAAGATACCGGTGGTCGCAATCGGCGGATTCGCGGACGGCAAGGGGTTCGTTGCCGCCCTAGCCCTCGGCGCCGAGGCGGTCGGTATGGGCACCCGCCTCTCCCTCACCAGGGAAAGTCCGGTGCATGAGAAAACCAAGAAGGCGCAGATCCAGGCCGGCATCGACGACACCCTGTACTCGGACCGCTTCGACGGGCTCTGGTGCCGCGTGCTCAAGACCCGGACCGCTGAAGAAACGATCAAACAGGGAATGAATCTGCCCCGGGCGGCGCTCGCATCAGTACGGATAGCCAATGATCTGAAGCTTCCCTGGTTCAAGCTTGCGATCGGCACCATGATGCAGGGGCCCAAGACCATGATCCAGCTCGCCCATATGGCCGCCGCCTTTGACAAGATAAAGAAGGCTTCGGATGAGGGCGATCTGGAAAAAGGCGTGCACCTGACCGGACAGGTTCAGGGGCTCATTGACGATATCCCCACCGTGACCCAGGTCATAAACGGGACTATAAAAGAGGCCAAGGATATATACAAAAGAATGGGCGCGCTGCTGAAGTAACATATATGTTTGATCTACTGTTCAGCCCGATCACTATCAATAAGACCGTTATAAAGAACAGGATAGCGTATCCCAGCCTGGGACTTTTGTATTCATACGACGGCAGGCTGAACGACCGGTATGTCAATTATTTCGTTGAGCGCGCCAGGGGCGGGGCAGGCATCGTCACCGTGGGCCCGGTCGGGTTCGACATTGTCGGAAGCGGACCGGCCATCCTACAGATAGGCTCCGACGATGTAATACCGGACTTCGCGCGGCTGTCAAGCCTCATCAAGGGGGAGGGAGCCCGCGCCTGGATACAGCTCTTTCATGCAGGCGCATACTCCTATTCCAAGATCCTGGGAGGCCCGGATCCGATAGCGCCGTCGCCGGTCTACTCGAATTTTTCGAAGCAGGTTCCGCGGGAGATGACCCTTGCGGACATCAAACAAACCCAGGAGGCGTTCGTCAGGGCGGCGGAGCGGGCGCGGGAAGCGGGCTTTGACGGCGTTGAGATCATCGCGTCGGCCGGCTACCTTATAACCCAATTTTTATCGCCCCGCACCAACCGGCGCACGGACGAATACGGCGGAAGCTTCGGGAACCGGACCCGGTTCGCCCGGGAGATAATAGAGGCGATGCGCGCACGGCTCGGGAGCGATTACCCCATATCCGTACGCATGGCGGGGAACGACTTCGTCGAGGGAAGCAATACCAGCATTGAAACGCCGGAGGTCGCCCGGGTCTACGAGGCCGCCGGCGTCGATCTCATAAACGTTACCGGAGGCTGGCACGAGGCGCACGTGCCCCAGCTTCCCATGGACGTGCCGCGCTCCGCTTATTCATACCTCGCCCTGAATATCAAACGGTCGGTCGCCGTGCCGGTGATCGCGTCAAACCGCATAGCCGACCCCTTTACCGCGGAGCAGCTCATCAAGGACGGGATCTGCGACATGGTGAACCTGGGACGGGTTCTCATAGCCGATCCCTTCTGGCCGAAAAAGGCCAGGGAGGGCGAGGTGGAGCTGATACGCCCGTGCGTGGCCTGCAACCAGGGCTGCACCGACTCCCTGTTCAGCGGAAGGCCGGCCTTTTGCCTGGCTAATGCGCGGGCCGGGTTTGAGGGGGAGCGGAACATCGCGAAGGCCCGGCCTTCGAAAAAGATCATGGTGGTGGGCGCGGGCCCGGCAGGGCTCGAGGCTGCGGTGCGCGCCGCCGAAGCCGGACATACGGTGGATCTGTACGAAAAATCCGAAACAATAGGAGGCCAGCTCTGGATAGCGGGCATGCCGCCGCACAAGCAGGAGCTGTGGGATCTCATCTCCTACTATGACGCGATGCTGGAGCGGTATGATGTCGACGTGCATCTGGAATGCGAAGTCGACGCGGAATTCATTCAAAATGAAAAGCCCGATCACGTGATCCTTGCAGAGGGGTCAGAGCCCCTGAAGCCTCCGATTAAGGGAATCGACGACCCCGGGGTTCATTCCGCCTGGGAGGTGTTGAAGGATGACCCCAGCCTCGGCGAGGATATCGCCGTCATCGGCGGCGGCGCAGTGGGCCTTGAAACCGCCATGTTCCTGGCTTCCAAGGGCACGCTCTCGCCTGAGGCGCTCCACTTCCTTTTCATCTACCAGGCGGAAAGCGTAGAGCGGCTGCGCGAGCTTGCCACCCGGGGGAGCAAGAAGGTGACGGTGTTTGAAATGCTCCCCAAGCTGGGTAAGGACGTAGGCAGGTCAACGAGGTGGGTGCTTCTGGGAAACGTAACCCGCTATGGCGTAAACCTGATTCCCGGGACAAAAGTCGTTTCAGTGAACAAGGGCCTGGTAACATTCGAGCGGGGCGGTAAGATAGGCTCATACCAGTTCGATAACGTGATAAACGCGGTGGGATCGCGCTCGGTGAGAAGAATCGCCGATTCAATGGACAAGACCGGCATTCCCTTCACGGTCATCGGCGATTCGGTAAAGCCGGCTCAGATCGACAAGGCGATCCATGACGGATTCCTGGCGGTCATGAATTTAAAATAAAAAAGCGCTGCCGGTTGAATGCCGGACAGCGCTGGTTGAATGAATTTTAGTAACCCCCGGGACCGTGTCCGCGGAAGTATCCGGGGCCCCGCCGGTTTTTATAATAGTCATCGAGCTTCTTTTTCTGCGCGTCGGTCAGAACGCTTTCCACCGCTTTTCTATGCTCGATTCTCAGGGCATCAAGCTTTTCGGAATCTTTCCGGCTGGTAAAATACTTTGCCCGATAGTCGGCGTCGATTTTTATGACCTTTTGGATCTGTTCGTCGGAAAGGCCTATCTGCTCGGAAAGAAACACGAGATAGCCGTATTCGCGGGACCCGCCGTGCCGGGGCCCAGAGCCCTTACCGTATCCGGGTCCATTGCACCATCCGGGTCCTCCGCCCCAAGCCAACAGCTCCGTTGAAGCGAGCCCCAGTATAGAAGCCATCGCTATTGCCAATAATCCTTTTTTCATTTGGATCTCCTTCTTTTTGATTTTCGGAACGTGAGACCCTTTATTTTCGCGGTTGGTTCCATTTTTTGTTAGGGGTGAATCATTATTCACCCTTACTGCAGATCCTTTTTCATCGCGTCAAATTGTTCTTTGATTATTTCGCCCCTGGCGTAGCGCTTTTTTAAACTCTCAAGAGGCGTTTCCCTGGATATATCTCTCTCGCTTCTCGATCTGACGGCCCTGATAATGATAAAGATTAGTGCCGCCAGGATTATCAGGAACCCTACCCAGGTGACAATGCTCATGGGCCCATACCCATACTCATGCCGGCGGCCCATCATACCCGGACCCCGGCCGTACCAAAAACCGGAGCCTTCTGCCAGGGCATGTTCAAACATGTCCCCGTGCCACCCGCTCTGAATGAGTATCGTATGCAATGCCGCTGCTGAATTTGGGTCCTCGGCGTTTTTTATCAGCCATTCGTACCGGGACAATGAACCAGCTTCACGTTTCACGGCGAGCTCATAGGCCTGGGGCAATGATTTTGCCTGAACGATCTGAGGGACCTTCCCGTCCGGAGGCAGGCCGTACGCCGCAAACAACTGCTCAATCCAGTAGATGTGGTTTTCCTTCTGTGGGATCACCATCATGTACGGCATATACACGTCGTGCCTGCCCGCATCTGATTTATATTGGGCGAGAGACTCCTTTTCGACCACCAGGATATCCTTAAGCTTTTGAAGCCACTCGGCGTTTTTGGGCGCCGGGAGCTTCGCAGGAATATCAACCCAACCCCGCGCCCACATCATTCCCCGGCCGTATCCGCCCTGCCCGGGACCGGGAGCATGGCCGTAGCCGCTTCCATCCTTGCCGGCCGGCGCCTGCGCGCTCACCGGATACACGGCAAAAGCCGCGGCACATACCAGAAGACCAACGAAAAATATCTTTTTCATTTACTTCACCGCCCTTACCTTATTTCAAATCATCTTTCATCTTATCGAATTCTTCCTTGGTGATTTCACCCTTGGCGTAGCGCTTCTTGAGAATGTCCAGGGCGCTTTCCCCTCCGAAACCGCCGCTCCTCGATTTTATATTCTGAAAAACAAAATAAATCGCCACGCCGATGATGATTAAAAACAGTATCCCCATAAACATACCTCCGAATCCGTAGCCGTATCCGTAATCCATCATATGGCCCCATCTGCCCATGGGGCCGTAGCCCATCGGGCCGTAAAAGCCTCCGCAGCCGGCCGCCAGAGAAAGTAACACCAGTGAAATGAATAAAGAAAACTTGTTCATGATTTTTTACCTCCCTTTAAATTTTTCTAATTCACCCTAAAGCCTGAAGGCGTCCGGGGAATTATATTATTGTGTTATTATTAAAATAATAGTTAACAATTGACCGGAAAAAAACTTTAAATTCTGATTCGGCGGAGCGGAATCGCATGAGGCCGTTCACCGGAGCGCAACCGGCCGTAGCTGTCTCACTGGTGCACTTCCGTTTCGTTATCTGCGATGCGGACACTACCCCTTCGGCAGGCCCGGGATCTCCATCACCGGCCGGATTTCAATGGTAACACGCCTGCCGCTCGTTTTTGCTCAGCGCATTCTCGTCAAGGTAGACCAGCAACAGGTATTTCATAGTTCTCGCATTTCCTGAACATTATTTATATTCCTGATCAGGCTGATCTACTTCTCGGCGATGGACTTCAGACTTTGAAGTCCGGTTTCGTAGTCCTTGCCGATCATCTTGTCTATGTCGATAAAAACATGAAAGACTTTCCCGATGAAACGGTTCGGGCCAGACATGGCCCATGTCGTTTTTGTCAATTTACCTTCCGGTTCTAAAGTGAATTCGGCGGTGTTATGCCCTTCGAATGGTTTGAGAAAATCCAGTTTCATCCTGATCCTGGACAATGAAGCGTCGGTGATCTCTATGCGCCCTGCACCGACCTGGGAATTTCCTTCCCATTCATAGACAGCTCCTTTGCCATGTTTGGCACCGCCGTACGTTCTCTTCATTGCAGGATCCTTTTTCTCATACGGCGACCAGGATGTCCACTTGTGGAAATCGCTGATCTGCGTTGCTATCTTCTCCGGGCTCGCGTTGATGCTGATCGAGCGCTCGACGCGGAATGTGTCCGGCTTGGTCGCGGCAATAATGAGAATGACCGCGACGACGCCGGCAATTACAACCAGTGCACCAATTACTATTTTTTTCATAATGTCCTCCTTCGAGATTATTTTTGCTCGTACGCTTGCTTTAAAATTCTTATGTCAATTTTTTTCATTTTCAGCATCGCCTCCATGACCCGTTCCGATCTCTTCGGGTCCTTGTCCTGCATCATCTCGCCCAAAGCAATGGGAACGATCTGCCATGACACGCCATACTTGTCCTTAAGCCAGCCGCATTGTTGTGCCTGTTCATCTCCGCCCTCGGAGAGCTTTTCCCACAACCGGTCCACTTCTTCCTGCGTCTTGCAATTAACGAGGAGCGATATTGCCGGTGAGAAGGTGAACTGCACCTAAATTTTATTTTTTCATCTTCCTCCGCCCGGGGGCAACGCGGATTTTCGATTTCAGGTTTTTCTTTCTGGATAATTCTTCCTGTTTTTCCGCCAGCTCCTTAAGCCTTTGCAGCGCCTTCGGCCAGGTGGTTTCAAACATCTCCCTTAGCTCGTCGTTACTATCCACCTCCACCAGCACCTCGGTTGAGATGCCAACCTCCCTGAAGGTGTATTCTTCCCGCGCGCCGGACCAGGTCCTTACCGCTTCGCTCGAAGTGTCTTCACCGCCTTTTGAACATCTTCGGGAAATTCCGACGTCTCGAACACCTGCCGGACCTCGATCAGGTCTCCTTCGTCGGCGGGGACGCGCTTTGCCCATTCGATCGCCTCTTCCCGCGACTTTACCTGGATCATCCAGTAGCCGCCGAGAACCTCTTTTGATTCGGTAAAGGGCCCGTCCGTGACTTTCGGTTTTCCTCCCGAAAAGGAAACACGCGCCCCGGCGACCGGAGGATGAAGCCCGTCGAGAGAGATGAGAGCCCCGGCTTTTGCCAGCTCTTCGTTGTATTTCATCATTTTTTCGACCGCTTCCGCGCTTGGCGTGAAATCCGCCCCGGTCTTCTGGCTTTCTGCACCCTGGTAAACACCGGGGATCATAAGCATCATGAATCGCATTTTGGCGCCTCCTTATTTTTGTGAGCCTGACTGAAATTATACTAGTCGTTTGGCGGGGGTGAAAATCGACATGGCTCCGGATTTTTTTTCATTCCAGTCCCCGCATCCTTCCCTCCAGAAATTTTCGTTCGGGCTCTTGTCGCGTGAGGGCAAGAGCGCGTTCATAAGAAACCCGTGCTTCCCGGCTTCAGGTGTATCTTTGAAGCGCTGTATTATGGTGAATTCTCCGCCAAATACCGATTTGTAAAAATTGAATGCTTCCTCGGTATTTCCCGGGAAATTCAAATAAGGATTAATCGTCGCCATATTTTTACTCCTTACTTTTTTGTTTGACGTGGTTTTACGTTAAGTTAGAGACACCTAACTATTTTAATAATAGTAAGAGGAATCAGGGGAAAAGGCAAAAAATTTTTCTTGCTCAACCCGGAGATTCTCTCTAGAATCTTCCCGACTAAGGAATTAACTCGACTAAAAAATGGTTGCTTAAGCATACGGATTATACTATTATAGTATAGTATGGCTATATGGATTTTTGTACTTGTTACGAGTTGTATTAAGATTATTAATGAACATATTGATAAATTATTTTTACAGAAACATAAATAAGATTTATGGTCGATCGAATTCTTGTATTCCTTGCATCTCTGATGCTGGCTAAATAACCCTTGATTCCCGGTGCAACAACACTTTCATCC
Organism: Spirochaetes bacterium RBG_16_49_21; assembly: GCA_001829495.1. GTDB lineage: Bacteria > Spirochaetota > UBA4802 > UBA4802 > UBA5550 > RBG-16-49-21. The sequence goes on along the minus strand of MIBJ01000045.1, from coordinate 148,487 downwards.
CGTATTTCGCCGAGCCACGCAGGGCAGAAGCTCGTCGACTTCCTCTGCTCCCGGTTCAGGTACCACAGCCGCGCGGAATGGGAAGGGATAATCCGCGAAGGGAGCGTGACCGTGAACCACGCTCACGCCTCACCCGACCGTACGCTCGTCCGGAACGACATCGTCTCATACACGGTCGTCCTTCGCGAGCCGCCGGTTGACGGTGCAATACGGATTTTATACGAGGAGGAGACCTTTCTCGTTGCGGACAAGCCGGGCAATCTTCCTTCTCACGCGGACGGCAATTTCATCAAGAACACCTTTATCTTTATTCTAAGGGAAATCCTGGCCGATCGGGATTACCGCGGTCCGGTTAAGCTGGTTCACCGCCTTGACCGGGAAACGAGCGGCCTCATGGTCGTTGCCAAATCCGACGCAGGGCATCGGGCGCTCGTGCGGCAGTTTGAGGAAGGCTCGGTGGAAAAAGAATATCTGGCGGTCGCACGGGGCGTAATCGCGCCGCCGGCCTTTCAGGTAAGCGGCGCCATTGCCCCGGATCCCGCGAGCAGCATCTCCATCCGAAAAAGGGTGGTGTCGGACGGCTCGCCCGGCGGCCGCCCGGCCCTGACGTGCTTCGAGGTCATTGAGCGGCTTGCTTCATCCACGCTGGTGCGGTGCCTGCCGGCAACCGGCCGCACGAACCAGATAAGAATTCATCTGGCGCATGCGGGCCATCCCCTTGTGGGCGACAAGCTCTATGGGAGATCGGATGAGCAATTTCTTGAATTTGTCCGAAAAGCGCGATCGGGAGACTTCGCTCCGCTTCCCTGGATGGAAACGCCGCGTCATCTCCTCCACTCTGCTCGTCTCGCTTTCAATCATCCGGTTACCGGAGAGCGGATGCCCTTTACAAGTTCGATGCCTGAGGATATGAACCGGTACCTGGAGGGTCAAAGGACGGGGACAGGAGCCAAACAATTTTCTTGACTCCCGGATGGCCAAGCGGTAGCATATTATGCGGTCGGGCTGATATGGCTCGCACTCACCGAGGCCTTTGAATTCCTGTTCTTTCATTATGCCCTGGGGCATTCCTGGCCCGATCTCGTCAGTGCCCACAATATTCTGGAGGGCAGATTGTGGGTGTTAGTATTGATTTTTATCAGCATTGCGCCGTACGTCATGCATAAAATACATAACGGAGTCGCCCGCTAAAATCAAAGTGCGGAAAAACGTGTTAGAAAAGGAGATAAGGCCATGCCAAAAAAATCATCATCCGGAAAAAAAAAGCTGACTACCACGACAAACGAGCTCCAGGGAAGAGACGTCGAATCCTTGCAGAAATCGTTCATTTATAATCTGGAGTATTCCCTGGCGAAGGATGAGTATTCGGCCACTGAGCATGATCGTCTGAAAAGCCTTGAGATCCTGGTACGCGACCGGCTCGTGGAGCGGTGGATAGAAACGCAGCAGGCCTACTATAAGCACGACGCCAAGCGGATATACTATCTGTCCCTGGAATTCTTAATAGGAAGGACACTGGGGAACAGCCTGATTAATACCGGGCAGTATGAGAATGCGTATCAGGCACTCATGGATATGGGACATGACCTTGAGGAGCTTCGGGAAATAGAATGGGACGCCGGCCTGGGCAACGGAGGTCTGGGCAGGCTTGCCGCCTGCTTCATGGACTCAATGGCGACGCTGGCCCTCCCCGGGTACGGCTACGGCATCCGCTACGAGTACGGAATTTTTTTCCAACAGATCGTGAACGGCTATCAGGTTGAGCTCCCGGACAACTGGCTCAGGTACGGGAATCCATGGGAGTTCGACAGGCCGGAGTACCTGTATGCGGTGAAATTCTACGGCCATGTGCGCCAGTACCATGAAGCAAAGGGGGTTTTGCGCAACGATTGGGTGGACGCGGAGGAAATCATGGCCATGGCGTACGACATTCCGGTGCCGGGGTACAAGAATAATACGGTGAATACCCTGCGGCTCTGGTCCGCGAAATCCACCAGGGAATTCAACCTCGACTATTTCAACCACGGCGACTACCACCTGGCCGTGGCCGATAAAGACCAGTCCGAGATCATATCAAAGGTTCTCTATCCGAACGACAACGTGTTCGAGGGGAAGGAGCTCCGGCTCAAGCAGGAGTACTTTTTCGTTTCCGCGAGCCTTCAGGACATCACGCGGCGTTATAAAAAAGTGCATACCGAATTTGACGGCTTCGCGGATAAAGTGGCCATTCAGCTTAATGATACGCATCCTTCCATCGCTATCCCCGAGCTTATGAGGATCCTGATCGACGATGAAGGCCTGGATTGGGACGCCGCCTGGGAGATTACGGAGAAGACCTTCGGCTACACCAACCACACCATCCTGCCGGAGGCTCTGGAGCAGTGGCCGGTGGGCCTGATTGAGCATGTTCTGCCGCGGCACATCCAGATCATCTATGAGATCAACCGGCGCTTTCTCGACAGGATACGGGAGGCGTATCCCGGCGACAATGAGCGGTTGGCCCGGATGTCGATCATCGAGGAGGGGGCGGAAAAGAGAATTCGGATGGCCAACCTTTCAATCGTGGGCTCTCACTCTGTCAACGGAGTCGCCGCGCTCCATACCGGAATTTTGAAGAATAAGATATTCCGCGACTTTTACGAGCTGTGGCCGGAAAAATTCAACAACAAGACAAACGGGATCACCCAGCGCCGGTGGCTCAAGCTCTGCAATCCCGGCCTCGCCTCCCTCATAACGTCCCGGATCGGCGAATCATGGGTCACGGACCTGTTTGAGCTGAAAAAGCTCGCTCCCCTGGCTGATGACGCCTCGTTCCAGGAAGAATGGCGGAAGGTGAAGAGGCAAAACAAGGTAATGCTCGCCGACTACATCTGGAAGCTCAATAAGATAAAGGTGAACGTCGATTCCCTATTCGACTGCCACGTCAAGCGGATGCACGAATACAAGCGCCAGCTCCTCAATCTGGTGCACGTGGTGACGCTCTACAACCGCATTACCGCCGACCCGGAGAAATTTTTTGTTCCCCGCACCGTGATCTTCGGCGGCAAGGCCGCTCCCGGCTATTATATGGCAAAGCAGATCATCAAGCTCATCAATTCCGTGGCTGAAGTCGTCAACAACGACCCCCGCGTCGGGGACCGGCTCAAGGTCGTGTTCATCCGGAACTATTGCGTCTCCAATGCCGAGAAGATCATCCCCGCGGCCGACCTCTCAGAGCAGATATCCACGGCCGGGACCGAGGCGTCGGGCACCGGGAACATGAAATTCGCCCTGAACGGGGCGCTCACCATAGGCACCCTCGACGGAGCGAACATCGAGATAAAAGAGGAGGTCGGCGATGATAATATCTTCATCTTCGGATTAACGGCGGACGAGGTCGCCGGAAAAAAATCCTCCGGCTATAATCCGTGGGATTTTTACAATTCAAACCGGGAGCTGAAGCAGGCGATCGACATGATCAGCAGCGGCTATTATTCCAGAAAGGAGCCCGGCCTGTTCCAGCCGATCGTGGATTCCCTTCTGGCCCAGAACGATCACTATATGCTCATGGCCGATTACGAGTCGTATATACGATGCCAGGAAAGGGTGAGCGAAACATTCAAGGATGCGCGCCGGTGGACGAGGATGTCCATCCTGAACGCCGCGAGCATGGGCAAATTCTCCGCGGACCGAACGATCCGGGAGTACGCCGATGAGATATGGGGAGTTACGCCGGTGAAGATTAATTCGAGTTAGGCGAATTTTAATTAAAGTAGTCCCCCTCCCTTGATGGGAGGGGCAAGGGGAGGGTGAGCCTTGGCATATAAAATCATCTGGTACTGTAAGTTTATCACCCCCACCCCAGCCCTCCCCCATCAAGGGGGAGGGAGCAAGAGGCATTAACAAAAGTTATGTAAGCCGAGTCAATAATTATCAGGAGGGACGTATGAAGCGATTACTTATTGCGACTTTCTGCATCATTACAAGTATGTCGATAATGGTTTCGGCGGGCGATAAAAAGAAAGGTGAAAAATGCCTTGCCAATTTTGACTGTGAATTTAATCATGAATGCAAGGACGGCGTGTGCGTAAAGAAAAGGGAATTTGACGCGGGCAGCTCGGGCAAAACCGGCAATGAGTGTTTTAGTGACGCAGACTGCGTCGGCTCGGGGAAATGCGTTGAGGGGAAATTCGGGAAGAAATACTGTTCAGGGAACTAGGCCTGGCCCCGAATAGACCGAACAGGGACATTTTCAAGGAGGATACAAAGAGAGTGCTTGAGGAATTTTTTCATCCGAACGGAGTGGCGGTCATCGGCGCGTCCGCCGCTCCATCAAAGGGGGGATATTACCTTCTTAAAAACGCGCTGGTGGGATACAAGGGAAAGCTCTTTCCGGTAAACCCCAAATACGACGAAATTCTGGGAGTGCCATGCTATCCCGACATTCAGTCGATCCCTGAAGATTTCGATATGGCCGTGTACTTCATCCCCGCGAGGTTCCTGCCTGATACGATACGGGAATGCGGCCGCAAGGGGGTAAAGGCGATCATTATAGAGTCTGCAGGATTTTCCGAGACCGGAGAAGAGGGGAAGGCATTGCAGGAGGAATCCCTGGCCTTGGCCAGGCGACATGGCATACGGCTCTGGGGCCCCAACTGCATGGGATATCTGGACGGACATTCGCGCGCCGCTTTTTCGTTCATGCACCTTGACGACTGGACGCCGTACATCAAGGAAGGGAACGTCTCATTCATCGTGCAGAGCGGCATGCTCTCCGCCGGTTTTCTCATCATGGTATTGGGGCGGGGCGGCATGGGCATACGCACGGCCTGCTCGATAGGCAATAAGTGCGATGTGAACGAAACCGAGCTTCTCGAGTATTTCGTCAACGATGAGCGCACCGGCGTCATCGGCTGCTATCTCGAATCCATAATCGACGGGAGGAGGTTCCTGGACCTGGCAGGGAGCACGGACAAGCCGGTCGTGGTGCTCAAGTCGGGGAGGAGCGATATCGGCGCGCGTGCGGCGCTGAGCCACACGGCGAGCTTGTCCGGCTCTGACGCACTGTATACGGGTGCCTTCAGACAGGCGGGTATAGTGCAGGTTTATGATTTGCACGAGCTCATGGATATGGCACGGGGCTTTTCAATGACCCGGTCGTTCACCCCGGTCGCGGGCACCGCCGTGATGACCTTTTCCGGAGGCGCCGCGATTGTCACCGCGGACCTTCTGGCGGACAACGGCCTTACGCTCCCCCGGTTCTCCGCAGAGACCATCGCCTCCCTCAAGAAGCTCTTCCCCGTCTGGGCCGGGACCGACAATCCCCTGGACCTCTGGCCTGCAGTCGAAGCCGGCGATTTTCAAACCGTGTACACTGCCGCGGCTGAAGCAATCCTGTCCGATCCGGGGGTGGATTCGGCAATCGTTGAGACTTTCGCCAGGGCGGACGGCAAGTACGGCTATATCGAGGCAATCAGCGGACTCGCGAGAAAATACGCCAAGCCCGTGGCGGTTTGGGCGATCGGCATAGGACCCGCTCTCGGCATGTTCAGCTCCGCGGCGGAAAACGCCGGGCTTCCCGTGTTTACCGAGATACGGCGGTGCACGGAATTCCTCGCGGGCGTGCGCAGGCATTACCGTAAGATGAAAAAGCTCTGATCCCGGAGTTTATCTCCCCTTCCAGCTTCCCTGAATCGTCCGGGAACTCAATCCCTCATTCAATATATCCAGGTACTCCTCCCGTGAGATAAAACGGCCGCCGAGGCTGGCCAGGTGATCCGTGTACACCTGGCAGTCGATAATGAGAAATCCCATGGCATCAAGCTTTCCCGCAAGGGTTATGAAAGCAGCCTTGGAGGCATTGCTCATCCTGGTAAACATGGACTCGCCGAAAAAGCATTTCCCCAGGGACACGCCGTACAGCCCGCCGGCCAGCTCTCCGTCCCTCCAGGCTTCCACCGAGTGGGCGATGCCGATTTCATGGAGCCGCAGGTAAGCATCCAGCATTTCCACGGTGATCCAGGTGCCCCGCTCGTGTTTGCGCGGCTCCTGGCATCCCTGTATGACCCCGTTGAAATCTTCATCCAGGGTGATCTCGAAAATTTTCCTCCTCAGCACCTGCCGCATGGTCCTGGATACCTGCAGTTCAGGCGGAAAAAGCACAAACCGCGGGTCCGGCGACCACCATATGATCGGTTCCCCCTCGGAATACCAGGGGAAGATTCCCTGGCTGTAGGCCGCCGTGAGACGTTCCGGCGACAGGTCGCCGCCGACCGCCAGAATTCCGTTTTTTTCAGCCAGGTGCACGGGGGGAAAGATAATTTCGTCATGAAGCTCAAATATCGGCATGGCAAACTCACCATTCAGAGTGTCTCAAAATACCTCTATAATAGCCTCGGACATAAGCCGGTACCCCTCAACGGTCGGATGTACCAGATCCGACTGAACGAGTTTCCTGAAATCCATCCCTTCCGATATTTTTTTCTTCCAGTACCGGTGCACCGGTACAACCGGAATATCCTCTTCTCCGGCAACGGTTAGAATCGAGTGGTAAAACCGTTCGGCAATGAAATCTTCACGCTCGTTCATGATGGGCACTGATGTAAGGAGCAGCATCTCAGCCTCTGTCTCTGCTTTGAGCTCGGCCACAATAATGCGGATGGTATTTTTAAATTTCTCGGCGGATATGCCGGAAAATGCGTCATTCAGGCCGAATTGTATAAACACCAGATCAGGATTCAGGTCAATAACATCATGCTCAAGCCGCGCGAGCCCCCCTTCCGCCGTATCGCCGGGAACTCCTCTGTTTATTATTTTAACCGTGCTGTGCGGATATCTGCTTTTAATCATTTCCGACATAAAATCCAGGTATCCTTTACGCACCAGCCATCCGTGGGTCAGTGAGTCACCCAGCGCAACTATGGTGAGTGTCTCGCCTGCTTTTAATTTCTTGATCGATTTCTCAAGTTTCATAGGCACCCGGTCATCCTGACCAGCGCATTCGAACATGGTGTTCAGCATATGCTAACATCCTTATATAGTATACTGGGAATATAAGGATAAAAAAATATTGATAGTTCGGGGGAGCTAAGGACATTCAGCCACGTTGATGGCTTAGGACACAATAGTCTTTCCCCGATCTTCTGACTGCTTATAGCGGGTTGTTGAGCCGCTATAAGCAGTCAGAAGAAACTATCAATATTTATAGGAGGTCAACACCAATGAAATACTTCATCGGCATTGACAATGCAAAAGATGACATACCGTACATATAGTGGACGAGAATGGCAAGCACATTAATGCGTTTACCATTCCTGATGATGTCGGGACATCCTGTTGGGAGCCTCTCCTATTTAGGTTGCTGACTCGAGTTACTAATTGACAATATTAATAAAATATATTCACCTGCTACCGGTACGAGCTATCAGCGACAAGTTTCGTGAACACTAAACAAAGGAGCGGAATCATGGGATTCGAGACCATCATCTACCGGAAGGAATCAGGAATAGGAAGGATCAGCATCAACCGGCCGCAGGCCATGAACGCGATCACGCCCGCAATGCTCACGGAGCTTAAGACAGCCGTGCTTGATGCAGGCCGGGATGAGGATGTAAAAGTCATCGTGCTTACGGGCGAGGGCAAGGCTTTCTGCGCGGGCGTGGATCTGAAATCCCTCGGAGACCGCAGGCTGATACGGGGGAAAGTCGGCGACATACTCGATGTGCCGGCACGGGAATTGATACAGGCCATACGCGGGGTGCCCAAGGTAGTGATCGCGCTCGTGAACGGCTACTGCTTCACCGGCGCCCTGGAGATCGTGCTGGGGTGCGACCTGGTGATCGCCTCAGAGGAGGCGAAGATGGGGGACACTCACGCGAAGTGGGGGCTGAGGCCCACCTGGGGCATGAGCGCCAGGCTGCCGCGCAGAGTGGGCTTCCTCAAGGCCAAGGAGCTCTCCTTCACGGCCGATGCCGTCAGCGCGAAGGAGGCCGAGCGCATAGGCCTGGTGAACATGGCCGTCCCTCCTGAAAAGCTCGAGGAGGTCCTTCAGTCAACGGCAAAGAAGATCATCGCCAATTCCCTGCAATCCATAGCAGCCTACAAGCACCTCTATAACACCAATGAGGCCATGTCTCTGGACAAGAGCCTCGAGCTGGAGTTCGGCAGCGAATTCGAGATCAGCGATACTGAAGAGAGGCTCGGGCAGTTCAGGAAATAGGATCATACAGGAATTCGGCCCTGCTGCAAGTTCGATGAGCCTCAGCCCCTGATTTTGATGGAAGCATTGATGATCTCGATCATTGTATAGTAATCGTTCAACAGGGAAAAGAATCTGCCGAAGTCGCCTGATACGTCGATTCTGGATTTGCCCATCACGAGCATGGATACGGTCTTGATGTCCGCGGAATAGATATAGCACTCAACCATTCCCTTACCGGTCTGCACATCGGCAATAACACAGAAGTTATAATCTATATTGGTCGACAGGGTGACATCCTTCACCACCACGCCGAAAAGCTCGACCCTCCTTTTGAGCAGGTCCTGATTAATCTCATGTTTCATCGCCGGATTTACCGTCGCGTCCAACCGCGCTTTTTGATCGACGAGGGCGTCGATCAAAATCTGCTTTTTCATCAAGCCGCATGAAGCGAGCATAATTACCGCGAACAAGCACGGCATAACATAGCGTTTCATAATTCATCTCCTAAAAATGAGACTCTTGAACTTCGTGATAATCGGTGACCCAATCGTCGCCCGAATCGGCCATTTTTGTCAAATAAATAATAGAAGTGCCCCTTCATTCCAAAAAAAGTGGCAGCTTGCCGCTCGCATGCTTCTCGTAAAAAACCCAGGCCATTTCAGCCCCGATAATGAAGAGGAAGCAGGTGTACCATATCCAGATCATGAGAATGACGATGGTGTTGAGAGAGCCGAATATTGACGTATAATCGTTGATCTGTGTGATATAGTACGAAAAACCCGACTTCACGATTTCATAGCTTAATGAGGCGAAGAGAGCCCCCTTGAGGAGCGACATGTTGTTAAGCTTTTTAGGGGGGACAAAGCGGTAGATGATAAATATCAAGAACGTGTTTATAATCAGCGTGGTGGTCGACGAAAGGTAGAGGGGGATATGCTCCAGATAATTCAAAAAAGTATTCAGAAATCCGAGTTGATTGAGATTCTGCTCGATCATAAGAGCTATATCCATATTTTTTACGATGACCAAAAAGTTTGAGAACAGTGTAAGCGCCAGGATGAAAAACGCCATGGCAAATATGATAATAAAGTGCCTGATTTTGGCTTTCCAAAAGCGACGGCTTTTACCGATCCTGAAGGCCTTTTCAAGTCCCCGCTCAATGATGTCGAAGACAAAGCTTCCCCACCAGAACAGGAAGGGTATCCATATGAAGGCCAGATGCCTTTTTTTATATATGATCCTGTCTATGATCGATATGAAATTCTGTATATTGATCGAGGGGAGCTGGTTTTTCAGCTGATTGAAATAGAACGTCGCCAGGACATCCGATTTATAGAAGAAGCTCAAGATCGAGATGACCACAAGGGAGAGGGGGATGAATGATATGAGCAGAAAAAAAGCGAGCGCGCACGTCGACAGCTCGCCGTCATGCTCACCGAAATTTTTCATAACCTCGCGCAGGTCGAGGAGGATGAAATCTTTCATCGACCCGAAAGGCTTTAAAACCAGGTGTTGTATTTTATGCAATACCGTTTTTCTGCTCATGAAGAATATGAACTTCGGAAAAATTGCAGACCTTGTTATGCTATTTTTATTGCGTCCGTCGGCAATGAGAGCGTCTAAAACCCCCTCAATCCCCCACCGGGGGATTTTTAAACGGCCCCGCTGGGCGCTTATACCTTAAAAGCGATCGAATTGCAAGGAAAAAATTGTGAATTGATCAGTCGTCCCGTCCTCCTAACAGACCCGCCCGCAGGAGGAAATAGAGCAGAGTCATGATCGACGAGGCGGCAGCGGCCACATACGTCATGGCCGCCGCTGAAAGCACTTTTCTCACGCCCGCAAGCTCTCCTTGAGAGAGAAGACCATACGATGCAAGCATCTCTTTAGCCCTGGAAGAGGCGTTGAACTCAACCGGCAGCGTGATCAGTTGGAAGAATACGACGGCGCTGAAAAGAATGATCCCGGCCTTGACCAGTCCCATGAAGCCCAGGATGAATCCCAGGATAATTGCTATCCATGCGAAGCTGGATCCAAATTGCGCGACCGGCACGATCGTATTCCGCAGCATAAGGGGTGCGTATGATTTAGCATGCTGGATCGCATGGCCGGTCTCATGAGCCGCCACGCCGATGGCGGCAATCGAATTGCTTCGAAACACGTCCGGAGAAAGCCGAACGACTTTTTTCCTCGGGTCGTAATGGTCGGAGAGGAATCCGCCGGTTTCAACCACCGACACGGCGGAGAGGCCGTTCCGGCGCAGTATCTGCGCGGCGGCTTCCGAGCCGGTCAGTCCGGATAACGAAGCAGTCTTCGAGTATTTGCTGTAGGTGCTCTTGACCTTGATGCTGGCATACAGGGACAAAATTAAAACCGGCGCCATCATCATCCAGTAGAGCGGATCGATTCCCAATAACATTCGGGTCCTCCAATGAAATTATTGCACTTTGGTAACAAGTCTGTTGTAATTTTAAGTTATACATAATATACAATTAGTTACACGAATATTTGTCAATTTTTTCAGTGTTAATTCCTTAAAATTTTTTATTATACAAAGATATATATTTATATACTTCCCCCGGTTGCCCGGGGCGGCGGGAAAAGTCTAAATAGGGTTAAGCTCTCTATTAATGTAATAACATTTGACATGAAATCGAATTAAAACTATCTTTGATTATATTAAAAATAAATTGGTAGTGTACATATATTTACGGTCTCCCACCGACGGGGGGAGAGACCGCATCAAATATGAAAAGCTAATTTATTTGATTGAGGGTATAAATTTAAATTTGGATCTGTTTTGTGACGAAACATTATTTCATTTTCATTTTCTCTCTTGCTCTGATTGCTCCCCGCCTTTACCGGACCCCCGGCATGGCGGCGGAAAAAAAAAGCGCTCCGTCGGAAAACGGAATGATATCCGTCAACGCCGACTGGTCGCTCTATAGCTGGGGTTTATACTATAAAAATTTGGCCGCGCGCGAGCGTGCCGCATCGCAGCGCGACGCGTATCTGACCGCGGCCGTGCACTACTTCAAGGAGGCCGCGGCTTCCGGCAGGTCTCTGGATAAAATTTATCTCAAGATCTCCGACTGCTATTTTTTGCGCAGCGACTTCAGATCATCCCTTGAGTTCGCTCAAAAATCATTGGCTCTTGATGCGACGGATGTCCGCACCTATAATAGAATATATAACATCTTCATAAAGATGCGAAACTACGAAGCGGCGGCCCGTATCCTCGAACAATGCCTCTCCGTCATGCCCGATTCAGTGCAGATCCAGTATATCCTCGCGGAACACTATTATAAATATATGCATGACATGGATAAGGCAAGCGCCGCATATAAAAATGCGATAACCTTATCGGACCGGCTCCCGGTCGAGGATTATTACAAGGAGCAATCCTACCTGAGCTTGGGGCACATCGCCTACCGGAAGGGCGCTACCGGGCAGGCGGTGTTGTTCTACCGTGAAGTCTTGAAAATCAATAAGGACAACTTCGAGGCGGTTTATTACTGCGCACTCGGATCGATGGAGATGTATGATCTCACCAATGCGGAGAGATATTCATACCAGTTTCTAAAAAAAAGTCCGGGAAACAAAATCATTAATTCAATTCTCGGGAGGATCTATTACCTGAGGGAAGACATCCGCGCCATATCCTACCTGTACGATTCAAAAAGCAACGGAACCTTAAACGGCCTGCTCTCGTGGGGATTATACCACGAGCTGTTGGGGAATGATCAGATAGCCGGAAGGTATCTCGGCAGCGTGATGAAGTTCGCTCCCCAAACGATCGCGCTCCATATCGCGTTGGCGCGGATCAACTCAAGAAAAAAGGAGGCGAATTCCGCCTTCAATGAATATGTAACAGCCGGCATCTTGCTGTACAACAGCCGGCTGTACCCGGAAGCGACGCGCTGCTTCAGCGAAGCCCTCAGGATCAACAGCACGGCTCCCGGCGTATATTACTATATGGCAAAGGCGTATGAGGGCATGCATCTCTTCTCCCTGGCCCTCTACTACATCAAGGAAGCCAACAGACTGTATCCGGACACTGATCTGATGCTCCATGTCGGCTACCTCTATGGATTACGGAAGGACTATGAGAACGCAATGGATTATTTCAATCTCGCATCCGCGCGCGATCCGAAAAATTCGCAGCCCTATTTTTTCAAGGGCCTGATTTCCATCTGGCAGGAGGATTATCCGTCCGCGGAAAAGCTGATCCAGCGTGCGATCTCCCTTGATGATAAAACTGAAATCTATTATTTTTATCTGGCGGTCGTGATGGACCGGCTGGCGAAGCTCGATCTCGCCATCGAGTCGCTTGAAAACGCCATCAGGTATAATCCGAAAAGCGCCCGGGCGTACAACTACCTCGGGTATCTGTATGCCGAGAATAATATGAAAATCGACGAATCCCTGAGCCTTATTCTGAAGGCGCTGGAAATCGAGCCGGAAAACGGAGCCTATACCGACTCTTTGGGATGGGTATATTACCGGAAGGGGGACTACCGGATCGCGCTTGAAAAGCTTTTAGAGGCTGAGGAGATTCTCCGCAGGGAAAATAATCCCGATTCAGTCGTGTACGATCATATCGGGGATGCATACCTCCGGCTCGGAAAAATCGAGGATGCGCTGAAATACTGGATCAAATCAAATGAATTAAAGAAAGACAGCAGGGTCGGAAACAAAATAAAAAAATACCGGCGTAGGTGAATACCCCGTGATACGGATCTCTTCAATACTATTCGTGACGACATTTTTCTTTTTCACGGGATGTGCGACAACCGTCGTTCACGTAGACAACGTACATCAAAACTATAAACCCTCCGGCAAGAACGCCGTACAAAACATGATCAGCGCCGTTACCGCGATCAACGGGAATTCCCCGCAATCATATACGGTTGATTTTTACGTGGAGGGAATCTCGGATAAAAGCAGATTCAAGGCTCACGGCAGGGCCCAGTTCGACAGAGAACGGGGATTGATGCAGGTCACCTTCGCGGATTACATATTTCAAAGCCCGGTCGCTCTCCTTTTTCTGGACGGAGAGGAGATCCGGATATTTTATCCTATTGAAAAAAAATTGTTCATAGACAATTCCAAGACCATCAACATCGCAAACTACACCGGAATCGGCATTGACTTCAAGATACTGTACGATCTCGCAACAGGAACCATTCCCCTTCTGCAAAACTACGCGGTCAGGGAGGGGCTTACCGCCACTGAGGGATCAGGCTCGATGCTCATTCTGGAGAACCCGGAATCCGTCGAGACCATTTCATTCAACGGGGCCGTCCCGGACAAGATTCTGTTCATAAATAAAAATACCCGGTATAAGGCCGAAATTTACTTTAAAAAATTCATAGTACAGGGTGAGAGCCGGTTTTTCAGCAGGCTTAAAATCATCGCCGAGCGGAACAGACTCCAGCTTGACATTACCTTCAACAAGGTTCTGCTCAATACCCCGGTCAAAGTCAAAACGATTAAGGATATAAAACTCCCCCCTGATCTTCAGGTCGTTAAAATGTAAAAAAAATTTTTATATACCCCCTCCGCTGAAGGCGGCGAAGGTATATGTTGTTAATATTTTTTAATATTTTTGTAATAAAAATATTTTTTTATTGACAAAAATATATCCATATATTCTTTAACAGCAATAAATTAATTATGTCTTATTATGTCTTGTATAGAATATAGTACATTCCCGTATTTCATTACATACATAAAGACATAAGCAAGATTTCCTGAACCAGCAAGTCCAAAAAATGATTGGTAACAAAAGTAATAAGGCTTCTTTACTGCTTTATCAATTATTATATATACGTATGGGATAATATGGACTATATAAGGTCAGAGTTTGACGGGAAAATTCTCTTTCTGGAATATTTACAGGAAAGTCTGGGGTTTAATACCACCTCGTACATCTTGAACTATATCGAGAAGCTCATCTCTTCGACAAAGGCGGGTACGGTCATCCTGGATATCAGCAATGTCCAGCACATCGATTCTTCCGCGGTCGGCATGTTTATATCCGTGAAGCATGGAATGAAAAAACAAAACAGATCATTCCTCATTCAAGGACTGACGGATACCGTGCAAAGGACTTTACAGATCCTTGACGTCAACAATTATCTGAACGTGGCCTGACCTTCACACCGTATATGCTTTCCTGCCGAGCGATTCTTCAATATTTTTACTTTTTCTTTGATTTTAATATTAAAATATTGTATGTTTGTATAATTTATCAGCCCGTAGGGAACGGTCGCGACCGTTCCCTACGGGCTGAAAATCCTTGGAGGTAGGCATGAAGAATCTAAAACTAAAGGTCGGGGATAAAGCCCCTGATTTCACCCTGAAGAACCAGCTTAATAAGGATATATCGCTCTCATCTTTAAAGGGGAAAAAAGTGCTCCTCTCCTTCCACCCTCTGGCGTGGACTTCGGTATGCGCGATACAGATGAAAGCTCTCGAGCTGAAGCACGATGCGCTGGAAAAGCTCAATACCGTGGCGCTGGGAGTGAGCGTTGACAGCGTTTTCAGCAAGCAGGAGTGGGCGCGCTCCCTGTGCATCGAAAAAACAGACCTGGTCGCCGATTTCTGGCCTCACGGCGACATGGTGAAAAAATACGACCTCTTCATCGAGGACGCGGGGATCTCGGGAAGAGCGAACATCCTCATCGATGAACAGGGAAACATCGAGTGGATCAAGGTGTACGAGATTCCGGAGATACCGGACATTGAAGAGGTCATGCGGCATCTGAAGAAGGCATAATAGATCTTTTGATTTTATTTCTCAGATCTTTCTGATCGCGTGGTTCGTGAGCGCGTGCGCCACGAGCTCGCCGGATTCGTTGAATATATCGGCCTCGAGCAGGGCCGTTGTTTTTCCGCGGTGGATGATGCGGCCCCTGGTGGTAAGGATGCCCGGGGGGACCGGCCTGGTATAGGTCACGTAAAGGTTCTGCGTGACCGTGTACTCGCCCTCGTTGAGCGCGGTGACAAGAGACAAACCGCAGGTAGAATCAGCCAGCGACGCGAGCGCGCCGCCGTGGGCGTTGCCGTAAATGTTCGAGTGCTCGGTATCGATTTTCATTTTCATGATGCAACCGTCCCCGGTAAATTGCATCAGCTCCATTCCGATATGCCGGTAATAAGGGGAGTTGTTTACGCGATCCTTGATCGCATTCAGATTTTCCGGGTCCGGTCCCCGTCTGTTTTTTTTATTGAGATCCATGATAATTCAAAATGAAATATTCAAGAATCTAATTTTTACGAACATTTGTCAAATACCTCTTTACAATAGCCGCACTTCACACAGTCCTTATCACAATGAGCGGTGTTATGCCAGAAATCTTCCGGTATCTTTTCGTTTGAAATTGAATATCTGTTTGATATCTCGGACATTGCATCCATAAGCTGTATAATACTTCCGGTCCATTTACGATTTTTATACGCAGAGAACGCATGTTTTAAGAAATCCAGGGTCCGCGCCCTGCCGGATATCTTGATTATATCCACGTTATACCGGTCGATATCCTCAGGCCTTATGAACGGCGATTTTAACATCTTCTCCGGCGCACCGGTAAAATAGTTAATACAGGCGTGCTTTTCAGTTATTGATTTTATATCAAAGTCGTTCTGAGAAGAGACTTTTGCTAAATACAAAAAATTATCTAACGTTAAATCCCCCTTTAATGAAATAAAAATATCATGATTAATTTTATACGGGCATTGATACAGACACCCCTCGTTTGCGATCAGCTCTATTTTGGTATCCGGAAAGCCGGCGCGGCAGTATTGAATAATTTCATTTAATTCCGAATATTTCCGGTTCAAGGATCTGTCTAAAATAATTTTAGATACAGGTCTGCATTTTAAATCTGATAAATACTCTTTCACTCCATTAATTTTATCTATTGAATCTAAAATAAGATTAACGCTCGGAATAACTTCCAGTTTTCTCATTAAATCAGGATCAGTATCGATGAGTCTCTGTAAATAGAAAAAATCGAGGATCAATATACCGGTTATGGCGCCCGATTCATCAAGTCTTCTAAGAAGATCAACAACCGTGCGCATATTTTCATGTGAATAGTAGTGGGGAGGCGTATACCTTCCATTTAACGTAACATAACGTTTAATTCCTTTGGGGATTAAACTGAGAAAAAAAATAAATTCCTCAGTGCCGGGGGTATTGATGACATTTCTCGCATCAAGGCTCATCTTTGTCGGAAGTCCAAAATATACGGAATGTATAAAATTTTGATTCTCTGTCATGAATTGATGATACGCATCATCAAAAATCACCGGTATATCAAACAGCATTGGTTAACTCGTATTAAAATTTGTGCATAAATTATTATACAAAAATGCCCCGTATAGTTCAGGCCCGAATTGGTTTGCAAGGTTAAGTATCGTTTTCTTATAAGATGCATTGGTGATTAATTTATTCCCGTAAGCCTCACGCCATTTTTTATCATAGCTTTGAATATCGCCGGATATGATCGCCTCGGCAGCCAATTCGCCTGATTTTAAAGCATAATATATGCCCTCTCCAATAAGCGGTTCAACATGACCGGCAGCATCGCCGAGAAGCATCCAATTTTCACCAGCACAGGGCTGGTTATAAAATTCCGGATCAGAAGCAGATGGGATATACGCAGTGTATCTGCCGGCTATTTCTGCAGATGGGAATTCTTCATTTATGAAATTCTCTACGGATGAGAAAAGTTTTTTCGCATTGATTGCCTGATCCTGTACAATAATGCCTGCCGTTGCATAATACGGACATGACATGGACCATAGATAACCGGGAAAATCGGAAAATTTGACAATACAACGATTATCGAATAATTCCTTGAGATAATAGCCGCACGCTATATAACGATGCAGAGGCGGTATGCTTCCCATAACGGCCTGCCGGGTGATACTCAGGGCGCCGTCAGCACCAATAATTATATCTGCCGTATACTCTTTATTATCTGTGGCAACACGCCAGGTATCATTATAATGATAAATTTTGGTGACCTTTTCTTTAATTATGGATGCGCCATGATCCATTAATTTATCCCGCATATATTCAGATAAATCTTTTCTCGAAACAACATAGAAGGGATTATTATAACGAATAAATCGACATTCTTTATCATACGTTATAAAATGGATACCCTCATAATATTTACGGGGGTATGGATAGTCATCAATATTAATGAATTCCGATGTTACATTAATTGCCAAGATGCCGCCGCACGGCTTTTCCCATGGCACCTGGTGATCAAATATGCAGACCGGTTTGTCATGACTCGCAAGCTTTCGGGTTAATATATAACTTGCCGGTCCGGCGCCGATAATTATTATTCTTGACATGGAGTCAATATTGTTTATCTTAAGAATAAGTCATTCACAAAAATATTCTTTGGAGGTGACTTATGAATTTTATTGATTTCATTATTCATGTATCAAAAAATCCTGAAGTCAGTAAAAATTTCATCGATGAGCTGAAAAACACCAACACGATTGACGATCTGAAAAGTCTATTACAAAAATACGATATTCAAGTTCAGGAAGATGATATAAATAAAATATTCGAAAATAAAAGCGATATTATCAAAATGCAGGATTACGTCGTTCAACCGTTATATTAAACAAAATATTCAATATCAATGCGATTCAAAAGATTGAATAGCATCTTTTTATGCTCAATATAAAAATAAAAAAACTATTCTCTGTAATTCCGTCAATATCTTTATTAATATTAACAATTATAGCACTATCCTCTTGTGATTCAGAAAATATCCCTAAGGATAACATGACCATAAATCCGGGAAACGGGATTTATACATTGACCGGTTCATGGTTTTATAATCATAATTTTAAATCGTCAAATAACGAGTTAAGATATGCTGAGACGTGGATAGACATTGGTAATAGAAAATTAAAATCAATAAAAGAATTCAATGACAACAAAGGTGCTTTTTTATTAAAAAGAGATCTCATAATAAAAGACAACAAACATGAATATGGAATTCTTGTCCCTTTTCATTACACCGGTGCGCAATTCTATTTTAATGATAACAAGATATATGAAACAAGCCCTCTAGAAAATGTTCAATATCCGCCGATAACAGGAAAGCCTTTCTTTATAGGAATCCCTGTTAATATTCTTAAAGAAGGAAAAAATTCAATAATAATTGAGACCACCGATTTATTAAATTTTAATGAATTCTATAGAGAGATTGAATTCGGCAATTATCATAACCTAAACCGGAAGTGGCTTCTTTCATTATTATGGTATTGCTTTATATGCTCCATCTGTTTCTTCCTCGGCTTTTATAATTTGTTTTTTTTCCTAAAAAGAAAACAAGAAAAATATTACCTGTCGTTTTCAATATTTTCCTTGTCATTCGGATTATGGGTTTTAGGATATAAAGGCATTACTCTATGGATCTCTTCCAGCCAACTTTTCCATATCGCCGCGACCTATCCATTCATGATATGTGCTGTTATTTCCTGCGTCACATTCATCCATGGATTCTTATCAATACGATACAACATATTAACGAAAACCTTGATTGCGGTATTAATATCGTTATTGCTCGCATCAATATTGGATTATATAGTAACCGGAACAGCCTACTATTTTAAAAAGTATTTATTCAATTTCTATATTATACTTTCCATTATAACAATCATCACTGCATTCATCGAAACGGTAAATAGTTATAAAAAGCATGTTCTCTACTCAGACAGAATTTTACTAAGCTGGAGTATCCTCTGGGTGTCTGTATTAATCACCACCCTGCGTTTTTTTAATATATTATTAATCTATCCAATAATGATTGAAAGCTTCTTTTTTATAATAATCGCTTTTTCTTCTATTCTCACTTCCCGGTTCGCACAGCTCCATACCGACCTTGAAAAAGCCCTTAACGACCTCCTCGTGCTCGACAATCTCAAGGACGACTTCCTGGCCACGACCACGCACGAGCTGCGCACGCCGCTCCACGGCATCATGGGCCTGGCGGAGAACCTGGCGAGCGGCTCGTTCGGCGGGCTGAACAGCCAGCAGACGGAGAACCTCTCTCTCATAATGACGAGCGCCGAGCGGCTCAACAATCTCGTGTCCTCGATGCTCGACTTCAGCAAGATCCGGGCCGGCAAGGTGGACCTTTTAATCGAAGAGCTCTCCCTCCCGGACCTCATCACTTCGGTCATATCCCTTCTCAAGAAGACCGCTGAGGACAAGGGCATAACATGTACGATCGACTGCGCCTCGCTCCCCAAAATCAAGGCGGACCGCAACCGCGTATATCAGGTGCTCGTGAACCTGATCGGGAACGCCATAAAATTCACCCTCCGGGGGAACATCACCGTATGCGCCTCCCTGGCGGACAACGACGCGGTCCGGGTGGCAATATCGGACACCGGCGTCGGAATCGACCGGGAGAGCCTCGGCCGGATATGGAAGCCCTTTGTGCAGGCGGAGGACCCGGACACGCGCAGCGCGGGCGGCTCCGGGCTCGGACTCGCGATCACGAAGCATCTCGTGGAGATGCACGGCGGCAGGATATGGGCCGAGAGCGAAAAGGGGAAGGGGAGCACGTTCGCGTTCGAGCTTCCCCTGAACGCAAAGTCTGTCAGCATAAAAAAGACGCGGCTCCTCGATCCGGAGGAGCTGTACCACGTTTCGGTGTCGGTACTGCCGGCCGCGTCATCCACGGGACCGGCGCCGGAGCGTCCGATAAAAACGAAATACCCCTCGGCTACGCTCCTCGCGGTCGACGACGACCTGATAAACATGAAGGTGCTCGAAAATATCTGCCGCTCCGCCGGATACAATCTGCTTACGGCGGCTACCGGACCGGAAGCCCTCACTCTAATAGAACGAAACCAGATCGATCTGGTGCTCCTCGATCTGATGCTGCCGGGCATGAGCGGATACGAGGTGTGCCAGAGGATACGCGGCATGGGCAAGGATCGCTACGTTCCGGTGATCATCCTGACCGCGCGCGACCATCTGGGAGACCTGGTACAGGGCTTTGAGACCGGAGCGAACGATTACATCACCAAGCCCTTCCGGCGCCGGGAGCTTCTCTCGCGCATCGAAAACCAGCTCGCCATCAAACAGCTCCTCGACATGGAAAAGTCGATCAGCACCGATCTCCGGAAAGAAAAGGACTCCGTCACCGGCCTGCTCCAGAAAAGCATCGGCATCAAGGAATCGACCCTTCAGATGTTCGAGTGGGACAAGATCATCAAGGAGGATCTGGACGTAGCGCGCGCCTTCCAGCTCAAGCTCATGACGCATGAAAACGACATCGCCGGAATCGAGTCCCACATCTGCTACCGTCCCCTTCTGGAGGTCGGCGGCGACCTGTACGACATTTTCGAGCTTGAACCCGGAGTCGTGCGGGTATTCCTCGCGGACGCGACCGGCCACGGCATCACCGCCTCGCTCAACACGGTCAAAATTCTTTCCGAATACGCCTCTCTTAAAAAATCGGCAGGCTCGCCGCAAGAGGCAATGAGCCTTTTGAACCAGAGGTTTACGAAATACCTGGGAAATTATATGATCATCTTCACCTGCCTCGTCGCGGACATAAACCTGAAAAGATCGACTCTCACGATCGCCTCCGCCGGCCTTCCCGGGCAGTACCTGTTCAATCCCTCCATAGTCACCCCTATCAAGGCGCAAAACCCGATTCTCGGCGTATCCGAAAAGATCGCCTACACGGAAGACACGTACGATTTCGGCCGTGGAGACATACTGTTCCTCTATACCGACGGGCTGTTCGAGCTGGCGCAGCCGCAAACGGACAGGAAAAATCCGGCCACTGCCGATGATACGGATATCCTCGCGCAGGAGCTGCCGCGCCTGTATAAAAACAGGAACATAGTAAAAGGAAGCGAGAAGCTGTTCGGCAGGTTCTGCGAAGGAAAGAACAGCGGCGACGACGTGACCTTCATCGCCATAAAAAGAAGCCGGTAATCCGGCGACCGCCCCATCATGCTATGAGGCGTAAGACCCTTTTGCAATACGGCGCGCTCCCGTCCCTGTCGCGAAACCATTCAGAGGGGCGCACCATCCCCTTTTCCGCGCACGCGGAACGGAACCGGCAGTACGGGCAGGTTACCGTATCCGGAGAGACCGCCCTGGCGTAATCCTCTGACATAAGAACCGCGGAGAGCGCTCCCGGGGCGTATGCGCCGTATGTTTCCCTGCTCGAGTGCGCCAAGGTGATTGAGCGGTCCGCCATGACAACGATCTTACCGTTTCGGTACAGCATCGGCTCAGGCGGAAGCCACGGCATTTCCATGAGATCGGCGGCCACGGTCGCGAGCGGATTTTCGAGCACGGTTACCGGGTATCCGTACAGGTTGAGGAGTGCGGCGGAACGCACCATGCCGACAAAGTCTTCGGGCGCCAGTAGCTCGCGGTCAAGGCCGTGCGCGTCATCCGTTCCGTTAGCGAGGGGTTTAAACCCCTCGCTAACGGAACGGCCCGCCACCCTGATAAGCTGGATCAGCGTCAGCCCCTTCACACCGGGAAGCTCGGTGAACACGTACTCTGCGAACCGCGGAAGGACGGCTACCAGGCTTTTGCCGACAGTCGCGAAAATGAACACCGAAAGCGCGGCATCAAGGCTGTTGCGCGCTCCCTGAGTCGCCTTTTGAAACGAGCCCGGACCGCGGAAGCGGTCATGGATCTGCTCCGGCCCCTGCAGGCTGATCGACAGGTGCAGCCGCTCGCCGAATCCGGCGAGCCGCCGGGCCGTGTCGGGAGTGAGGAGGGTGCCGTTGGTGTTGATGAAAAGCATTTCATAGCCCAATGACGCGGCGCCGTCAAGCAGACCAAAAAGGTGCGGCCACAGGAGCGGCTCGCCGCCGGTCAGGTGCAGGTGGCGGTATCCGATCCGGAAACCCTCCGCGATAATGCCCTGCGCCGTGTCAAACGAAAGCTCAGGCGAGTCAATTCTGCCGGCCCGGGCGAAACAGTGGCTGCACTCGTTCGTACACCGGGTGGTAAGCTCGATGCTCAGGTTTTCGGTTCCGATGCCGGCAATCGGTAAAACCTTGTTATTTGTTATCATGCCGGATTGTTCCATTATAATGATCTCCCCGATCGTACTGCCAATCAAACAATCGCTTTGGAATAATTACTTTTTATTTTCTCATCTTTGGTCGATAGGCGGGCGTCTCTGTATCGGGCATGCGAAACTATTATTCGATCCACTCCATTTAATTTCAGTATTAGAATAATACTGATATGTACGTATGTCAAGTGATTATACGTACGTAAATTAGTCTTTCAAGTCCCCCTCCGGGCGCCGCACTGAGCCTGTCGAAGTGGGATTTAGGGGGTCTTCATTCGCCGGCTTCTCCTCCGGCCCGCCTTCCGGCGGGGCCTCGGGCGCATCAACCCACCCGTACGGGCCGCGGATCGAATCAAAAGAGCAGAGATCATAAAACCGGAAGTTTTTACTCAAACCGGGCTCATCGGTTATATTGACAAAGTGCGTGATCTGCTGCTGAAGGGCAGGGCCCATGGGAAAGACCGCAGTCCCGCCCGGCCTGAGCATGGTGACGATCGCATAGGGGGTGCGGACGCAGGCAGCGAAAATCACCGCAGCGTCGAACTCGCCCAGATCGCCGTCAAAATCAGTGGCGTCGCCGCGGTAAAGCCTCACCGGAGCGCATCCCCCGCCGATCATCCGCTCCTTTGCCTTCATCGCCAGGCTCTCATAATACTCAACCGTGACCACTTCCCCGGCGAGCTGCGCAAGGACGGCGGTTGAATACCCTGATCCGGTTCCCACCTCAAGCACCCTCCATTCTTTTTTCACCGCGAGCAGGTCGATCATCCGCGCCAGCACCATCGGATGCTCGCTCTTCTGCCCTGCTCCGATCGGGATCTCCTCCATGGAATAGACCTGGTCTGAAAAAATCGGATCGAAAAATTTATCCCGGTCCACGGCTTTGACCGCATCCAGGGTCGCCCTGCTTATCCCGGCGGCGCTCAACAGCTTAAAATACTTATTCTTTTCCTTGTTCATAGGAAGGCACCGTTTTCCTCTTATTCGAAGAATCTGATCAGGTAGGTGAGGAAGTAGTCTGATATGAGTATCATCATCGAGGACTTCACCACCGCCTGGATGGTCGCCCTGCCCACTCCCTCTGCGCCTCCGGCCGTGTTGAATCCCTGGTAGCACGATATGATGGCGATCTCCATGCCGAAAAAGACCGATTTGACCAGCCCGGTGGTAAAGTCGCTCAAGGTCGTGTACTGTAAAATATTATCGACGTACTTGTCCGTGGTGATTCCCAGGGAAAAAAACGCTATGAACGCGCCTCCCAAAACTCCGACGATATCGGTTATTATGGTGAGAATCGGCGTCATGACCAGGCAGCCGATGAACCGCGGAACAGCCAGGTACTGGACCGGCTCCGCCAGGAGGGTGCGCAGGGCGTCGATCTGCTCGGTGACCTTCATAGTTCCGATCTCAGCGGCGATTGAGGACCCGACCCTGCCGGCCAAAAGGAGCGCGGTAAGCACCGGGCAGAGCTCCCTGAACATGGCGATGGCCACGCCGCTCCCGATGAATACCGACGATCCGGACATGATTGTGTCCGTGACCCTGCCGAGCTGGTAGGCCATGACCATGCCGGTGAAAAAAACCGTGATGGTGGTCACCGGAATCGATTTATACCCGATCTCAAGCATCTGTATGACGATGTTCTTGACGTCGAACGGAGGCCGGAACATCCATACGATGGTGTCGCGAAAGAATATCCCGTACCTGCCGATCCCTTCGGCCGCGTTAATAAAAAGGTACCTCGCGTCACTGAACTTCATAATCAGGGTGGATCTCCTCAAAGGCGTGCACCTCTTCAAGGTCATCAAACCGGGTATATTTCTCCCAGAACTTGAGGGATATGGTGCCGGTAGGGCCGTTCCGCTGCTTGGCGATGATGATATCCGCTATGCCTCTCCGTTCGGTCTCCTTCTTCACTTTGTCTTCGCGGTAGATGAACATAACCACGTCCGCGTCCTGCTCTATGGCCCCGGATTCGCGGAGGTCCGCCAGCGTCGGAATCTGGTCGACGCGGTGCTCAACCGCGCGCGAGAGCTGGGATATGGCGATGACCGGAATATCCAGGTCCCGCGCGAGCTGCTTTAAGAAGCGCGATATCTCCGCGATCTGCAGATGGCGGTCGATCTTATGGTTGGTGCCGGTGATGAGCTGAAGGTAGTCGACGACGATCAGGCCGAGGTCCCGGTTCTTCTGCGCCATGCGCCGCGCCTTGGCCCTCATCTGAAGCACCGTGGAGGACGGCGAGTCGTCGATGAACACCGCGGCCTTGGAAAGCCGGTCCGCCTTCTGGAACAGGACTTTGAGCTCGTCGGAATTGATGTGCCCGGTGCGGACCCGCTGGGAATCGATCATGGATTCGACGCAGAGCATCCGCATGCCGAGCTGCGTGGCCGGCATCTCAAGCGAAAAGAAGAGGACGGCCTTTTTCTCCCTGAGGGCGATGTGGTTGACGATGTTGAGCGCGAGCGCGGTTTTTCCCATGCCGGGCCGCGCCGCGATGATGATGAACTCGGCGTTATGAAACCCGGTGAGGATCTCGTCGAGCCTTTTGAATCCGGAGCCGGCGCCGGTAACGGTCCGCTTCGTCTCATACCAGGTTCCGATATTGTCGAGGGTCTCGTGCAGCACCACGTCGAGCGGCTTGAAATCCGTCGAGATCCTCCCCTCCGTTATGTTGAACACCTCCCGCTCCACCTCATCCACAAGCTCTTCGGTGTCGATCGACATGTCAAAGCATTTCTCCACCGATCCGGCGGCGACCTCGATGAGCCGGCGCCTGAGGGAAAGCTCCTTGACCCTTCGCGCATAAAATTCCGCGTTCGCCGAGGTCGATGCCGACCGGTACAGATCAACGAGGCCGGCATCCCCGCCGACCTTGTCAAAAGAGCCATGGTCCGCCAGGCGCTGCTTCAGGGTGGTCAGATCTATGGGCAGGTCCTTTTTTTCCAATTCCAGTATGGCGCCGTAGATGACGCGGTGCTTATCAAGGTAAAAATCCTCCGGCTGGAGGATTTCGGTCACCTTATAGAGGGCTTCCCTGCTCAAGAGCACGGCGGCAAGACAGGCTGATTCGGTCTCAACGTCCTGGGGAGGGAGCTTTTCGGTCAGCATACGCTACTCCTTGGCGACGATTACCGTAACCGTGGGGGCCTGGCCTTCATCGAGCTTGATCTTTACGCTGTATTCGCCTTCCTGTTTGATGGGGCTGTCGATAATTATCTTCCGCTTATCGATCTCGAAACCCTTCTCCCCGAGTTTCTTCGCGATATCCATCGCGGTCACAGACCCGAAGAGCTTTCCCTCTTCCCCGATCTGCGCCGTTATCCTGATCTCCATGCCGTTTACGCTTTCGGCGAGCTTTTCACTCTGCTTTTTCCGCTTCTCCTTTTTTATCCTGATGAGCTTCTTCTGGTGCTCGCCCGACCTTCTGCTGGACTCATCAGCGGGGATGACCATCTTGCGCGGCAGAAGATAATTCCTCGCATAGCCTTGGGCGACATCCTTGATGTCCCCGGCATCGCCGAGATTCGGTATGTCCTTTTGCAAAATGACTTTCATCGTCAGCTCCTTGTATCTTTTTTCGTCAAATTCCTGAAATCCGCCCATATATCGAGGGCGCCCAAGCCGGCTATGAGAACCGACAGAAACATCAAAGCCCATATGCCGGCAAATCCCATAAATAGAAGACCGGCGAATGTCAGCGGTATGATATACACCGGCACGCCCCGGCGCATGAGCAAAAACTTTATGACTCCCAGGCCCTGCACGAAGTAGAACAGCGCCGCAGCGAGCATAAGGTTCAATCCGGTAATATGCAATAGCGGATAATCCGCTGTGTCAATCAGTAAAAAGACAGCCAGCCCTGCTATCAATGCAAATATGCAATATTCGCTGAGGCGGAAATATTCAAGCCCGGCAACCTTGCCCGCATTTAAAATCCGGGTGAGAGCATTATTGATGAATATATATGAAACCGATGATAATACAAGCGAGTTCGCCGTGATCCCGAAGGGCACCAGATATTTCGACTGGTCAAAAGCCTCCAGCCACTCCTCCCGTATGTCCGCAGGGACCCGCGCGGCGTCCAACGACCGGGCAATTACCTCCCTCTGCATTCCGAAGAAATCCACTTTCAGAAAAAGCAAATAATAATAGAAAAAACCCGCAGATAAGACCGCCAAAATGACGGTTGCCGCCACAAGATAGAATTCCAGGCTCTTTCCTTTCCTGAAGGTAAAACCGCCGATGCCGCCCAGAATAAATGGCGTGCTCATCAGGGGAATATACGAGAGGCTTCCCCCGGCGATGACCGCCGCGCATATCAGAATTGCAAATACAAACAGAGATTTCCCTTCCAGCCGGTAGTAGAGATATGCCGACCCGGCGACAATAATCAATCCGACGGCAGCCGCTGCGAGTAAGACAAGTCCCGGTATCACTGCTCGACAAACGGCAACAGGGAGATGATCCGCGCCCGCTTGATCTCCCGTGCAATGGTTCGCTGGTGCCGGGAGCAGGTTCCGGTGACCCTGCGGGGCAGTATCTTGCCTCTGTCGGTTACGAAACGCTCCAGGATATCCGGCCTTTTGTAATCGATGGGCAAATTTTTATCCTGGCAGAAGCTGCACACCTTCCTCCTGAACCGGGAAACGCGCGGTCCATGATCTGACGAAGCCTCCTTGTCCTTGCCTTCCCCGGATTCATAAAAGCCGCCCCTCCTGCCTTTTCTCTCCGGCCTCTCCCGGGCTGCGTCGCGGTGTTCGGTTCTCTCCGGCCTCCCTGCGGGACGGGGGCCGCTCGGTTCGTTGTGAGCAGGTTGTTCGGCGGAAACGTTCTGCTTTTGTTCAGGCGCTTCAGGCGGAACCGCCTCTTCTTTTATTTCTTCAGTATCTTCTGGCATAGAATACTCCTCATGGATTTAAATTCGATGATGGCTTAGATCAAAAAGGCACATCCTCATCGGAGAACGGATTCCCCGTATCAGGCGGCGATTCCGGGGACCCGGCCGGGGTTTCCGTTGGGGCTTCGGAAACGGTTTCCTGACGGCCGGACAGAAACTGAAAATTATCGACAACGATCTCCACCGTATACCGTCGTTTCCCTTCCTGGTCGTCCCAGGAGCGCTGCTGAAGCCGGCCTTCAATGCCGATACGCTGGCCCTTTTTACAATACTCGGCTATAATCTCGCCCGCTTTTGCCCAGGCCACGCAGTTGAAGTACGAAACCTGCTCTTTTTTCTCCCCTCCAGCCGTGTATGTCCGGTTGTTCGCGATTGAAAAGCTGCACACCGCAGTACCCGACTGGGTATAGCGCAGCTCCGGGTCTTTGGTGAGCCTTCCCACCAGAATCGCTTTATTCAGATCGCTTGCCATAAGCCGCCTCCTTATTAAGCGGTCGCCGCTTTTTTGATCTTAACAAACAGGTATCGGAGGATGTTGTTGTTCAATTTAAACTCGCTTGTTATCTTTTTCACCGAATCCGGCGACATCTCCACATTCATGAAAAGATAGTAGCCTTCATGTTCACGGTCGATCTGGTACGCAAGCCTTTTGACGCCCAGGGAATTATCGCCCAGGAATGCTGTTCCGTGCTTTTTAAGAAGCTCCTTGACCCGCTCGAGCTGGTGCTCGACGTCCTTATTCCGTAAAATGATGGTCAGCTCATAGGTATTCATCGGTTCCTCCCTCTGGTATAATTGCTGAAATGCGATGCGCTGGGGGCGCATGCTTGCAGCAGAAAGGTGATCCAATCATCACCGAGGCTGTTTTTTTTTCAACAAAAATTCACTGATCTCTTATTTTTTATCCGGCAGCCCCGGTAAAAGTTTTTCAGGGTTTGTGAAAAAAATGTACGGCAGCATGAGCGTTCTTAAAAGGATATCGCTTACTTTTCTGGAAACCGTCCGCACCGGCACCGGCAGTACTTGAAAATCCTCGATATTTCCGGTCACCTTCAGGTCTATGACCAAAAAGCCATGGTCCTTCCCCTTGAAAACCCAGCCGAAAACGGGAAGAGCGGTTATGACCCGGTCCAGCGATTCCATAGGCCTCAGTCCGATCGTCATGTCAATAAATCTGTTGCGGAGCGAATAGGTGCCGAGCGCTGACATCTGCACGG
Source organism: Spirochaetes bacterium RBG_16_49_21 (assembly GCA_001829495.1). Classification (GTDB taxonomy): domain Bacteria; phylum Spirochaetota; class UBA4802; order UBA4802; family UBA5550; genus RBG-16-49-21. Next base: position 120,089 of record MIBJ01000045.1, on the reverse strand, counting down.
AATTGCTGTCAAGATACAGATCATTGATAACAATGACGCTGTCGTGAATGACAACATTAGCCAGCATTGAATTGTACGGAAAACCTTTGCTCTTCATTCCGGGGTTCCGGTTAAGGATTATCTTATAGATATTGACGGCGCTGAAAATCTTCGATACGGCCGCATATCTCTTAATCCGGCCGTTGAATGCGGAAAAAAACAAGTCGCCATTAATCGAACCGCTGGTTCCCCAAATCTTTCCCTGGAGATTTATTGCGCCTTCGGCCCAAGGCTCTGAAGCGGACAGGGAACGCAAAATAGATTCAAGAGCATAATTTTGCAGGGAAAAGGCGATATCAAACCTGGTCGATGACGCCGGATTAACAACCATGGTGCCCGTTCCGGTAAAAAAGGCGCCGGCTGCGCGTATATCGTTCAGAGACATCGTTCCCCCCTTCATTTCTGCGCGTGCGGAGACCGTATCGACCGGAATTCCGAACAGGAGCATGTTGGTGAAAAAAATACTCGCATTGCCGTCGAAGAAGCCCAAGACGCCGGAAAGGAAGGGGCTTACCCCCCCGCCGCCGGAGCCGATTGCCAATCCGTTTATTAAAACATGGCCGGAGAATTTCCCCGGGCTGCCGATGGTACCGGCGCCGGACGCCGTTACGGTGACCTTTCCAACAGAAATCGCCAGGTCGGATATGGCGATATTCCCGCGTTTCAGTTGAATGGAACCGCTCACCGCCGCAAGCTCGTTGTCAAACCGCACGCTCGCGCTGCGGATGTCCAGCCCACCGCTTCCGAAGATTTCCCCGGCTCCGGCCGGCGTTATTGCGACATGGCCGGTCAATTCCCCCTTCAGGCTGACGGCGTGCCCTCCATAGTACAGAGTGACATCCGGATCTTCGACGACGATCTCAGGCACGTACCTGATCCGATCCGGTTTCGTAAAATCCCGGCGATCAATTCGGAAAACCGAACTTGGCCTGGTAAGGCGGATACTTTTCAGCCAATATCCGTAATTGATTCTGTTCGGAATTGAAAAAAACAGGTCCACCTCATCTGCCGCAAGCCGAAATTTTTCCCCCACAGCGATGTTCACGCCGTTGAAGGAGATCCCGATTCCGTGACCGGTATAAATCAGGGCTTCCGTAACCGTTGCGGTACCTTGAATCGCGCTTTGCAGATATTCCACCAGCAGGTTTTTTACCACGGGCAGGTTCAGGCATATGTTGATGTCATCAACGGTCTGAACCGCGGCGAATAGCGTAACGGCGATAGCGAAAAGGATGGATCTGAATATTTTTTTTAAACGGCCGGCCACGGCAGTCCCCGACTAGCGTATTATTCCGAGCTCGGACAGGCCGTTGCGTATGAATTGCACGGACATGGCCGATAGAATAAGCCCCATGAGTTTCTGTATGATGGATATGCCGGTGTCGCCCAGGGCGCTGCCGATATATCCTGAAAAAAACATAACGAGCATGGCTATAATGAAAACCGTAACGGAAACAATCATGATAATCATGACCTTCACGATGTCTCCGCCGGCCTGGGTGCTGAACATGACCAGGGCAGCGATGTTGCCCGGGCCGCAGAGCATCGGAATGGCAAGGGGGAATACGGAAACGTCCCGGTCCTCCTCAGGCGATTCGCCGTCGCCGATAAACCGCATCTTGACCCGCGAAACCTGTCCCAGGAGCATTTCCATGGCAATGATAAAAAGGAGGATGCCTCCGGCTACCAGAAAAGATCCGGATGATATCCCCAGAAATCTCAGCAGATATTTTCCCAGGAGAATAAAAAAAACTGATACCCCTGTGGATATCAGTATGGATCGAAAAATTATCCACTTTCTTTTGGAGTCCCGGTAGCCTGAAAGATACATCAGGAATACCGGAATAAGACCCAGCGGGTCTACAACAAAAAAAAGAGTAAAAAAAACCGTGGGTATATAATATACGTCCATTAATGACCTCCCGGCAATAAGCAGGTTACAAAATTCTTCGGTTTAATAAAAAATATATAAATTATTCCAGCAGAAAAATTAAAAACCGATGGTATAATTAATTTATTTAAGAAAATAATTATATTATAAAAATAATAAATGTTCAGTTTTAATTTCACTCTTGATATTTAAAAATTTAAGATTGAAAAATTATTACTCCCCTGATTTTATTAAAATGTGAGGCATTATAATGTACAGCCTTTTTTCTGCGACAAAGGCACCGAAGGCGAAGATGCGCATCACGAGGGCGGGGATGAGCATCCGCGCCCTCTAAATTAATAATTGATAAAATAATTATACCTTCTATTATTGAGACTCATTTCGGAGGAGATGCAATGAGAATCGCACTGGCGCAGATAAATCCCACAATCGCGGACATAGCCGGCAATAAAGAGAAGATCATATCATTTATCAAGCGCGCCAGGTCGCACGATGCGGATATCGTCGTGTTCCCTGAAATGGCTACCATCGGATATCCGCCGATGGACCTTCTGGAAAACCCGAAGCTGGTGGCCGACAACCTGGCTGCCATCAAGGAGATCGCGGATCACACAAAAGGAATATCAATCATCTGCGGTTATGTTGAGCCGAACAATGAAAAATCACCCCCGCTGTATAACGCAGCCGCCTTTATGCGGAACGGCGAAATAATCTCACGGCATTACAAGACCCTGCTTCCCACCTACGACGTGTTTGACGAGGACCGCTATTTCTCGAGCTGCACGGAGCAGACGGTCGTCAAACACATGGAGCGCTCAATCGGGGTCACCGTATGCGAGGACATATGGAACGCCCTCGATCTGGATGAGAACAAATTTACGGACAACAGAAGATATGACATCGATCCAGTAAAGATTCTGGTCGACAAGAAATCCGACATGATCATAAGCATAAACGCATCCCCCTTCATGAGGGGCAAAAACAGGTTCAAGAGGATGATGCTCTCGGAGATCGCGAGGAAAAATTCGCTCACCGTGGTGTACGTGAACCAGGTCGGCGGGAACGACAGCCTGGTTTTTGACGGCAACAGCGTTGTCTACAATCATCGGGGAAAACTGATCGGCCATGCACGGCCCTTTGAAGAGGATCTGGCCGTCGTCGACGACTCTTCCGAGACCGAGATCAAAATCCGGGAGGACGAAATCGAAGAGATACACCGCGCCCTCATCCTCGGAATCCATGACTATGTGCACAAGTGCGGCTTCCGCAAGGTCGTGATCGGACTCTCCGGCGGCATCGACTCGGCCCTTACCGCGGTGCTGGCGGTCCAGGCGCTCGGCCCTGAAAACGTAACCGGCGTCACCATGCCGTCCATCTATTCCTCCGCCGGCAGCATCGAAGACTCGCGGGCGCTCGCCGCGAACCTGGGCATACGCCTTGAGACCATCCCCATCAGGGAGCTGTTCGACCGGTACCGCACGGATCTCGCATCCGTGTTCGAAAGGAAGAAGGAGGATGTTACCGAGGAAAATATTCAGGCGCGCATCCGCGGGAATCTGCTGATGGCGATAAGCAACAAGGAGAAAAGCCTGGTTTTATCCACGGGCAACAAGTCCGAGCTTGCCATGGGCTACTGCACTTTGTACGGCGACATGTCCGGGGGGCTCGCGGCCATATCCGACCTGCCGAAGACCCTTGTGTACGAACTTGCCGGCCACATCAATGCCAAGTGGAAAATGATCCCCGAGGCATGCTTCACCAAGCCGCCGTCCGCCGAGCTTCGGGAAAACCAGAAAGACCAGGACACGCTTCCGCCCTATGAGATTCTGGACCGTATCCTGGACCTGTACATCGAAGACCGGAAGTCGGCCGAAGAAATCGTGTCCGCCGGATTTCCGGAAGAGCTGGTGCGGAAGATTCTCCACACGATCAATATCAACGAATACAAGCGGCGCCAGGCTGCTCCCGGGATCAAGGTTACGGCAAAGGCCTTCGGCGTAGGAAGAAGGATCCCGATCGCGCAGCGGTTCAGGCCGTAAAAAAAATTCCGGGAGTTGACCATGATCCCCATTAAAAAGTTAAGCGACCTTTCCGATAATGAGCTCCATCGGCTCTTCAATCGCATGGCTGAAGGTTTTTCCGCGGCCATGTTTAAAACAGTTATTCCGATCGTGGATGACGTAAGAAAAAACGGGGACAGAGCGGTCATAAAATACACGAAAAAATTCGACGGCGTGCGGCTCGATTCATTAACCGCGTCCCCGGAGGAGATCGAGTCCGGGCGCCGGAACGTCCCGGACGACCTGTACGGCGCGTTCCTCGAGGCGAAGCGAAACATCGAGGAATTCCACCGGCTCCAGATGCGCGGCAACATCCTGCATAAGCGCGAAGACGGCACCCTCCTCGGCGTGCTGCACCAGCCCATAGAAAACGCGGCGGTTTACGTGCCCGGAGGCACGGCATCGTACCCTTCGTCGGTGCTCATGGGAACAATCCCAGCGCAGATCGCCGGCGTTGAGAATATCACGCTCGTCACGCCTCCGGCTAAAAACGGCCTTTTGCCCGACGTCGTCTGCGCCGTGTGTGCGATGCTCGGGGTCAGTGCGGTGATAAAGTCGGGCGGCGCCCAGGGTATCGCGGCAGCCGGCTTTGGCACCGGGAGCATCGCCAAGGCGGATATCATCGTGGGCCCGGGCAACATCTATGTGTCGGCCGCTAAAGCCTACCTCTACAGCCTCGGAGCGGTGCAGATAGACGGGATCGCCGGGCCGAGCGAGGTGCTCGTGATAGCGGACGTACGGGCGAACCCGAAATGGGTCGCCTGGGACCTGCTCTCGCAGGCCGAGCACGACGAGATGTCTACCGCCATCCTGGTCACTACGTCGAAAGATCTGGCGCTTGCGGTGGCTGATGAGATAGCACGCGATATCGATTCAGGCTCCGGCAGGCACGATATAAAAAAAGCTTCAATTGAAAAAAACGGCCTCATATTGATCGCGGACAGCATCGGCGAGGCCATTGATTTTTCCAACAGGTATGGACCCGAGCACATGGAATTCATGGTCCATAACCCGATGGATTATCTTCCCCGGATAAAAAACGTCGGGTCGCTCTTTCTCGGCGACTACGCGCCGGTCGCGGTCGGCGATTACTACTCGGGCACGAACCATATCCTTCCCACGGGCGGAGCGGCCCGCTTCTCGTCCGGAACCTCAGTCGACACCTTCATGCGCCGCACCACCTATCAGATGCTCTCGGCGGAAGCGCTTTCAAAAGCCAGAGATGCGGTCAATGCCATGTCCAGGGCTGAGGGCTTTCAGGACAAGCACGGCGGGTCGGTCAATGTGCGGTTCGAGGAATGATTACAATAATGTAAATTTAATCGAAGCGCCGCTATTATGCTTGTGCCGTGACGGCCTGATTTCATTAATTGAGGTAGGCGATATTGATATAAATTCGTCGAACTCGATTTCATTATTACTGCAGATACGGAAGAAACCCATGATATCTGATACTGAAAACGGATCAACCCGGGGAATACGGGAGCTCTCCCTCCTCTTCGATATCAGCAGCGCATTGAGCGAAACGCTGGACCTCAAAACCGTGCTGCACCCGATTCTCACGATGATGGCGAAACATATGGGCATGCTGCGCGGATCCCTCACGGTTCTGAACCGCAAAACCGAAGAAATAGTCATCGAGGAATCGTACGGCCTCTCGCCCGGGGAGCAGGCGAAGGGAAAATACCGCCTCGGGGAAGGAATAACCGGGAAGGTGGTCGAGACGGGAAAGCCGGTTGTGGTTCCCCGGATATCGGACGAGCCCCTGTTTCTGGACCGGACCGGCGCGCGCAGGGACATGGACAGGCGCGATATCGCGTTTATCTGCGTGCCGATAAAGATCGGAAGCGAGGTCATCGGGGCTCTGTCTGCCGACCGTTTGTTCAACGAATCGGTGTCCCTCGATGAAGACGTCAGGTTCATGACGATCATTTCATCGAGCATTTCCCAGGCGGTGCGGCTGCGGCAGCTCGCGCAGGAGGAGATGGAGAAGCTCCGTGATGAGAACCGGCGTCTCCACGACGAGCTGATGCTCCAGCGCCGGCCGGACACCATCATCGGCAATTCGGGGGCGATGAAGGAGATATACGCCCTTATCGAAAAGGTATGCGACGCGGCGACCACCGTGCTCATCCTCGGCGAGAGCGGCGTCGGCAAGGAAAAGGTGGCGGCGGCGATACATTTTTCGTCGAAGCGGGCCGGCAAGCCCTTCATCAAGGTGAACTGCGCGGCCCTGCCGGAAACGCTCATCGAGAGCGAGCTCTTCGGTTCTGAGCGGGGCGCCTTCACCGGCGCGGTCGCCTCCCGCAAGGGAAGGTTCGAGCTGTCCGACGGCGGCACGATCTTCCTGGATGAGATCGGCGACCTTCCCGTTTCGGTTCAGACCAAGCTGCTGCGGGTCATTCAGGAAAAGGAGTTCGAGCGGATCGGCGGGATGAGCACCATCACGGTGAACGCGCGGATCATCACGGCGACCAACCGGGACCTCGAATCGCTCATGCGGGCCGGCCGTTTCAGGGAGGATCTGTATTACCGCCTGAACGTTTTTCCGATCGTGGTCCCGCCCCTGCGGGAGCGGAAGACCGACGTCATGCTCCTCGCGGACCATTTCATCGAAAAGTACGGCACGGAGCTCGGCAAGAGCGTTGCGCGTATCTCGACCCCGGCCATCGATATGCTGATGTCCTACCACTGGCCCGGCAACGTGCGCGAGCTTGAGAACTGCATCGAGCGCGCGGTGATCCTGAGCACCGACGGGGTCATTCACAGCTACCATCTTCCGCCTTCTCTCCAGAAGGCGGACAACCCGGCGGAAGGCGCCAAGGGAAGCCTCAAGGATATGATTGCGGTCATCGAGAAAGAGATCATTATAGAAGAGCTGAAGCGCTCGCAGGGGAACATGGCAAAGGCGGCCCGCGCGCTCGGCATTACCGAGCGCATCATGGGCCTCAGGGTCGAAAAGTACGGCATTGATCTGAAACGTTTCCGGTAGGGGCGGGGTTGAAACCCGCCCCTGCGCCGGGTTTGCCGTAATACAGCTACATCAATGTAGCTTCGAAAACAGATAACATACATTAAGGTAACTTTTTACCGAACCAGCAATGGCTCTGCGGCTTTATCAGGAAAAATTAATCCGCCTTTTATAAACAACCCCGATATGTTTCAGCACATTTTCATTCGTATCGTTACATCCATGTTAACTTTCATTATAGTGCGTCATTCTCTCCCAATTCATAAAGATTGTGGCACGCATCTTGCATTATAATAAGGCATCTCGCAAATTTTAACGGAGGATACTATGAAATGGGTAATCAGAATGACGGTGTTTGCAGTATCGATCGCGGTGTTGCTTCCCGCGCTGTTCGCGGAAGAAGCGGTTGCATCCGCGCCGAAGGAACTGCACTCTCCCGCGGATTTCGTATGGATTATGGTGACCGCGTTTTTAGTTTTTTTTATGCAGGCCGGTTTTGCCATGGTGGAAACGGGCTTTACCCGGGCGAAAAACGCCGGAAACATCATGATGAAAAATCTCTTCGATTTTTGCATGGGCTCCATAGCGTTTTTTATATTCGGTTATGGGATCATGTTCGGCGCGACCAGGCTCGGATTGTTCGGCACAACGGACTTCCTTGTTTCGCACGCGTCCCCTCAGCCTGACGCCGACGGCGGGAACGGCGGACTGTGGCAGTACGCGTACTTTCTTTTCCAGCTCGTGTTCGCCGCCACCGCGGCTACTATCGTGTCGGGCGCCATGGCTGAAAGGACGAAATTTATCGCGTATCTCATTTACAGCCTGGTGATTTCGGCGGTGATCTATCCGGTCTCGGGGCACTGGATTTGGAACGCAACCGGATGGCTGGCGAAGCTCGGATTTCAGGACTTTGCCGGCTCTACGGTCGTGCATATGGTCGGCGGTGTGGCGTCCATGATGGGAGCGATGTTCCTGGGACCGCGGTATGGCAAATACGGGCCCGACGGCAGGGCAAAGGCCATTCCGGGCCACAATATTCCCCTGGCCGCGCTGGGCGTATTCATTCTCTGGTTCGGATGGTTCGGCTTTAACCCCGGAAGCACTACAGCGGCGACCCCGTCAATAGCCTTTATCGCCATCAACACAAACCTCGCGGCTGCTGCCGGAGCGCTCGCGGCAATGGCGCTTATCTGGCTACAGACCGGAAAACCGGATGTGAGCATGAGCCTGAACGGCGCGCTGGCCGGCCTGGTGGCCATTACGGCGGGATGCAATTTCGTTTCCCCCGTCAGCGCGATCATCATCGGCCTCATCGCGGGTGTCGTGGTGGTGCTCTCGGTCCAGTTTTTCGATTTCGTATTGAAGATCGACGACCCCGTGGGCGCGATATCGGTTCACGGCGTATGCGGCGCATTGGGTACGCTCCTGGTCGGCGTTTTCGGCAACGCCAAGTTCGGCGGCGCGAACGGGCTGCTGAACGGGGGCGGATTTAAATTGCTCGGAATACAGGCGCTGGGCGTCGTGTCCGTGATGGCCTGGGTGTTCGTAACCACGGGAATCCTGTTCTTCATCATCAAAAAGACGGTGGGCCTCAGGGTTTCCCGCGAGGAAGAGCTTAAGGGCCTGGATATAGAAGAACATGGCATGGAATCGTATTCCGGGTTCCAGATATTCCGGAATCAATAAAGGAGGAAAAACGATGAAACTGATAATAGCGTATATTCAGCCGGAAAAGCTCAACGATGTCAAACAGGAGCTGTATAAGGATCAGGTCACCAAGATGTCGGTAACCAATTCGCTGGGATGCGGCCAGCAGGGAGGGTATCATGAAACCTACCGCGGTATTCCCATAGAAGTCAATCTTCTCCAAAAGGTAAGGATCGAGATAGCAGTGAATGAAGATTTCGTGGATAAAACCATAAAGGCCGTTATCCGCGGCGCGAAAACCGGGAAAATAGGCGACGGCAAGATCTTCGTGATACATCTCGATAATTGCATAAGGATAAGAACGGAAGAGGAGGGAACGGAAGCGATTGGTTAAGCGCATCAAGCAGGCGAAGCCTGCAAGACGCACTCCGGTGAATCCGGAGAAGAAACGATTTGAATGTCTGCAACAGTGCATGGATTTCATGCCGTGACGCTGATAATATTTTCAATATATCATGGAGACTATGTATGAAAAAAATGATGATTACATTACTGTTTGTTCCATTATTGTTCAGCGCCCTATTCGCCGAGGAAAAGGCCGGTGCGGATAAGAAGAGCGAACCCGTCGGCCTGGCTGCAGGGATCGATTATTACAGCAACTACCTGTGGCGGGGCACCAGGTTTTTCAGCGGCGACGGGGCCTTTTACCCTAAGGTTTCGTGGACGGTCTTCGGCACAGGATTGGTTCTTTCGATGTCCAGCGAGATCGCATCCAGCTGGGTCTTCAACGGATTTTCGCACAAACCGGGCAAGTATACCTTTCTCGTGAATTCAATGCCGGAACTGGTGCGCAAAAAACTGATTTTCAACTATGGCGCCTACGCTGCCCAGAGTCTCGATTTCGGCGCCGATTACTCGTATACAATAAACAACGCGGTTACTCTCGGCGCGAGCGTGTGGTACTGGTGGTATTTCAACTCACGCCATGCACGGGAGTATGCACGGCCGCAGGTGGACGGCCTGAACCGGGTGTCATACGTCGATATCAGCTTCCTGACAACGGCCGTTTCGGTAGGGCTACCGATCGTCCCGTTCGTTAACCCGACCATCAGCCTGACCCACGATTATTATACCGGGTTCAAGCGGGGCGGCGATTACTACGTATGGCTCAGCCTGAGCCATCCCTTCGTGCTGACGAAAGAGGCGCTCGTTACCCTGGGCGTCACCGCCGGTTACTATTACAGCACCACGGCGAGATTGACGCGCTACAATCTGATGTGGGACGCGGCTTCCGGAGCGCCGGATACGACCGAGAGCGTAAGCTACAGCGGACAGACCCGGACGATCACTTGGGGCGGCATCAAACAGACGCGGACCCCCTTGAAGAAAGGGTTCAGCGACATCACGCCGTACCTCTCGGCAACCATCACCAAGGGGCCGCTCACCCTCAACGGCGGTTTCTACTGGTGCATAGTGCCTTCCCGGACCTGGTATAACGGCGCCGAGGTACACCGCTTTTACGCCAAGGTCGGCGTCGCATACGCGATCTGAATATATCACGTG
>MIBJ01000045.1:102865-109911 GCA_001829495.1 Spirochaetes bacterium RBG_16_49_21 | reverse complement strand
TCGGCGCGCGAAACACGGCGGTAATATATTTTTTTATTGTGCCAGCTGCCGACAGTCTATTTGAGTTTTGCAATAACCTCATTCAATGGCGTAACTATAACCTTTTTATGAATGGGATATGCCTCGGCCACCGGTGCGACAACCCATGCTTCGTTTATGCCGAGGTCGTCCATGGCATTCCAGAAACCTTTCCCCAATTGCGGCGCGGTCGATGACTTGCACTCTATGGCGATTCTTCTGCCCCCTTTTTCGAGCACAAGATCAATTTCCGCTCCTGCTGAGGTTCTATAATATCCGGCCAGCCAGCCGGGCAATTCATAGAGGATATTCTCTATAACAAATCCTTCCCACGAACATCCGTACACGGGATGCCCAAGCAGATCGTTGAACGATTCTATTCTGAGTAGCGCGTGAAGCAATCCCGAATCACGGATGAATATTTTCGGCGACTTGATAAGCCGCTTCTTGATGTTGATGTAAAAGGGACGAAGCAGCCTCAGGATAAACGTTCGCGACAGCAGTGAAATGTACGAACGTATCGTATTATGAGTCACGCCGAGCGATTCGCCGAGGCGCGAATAATTTGCAGTCTGCCCGTGCAGGTGCGCGCATAATGTCCACAGCCTGCCGAGGATCTCGGCGGGTATGTTGAAACCGAGCTGGGGAATATCGCGCTCAAGATAGCTCTTAATAAAATCATTCCGCCATTGCATGCTTGCCGCGTCCGATGCCGCGAGAAAGCTTCTCGGAAAGCCGCCTCTGAGCCTCAATTTCCGAAGCGCCTCAATATCGTTTGAGGCAACCTCAGGGCAGAGAAACGGCGAGAGCTCAAAGTATGCTATTCTTCCGGCGAGCGTTTCAGAGCTCTGGCGTATGAGCTCCCGCGAGGCTGATCCGAGGATCAGCACCTGCCCGTTTTCATTGTTGCGGTCAATGATGCTCCGGAGAACCCTAAAAAGCTCCGGCATGCGTTGTATTTCGTCAAGGCACACCAGCCTGTTTTTATTCGCCTCGAAAAAGGCCGCAGGGTCGCGGAGTTTGTTTGCATCGGGCGGATATTCAAGATCGAGATAGACCGATCCGGGTTTTGTTTCGATAATTATCTTGGCTAAAGTTGTCTTGCCGCACTGACGCGGCCCCAGTATAGCCACTGCCGGATTATTATTCAGAAGCTCTATTATTGTATCGTATGAAGATCTTTTTATATATCCTTGCATATTGTAAATATGGCTTACAATATGCAAGGTGTCAAGCAGCTTTTCGCCACCGCGCTCCTACTTCGAAGTCAACTCCTCCACTCCGTCCCAATTTTCCGGAGCACCGGTGAGTTGATAGTTTCTGCAGCGCTCGATGTAGAGCGCCGCGGCTTTATCCTTTTGATTTGATCGGTAAATCCTGGTGAAGAGCGCCTCGGCTTCTCTGAACCGGGCCCTGATATACTCCTGGTACGCGGTCTGAAAATCAGCGGCGGATCTCAGCTTCAATTCCGCATGTTCCGGCTCGTCCCCGTCCAGAAATTCATAAAGACCGACCGGCTCGGTCTTCCCCTTGACCCTGACGCGGTCTATGAACCGTGTCAATACTATATTCTGAATTGATGCGGCAGGCCATAAAAGGGGTGCGCTGCCTCCGGCGCCCAGCTCGCGTGTGCTGATGTACCTCCTGTACGCACCCGACACGAACAGGACGTCGTGAAAAGCGTCGGCGGCGGATTCGATCACCGCTGCATTATCGTGACGAATTTTTCGAGCCTTCCCTTTTCCTGCGCAGCCCTGACGCCCATCTCCATGACCGTGGCCGGGAGCGGCGGGATCGATCTCCGCTCCACGAGCCGAATGGATTCCGACGGGCAGGCCGAGGCGCAAAGCCCGCACCCGATACATTCCGCCGTGTTGACGGATGCGACGCCGTCCTTCATCTCAATGGCCTTCACCGGGCAGCGCTCCTCCGCGCACAGGCCGCAGCCCGAGCAATCGGCGGCAGTCACGCTCGCCTCGAACCGGCTCGGTTCGAACGCATGAGGATGCCCCAACTGTGTTTTGCCGCGCAGGAGCGTGCAGCAGCAGGGGCAGCAGTTGCAGATCAGGTTCGCCCGGTCCGCGCTGTTGTTGCTGGTATGGACCAGGCCTGCCTGTTCCGCGCGGTCGAGGACCTTCATCCCCTCCTCGGCGCTGATATGGCGCGCGAACCCGCGCTCAACCAGAAACTCGCCGGCCCCGTCGAAGATGAGGCACACGTCCTTCGGCTTGTCGCATTTGCCCACGCTCGTCCTGCACGCACAATCGGCCAGGGCGATGAAATGCGCGCTCTGGATGAAATTCTTCACCTCTTCGTAGGGATGCACCCGGTTTTCCGCATTGATCGATTTCTCTACTGCCACGACCCTCATGAGGGGCGTGGGGTTCCCCGCGAACGAGGCGCCCAGCGCCTCGCCATGGTATTCTTCCCACAGTTTGCCCAATCGCCTGTATTTCGCGGAAGCGTCGCTTTTCATAAAGGGAAACTCAAACACGCCCGGAATGAGCGGGACCAGGCCGTATAGTTTTTTCCCGTCCTTGTTTTTGGAAAAGATTATTCCCTTGTTCGCCATCGACTCGAGCCGTTTTTCCGCTTCAGACTCGGAAAGAGAGGCGACTGCCGCGATTTTATCAACGCTCCAGGGCTTGTAGCTCATGGTCATGGCCAGAGCAGCCTCCTCGGGCGTGAAGAGAATGCCGAGGATTTCGATTATCGCCTTCGATTTCGGCGCGGTCGCGGGATGCGAATCAAGCACTTCCCTCAGCTGTTCGTAAATTTCCATTTCTATTCTCCTGCGTTTGATTTTGTTTTACGATTTCGTTACCGGCCGTTAAAACCGGCACATTCCTGTTCCTGTTCCAGAGCGCTTCCAATGCCGGCAATTTCCGCGGAAGCAGTTTTGTTCCCTTGATTCACAGGGCCTCGTTCTGCGTGACGGCTATTTGCTTTTATTTTTCATAAAAAAACCGCTCATAATTTTTTTGAATATTAATAGCGGCGTTATACTCTTTGACAGTTTCATATCGAGAAGCGCCCCCTCCCAACTGTTCAGGATGAAAACCGCGAGGTCGCCAACGTCCCAATTTTTGTCTATCTGGCCCGCTTCCGCCGCTTCGGCCAGGCAATCCCGGATCATGGCGCGCATGGCACCGTACGTGTGATGCAGTTTCGTTCTGATCGGCTCGCTTAAATCGCTCATCTCCAGCGACAGGTTTCCGATGGGACATCCGTGGGTGAAGTGGAAATTTTTAAATATCTGGATATAATTATCGATAAAACCCGAGAGCCTGTCCAGGGGAGGGCGACTCTTGTCCATGAGGTGTTTTTCAAACATGGTGGAAATGAAATCGCGAAAATGATCCACCAACGCGATCCCGAAATCCTCTTTGCTTTTGAAATAAAAGTAAAAGGAGCCCTTGGGCACCCCGGATGCGTCGAGGATCTCCTGGATCCCGGTATTCACGAAACCCTTTGAATGGACAAGCCTGGCGCCATTATTAAGGATTGTCCGCCTGGTATTTTCTTTGGTCATAGAAATTAATAATTTTAATTATAGTAGACCGGTCGTCTATATTGTGTCAAGCAAATATTTTCCTTGAAAATTAATGGATTTTTGCGAGAAAAAATTTAAAAAGCTCTTGCTTTTTATCGTATATCTACGATATGTGATTACGTCTCAATAAGGGGGTGCTCCTTTCTGGGGCGGCCCTCGTTTAGTATTAATTTCAGCAAAATGCTCCGTTGAGTAATCATTCATATGTCATACAATAAAAAAAATGAATTCAATGAGTACCAAATTAACCTGGCCGAGTTTGCCAAAGCCCTGTCCCACCCGGCGCGAATCGCGATTTTGACCCAGCTTGCGAAAAAGAAAACGTGTATCTGCGGGGAGATAGTCGCGGTAATGCCGCTTGCCCAGTCTACGGTTTCGCAGCATCTGAAGGAGCTGAAAAACGCCGGGCTCATCAACGGAGAGATCGATGGTCCAAAATCATGCTACTGTATAAATACTGGAAAGCTCAATGACCTGGCGAATAGCTTCATAACCTTGTTCGGTTCCTTGAGCGGCGATTGTTGTTCGATTAAAAAGGGAGGAGACAATGAGTAATACATGCTGCACTGAATCAATAAAGATGCCGCACTGGGCCGACGGCATACTTGCGACTTCCGGCGGCCCGGTGTATAGGGTTTCGACGCGATGGACGCGACGCGACCGCGTCGGACAGGTCAGATCGCGGATTTCTACCTTCAGGATGGCCTATACGGTGGAACCCGGCATATACGCGGTGGGAAATCCTTCGCGGGAATCGGAGATTTTTGTCAGCGCGAATTATAAGCTCAGCTTCGATATTCTCAGAAGGGAATTAAAGGGGCTGAACGCCTGGATACTGGTGATCGACACGAAAGGGATAAATGTATGGTGTGCGGCCGGAAAAGGTACCTTCGGGACCGAAGAGCTTGTATCTCGCATGGCTAAAACCGGGATTGCCGGACTGGTCGATCACCGGAGAATCATAGTGCCGCAGCTCGGCGCTCCGGGCGTTGACGCGAATCTGGTAAAAAAAGAGTCCGGTTTTCGCGTGTATTACGGTCCCGCGCGGGCGTCGGATATACCGGCGTATCTGTCGTCGAATTATACCGCGACCAGGGAAATGCGCACCGTACAATTTCGATTGATCGACCGGCTTATTCTAACTCCTATTGAATTAAATCCCTTGTTGAAAATAATACCTGTTTTCGCCATGGCTGTTCTCCTGGTTTTCGGGCTTCAACCTTCGGGGATTGTTTTTATGAGCGCTTTTACGCACGGGTTGCCGATTTTCATCCTGGGCGTTATCGCGATTCTCGCCGGGACGCTCTTCACGCCGGTATTCCTCCCCTTTATTCCGTTTCGATCGTTCGCGATTAAAGGATGGCTGGCCGGGGCGATACTGATCTTCCCCTATTTATATTATATCGACTGGCTTGTGCCCGGGAAGATTCTGATGACCGCGTTTTCATTTCTTTTCTTTCCCATGGTTTCATCATATCTGGGCCTTCAATTCACCGGCGCGTCGACCTATACGAGTTTGTCCGGCGTAAAAAAGGAGCTCAAAATCGGCATCCCGGTATATATATCATCAGGAATCGCGTCGCTCGTTCTCCTGGTTATTTATAAAATCAACGAATGGGGGATAGTATGATCTATTTAAAGAACGTTGCTTCGCTCGGATATGATCCTCAAAAATGTACGGGATGCGGCAGGTGCGTTGAAGTATGCCCGCACGGCGTGTTCTTCATGCAGGATAAGCGGGCGGTCATGGGCGAAAGGGACCTCTGCATGGAATGCGGCGCCTGCCAGAAAAATTGCCCTTTCAACGCGATTCACGTCAATGCCGGCGTCGGATGCGCTAACGCGGTCATCCGTAGCATCGCGACCGGGAGCGAACCCACGTGCGGGTGCTCCTGATCTTTTTATCATTCAATGGACTTGCTGCATAACTCAATAATCAATGACTTTTACGTCGGTTATGCCAGCGCCTCGGTGCAGTGCGGCTCGGCCGACGGCCGGGGAGGGCGGCCGGTTATCCGCCAGCGCAGCATGGCCCATGCAGCCCGTATGATTCCCGGAAGCGCGGCAAGGATTATAAGGCTCCAGTACCTGCCGTAATCGACCATGTCGGGCGCGGGAGGAGGGAGGGGAAGTCCGGCCAGATCGGCCAGGCGATCATCGATCAGATTTTCGTTTTCATCGTACAATCCGGCCTCGATCGACTCGAGCCAGGGAAGGTACCGCTCCCGCGCGATCGCGCCGATGACACGGTTCAAGCGCCGCAGGGAATAGCCGTGGCCGATCCCGAAAATCGACGCGAATATGTTTTTAGAAAACATATATCTCAAATTGTTTCGGTGCGTGTACACGCGCTCGTATACATCGAGAAGGCTCCGCTGAAGAGTGCTCGGCTTCATGCGTTTCGGGAAATAGGTGACGAAGTTCCCCGTGAACCAGTCGTAAAACGAATAGTCCGCCGGAGCGCTTTTCTCCCAATAGGTCTGAAAGCGCCGCTCCAGCGGTATGACAAGAGGTTTTGACGCGTCGTTCTCGATATCGTGCACGATAAACAGGTTCAGGCTTATCCGTGTCCGGTTCACGAATTCAACGATCTCATCCGCCCGCGCCTTTGAGTCGTCATCCCCGCCGATCACTCCCGCGCCTCGTGCACGCGGTATTTGTTGACGAACGCGTTGAAATTCATGCCCGGGCGCTCGTTCAGGAACTCGGAGAGCTGATGCGGCGTCACGAGAAGGCGCCGGGCGACCGATGCGAGGGTCACCTCCGCGTCCGCGTGCATCTTTTCCTCCTCCATTATTTCGACCAGCCGCTCGTGCATAAGCTCCAGGTCGATGCCGCGGAGAAGGGTCCGCTCGTACCGCCGCCGCAGATGAAGGCGCAAGTCTTGTAAAAATTCCGGATACCGCTGGCCGAGAAGATACGCGGCGATGATGAGTAGCCCCGTGGCGCCGATGCCCCCTTTCAAAAAACCGTGCTGCTGCGTCACGAGTCCCGTCATGAAAATGACGGTGCAGAGCGCGGAGGAGAAGAGGATCGCCATGAATACGCGCTCCACCGATTCCGTTTTCCGGATTCGCAAAAGTCTTACGGCGTCTGATATGATGGAGAGCTGATATCCCAGGGTGTATAACCCGGCGGAAAAAAACACCGCCCGGACTGCCCATATTTCAGGATCGACGCCGCCCGCGAATATGAGCCGGATCACCCGGGTCCGGGCGTCGAGGGAGCGCGCCATGACCATGACGATCTCAAAGGCCATGAGAAACGCGGGCGCAATAAAATGACGCCAGGCGCCCGCAAGCGTCTTTTTTTCCCGTCTGAACTGTATCGTGTAATTCAGATAGAGCAAAGGCCCGAGCGTATATATCCCCGGAACGAGAAACAGGGTGATTGCCGGATCGATGTCCCCGCCCCGCACGGTGAAAAACCAGAGGCGAAACATATAGAGGCAGAGGCTGGCGAAAAGGGCGGCCAT
>MIBJ01000045.1:93688-102834 GCA_001829495.1 Spirochaetes bacterium RBG_16_49_21 | reverse complement strand
ACGATCTGGGACGCCGCCATAAGCAGCGACAAGCCGCAGCAGAACACGATAAAGTATGATACCGCCTCATCCATTGAACGATCTGTATGAAAAAGGCGCCGGCCTGTCAATCCGATTTAAGGCCATTAAGTTGCATTTCAAATGCCGGTTTCCCCGCCGATTTTAACCAGGACCTTGCCGCGGCTATGTTTGGTCTCCACATGCCGATGGGCCTCGCGCACCTTTTCGATCGGGTAGACCACGTCGATGACGGGACGGAGAGCCCCTTTTTGCAGGAGATCCAGAAGCGTTTCCAGGTCGCCGGCCGCACGCCCCTGACCCCGGGTCCGGTTTCCTTCGCCAGACCTGAAAAATCGTATCCGCTCCTCCGGGGAAATCGTCTGCCGGTTCATTAATAATTGAACTAAAACAGTCTCTTCGTTTTACTCCGCCGACATAGCAACGCGAAGGCCCGCCCAGGTAGCCTCTTGATACGGGAACCAGTATTCGTAGTTGCCGACTGTAAGGGAGCCGGCATTATGAAACCAGTCTCCGCCCCGTATCGTACGACGCGTAGCATTCGGATCAAAGCACCATTCAAGTACGTTGCCGCTTATGTCATAGAGGCCCAGGGCATTCGCGGTTTTACCTTTAACTGTATGAGTAGAACTAGCGCCGTTATCCCAGTACCACGCCACCAATCCGGTTGCAGTCGTGTCATTATAATCGGCGGTCGCCCCGCTCGCCGAATTTCCTTTGGTCCAGTATATGCCGTCAGCAGGATTTGAAAAATCCGTTCCATTGATCGTTCCGGTTACCACATTCGTTTGATCGCTTCCTCTGTAGCGGGCCGCAAGCTCCCACTCGTTAAAGGTCAATAAACGGAAACCTTTGGCAGTACAGTTCGCCATGTCAAAATTGTGATTCGTCGTCGCTTTTATGTAAGGCTTATCGAATCCTCCGTCATTCGGATTCACCGTATCACCGTAATCCCCGTCCCTTGAATCCCGGTGCGGAGTTGTATAGCCTCCGTCGGTATAATAAGCGCAACTGTAACTCGTCCCCTTATTCGCGTTATACCACTCGGTAGCCGCGTTGCACCATACCATTGTATCGCGCCAGTTGATGCTGGTTACCGGGTGCTGGTTTGTGTCGCCCGTTCCGTCTCCCATTTTTCCCGGATTGGCAAAGGTATAGCCATTACTGGTCGCCCAGGTATACACCGTGCTCCACAGCTCGTAGGTCACTTCGGTCTCGCCGATCCAGTAGGCATTGGCCACGGTTGCAGTTTCTACGTCATTTTGTTTTTTGGGGAATGTCTTGCCTCCGGGAACATAGGCCATCTTAAAGCTTACACCGTGGACTCCGACGGTAAAGGTGATTTTATTCCCCGCGACCCATTGTGTTGTCACCGTACAAACATCGGTAAAACTGCCGTCCACTGTGGTAACTGTTATGATCGCGCTTTTGCCCGCCGACTTCGCGGTCACCAGACCGCTCGAGGATACCGTAGCGATGGATGTGTCGCTGCTCGACCAGGTCACGCTCTGGTTCGTCGCGTTCGCAGGGGTGATGGTCGCAATGAGCTGTTCGGTGGAGCCGACATCAATAGTTGTCGTTGATTTATTTAAGCTGACGCCGGTGACCGGTATTACGACCGGCGACACCGTCACCTCGCAATCAGCGGTAAACCCGCCGTCCTCCGTGGTAACGCTTACGGTCGCGCTGCCGGGAGACACCGCAGTCACCAGACCGCCAGAGGATACTGTGGCGACTGGTTCGTTGTTGCTCGACCAGGTCACGTTCTGATTCGTCGCGTTCGCGGGCGCTATTGTCGCGGTAAGCTGTTCGGTAGAGCCTGCCAGAATTGAGGTGCTGGGTTTATTCAGGCTGACCCCGGTTACCGGCACCGGCGCCGGCGATATCGTCACCGTGCAGGTCGCGACAAATCCGCCGTCCTCTGTTTCTACTGTAATATCCGCCGATCCGGCAGCAACCGCAGTCACCAGACCGCTCGATACCGTGGCTATATTCTCGTCACTGGTCCACCAGGTCATATTCTGGTTCGTCGCGTTCGCGGGCTCTATTGCTGCAACAAGCTGATCATTATTGCCGACCAGAATCGAGGTGCCGGGTTTATTGAGTGAAACCCCGGTTACGGATACGGCTGTAGCCCCGCCTCCTGATAACAATAGCAGCATGCTCTTATTATCGCCTTTCCCGTCCTCGCATCCTGTTAGCGCAATGGCAGCGAAGATGAGGGTCAGAGCAATAATTTTTACTAAATGTTTCATGATTCCCTCCTTTTTATTGCACGACATAATACCTCAACATTTCGTCAAGGCAGTGGAGCGTCGCTTTACAAAGCGCATTAAAAAATTGGCGCAAAATAATTTTCTGAATTTACCGGGATCAGTTTTTATAATATAAATTCCCAGCTTATGATTAATGTACCATAGTTGCGGTGAAAGTGGTTGTACCCGATTTGGTACAAATGGGTGTTTTGGGGGATTTTTTCAAGAAATTGTGGTGGTTTTTCTATCTATATATTACTTGAGTTAGGCGAATGTTACCTATAAGGCGAATTTTGATGAAAATGTTTTCATTAAAAATATAAAAACACGTCATAAAACTATTATTCACATTGGCACTTTTTTAGCATAATATTACCATAATTACCCAATGTAGTTTCGAGGCGACCCGGTTGAAATTTTCCCCGTTTAAAAAACTTCAAAAAACACCCCTCTTTTGTTTTGTTAATATTAAAATATGCGGTGAAATGTATTCCGTCTCGATCATATTCCTTTTGAATTTGACCTTTATTAAAAATGATTTTATAATCCTCTGGTTCAATTTTATAAGGCATATTCATGTTTTGGTTAAAAGTGCGAAGAGCTTCTTGAATATCTTTACCGCATTCAGTATTTTTAGATGTATCCAACAAAGAACTGTCTCCAATATTTAAAGATGGAAAAATGAAAAACCAAAAAAATAATGCAGCAGGCGTTCCAAATAAAATTAAAAGAGGAATTATTGCATCTTTGTTCAAATATGCTTCTTTACATTCTATTAAAAAATTTTTGAATCGTTTATCTTTATTTTTTTTATTCATGCCTACCTCCTCAAAATATTAATCGATAATATAATCGAGCAGATCCGGGAGCTTAAGCTTCTTCAACGCTCTCTTGCGCCGGCCTTTTCATTAAATTCCGCGATGATATCCACCAGCTCGTTCAGTATTTCTCGCAGCGCTTTCGGCGGAACGCACGCGACAAAGGGACGCCCGTTGTTCAGTGTGCAGTGGAAGCATCTCAATCCTCGTCGGATCTCTTTTTATTTCCCTTGAGCGAAATAGAATAATCGGGATTGACGGTAAAATCGAGCTTCGGTGTTTTCTCTGGAGTAACGTCCCATTGATTGGGGAAGAAACTGTTCAGCAGGTCTTCAACTTCCCGGGCATTCTCCGACGGACGGGTTGTAACGTTCAGGTAAACCGGGATGTGGATCAGGTTCCTGAATTCAACGGTGAAGACAGGCACTTTGTAATGTCTCCATTTACCCGACGGACCGACGTCGACACGGCCGCGGCGTGTATCTATATATGCTTTCTCCACATAATGCCGCTTTATGACCCTTCCCCTTATGGTGTCGTCCGGTGAAACGCTTTTCAAAAGCGTGCTTTTCAGAACTTGCCGCGGGGTCGAATAAAGCTCTTTATAATGGCTGATGAGCATTTTTACCGAGACGACGCCCGCGCCCAGAACCGCCAGATACACGGACAGGGCGATCAAAAGCGCCTTCACCAGAGGCATTCCGGTGATCTTGTGAAACTGAGCAACTTGATGTGATAGTGCGGTTAAACTGAGCGGCTTGATTTTCGGGCCTTTTCCCGATTCTACCATAATATAGAGAATAAAATACAATACAACAAGCCCCACGGCCGCCGCTACCAATGCTTGCAGAAAGAAGGAAAGGCTTAATAGGCTGGTATCTTGATAATACTTTGAGGAGGGTCCGCGTTTATATAATAAAACCGTCTCAAATGCCTCAGTGAATTTATCGGCGGCCAGGGGAGGATTTAAGTGCTCGTACGCGACATAGGCGTTGCTGGAAGGATCGTACACATGGGCATTCCATCCGTCCCGGTATCCCAAGAGCCCGCCCGCATGATGGCTCTTCATATGGAATATCTGCACGGGTGTTTCCAGGAAATAAAAGACCCCAAAAATAAAGACAGAATAAAAAAGCGCCGCCGTGAAGAGCAACAGCCAGCCCAGGGCCCCGGCCCGGAATCTCTCGGCGATGATGGAGTACATGTCGACATCCCACAGCTTGCCGAAGAAACGCAATACATAATATCCGCATACGACAAAAAAAATCAGGAAGAACCACCACCGGAACGAATAATAGGACATTGCTTTTCACCCCCCCCCTTGTAATAGTCAGGATATCCACAAAACAGCAGGCTTACCGTCCTGATTCAATCCTCTGAACCCGACGATTTCCATCGCACTTCCTTTGAATGGGCATTTCTTATATATGTCAGGATCAAATTTTTCAGCGTCGTGATCGATATGCACCATGCTTCACTCCTTTTCATGCGTGAACGCTATGTATTTTTTCTTGCCCTTTGACATAATTTTAATATCGAGCACATTTCCCGGTTGAAAGCGGGGAATTCCCAGCACGTGGATATAGTGCTCCATCGACATCCGGAACGGCTCCTCACCCGGGACAGCCACGTCGAGCATCAGGTCGGCACCCCAGTATTCGTCCACGCCTTGCCTCATTTTTGCGCCGCTCGTGGTAACCGAAACGATGGTCGCCACTGCATCCCTGCCGGTTTTAATCCTCTCTGTGACGCGGAGGATGATAAAAACGGCGAACGGCAGTAACACGGTGCAGAAGAGCAGGGTGTGGTAGCCCTGACTGTGCAGCAATATGTGGGCTTCTCGGGCACGGCCCAGGAAACGCAGATATGCCGGGTAGAGCGCAATACCGATAAGCGGTATGACCCCAAACAGAAAAATGTAGAGGCCGTAACGCGGGCTTTGCTTAAGATTCATACTGCGCCTCCGAACAGGGAAGATAGGTGCGCTTTAATTTCGGCCGTTCACTTTTTTACGTCATCCCCTGAATAGCTCGGCACCCCGATGCGGCTGCCTGAAAACATCTGTAAAAATTGATCTTTTGATACCGGATGGTACGTCACTGAATTCGCAACCGGGCCTCGCCCGTCAGCGCACCCTCCTTTTCGATATATAATAATAGCGAGTCCCTCGCCCTGTATGGACCATTTTCCCCCGGTATACGTATAATCGCAGGGAACGGTGTCTGAGCTGCCGCCCTTAACGTCCATGCTTCCGTCCGCGTAGAGCCTGATTTCCCTCCTCTCGGTATTCCACGAGTCACGGATTTCGTATACGAATGTCTTTCCGAGGAGCTCCATGACCCAATGGTTTTTCGGATCAAACTTTTCTACGAGCCGGATATACTTTGCATTTTTTTTCAAGCCGGCAAGGTCGGAGTCGTTCCTGGCCCACGGCACCACCTTATTTCTGTCCATGTTCAATGCTATCTCTAAATACTCAAGGGCGACTTCATGCTTCCCCTGTAAAGCAGTTGAGCATGCCAGGTTGAAAAAGGGCTCCACCCAGCGGGGATCCAGTTTGGCAGCCAGGTACCAGAATTTTTCAGATTCGAGATATTTCTTTTGCTTGTGGCTTTCCATTGCCCGGGTGTGAAACTTTTTTGCCTCCGCTTTATGCTCGTCAGAGGCCGGACCGATAAATATTCTGTTCAACATCTTCAATTCATTGAGAAATCTTTGCGACTGGTCATCAGCCGCGATAGCCGTCATTATAACGAAAATAAAGACCAGAGCCGATGAAATTTTTAACTGACTCATTTTTCCCTCCTGCTTCTGCTTTATAATAAACCTCCGGCAAAAGTTTTTGTTCTGCATCAATTTGCAATAGACCGCAGCCGCGCCGGTTATTTTTAATTGGACTAAAACGAAGAAACCGTTTTACTCCGCCGATCTCGCAAAGCGAAAGCCGATGATTTCCGCCTCTAAATACGGATAGCCTTCGTCGGCTGCGAGGCCCACTCGCAGGTTGTCAGGCTCGCTGGCCCATCCCCCGCCGCGGAGCACGCGACAGGACCCTTCCAGGCCCGGATACCAGTCAAAGCACCACTCCCATACGTTCCCGCTCATGTCGTACAGCCCAAGGGCATTGGCGGTTTTGCTTTTTACCGCCGCGGTTGATGCGCCGGAATTGCCGATGAACACCGCGTAATCGCCGAATACCGTTGAAAGCGGCTGGCCGCCCAACGGCGATCCGTCGTTATGACAATATCCGGACTGGTCTCCGCTCACGTGGTCGCCATAGAGCCATGCGGTGACGTCGGTATAGCGGGCGGCGAGCTCCCATTCGTTGTTTGTAATCAATCTGAAGCCCTTGGCATCGGGCTTCACATAGGGATTGTCCTGGCTTCCCGGCGTGGAGTTTACTGAACCGGTATCATTTACGCTTCGAAGGGGAGTTGTGTAGCCGCTGTCCGTATAGTACACGCACGCGTAACCGGTCCCCTTGTGCGCGTTATACCATTCCGTGAGCGCGTTGCACCATACCATTGCATGACGCCAGTTTAAAAACGTTACCGGCTCCTGACTGTCGGCTTCATACCCGCTGCTGCCCGCTCGCGGCGGATTAACAGGGTCAAAAACAGCCGTGTACAGAACGCCGCCGTCGGCCCGCGTACCTGAGCCTGCATCTGTCGTCGCCCATACAAATACCTTATAACACAACTCGTAGGTAGCTTCGGTTTCGCCGATCCAAAAGGCATTGGCCACCGTGGCCGAGCCTTCATCATTGATGCCGGTCGGAAAGGTCTTGCCGCCGGGCACATAGGCCATCTTGAAGGTCACGCCGTCTGCTGTGTAGGTCTCTTTGTAAGCCGTAGCCGTTCCTCCGCCGCCCAATAACATTAAGAGCATACTATCACTGTTATCGTCTTTCCCGTCCTCGCATCCTGCCAAGACAATGGCAGCGAAGGCGAGGGTCAGAGCTGTGATTTTTAGCAGATGTTTCATGTTTTCCCCCCTTAAATACGGCATAATGCCTCACTGATTGCGCTTGAGGCAGTCGAACTATTGATTTACTGAGCAAATCAATAAAATTGCCCTAAAATAATTTTCAGAATTTACTGGAATGACTTTTTATAACATAATTTCCAGTTAATGATTAATGTATCACGGTTGCATAAAAAGTGGTTGTACCCGATTTGGTACAAATGAGTGTTTTTTGCGGATTTTTAAAAAAATAAAAGAATAACAGTAACCGCCGATTCACGGCAGATGGTTGACAGGCTCACCAACCGATTTGCTTGATGGTAAAAAGCCATCCGGTTGCCGAGCGGAGTCGAGGCAGCGTCCATCGGCGGTTCCATTATTATACCTGAGTAGTTATGCTTTTTTAAAAAACTTGGCTGGAAAGGGCGAAGCAAATTGGACCCGACTTGAGGATATTAATCAATAATATAATCGAGCAGATCAGGGACTTTAAGCTTCTTCAATGCTCTCTTCAAGTGGGTATGGACGGTTGCCGGCTCTATGCCCATGATCCGGGCTATCTCATTTACCGACTTGCCGCCTTTTTTGAGTTTTAATACTTTAAGCTGGTTTTCCGAAAGCTCTGAAGCGCGCTGTTCCAGGGCATCCAGCTCATTGATTAAATCGATATGGCTGATTTTCAGCTTTCCGTTGCTCTTCAAAGATATGAATTTTTCATTCCTCGAAGTGAAGCATGTTGTAATGATTTGATCGATGAAAGCCTCGAAGCGAGGCCCTTTTTCAACATAGTCCGCGCCGATCTTCCGCGCCTCGGAAAAGGATTCCGCGTCCGGGTACGCGGTCATAATAACGATGTGGATATCGAGGTTTTTCTCTTTAATCCGTTTGGCGCACTCGATACCCGACATATCCTTTAAAACAACATCCAGCAGGCAGACATCAGGTTGAAATTTGGAATCAAGGGCGCTGATAAAAGCGGTGCCCGAATCGTACTCGGTATAAATCTGGATCCGGTCATCCTCCTCTAATATCTCCCTGAGAGAGTCCCGGTAGGCTTTGCTATCGTCAACGATGGATACTTTTATGCGGTCTTTCGTATCATGCATAGTTATTAAATACTCATCTATTGCTCTTGAAAAGAATAACGGTAACCGCCGATTCAACATTTGTATAATGCAATAAACTACCCGTCCTCTCGCCCTCAGCAAGCACTTTTTCTGATTGTATTTGACAGAGCCTTTCCGCAATCGCGGTGCTTATTTAAGAATTCATGGATATCGGGACTGCCGCCGGCGTGCATGCAGGATGCGAGCCTGCATTATTCCGCCGACCTTGCAAAGCGAAATCCAAGTTCATCGTATTCGGCCTTCGGGTGGTCGCCGAAATACGTGCTGCCCACTTGCATGCGCCGGCTGCTGTATTTCCAACTCCCGCCCATCCCCGCACGGGAGGAACCGCTCGCATACCAGTCAAAGCACCATTCCCACACATTACCGCTCATATCGTACAGGCCAAGGGCGTTGGCGGTTTTGCTCTTTACCGCAGCAGTTGATAAACTTGAATTTGCCGTATATACCGCATAATCGCCGAATACATTTGAAAGCGACTGGCCTCCGAGTATTGATCCATCATCATAGCACGCACCGGACTCGTCTCCACTTGCATGGTCCCCATAAAGCCAGTTCGTGCCGTTTATGTACCGCGCCGCAAGCTCCCACTCATCTCTTGTGACCAGCCTGAAACCCGCTGCATCATCCTTCACATAGGGATTATCCTGGTCTCCCGGTGTGGATCCTACTAAGATGTTACCATCCACGCTTCGCCGGGGCGTTGTGTAGCCGCTGTCGGTATAGTACACACAGCTATACGTTGTTCCTTTCTGCGCGTTATACCACTCGGTAAGGGCATTGCACCATGCCATGGCCGACCGCCAGCTGACCGTAGTCACCGGATGTTGCGCTGTATCTCCCGAACCGTCTCCCATTACACCGGCATTGGCAAAGATATACACATCATCATCTCCATCGGCAGCATTAGTCAATCCGTCTCCGTCGTGGTCAACGGCCGTATCTACCGCCCATGTTCGCACTTT